>NZ_CP007028.1:600000-1200000 GCF_000512735.1 Thermocrinis ruber
CTGCCAAGGGGAAGAGGTCTTGATTTAGTGCGTTCCATCAGGGCGTCAATGTCCCTATCAAAGTATTGGTTCAGAACTGCAGAGCCCGCAGAAGCCAAACCGGTGCCAAGCAAAGTCCAAAAAACAAGCTCCACCGGAGGCATACCCCTCTGGGCAAAATACATACCCGTTAGGGTAGTTATTAGCACCAAAAGAACAATACCCGGCTTCGTAAGGAGTATGTAATCCTTCAGAGAAGCCATTTTAACTAAAGTCTTTACTACCATGCGGTCCTCAGGTTAGGTTGTGGTTCTCCTAACTTTAGGTGATAAGTTAGCCAAGCAAAGAGGAAAAAGCCGGAGGCGGTGTCAAGAAAAACCAAAGGAAGGAAGAAACCGCTCAAAACCATGGAGATGGCAAAGACAAACTGAAGGTTTATCAAAGCAAAGGTGTAGAGGGCAAGCCGACTCCTTGAAACTACCAAGTAAAGCAGGAAAGCTAACCAGGTTAAGTAAGCAAGGTTCCTATGGATAAATTGCAGGGCAATTTGCCAGTTGGAAAGGTCTGGGATCAGGGCACCTGCACATGTGGGCCACTCGTGACCGCAAGCCTCGCCAGAGCCCGTGTATCTGACCAACACACCCGTGATCATTGTTGCAAGGGCAAAGGTATAAGCCCAAAGGGGAATACCATCACCAGTAGGCTTGTCTTTTTGAATGAACCTGTAAGTTAGCACAAGGGAGCCTAGGATGAGCATAGACTCGTATATGTGAAAGGATTCCAAGAGCATATGGCTAACGTATTTAAGGTTGGGAGCTTCCGATTTTATCATCTTCATGCCTGTAAGGGCAGCGCTTACAGTAAAAAGCAAAGCCAAAGCGGAGGTAAGCCTGGGCAATCCTTTGAAGTGCTTCCAAACATAGATAAAGGTCAAGAGCACAAAGAGCCCCGCAATGCTACTGACCGTTCTGTGTCCCATTTCCAACTTGGCTGAGGTCTCTTTTGGTAGGCTAAAATCTCCGTAGCAAAGGGGCCAACTGGGACACGCCAAACCCGAGTCCGTGCTCCTTACCACCCCTCCCCAAATCATTACTATATAGGTGAAAAGTATGGCAAAGCCTAAGATTATTCGCATAGCTTTAAAATTATACCTCAAAGTATTCTGCGCCACAGTCCTCTGTTTCCCAAACCACCACCTTTTGGACGGTCGGGTATCTTTCTTTAACCCTTTCGTAGAGCCATTTTGCCACATTCTCCGCACTGGGAGAAAAGTCAAACACCTCGTTCAACAGTTTGTAATCTGGAAGGATTTCATCAAGAAACTTAGAGATCTCCACAAAGTCCTCACCCATACCGCCCTCGTCCAAGGTGTGCACCTTTAAAAAGACCTCCACCGCCCAGGTGTGACCGTGCAGAGGTTCTGGCTTTCCGTGGTAGTTGGTCAAAAAGTGTGCTGCGTTAAACTTCTTTTTAACTCTCAACAGCCAAGGCATGCCTTTTATTTTATATCCTAAACAAAGCTGAGTAAAATCATAATGAAAATCCGCTCTTAAAATACATTTAACTTAAATTTTTTAGGAAAGGAGGTGCAATATGGCACAAGTTTCTACAGAGAAGGTTATATACAACAGGGCAGGCCAAAGGGTGGTTTCACCCGACTATTTACTTTTTGAAGCCCCGAGGACCAAGCATTTTATGACCGGTTCCGAAGCGGTCAAAGAGGCAGTCAAAAGGTCCTCTGTGGATGCATCCGTTTCTTATCCCATAACTCCCCAGTCTGAGGCGGCGCACCTGATTGGTGAACTGTGGGTAGAGGGCTATGTGGGCGTCTATTTCAGGGGTGAGTCCGAGTTTGGCGTTATGTCTGAAATAGCAGGATGTGCTATGGCTGGGGCAAGGTGTATAACCACTACCTCCGGACCAGGGACCCTCAGGGCAATGGAAAACTTCCCCATGTGGGCTGGTACCAGGATTCCCGTTCAGTTGGTTTTAATGGCAAGAGGTATAAACTCTCCACTTTCTATACAGCCTGACAACTTGGAGGTTTCTTTCCTTCTGGATACAGGATGCATGATCTGGTATGCAGAAAACGCCCAAGACCTCTTTGATATGATCATAGCGGGCTTTGTGGTGGCAGAAAAGCCCGAAGTCCATGTTCCAGTCATCACCGTAGTAGACGGCTTTTTTGTTTCCCACACCAGAGAGGCTGTGATGTTGCCTCCAGATGATATAGCTTTGCCTCCCTACGATCCATACAAGGCTCCAATGCCGGTCATAGACGCAGAAGTTCCTCCCGGAAGGTTCCTCAGGGACCCCTTTGTTATGAAATCCAACTATATCTCTTACGCCACGCATGCCAGCTGGCAGTTTGAAGTAAGGGCTGCCATAGAAAGGTCCAGACCTTACGCAAAGCACTACCTCAGAGGTCTCATAGAGGAGTTTGGAGATCCAGAGGCGGAAATTGTGTTTGTTGCCTGTGGAACCGCCGCAGCCCAGTCCAAGGAGGCGGTAAGGCTTCTTGAGGATGAAGGAATAAAGGCAAAGGTGGTAAAGCTAAAAACCATAAGACCTTTCCCCGTTGAGGAGCTAATAAACGCCACAAAGAACGCCAAGACAATCTTTGTGCCCGAGTTCAACGTGGTTGGATGGCTGGAGAGGGAGGTCAGAAGGTATCTTTACAAACGTTCCGACGCGGATATAATTGGAACCCCAAGGGTGGCAGGCGGTATGACAATGCCTCCTGAAGTAATAGTTAAAGAAGTCTTAAAAATACTTGGAAAGGAGGTAAAGCATGTCATATAAGATCTATCAAGTAAACGAAGCACTTAGAGAATTTGTTCCAAAAGAAATAATAGACCTTGAGGAGAAGGCAACCTGGGGCAATCCCAAAAGGGGTGTTATGGACCTGCCTTACGCCAAGGAACTTATAGAGGAGCACTCCCTGTGTGCAGGTTGTCCCGAGTCAATGGCTTTTAGGTATATCCTTGCATCCCTTCCCGCACCCGAGGACACTATAATCGTCAATTCCACCGGTTGCACCTCTTTGGTGTTCCCACACATAGCCCTTCATACTGTTCATTCTCTCTTTGGAAACCAAAACGCAGTGGCAAGCGGTATAAAGAGGGTCCTTGAGTGGAGATTTCCAGAAAAGGTAAAGGATGTGATCGTTTTGGCTGGCGACGGTGCTATTGTAGACATAGGTCTTGACTGTACACTGCAGTCCTTCTTCAGACAGGAAAAGATCACCACCATATGCTTTGACAATGAGGTTTATGCAAACACAGGAGGTCAGGAGAGCGGTTCTACCGTCAAAGGGCATGTCTTTAAGATGGCCCCCAAGGGCAAGCAGTTTGAAAAGGTTCCAATGTGGCAGTTGGCAATAGACTCTGGTTGCCACTACGTGGCAAGGCTAACCGTATCTTCTCCTAAGAGGGTAGAGCAGGTAGTCAAAAAGGCTATATATGTAGCAAGGGAAGTGGGACCCACTTACATACACCTTTATACCCCTTGCATACTTGAGATAGGTTTGAACTCCGACGATGGCTTGGAGGAAGCAAGGGCAAGGGACAAAGAAAGGTTCGCCTTCTTTGAGTATGCAACCCCAGAAGCCCAAGAGGTTATAAACCGCAAGAAAGAGGAGGGATTGTTATGATGAGAAAAAGATTAAACATACGGATGCCTGCTTTGGGCGGTCAGGGTGCGGTTACCGCCGCCCATATAATAGCCACCGCAGCGGACTATGAAGGATACTATGCGGTCTCAAACCCCTTCTTTGGTGCAGAAAAGAGGATGGCACCCGCCGAGAGCTACGCCCGTATTGCCATAGAGCCCATCTTTGATAGAGGAGAGGTAGTCTATCCAGACATTATACTGGTCTTCCACCCGCAGGTGATCACCATGGGTAAATCCTACACCATGCCCTTTTACTCTGGTATAAAAAGGAACGGTCTGATCATCATAAACTCAGAAGAAGACCTTCTCACCGAGGAGGACAAGGAGTACCTGGAGAGCTTGGAGGTAAAGGTTTTGAACTTCAACGCCACCAAGTTCGCCATAGACATAGCGGGTACTGAGCTTGCCACCAACATGGCTATGATTGGAGCCCTCTTTGGTGCCATAGGTGTGGTGAGCGTGGAAGCCATAGAGGAAGGTATAAAATCCAGGTTCCTCAAAAAGTTTGTGGCATCTGGTGGAACTGCATCCTTGGACTCTGCCTTGGAAAGGAAGTTCAAAAAGAAATTAGAGCTCATACAAAAGAATTTGGACACCGCAAAGGCAGCCTATGAAATGGCTCAAAGATGGGCTCAGGAGCAGGGACTTGAACCATTCCTGCCACCACCGCCAAAGAAGGCTTTAGTATAATAGGTTTATGCCCATAGAGGAGAGCTACAAAGAGCAGGCCCTTGAGAAGGTCCAAAGGTTAGGAAAGGTCCTTGAGGAGGAACTGCAGAATCTTTTAAAGGAAGTGGAAGAGGAAGACCTTGACTTTGGCGTAAGTGCAAGCCTCTCCGGTGGCCTGCTCTCTTCCCTTTGGAAAGAGTGCGTAGAAGACAACAACTACATGGAAGTTTCCTTTGTGGAAGTTATGGAGCACCACGATGGCACCTATCTGAAGGCAACCTTTAGAAATTCAACGCAAAATTACACCGCAGAGCGTTATGTTAGCGTTAGAAGTTCCGGGAGAGTGGAGATAAGCTACGCCTTTTTTGTGGAGAGGGACCGCGTGGTGGGCAGAGTGGAAAGGGAGCCAGATGGTAATTTTAAGGTCTTTTTAAAGGCTAAATGAAAGTTTTTGTTTCTGTGGCGGAAAGATCTGCCAGCAACTACCTGCAGGCTATATTCAAAGACTTTGTCTCGGTGGAATTTTTCGGCTTAACCGATGAAAACTTAGAAGCCCTTGGTTTTAAAAGCATTGCAAGGTACGAAGACATCTCCGTAGTAGGCATATGGGAAGCCATTCCAAAAATTCCAAAGGTTTTAAGGCTTTACTCCAAGATAGAGAGCCTTGCAAAGGATATGGATGCCTTTATCCTATGCGATGCACCAGCCTTTAACATTCCCCTTTTAAAAAGAATAAGGGACAAAGTAAAGAAGGTCATATACTTTATATCCCCTCAAGTTTGGGCTTGGAGGGAAAGTAGGGCGGAGGTGATCTCAAAGCTCACAGACTACCTTGTGGTTATCCTACCCTTTGAGGTGGAGTTTTACAAAAAGTACGGAAAGGAGGCCCTGTTTGTGGGACATCCCCTCACCGATTTAGCCAAACCCACACTGCCAGAGGAAAAGGTAAAGGGTTTGGTAGAGTGGGAAGATTACTTGGTGATCCTGCCCGGTAGTCGTTGGAGTGAGATAAAAAATCACGGCGAGTATATCAAAAGGGCTTACAGGGTCCTGTATGAAAAAACCAAACTGCCCGCGGTTATTCCCACCTTTGAACCCTTCAGAAGAAAGCTAGAACAGCTTTTTAAAGGTCTGCCCGTGAAGGTTTTTACACCCTTGGACTTAGAAAAGCCAAACTACAACCTTTCCTTTTATGCCAAGTTTGGGCTTGTGGCAAGCGGGACTGCAGAGCTGGAGCTTAGCCTTTTGGAAGTTCCCCATGTGGTCTTTTATCGGGTTAATCCTATTACCTATTGGGTGGGTAAAAGGTTGGCAAAGGTTTCCCACATAGCCCTAACCAACTTAATACTAAAGGAGGGTGTGATCCCGGAGGTAGTTCAAAGACCGTGGCAAGAGCTTGTATCTGTGGCCCTCAACATAGACGCTCAAAGGCAAAGGGAAGCCTTTGCAAGGTTAAAGACTGAACTGGGTGGAGAGGGTAGTATAAACCGCCTCAGGGCACTCTTTAAGAAGCTCTTAAGTAGTTGAGCACTTTACTGAAGGGTTCCACATCCTTCACTTCAAACTCAAGCCATTTATTATCTACCGGATGGAAAAAGCCAAGTTTGTAGCTCAAAAGCATGTGGCAGTTTCCCATCAACTCAAGGATTTCCTTTGAGACGCTCGCCGGTTTAAAACCGTAAGTTCTGTCTCCCAGTATGGGATGCCCAAGGGCAGAAACATGCACCCTGATTTGATGAGTTCTTCCCGTGTGGAGTCTCACCTCAAGAAGGGTGGCATTGTGTTTGGGAAACCTTTCCTTTACGAAAAACTCACTCTTGGCATACTTTCCGCCTTCCACTATCGCAAATTTTTTCCTGTCTATGGGATGCCTTCCTATGCTACTTTCCACCACTTTGTGTTCCCAGCTTACTATCCCTTGAACTATTGCCCTGTAAAGCTTAAAGACTTTTCTCTCTTTGAACTGCTCCGCCAAACTTCTGTGCACTTGGTCGCTCTTTGCCACCACCATAAGCCCCATGGTATCCTTGTCCAACCTGTGGACTATCCCCGGTCTTTCTACACCACCGATGGAAGAAAGGTCTTTTACATGATAAAGAAGGGCATTCACAAGGGTTCCAGTAGTATAACCGGGCGAAGGATGCACAACCATACCACAGGGCTTGACAACCACCAAAAGATGGGCATCCTCATAGACTATCCTTATGGGAATGTTTTCGGGAGGGATCTCCAAGGGCTCGGGCTCTGGCACCAAGAGTAAAACTTTTTCCCCCCGCTTTAGCCTTTTTGAAGGTTTCGTGATAACTTGGTTTTCCACCAAAACGTACCCCTCCTCTATTAGCCTTTGCAGATAGCTTCTTGAAAAGTCCGGATAAGCCCTTGCCAAAAATCTGTCCAAACGATCTTCTTCTTCCACAAGAAATTCAAGGATTTCTTGGATACTTCTTTTCTTCAAATCAGCTATCACTACGTTTTTTCTTCTTCCACCTCAAGCTTCAAAACCACCTCCTTTGGCTCCTCCTCCAGCTTGAGGCTCTTCAAAAAGCCAAGGACCACGTTGTAAAGAGCCCTCTTTGGGAAGTCCTTAAGCTTTACCTCCTTTCCATTAACCAATATTTGCACCTTCATAGCTCTCTTCCTTAAGCCAGATGTATTTATCCTTTTCTGGACTCGTGGATAGCATGACCACAGGCACACCCACGTACTCTTGGATAAAGTTTATGTAATCCCAAGCTTTTTTTGGGATCTCTCTTCTATCCACCACGCCGTAAGTGCTTTCTTTCCAGCCTTCAAAGCTTTTGTACACGGGCTTGACCTTTTCCAAGAGTGTAAGGCTGGCAGGGAAGTTCTCTATTATTCTATCCTCCAGCTGGTACGCAACGCAGACCTTTATCTCATCAAAGGCATCCAAAACATCCAGCTTTGTAAGGATTATACCATCCAAGCCGTTTAGCCTGACCGCATGCTTTAGGGCCACCAAGTCCAACCAACCACACCTTCTTGGTCTTCCGGTGGTGGAACCGTACTCACCACCCCTTTCCCTCAACAACTCCCCTGTGGAGTCCTTCAGCTCGGTGGGAAAGGGACCCTCTCCTACCCTTGTGGCATAAGCCTTGGAAACTCCGTAGAATTTGGCGTTGGAGAAAAACTTTGGTGGTAGTCCCGTTCCCGCAGAGAGCCCCAAAGCGGAGGAGTTGGAGGAGGTCACGTAAGGGTACGTTCCAATATCCACATCCAAAAGGGTTCCCTGGGCACCTTCAAAGAGGATGCCTTCTCGCTTTTCAAGGAGATACTGGGATGTGTCTATTACACAGTCTTTGACCTCCTCAAAGTTTTCAAGGCTACGATCCACCACCTCTTCTATCTTCAGTTCAAAGTCCTCGCAGTAGACCTTCTTACAGAGCTCTTCCACAAACTCCAAGTTGTCCTTTACCAAAGAGTAAAATCGGTCCTTATCCCAAAGGTCGCAGACCCTTATGCCCTTCCTTGCATACTTTAGCATGTAAGCAGGACCTATGCCCCTCAAAGTGGTGCCGATTTTCCCTTTTCTCTCCAGAAGAGAATCCAAAATCTTGTGATAAGGAAACACCAGGTGTGCCCTGTCGCTTATGAATAGCCTGTCCCTTACCCTTAGCCCCTTACTCTCTATATCTTTGATCTCCTTTACCAAGAGCTCCAAATCAACCACCATACCTTGGGCTATGACGCCCACCGTGTGAGGATGCAGTATGCCCGTGGGTAGCAGGTGCAGGATAAACTTTTCTCCATTTATTACTACCGTGTGCCCTGCGTTGCTACCCCCTTGGTAGCGCACCACCACCTCGTAATTTTCCGAAAGCAAAGCAACCACCTTTCCCTTTCCTTCATCGCCCCACTGGGCACCTAAAATTACCAAGTTCATAGGCTCGCTCCCGCCAGTTCTTCTACCTTTTCCCTTATTGCCTTTAAAAGTTCTCCAAGCCCCCACCCAAGCTTGCTGGATACTACCACACACCTACCCTCCAAAAAGGCAGGCTCCGTCAAAAGCTTTATGTCCTCCTCCTTGCTTACCACCTTGTCCGCCTTGTTAAAGACGTATATGGTGGGTTTGTCATCTGCGGAAAGCTCCTTAAGAATGCCCTGCACCACTTTTACCTTTTCCAACCACTTTGGGTCCGAGATGTCTATCACATGCAAAAGTATGTCCGCCTCTTGGACCTCCTCCAAGGTTGCCTTAAAGGACTCTATAAGCTCTGGGGGTAGCTTTCTTATGAACCCTACCGTGTCTGTAATGAGGATTTTGATGTCTGGGAAAAGGAATTTGGCGGAGGTTTTTGTGTCTAAGGTGGCAAAGGGCATGTCTTGTATGTAGGTTTCCCTTCCCGTCAAAGCCTGCATTAGACTGGATTTTCCCACGTTGGTGTAGCCTACCAGGGCAACCTTAACCACCTTTGTATCTCCGAGTGGTCTTTCTCTGCGTTTCCTCTGCTCCCTTCTCTGTCTTTTTACTTCTTCAAGCTCCTTTTTTATCTGCTCTATCTTTCTCTTTATTGCCCTTCTTTTGATCTCCACCTCTTGCTCACCGGGACCCCTTGTACCCACTTTACCACCCAGACGGGAGAGCTCTTTTCCCCTTCCATAAAGTCTTGGAAGTTCATGGGTGAGCCTTGCCAGTTCCACCTGAAGCTTGGCGGTCTTGCTCCTTACCCTTCTTGAGAAGATCTCAAGCACCAAGTCCGCCCTGTCAAAGACCTTTACCTTTAGAAGTTCCTCTAAGTTCGCCACCTGGGAGGGAGACAGGAAGCTGTCAAAGACCACGCAGTCCGCACCGGTTCCACTGATAATTTCCTTTAGCTCCTGAGCCTTTCCCGCGCCTATGTAATACCTTGGGTCCGGAGAATGCCTTCTTTGATAGATGTAGCCCAGAACTTTACCACCTACAGCCCTTACCAACTCCTTTAGTTCCTCTAAATATTCCCTAAACTCTTCTTTTGTTTCTGAGGAAAGAAGAAATACCAGTATTGCTTTCATTCACCCACCGACTACTATGGTGCTTATGGCGTGTTTGTAAATCAAGTTTGGCTCTCCTTCCACTTCCAAAAGCACCGTGTATTTGTCGTGGTCAATGATCTTACCGGTTATTCTGTTTCCCCTTGTTAAAAAAACCGTCACGGTGGCGTTCTTTCTCTTCAGTTCTTCAATAAACTCGTCCTGCACGTTGCCGTTTTTTTCGATCGGAATCATCTTTGCCTCCTGCTTAATATAATATAATACAAGGTAGAGCGGGTGTGGCGGAATTGGCAGACGCGCGGGACTCAGGATCCCGTGGGCTTACGCCCGTGAGGGTTCAACTCCCTCCACCCGCATTATAATAGCCTTCATGAAATTCCTGATCGTAGGAGACATAATAGGAAAACCCGGAAGAAAAGCCCTCAAGTACTACACCATATCCAGCCCAGGTACCTTTGATGTGCTGGTGGTTAATGTGGAGAACTCCGCAGGAGGCTTTGGCATAAACAGAAAGGTTTATGAGGAGCTAAAAGCCATCGGTGTGGATGTGATGACTTCCGGCAACCACATATGGGACAAAAAGGAAGTTTTGGAGTTTGTAAACACACCTGACCTTTTGAGACCTGCCAACTACCCAGAGGGAGTACCGGGAAGGGGCTATGGCATTTACGAGAAGAAGGGTGTAAAGTTTGCGGTGATAAACCTTATGGGAAGGGTCTTTATGGACCCAAACTTAGAAAATCCCTTTTCAACCTTTGACAGGATATACGAGGAAATAAGAGAAGAAACGCCTATAATTCTGGTGGATTTTCACGCGGAGGCAACCTCCGAGAAGACCGCCTTTGGCATATACGTAGACGGAAGGGCAAGTTTAGTTTATGGAACTCACACCCATGTGCCCACCGCAGACCAGGTCATACTAAAGAGGGGCACAGGCTATGTTAGCGACGTGGGCATGTCTGGATGCTGGTATTCTGCCATAGGTATGAAGTCGGAGGATGTGATAAGGAAATTCCTTACAGGACTGCCCCAGAGGTTTGAGGTGGAAGAAAAAGAGGATGTGGTCTTTAACGGCATTTTGGCGGAGATAGATGAGAGCTCGGGCAAATGCTTGCGCATAGAAAGGGTTCAAAAATACATCACCCGGGAGGAGTTCAAGGAATTATAATTTTTTCATGCTTTGCATAGACCTATCGGACAAAAAAGCCCTCATTACCGGCTCCACCCGAGGCATAGGAAGGGCCATAGCGGAGTATTTGGCTAAGGCGGGTGCCTTTGTGGTGATCACCGGCAGGGATGAGGAGAGGGCTCAGCAGGTTGCCAAATCTATCTCAGATAAAGCCATCGGCGTTGCCATGGACCTTTCGGACCCCGATTCTATAAGGTCTGCCTACGAAAGGATTGAAAAGGAAGTGGGTCCTATGGATATCCTCATCAACAACGCAGGCATTACAAAGGACAAGCTCTTTATAAGGATGTCTTTGGAAGACTGGGAGGAGGTGATTAAGGTAAACCTTACAGGGACCTTTTTGCTAACTTCCCTGGTGGTAAAGGGCATGCTGAAAAAACGCTGGGGAAGGATCATTAACATCTCCTCCGTGGTGGGCTTTATGGGTAATGTGGGTCAGGTTAATTACTCTGCCACCAAGTCTGCCCTTTTGGGCTTTACCAAGAGCTTGGCAAAGGAGCTGGCAAGCAGAAACATAACGGTCAACGCCATCGCACCCGGGTTCATAGAGACAGACATGACCGCAGTACTCTCGGAGGATCTAAAAAAGGAGTATCTTAAAAACATACCCTTGCAGAGGTTTGGAAAGCCGGAGGATGTGGCGGGTGTGGTAGCCTTCTTGTGCTCGTCCATGGCAGATTACATAACTGGGGAGGTCATACACGTAAACGGCGGAATGTTCTGATGTTTAAGTTTGAGGTTTTAAAGGCAGACGGAAAGGCAAGGAGGGGAAGGCTTTACACACCACATGGAGTTATAGAAACGCCCGTGTTTATGCCCGTGGGCACTCAGGGAACCGTGAAGGCTATGATCCACAAGCTTTTGGAAGATATTGGCACCCAAATAATCTTGGGAAACACCTACCACCTTTACCTGCGCCCTGGGCTTGAAGTGATAGAGAGCGCGGGAGGACTACACAACTTCATAGGCTGGAAAAAACCCATACTTACAGACAGTGGAGGCTTTCAGGTCTTTTCTCTCGCTAAGGATCGGCTGAAGGACGGAAGGTCCAAGGTGAAGGTGGAAGAAGACGGCGTGTACTTTAAAGACCATCTGGCAGGGGACACCCACTTTTTCACGCCCGAGTTTGTGATAAAGGCTCAGGAAATATTTGGCTCGGACATAATCATGCCCTTGGATGAGTGCGTGGAGTATCCTACCACCTATGCCTACGCCAAGTCTGCCTTAGAGAGGACGCTGAGGTGGCTTGACAGGTCCATAAAGGCAAAGACGAGGGAGGATCAGGTGCTCTTTGGCATAGTTCAGGGGGCTTTCTTTGAGGACCTAAGAAGAGAGTCCGCCTTGAGGACTATGGAGAGGGAACTTTTTGGGTATGCCATAGGGGGTCTATCGGTGGGAGAGCCAAAAGAAATTATGATAGAGATGGCACAGTTGGTTTGCGAGGAACTTCCTTGGGAAAAGCCACGCTACTTAATGGGAGTAGGTATGCCTGAGGATCTTTTGATGGCAATAGGAGTGGGCGTTGATATGTTTGACTGCGTGGCACCCACCCGTATGGCACGCACGGGGACCTTATTTACCTCCCAAGGAAAGTTGAACATAAGAAAGGAAATTTACAAAAAGGACTTTTCTCCACCGGACCCAGAGTGCGACTGTTATACCTGCCAGAACTTCTCTCGGGCTTATCTGAGGCACCTTTTCCACGCGGAAGAGATCTCCGCCTACATTTTAAACACTATCCACAATCTCCATTTCTACCACAGGCTTATGGAAGGTGCAAGAAAGGCAATAGAGGAGGGGAACTTTGACAGCTACAGAAAGGGTTGGCTGGAAAGGTTATCGGTGGCTGTGGGCTAAACTGCTACTGGTCATTTTTAGCCTACTGCTTTCCTTTTCCCAAGAGAGGCTTTCCGAAAACACCGCCTTAGCCCAGAGAAAGTTTTACAGTGGTTCCATAAACTTGGAAAATCGCAACTATGAAGATGCGATAAGAGATCTAACAAGTGCCTTTAACTTGGATAGAAACGGTTATTATGGAGAACTTGCTTATCTTTGGCTCGGAAGGGCATACGCTCTTCTTGCCTACTCAAAGGCTGACAAAAGGGGTCTTCTCTCCGCCATCGCCTTTTTGAACATGTATCCCTATTACTTTAAAAGGGCAAACTATATAGACCTTCAAAGAGAATTTCTGGGAGACGTATATCTACTCTTGGAAGAGTACTCCAAAGCCAAGGAGCTCTACCTTAGTCTATACAAAAACAGCTATCAGAAAAAGTATTTGGTGAAGTTTTTGTATGCGGATGCCTTGGAAGGAGGTACAAAGAACATAGAGCTTTTAGAGAACCTTAGGGTATCGGAGGAGGGTGTGGACCCCTCCATGCTTTCCCTCATAAGGGGGTATTACTTTTACAACCAGGGTAGGTTTAAAGAAGCCCTCTCTGAGCTGACACATGCAAGGGCTCAGAATAGAGACTTGGAAGAGGACCCTCATTTCTTATACAGGTTAGCCTTGTCTTATTACATGCTCCAAGACTGGAGAAACAGTCTCTTTTACTTTGAGCTACTGCGAAGGAAGGACTTATACAGGAGGTACGCAGACAAAAGTAGCTATTTCTTGCTTTTTATAAACCTGGACAACAAAAACTACTCGGAGGCTATGGAAAGATTGCAAGAGCTTATGAAAGATAGGGACCCACTAACTGACCTGACCCTAAGGCTTGCACTATCACAGCTCTGGTTTTATGAAGATTTCATTGATAAATACAAACTCAGTTGGTACAAACAGTTACTCTTGAAGATAGCCTGGATTGATTACGCCAAAAGCTACGGATTACCCTCCCTGCTGGGTGTCTATTATTACTCTTTAAAGGACAAAAAGCTTATGTACGTGGAGCTTTTGAAAAGGGCAAAGGTCTCAAGGGAGGGCTATTTAACGATGGAGGACATAAAAATAAACATGGAACCTTTTTATAAAAGCTTGGAGGCTCAATACAAGAGGCTAGACCCTTATGAAGATAAGGATTTTGAGTTTATTGAAGCCCTATACAAGGTCAATGAAAGGAACTTCCTAACCCTCTTTGACGCTTCCGCACTGCTGAGGGGTTCCCTTTACAGGGGCAAGCTGGATTATGTGGGGCTTTTGGATGTGGTTGGAGAACCCACAAAGAGCTTTCTAAGGGCGCAGGAATTTTTGCCAACAGGCAAGGAAAAGGAAGGAGTGGAGCTCTTGAGTAAGGTCAAGGACCAGCTTACTGGAGAGGATCACACTGAGGCACTCTTTCTCCTGGGCTTTTTCTCCGATAACAAAAAACTTCTTGAGACAGCTTTGCAAACCAAAGACTTAGAAAAATCCCAAAGGCTGAAGGGATACATACCCACCGCCCTTCTTGAGCTTGGAGATTATTACTACTCGCTGGGAAACTTCACAAAGGCTAAGGAATTTTACAAAGGCTATTTGGAGAGATCGGATGAAGAGGATAATCTATATTGGCTTACCGCCCTTAGGCTGGCAAGGCTGAGCGGTTTAACCAAGGATGAGGAAACACTCCAGTGGGTTGTCAAAAAAGCTGAAAAAACAGATAATATATTAGGTAGGCTTATAGTTAGCCTCTGGGGAGGATGATATGGATATTTTTAAGGGCATTGACAAGGTCCTGCCACACCTGAACTTTGCATGGAAAAGGCATAAGGTGATCCTGAGCAACATAGCCAACGCAGACACACCCAACTACAGGGCAAAGGACGTGGTCATGGAGGAAGAAAGCGTAGGCAAGCTAAAAATCACGAGGGAAAAGCATATAAGCCCCAAAAGTGGAGAGGTGTTTAGGGTAATAGAGATTCAAAGAAGGCTCGTGGGTAATGATTTTAACAATGTTAGTCTTGAGGAGGAGATGGCAAAGCTCACCCAAAACAGGATCGCTTACGAAGCATACATGAGGATGATAAGGGGTAGTGTGGATAAGCTAAACAACATAATAAAGGAGGGTAGGCAATGAACGATCTTTTCCGGGCCTTTAGCATATCCGCCAGCGGTATGTATGCCCAGAGGGTGAGGATGAACGTGATAGCTTCCAACTTGGCAAACTACGAATCTTACAGGGCAAACGGGGAACCCTTCAGAAAGCTGGAGGTTGTTTTTCAAGCCCTTGAGGATCCAAAAAATCTATCCAAGGGAGAGGTGCCCGTAAGGGTGGTGGAAATCCGAGAATCCAACGAGCCCTTTAGATTGGTCTACGACCCTACAAACCCAAGGGCAAACCAGGAAGGCTATGTACAAAAGCCCAACGTGGAGCTTGTAAAGGAAATGGTGGACATGATAACCGCAGTTAGAAGTTATGAGGCAAACCTAAACGCCTTTTCAGCCACCAAGGAAATAGCCCAGAGGACCTTAGAGCTATGGAGATAAGGCCTATAAATCTCACGATCAGCCCAGAGAGAGAAAAGATAAAGGCAAGCTCCTCCAGCTTTCTGGACGAACTTTCCAAGTTCATTCACTGGGTAAATCAGGAACAGCAGAAGGCTGAAGCTATAAAGGATGCGGTGCTAAAAGGTGCGGACATACCCCTGCATCAAATGGTGGTAGAGTTTGAAAAGGCGAGCATTGCCCTGAACCTGCTCATCCAGGTCAGGAACAAGCTGGTGGAAGCCTTCCAAGAGTTAAACAGGATGCAGGTTTAAGCTATGGCTTGGCAAGACACCCTGAACCAGTTGAAGGAAAAGTTTCTCTCCCTTAGCACTTCCCAAAAGGCTCTCGTTATTGGTGTGCCCCTTGCGGTTTTGACCCTACTTTCTTTACTCCTTTTCTACGCGGGAAAGCCCAACTATGTGGTCCTCTACGGAGGATTAAGCGGTGAGGATCTGAACGCAGTTCTTTTTGAGCTGGATAAAGAGGGCATTAAATACAAGCTGAGCCCAGATGGTTCCACCATCTTTGTGCCAGAGGACAAGGCAAGAGACCTGAGGCTAAAACTTGCTGCCAAGGGAATTCCAAGCAAAGGCATAGTAGGCTATGAAGTCTTTGATAAGGGAAGTTTTGGTGTCTCGGACTTTCAAAATCAGGTGAATTTCAAGCGGGCGGTGGAAGGAGAGTTGGCAAAAACCATAATGAGAATTGAAGGGGTGGATTACGCAAAGGTAAACATTGGCATGCCAGAAAAGTCCATATTCTTGAGGGAAGAGGACGAGCCCACTGCCAGCGTTTTAATAAGGTTAAAGCCCGGACATGAGCTGTCGCCCGAGCAGGTGAAGGCAATAAGGAACTTGGTTGCCCTGAGCGTCCCAAGACTGAGCCCAAAGAATGTGGTTGTGGTGGATGACAAAGGGCGAGACCTTACCGCATTGCTTGAAGAGGATGAGATTTTAAAGGATAAAGAACTCAAGCTAAAGGCGGAGTTTGAGAAGAACCTTTAGAGGAAGATCCAAAAGACCTTGGAGGAAGCCTTAGGCGTGGGCACCGTTAAGGTAAAGGTATCCGCAGACATAGACTTTACCAAGAGGGAACAAAAAGAAGAGATCTACGACCCGGACATGACGGCCATAGTCAGTCAGCAGAAGAAAAAGGAGAGAACATTTGGGGCGGTTGTTGGAGGAGTACCGGGTACGGGTGCCAATGTTCCACCGGGTACGGGTGCAGTGCAGGGTGCCGGAGGACCATTAACCTCAGAAAAGAGTGAAACCATAACCAACTACGAAGTTAGCAAGAAAGAGGTATATACCCAAGACCCTCTGATAAAGGTCAGAAGGTTGAACGTGGGTGTAATGATAGACAGCAACCTTAAAGGCGTAGATTTGGAAAAGGTAAAACAGATGGTTCAGGCATCCGCAGGCATAGACCCAAACAGGGGTGATGTACTGAGTGTGGTTTCTGTCCCCTTCAGGAAACCTGAGGCGGAAAAGCCACCCATTTCTTACGCAGAGTATATAAAGTGGGTTGCATTGCTTGTGTTTAGTTTGGTATCCTTTATAGCCCTTTTCATTGCCTTGAAGAAACTAAAGAAAAAGCCAGCCCCCACTGCTTACATACCACCCATTCCTACATCAGTTCCCTCTGGGCTTGAGGAATTGGCAGGGGTTGAAGAGATAAGGATAAAGGCAAAAGAAGTGGCAAGTATAGAAGCCATCTCCAAGTTGGCAAAGGAAGAACCCCAAAAGGTAGCCAAGATCATAAAAGCCTGGTTAAAGAGTAAAGGTTGATCATGGATGAACAACTTCTGTCCCAAGAGGAGATAAACCTACTACTAAAGACCCTTGGAAAGGAGGAGAAAAAACAGGTAAAAACTGACAAAGAGGTTCAGCCCTTTGACGTATCAGCTTTAGAGCGTATATACGCAGGAAGATTGCCAAGCTTGGAGTTTGTCTTTGAAAGATGGATCAGCGGTTTGAAGAGGGGGTTGGTTTCAGTGATAGTGGGTGTGCCAACAATAATAAAGGAGAGCGTAGGCTCTGTGAAATTCAGTGAACTTGTTTCAAGACTTCCCTTCCCATCTGCGGTGGGTTATTTCAACCTCCATCCTTTCAAAGGCAATTTTATGATCATCCTTGACCCGAAGCTAATATACATGGTCGTAAGCAATGTCTTTGGTGGTTCTGCCAAGCCTTACAAGATTGAGGGAAAGGAATTCACGAAGGTGGAGATGAGAATAATAGAAAGAATGCTTAGGGTTATGTATGCGGAGCTGGAAGAAGCCTGGCGAACTGTTATGAATGTGCAATTGATTCCCATAGGCATAGAAACAAACCCAGCTATACTCATGTTTGCAAGACCGAAAGAGAAATACATAGTTTTAAGACTTACGGTTAGTCTGGAAGGGGGAGACGGCTACATATTGCTTGCCATACCTCAGGAAGGAATAGAACCCTATAAGGAAATGCTAAAGGGTATCCTTGAAAGGAGTCCCGAGGATTATGAAAAGCTACTGAAGGCTATACTCGGAGTGCCTTTGCATATAAGTGTGAAACTTGGCTATACCAAAATCACCTTAGGAGAACTATACAACCTTAAAGTAGGAGATACAATAACCTTGGACAAGCCCACAAGAGAACCGGTGGAGATCTACGTGGAGGGGATTAAAAAGTTCTTGGGCGTGTTAGGCCATTCAAAGAACAAAAAAGCTTTTAAGATAATACAAGATGTCCAAGAATAAAGAGATCGCAGAAATATTCTCTAAGATGGCAGACATTATGGAATTTTTGGGGGAGAATCCTTACAGGATAAACGCTTACAGGAGGGTGGCGGAGGTCCTTTCTGAGTTAGGAGTGGATGTGGAGGAGTTGGTTAAAACTGGTAAGATATACCAGATACCCGGAATAGGAGAATCTTCTATAAGCAAAATATTGGAGTATCTAAGAACTGGGAAAATATCTAAATACGAGGAGCTGAAAAAGCAGGTGCCGGAGGATCTGCTTGAACTCCTTGATGTGCCTGGCATTGGTCCGAAAACCCTAAGGTTAGCCTACGAAAAGCTACATGTCAGAACTAAGGATGACTTTTTGAGGGCAGTCAGAAGTGGAATGCTTGCTACCTTGCCCGGTATAAGGGAGAAAAAATTACAGAACATAATGAGAGGGCTTGAACTGTATGAAAAGAGTAAAGAGCGTATGTCCCTTATAGAAGCTTATCAATTGGGCGAAAGGCTTTTGGAACATATGAAAAAAGTTGGGGAGCTTTACCAAAATATAGAACTGGCAGGAAGCCTAAGAAGGAAAAAGGAAACCGTTGGAGATATAGACCTCTTGGTTTCTGCGGATAAAAGGTTTTGGTCCACACTGCACGAGCACTTTACTAAATTTGATGAAGTTCAGGATGTTCTACTTAAAGGAGAAACAAAATCCAGTGTGATTTTAAAAAACGGAAAACAGGCGGATTTCAGGACTGTTGAACCCCATCAATGGGGCTCTGCCCTCCAATACTTCACTGGTTCAAAGGAGCACAATGTTAGGATAAGGGATATAGCAAAAGCTAAGGGATTAAAGTTGAGCGAATACGGCGTCTTTAGGGCAGACACAGAAGAGTGGTTGGGTGGAAGAACGGAAGAAGAGGTCTATGAACTTCTTGGTATGGATTGTCCTCCACCCGAGCTAAGGGAAAATGTGGGAGAGGTAGAGCTTGCCCTGGAGAGGAAGCTACCGAGGCTTGTGGAATGGGAAGACATAAAGGGTGATTTTCACATGCATACCAACTGGAGCGATGGGCTTGGTAGTATTGAGGAAATGGCGGAGACCGCCTACAGGCTGGGATTGCAGTACATCGTCATAGGAGACCATTCTCCCTCCGCAAGGGTAGCGAAGGGCTTAGACATACAAAGATACAGAGAACAGTGGAAGGTAATAGAGAGGTTAAACAGCTACTATAACAAGAAGGGCTTTTATATACTTAGGGGGTGCGAGGTGGATATACTTCCCGATGGCAGTTTGGACCTTCCCAATGAATTTTTAGAAGAGTTTGACTTTGTGGTAGCTTCCATACATACACGCTTTGGACAGGATAACACCTATAGAATTTTACGAGCAATAGAAAATCCCTATGTGAATTTAATAGGACATCCTACTGGGAAGGCTTACGGAAGCAGAGAGGGCTACCCTCTCGACATGGAACAGATAATAAACTTGGCAAAGGAGACAGGAACCGCGTTGGAGCTAAACACATTCAGGGCAGACCTCTCCCCAGAAATGGTTAGAAAGTGTGTTGAAAAGGGCGCGCTCGTTGCCATCGTAACCGACGCCCACGCACCGAGCCACCTAAGATATCTAAAGATTGGTTTAGGTTTGGCAAGAAGGGGATGGGCAAAGAAAGAGGACATTTTAAACACAAGAACTGTGGAGGAAATAAAGGAGTTTGTAAGGAGAAAAAGGTACAATAGATAAATATGCCACGCCATCAAAACACCAAAGAAAAAATTTTAGAATCCGCCCTCAAGCTGTTCTCGGAAAAGGGCATAAGGGAGACCACCATAAAGGATATTGCTAAAGATGTGGGCATAACAGAAGGTGCCATATACAGACACTTTGTTAGTAAAGATCAGATTGTTAGCACCCTCTTTTCCACGTATGCCGAAAGGCTGTATGAAGAGCTGATCTCGGTAGTTGAGGAAAAAACATTAATAGAAAACAGGTTTTTTAAGCTTGTGAAAACATTCTTAAACTTTTGCTTTGATAACCCACAAGCTTTTAAGTTCATAAACTTGTTCCACTATCTGAGGGCTGAGGAAGTAAAGAACTTTCAAAACCTCCCTAAAGACGCCCTGATGAAGTTCATGGATGAAGGTTTCAAGAAGGGAATTATCAAGGTCAGAAGGGAGTTGGCTTTAGCCATGGTGGTGGGCACTTTGGAAAGGACATTCCTTTTAGTGGAGGGTGGAATAATAGAAAGGGAGGCGGGCTTGGAGGAGGAGTTGGCAGAAGTCCTCTGGAAGGCAATTACTTACCAATAACGAGTATAGCACCTGGCCTTTTTATCCTTGGTGCCAAAATCTCCATTACCCTGAATTCATGAACCATGTTGGTGGTTTCCACATAGGCAAGGGACACATCAAGGGCTACCACTATGTCCATGTTCTGAGGACCAGCGGAGACAAGTATAGCCTTCCCCTCTGGCACTATGGGGGAGGTGTGAACTTCGCTGACTATTTTCTTTATCTGCTCTATCTCAAGGAGCCCTGTGTTGTGATAGACGCGGTTTAGCTTGAAGTAATCCTTTGGGTTCAAAAGAAGATGGTATGGACCAAAAAATCCGCTTTCACTGAGCTTTGCCACACCCAAAGAAACATCATTAAAGGCATTTCCCATCACATCCCAATCGCTCATTGAGATGCTTTGCCTTCCCTCCGCCGTCAAGAGCCCTTCTATGCCTAGCTTTTTGTTGCCGTGTATTATAAGGGTGTCTTCTGCCACTGCGGTGGCAAAGGCTGCGGCGGACGCGGTGGATGTATCTATGGGCAAGCTAAACTGCCTGCTGTATTCAAGGTCCCTCCAGCTTATGGAAAAAGGTTTGTAGATGGTAGGAAGAACTATGTGTATTCTTTTACCTACCCTAACTGGCTCGCAGGTTTGGGCTTCCTCTCCGGGTCTTACCTCACAGCTACCGGGCTCCACACCAAGAAACACATCGTAGGATATAACCTGATGCCCTGCACCTATTGGACCAACTACAGGCATAAACCTTCTGCAAACTAATGTATTTTTTGCTACCCTTATAACCGCCTCCTCTAAGGCGGACCACTCTTCCTGCGTAAGGGGTGATTGATCTCTACCCAGAAAGTCCATAGCGCACCTCCTTTTTGTTAAATTTTAACACTACCCTTCTTCCATCTCCTTCAAACAGAAACTCAATAATACAATCGCAAAGCTCTAGGTTCCTTGCCCACTCCACCACCACTATACCTTCTCCCACAAACTGCTCCACGTCAAAGTCCTCCACCCTGTACAGGTCTATGTGTATTAACCTTCCCCTTTGGGTGGGATACTCATTGACGATTGTAAAGGTGGGACTTCTAACCTGATAGCCCTCCCTTATTCCTAAACCCTCTGCCAAACCTTTTACGAAAGTGGTTTTGCCCGACCCCAGGTCTCCAAGTAGGCATATTACTTCATCCCCCTTTAGCCTTTTGGCAAACTCTTTTCCAAAGTTTATAGTCTCTTGTTCGTCCTTCAAAAAGATCTCATCCATCCTTACACTCCTTTATGCATTTGGCTATTTGAGAGAGGGCTATGTATGGGTTTTTTTCCTCTGTTTCCCACACAAATATACCCGCCCTGCTCAGGTTAAGCCTGGCGGTTTGATCTTCGGGATGCCACCCGCACACTACAATGTTCACTCCACTTTCTGCCAATATTTGAGATATCTCCCTTTCATCGCCGGAGATCTCCTTTAAAAGCTCCCTCTTTCCGTCGGAGAATATGGCCAAGTATTTGGTATTTTCAAAGTGGGAAGAAACCTTTTGCTCCTCGTCCAAAAGCACACCCACCCTTGGCTTCATTCCTCCCACCGGCTCGTAATGGATAAAGACCATCTCCAACTCAGGGATCTCCCTCTTTAGCCTTTCTTCCAAAGCATCCACCGTTTGATGGATGTGATGGAAGTTCCAACCCTCTACCGCTACTGTAATATCCGCAAAGAGCCTTCCGCCAGAGGACCTAACATAAAGATGTTTTATTTCCTTTATGTTTTCAAAATCCAGTATGATCTGCCTTATTCTCTCTAAGGTCTTTTCATCGGCAGAAACATCCAAAAGCACCGCAAACTCCCTTTTGAGTATGCTTATGGCAGTCCAAAGGATCAAAAGGCTCACAGCCATCGCAAAGTATCTGTCCAACTGGTACCCAAGCTTAGCACTTACAAAGCTCAAAAGCACCAAAGAGGAGCCAAAGGCATCCGTTAGGGTGTGATAGGAGTCCGCTATGAGGGCTGGAGAGTTGTACCTTTTGCCCGCCCACCTTTCCAGCATAGAAAGGCTAAGGGAGCCAAGGAGAGAAAAGACCACAACCCCCGCACCAATGCCCCAAAACTCCTCCTTTATCTCCACCCTTTGGGAAAAAGCCCTTTTTATTATCTCGTAGCTTGCCAAAAATAAAAAGAAGGAGATCACCACAGAGGCTAAGTTTTCCAGCTTGTAAAGCCCGTAGGGAAATCTCTCGTTCTTTTTGTTAGAGAACTTTATGGAGATGTATGTGATCACGGAGGCAAAGGAGTCCGAGAGGGAATGAACCGCTTCTCCGATCAGAGACAAACTACCGGATAAAACACCACCTACAAACTTGGCAAGAGACTGCAGTAGATTAACCAAAAGTGCGATTAAAGCCCAGTGTTCCTTGCTCATCGGTTGAAAGGAGACTTACAGCCCTGATAACTACCTCTACTTTCCATTTCCCTTTGGATAGCCTGAAGGACCTCCGATTTTTTCCTGTAGGTGCAATAATCTGGAGCGATGAGCCTGTCCTCCTCCACCTCTCCCGTTAGCCTGTGGATCACCACGTTGGGAGGCAGGATCTCTATTAGGTCCACCGCCCTTTTTGCATACTCCTGAAGGCTCAAAACCTCAAACTCTCCGTTCAGATACTGCTGTGCCATCTTGGTTCCTTTTATAACATGGAGCGGGTGTATTTTAACGCCGTCTATGGGTAGGGCGCACAGGAGCTTTCCAGTTTCTAACATATCCTCCTCATCCTCTCCGGGAAGTCCCAGTATCACGTGGGCACAGACCTTTAGGTTTCTCCTTTTGGTCCTCAGGACCGCATCCACAAAGTCCGAAACTCCGTGCGCCCTGTTGATCCTTCTGAGGGTAGTAAAGTTGGCAGACTGAAGCCCATACTCTACCCACACCTCTAAACCTTTTTGGGTGTAGCTTTCCAAAAGGTCCAACACCCACTCGGGGGCACAATCGGGTCTTGTTCCCACGTCAATCCCTACCACCTCGTCAAACTCTAAGGCGGTGTCGTAAATGCTCTTTAGGTAATCCCTCTCTCCGTAGGTGTTAGAGTAGGACTGATAATAAACAAAAAAGAGTATGTTTTTGCCGTACCTTTCCTTTGCCCGGAGGATACCCTCCTCTATCTGTTTTTTCAGTGGTACGCTGGGGCTGAGGTGGGCGGGTCTTGTGCCAGAAAAACAGTAGGTGCAACCTCCCACTGCCTTCGTGCCGTCTATGTTAGGACAAGTGAAGGGTAAGGCTACGGTGATCTTCTGAACCCTTTTGCCGTACTTTTCCTTTAAATAGTCCTTTAAGGAGTAGTAAGTGCTCTTTTCCTTGAGCATAAAGTATAAATTTATGCCTTTGAGTTAAGCAAGCTCCATATAAGGAAGGCTACGGGTTCGGGAACTATTATGGTTTTTTTGTTGGCGGTTTGACTTAAGATCTCGTATAGCTCCGTCTTAACTATTGCATCCCCTGTCAAGTCAAAAAGGACATCTATGGCATCCTCAAGGGACCTCAGCATATCTCTGGCATCCCTGTAGTAGGCTATTCCCCTCTCCTTTGCTTTTTTAACACTTTCTAGCTCTTCCCTTGGCTCCGCTACCGCTATAACCTTTACCGCGTCCGTGCTAACGCTGAGGAGGGCATCAAGAAATTGACTTCCCACCCTACCTAAGCCTGCAATGGCTACGTTTATACGGCGCATGAAAACCTCCCTTTGTAAAATGGCCCAGGGCGGACTCGAACCGCCGACACCCCGGTTTTCAGCCGGGTGCTCTACCAACTGAGCTACCGGGCCTCTTTGGTATTAAAATTATACCACATGATAAGAATTGAAACGCCTTTAACAGATGAAACCGTAGAACGCCTAAGGGCGGGGGACAGGGTACTCATAAGCGGTGTTATATACACTGCCCGGGATGCGGCACACAAGAGAATGGTAGAAGCACTGCAGAGGGGAGAGCCACCACCCTTTGACCTAAAGGGACAGATCATATACTATGTGGGACCTACTCCACCAAAGCCCGGACAGGTAATAGGCTCTGCTGGACCCACCACCGCCATAAGGATGGACAAGTACGTGGAACCTCTTCTAAAACTGGGTCTAAAGGGCATGATAGGTAAAGGTTATAGAAGTCCTCAGGTGAAGGAGCTTTTGGTTAAATATAAGGCGGTTTATTTTGCGGCGGTGGGCGGAGTGGCAGTCCTTTTGGCAAAGGCAATAAAATCCTCCGAGGTAATAGCCTATGAGGACCTTGGCACGGAAGCCATAAGAAGGCTTATTGTGGAAGATTTCCCTGTAATAGTTGCCAACGACATCTACGGCGGGGATATCTTTGAAGAGGGCAGAAGGAGGTTCGCAAGGATAGACCTATGAAGCAACTGGCCATAATAGGCGGAGGTCCTGCGGGCATTTCTGCTTCAATATACGCAGCACGGAAGAAGATGGACTTCGTACTGATCACCAAAGAGGTGGGAGGGCAGGTGATAAAGGCGGGCAACATTGAAAACTACTTGGGCTACGCTATGGTAGATGGCATCATCCTTGTGGAAAAGATGATGGAGCACATGAGAAAGTTGGAAGTGGAACCCATATTGGACGAGGTGGTGGATGTGGAAAGGCTATCCGAGGGCTTTGAAGTGAGAACTGCGTCTGGACAATCTTTCAAGACAAAAACCGTACTCTTTTGCACGGGTTCAGAGCACAGAAGGCTAAACGTGCCCGGAGAGAAGGAATACACCGGTAGGGGTATATCCTACTGCTACACCTGTGATGCGCCCTTCTTCAAGAACAAAAAGGTGGCTGTGGTAGGTGGAGGGAACTCGGGCTTTGAGGCGGCAGAGCAGTTGTTAAATTATGCAAGTACCATCTACCTTTTGGAGATCTCCGACCAATTCAGGGCAGATGAGGTGCTGAGGGAAAAGGTGTTAGGGAACGAGAAGGTCATTCCTCTCCTCAGGCACAGGGTTGTGTCTGCGGAAGGGGATGGTATGTTTCTCAAGGCTATTGTGGTGGAAGACTTGGAAAAGGGCAAAACTTACCGGTTGGATGTGGAAGGGCTCTTTGTGGAAATAGGGCTGGAGCCTAACACCAAGCTGGCTCAAAAGCTGGGAGTATTACTTAACAGTAGGGGCGAGATCATAATAGACTGCAACAACAGAACCTCCGAGAGGGGTGTCTATGCGGCGGGAGATTGCACAAACATATTTGCGAAACAGATCATTACCGCCGCAGGGGATGGGGCAAAGGCTCTACTTTCTATATACCACGACCTTACCTACGGCGTGAGCTCATGGATATAGCCAGGTTCATAGACCACTCCATACTCAAACCTCAAACCACCGAAAAGGATTTAGAAGAACAAATCAAAAGATGCATAGAGCTAAAGGTCTATGCGGTCTGCGTCCATCCTTACTGGGTAAAAAGGGCGGTAGAACTGGCGGGAGGGAAGTTGGTGGTGTGTGCGGTGGTTAGCTTTCCTTTTGGAATGGATACCAAAGAGCAAAAGCTGTTCCAGTGTTTGGAAAGCTTGGAAAGGGGTGCAAAGGAGCTGGACATTGTTATGAACTTCTCCGCCCTAAAAAGCGGTCATCTTCCCTATGTTAGGGAAGAGCTCCTTGCCATCGGCAGAAACACGGAGGGTTTTGTAAGGAAGGTAATAATTGAGGCGGGCTACCTTAACGAAGAGGAAAAGAAGCTTGCGGTGGAGCTTATAGCAGAAAGTGGCATGGAATTTGTAAAGACTTCCACAGGATTTTCTTTCTCCGGTGCCACAGAGGAGGATGTTAAACTGCTTTATTCTGCCTCAAAGGGTAGGCTAAAGATCAAGGCGTCCGGTGGTATAAGAACCAAGGAACAGGCGCTTAGGTTCCTGTCCCTTGGTGCGGAACGCATAGGCACCAGCGCTACTTTTGATATTCTCAGTTAAGGGCACTTGCTGGCGTCGTAAGAAGGTTTGCCCAAGGCGGTCAGAAAGGCTTCAAAGGGTCCCATGTTCTTCATGGCAACACCCTTGGGACCTTCAAACTTGAGCCTTCCGAGCATCATTGCCTTCATGGGTCCATATGCTCCCTTCCCCATCTCTTCCCATCTTTTGGTTTCTGCATACATCAAAAAGTCATCTTTGCCTCTCTTATCCTTCGCCGGTCCTCCGTAAACGCATACAGCCTTGTTCCCTTCGTTTCTTATGGTAAGTTGGATCTGCTTATCGGGCGAACAGTCTTCCCTATACAGGAATATCTTTCTCTCCGGCACCGCCATCCAGCTTTCGCTCTTCCCAAGTTCCTCCATTAGCCTTGGCGTCTTGTTCCAAACCTCGCACAGTTCCTTTGCATACTCGGGACCCATAAAAACATTGGCGGACAGGGCACTACCAACTAAGACTAAAGAAAGAAGAATTGTCTTTTTCATCTTTTCACCTCCCAAAGTTTTTTTCAATAGAAAGATAACGCAAACCCAAAGGAAAGGACTTAAAAACTTTTTATATGCCTATAAAGCATGCAAATATTCGCATTTCCTAAATGGTAGTTTATGGATTATATTTATTCCTTATGCTACTGGTTGAGTCCAAAGAAAAGCTAAAAGAGCTAAGGGAGAGGTTTGAGGATGTCAAGCTTAGCCTGGATCCTTCCGCCCTTGAAAGGGAACTGGAGGAGATAGATAAAAAAATGGCAGAAAGCGACTTTTGGAGTGATGGAGAAAAAGCAAAGAGCTTAACCCAAAGGAGAAAAGTGCTTGAGGAAAACATAAAGGCTATAAAAAGCGTGGAGAGGTCCCTACGGGATGTGGAGGAGCTCTTGGAGATCACCTCAGAAGAGGACCTTGAGAGCCTTCAGATGATAGAAGAGGAGCTAAAAACCGCAGAGAAGCTAATAGAAGAGCTTGAGATAAAAGTCTTTCTCTCCGGTGAGATGGACCAAAAGAACGCCTATCTTACCGTCCAAGCTGGAGCTGGAGGGACAGAGGCTTGCGACTGGGCGGAAATGCTCTTTAGGATGTATAGAAGATGGGCTGAAAAGAAGGGTTACGAGGTGGAGATGATAGACTATCAGCCCGACGATGTGGCGGGTATAAAGAGCGCCACCATGCTAATAAAGGGACCTTACGCTTATGGTTATCTGAAGGGTGAAAGCGGTGTGCACAGGCTTGTTAGAATATCTCCCTTTGATGCCAACGCAAGGCGTCATACATCCTTTGCATCGGTTTCTGTGATGCCTCAGATAGATGAGACGATAAAAATAGAGATCAGGGAAGAGGACCTTGAGATGGAGACTTTCCGTGCCAGCGGTGCGGGTGGGCAGTATGTGAATAAAACGGACACAGCAGTTAGAATAAGACACAAACCCACGGGCATTGTGGTTACATGTCAGCAGGAAAGGTCCCAATACCAAAACAGGATGAAGGCTTTGGAGCTGTTAAAAGCCAAGCTCTACCAGTTGGAGCTTCAGAAGTTGGAGGAGAAGAAGAAGGCTTTGGAAGGAGAAAAGACGGAAATAGGATGGGGACACCAGATAAGGTCTTATGTGTTCCAACCCTACCAGATGGTCAAGGACCTTCGCACAGGCTTAGAGGTAGGTGATGTGGAAAGGGTCATGGACGGAGACATAGACCCCTTCATAGAGGAATACCTCAAGTGGAAAGCAAAGCAATCCTTAAAGGCTTAATCCTCGGGCTGGTTCTTTTCCAAACCGCCATTGGTGGAGAGGTATGCCTCAGTGAATTGAAAAATCCCTACCCTGACGACTATTTGGACTATGCCTTGAGAAGGACTGTGGAAAGGGCTTTCCTTCAGGCGGGAGAAAGGCTAAGGTGTGGAGAGGGTTCAGAAAAAGTAACCGTGGAGGTTCTTGAGTATAAAGACATTCCCACGGGGCTTTCGCCCTTTCAGAGGGTAAACAGTTACAATCTGTTTTTAAGCTTTGAGCTAAAAACACAAAGTAAAAGTTATAAATACAGTGTAGCGGTTCCCTACTTTTTGCCCTCCTGGGGGCAGGGAGATTTGCCAAAGCGCTCTGCCTTGGAGGATGCCCTTGGTATAATATATCCAAGGCTAATAGAAGACTTAATCAGGAGGTGAAACCATGCTTATAAACTTTGAAACCCAAAAGAGTGTTCAAGAGGTAAGGACTGCTTTGGAAGAAAAAGCAAAGGCTAAGGGCTTTGGTGTAATGGCTGTGCATGAGGTCTCTAACATTCTCAAAAACAAAGGGGTGCCTATAGATTACGAATGCGTCATATTGGAGGTTTGTTCTCCAAGGCACGCCAGTCAAGTGCTTTCCAAAAATGCCTTCATATCCACCGCCATGCCATGCAGAATAGCTATATTCCAAAAGGATGGCAAGACGGTTGTTAGCACCATGGCACCCACCGCTATGCTTGAAATGTTTCAAGAGCCTCAGCTCAAGGATGTGGCGGAGGAAGTGGAAAAGTTGATGAAGGAGATCATCCAAGAGTCTATTTGATGGATGATCAACACTTTATGGAGCTAGCCCTAAGGCTGGCTCAGGAGAGAAAGGGGCTTACCCACCCTAATCCTACTGTAGGTTGTGTAATAGTCAAAGAGGGAAAGGTTATAGCCCAGGCGAACCACGAAAGGGCAGGACTGCCACACGCGGAGGCAAAGGCACTCTCTATTGCCGGTGAATCTGCCAGGGGCTCTACCCTTTACGTTACCCTTGAGCCCTGCACCCACTTTGGAAGAACTCCTCCCTGCGTGGATGCCATAATAAAAGCGGGCGTAAAGAGGGTAGTCATTGCCACCTTGGACCCAAACCCTTTGGTTTCCGGAAAGGGGGTTCAAAGGCTAAAGGAAGCGGGCATAGAGGTAAAGGTGGGAGTTTTGGAAGAAGAGGCAAAGAGGCTAAACGAAGATTTTTTTACATACATAACCAAGGGAAGACCATACATAACCCTTAAGTTTGCCCAGAGCCTTGATGGTTCTCTGGCAACAAAGGATTTCCATAGCAAATGGATCAGTTCTGAAGAAAGTAGGAAATATGCTCACAGGCTAAGGGCTGAGGCATCGGCGGTGTTGGTGGGAATAAACACCGTCCTCAGAGACAACCCAAGTCTGACGGTTCGGGCTTTTGAGTGGGAAAGAAATCCCACAAGGATAGTTTTGGACCCAAAGCTAAGAATACCGATGGATTGCAACCTTGTAAAGGACAAAAAGGCTAAAACCATCGTTATAACGGCGGTGGAGGACAAAGACAAGATAAACGCCCTGCAGGAGGAGGGCGTGGAGGTTCTCTTGGCTGAATACAGGGATGGACTTTTGAACCTTCGGGAAGTTCTCCGAGAGCTGTACTTTAAAGAGGTTATGCATCTTTTGGTGGAAGGTGGAGCCCGCACGCTTACCAGCTTTATCCGGGAGGATCTTTACGATAGGGTCTGCATCTTCTTGGCGCCCATTTTTATCGGGGAGGGAGTAAGGCTTGGAGACTTGGGAATAAAAAGGGTGGAGGATGCTATAAGGTTAAAAAGAAGGGAGCTTAAGTTCTTTGATGGGGACATCTATCTGGAGATGGTTAGAGAATGAGAGTTGTCTTTATGGGCACTCCTTCCTTTGCACTTCCATCCTTGGAGGAACTTTTAAAACACTTTGAAGTGGTGGGCGTGATCACTCAGCAAGACAAGCCTGCGGGTAGGGGGCAAAAGCTCACACCTCCACCGGTAAAGGAATATGCCCTCAGGAAGGGACTAAGGTGCTTCCAGCCAGAAAGTAAGGGAGAGATATATGCCATAGTGAAGGAGCTAAAGCCTCAGTGCGTGGTGGTGGTAGCCTACGGAAGAATACTACCCAAAGAGGTCCTTGAGCTTCCAAACTTTGGCTGTATAAACCTGCATGCGTCCTTGCTTCCCAAATATAGGGGGGCGTCTCCTATACAGAGGAGCCTTTTGGCGGGAGACCTTTTAACGGGCAACTCAGTAATGCTCATGGATGAAGGCATGGACACGGGTCCTGTGCTCCTCCGACAGGTGATAAAGATACAAGAGGAGGATAACTATCAGACCCTGTCTGAAAAGCTCGCCAAAGAGGGAGCAAAACTTCTAATTCAAGCACTAAAAGGTTGGTTCAGAGGAGAGATCAAGCCAAAGCCTCAAAAGGGTCCGGCTACTTACGCACCACCCGTCAGCAAGGAAGAACTCAGGATATGCTGGAAGGCATCCGCACAGAGTGTGATAAACCGCATAAGGGCGTTCTATCCCAACGCTTACTGCTTTAATATCAAAGGAGAGAGGCTAAAGATTTTGAAAGCTAAGAAGGTGGAAGGATTGGAAGGGGAGGAAGGGCAGATATTGGATAACAAAAGGCTTGTGGTAGCTTGCGGAGAAGGTGCGGTGGAAATTTTGGAGCTTGTAAATCAAAAGGGTAAAAGGGTCTCCGGGGAAGAGTTTTTGAAAGGCTACAGAGAGGATTTTCTTTTATAATTTTTTGCCGTGATAAACATAATAGAACCTAGGTTTTTTGAAGAGGAAGAAGAGGCTATTCTCAGCATCTTAAGAAGCCGTAAGATCACTAGGGGTGAATGGACAAAAGCCTTTGAGGAAGCCTTTGCCAAATACTTGGGGGTGAAGCACGCCTTTACGGTGTGCTCGGGCACCGTTGCCCTCTTCATAGCCCTAAAAGCCCTTGGAGTGGAAGGGCAGAAGGTAGTTGTTCCTGCCATGAGCTTTATGGCTACCATAGACGCAGTTTATTTGGCGGGTGGTGTGCCAGTGGTGGTGGATGTGGATGAATACTACACCATAGACCCAAACCAGTTGGAGGATGCGGTAAAGAAATACAACCCAAAGGTGGTAATCCCTGTCCATCTTTACGGCCAGCCTGCAGACATGGATGCCATAATGGGGTTATCTGAAAAGTATGGCTTTTATGTGCTTGAGGATTCCGCCCAAGCCCACGGTGCAGAGTTCAAGGGAAAAAAGGTGGGTAGCTTAGGACATCTATCCGCCTTTAGCTTTTATGCCTCAAAAAACGTGCCCATGGGAGAGGGAGGAGTTATAGCCACGGATGACGACAAGCTTGCCAAAGAGGTAAAAAAGTGGATAGACTTTGGGGAGCATCCCGCCTTTAATGTTAGGATAACTGAGTTTCAAGCTGCCCTGGGCTACATCCAGCTTAAATACTTGGACCAAAGGAACAAGAGAAGAAGGGAAATAGCCCAGAAATATAAAGAGCACATAAACTCTTCCTTTGTCCATCCTGCAGAAAGGGAAGGTGCCTACCACGTTTACCATCTTTACACCTTAAGGCACAAGGAAAGGGACCGCATTATAAAGTTTTTAAAGGAGAGGGGCATAGATGCCCGCGTTTACTATAGTTATCTTTTGAACGAGTTGAGAAATGCTGAACATCTACCGGTGGATAGGGCAAAGGTATTTAAAGAAGAGGTCTTCTCTATACCCGTCCATCCCTACCTTACGGATGAAGAGGTGGATTTTATAATAGAAACCCTCAAGGCTGTTGAGGTTCCTGTTTAGTAAGCTCTGAGCCCTTTATGTTGAGTATTACGATCTCTACCCTCCTGTTCTGAGCCCTGCCCTCTGGCGTGGCGTTGGAAGCTATTGGCCTAGTGTCTGCGTATCCGGACGCCTTCAATCTTTCAGGGTTAATACCCTTGGCTATAAAGTATCTAACTATGGAAGAAGCCCTTGCGGTTGAAAGCTCCCAATTGGAAGGAAACTTTTCGGTGGATATGGGTATGCTGTCTGTATGACCCTCCACCTCTACCGGGTTTGGTAAATCCTTCAATATTTCATAGAGTTTGTCTAATATAGGATAAGTCTCCCGTTTTAGCTCTGCACTGCCGGATGGAAAGAGGATCTTCTCCTGCAATATCAACCTAATACCTATAACTTCGTATGAGACTTTAAACTCACCCTCCAAACCCATCCGTTTTAGCATCTCCTCCAACTCCCTAATTTGTCTTTGGATCCTTCTTCCCTTCTCTGTAGGCTCGCTCCTTGGCACCACAGGTTGAGGCAATATCTGCTTTGGTAGGCTCTCCTGAAAGGGAACAAGTCGCATACCAAAGGCTTTGGCAAAGGCTTGAGCATACTCCAACGCCGCTTGCTTTCCCGCTTGAGCCATAGCAAAGAGAGCTATAAAAAGACAAAGCAGTAGTGTCAAAAAGTCTGCGTAAGGAATTGCCCACTTTTCGGAGACTTCTTCGGGGCACTTTTTCTTTTTTGCCACTACTTAACCTCCACAAAGGAGTTGAGGCGTTCTTCTATGAGCCTTGGGTTTTCGCCCCTCACCATCATCCTGCACGCGTCAACGATCATATACATCCTGGCAATCTCCTCTTTTGATTTGATCTTTATCTTTTTTGCTATGGGACCGAATATAAGGTAGGAAAAGGTTATTCCATAGACTGTTGCCACAAAGGCGGCGGATATACCATGGGCTAATTCCTGGGCATTGTCCAAACTTTTCAGGGCTTTCATAAGACCAAAGACTGCCCCCACAAGTCCAAAGGTGGGTGCACTCTCTGCGGAGTTCTTCCAATATTCAACCGCTATTTCAAAGTCTTCCTCCTTTTTAGCAATCTCCGCCTCCAAGCTTTCAACTAAAACGTGCTCTTCAACCCCCAACACCATAAGATCAATGGCCCTCTTCAAAAATGGGTCTCTTATTTCTTCTGCCTTGGTTTCCAAGGCTAACACGCCCTCCTTTCTTACAAGGTTGGCGAGCTCCACTAGCTGATTTTTTGTTTCCAAAAGTTCGTTGCCACCACCAGAAAAAGCCATCTTCAAACCTTGGATTATCAGAGAAAATTTGGATAAAGGAACTGTTATCAGGCTTGCAAAGAGCGTTGTAGGAACAACTATAACAAAGGCGGCTGGCTGGATCAAAAACAGAATGCTTGCACCCTTTAATACAGCACCTATTAATAGTGCAATAAGTCCCCCTACTATACCAACTATAGTAAGTATGTCCATGGTTAATTAGTATATCGTAAGAAGATTTAAATTTTTTAGCCCTATAATTTTGGTTTATAATTTTCCACAAGGAGGTTATTATGAAAAGACTCGTTCTCTTGTCCGCAATACTAAGCACTCTCTCTTTTGCCCAGCAGAAGTTTGCCTGCATAGACGCAAACAGGATACTTCAGGAATCGGAGACTGCCAAAAAGGCTCAAAGTGAGCTAAGGGAAAAAGTCCAATCTTACCAAAAGAGTCTTGATGAAAAAGCCAAGAAACTTGAAGAGTTGAAAAAGCAAATAGAAAGTAAGTCTATAAACCAAAAGGCAAGGGAAGAAAAGATAAGGGAGTATCAAAAGATAGAGTCAGAAGCCTTTGAGCTTCAGCAAAAGGCACAGAAGGAGTTGGCAGAGATGAAGGCAAAGCTTGAAGATGAACTCACGAAGAAAGTAAAGGACATAGCGCAGGATATATCAAAGAAAAATGGCTTTACCGGTGTTTTAGACTGTTCGGTTTTTGTATATAATGCTCCGGAGATAGATATAACCACAGAAGTTATAAAGAGGCTTGATGGGAAGTGAGCATTAGCAAAGAGCTTTTGGAAATTTTGGCTTGTCCTCTGTGTAAGGGTGATTTAAAGTGGGAGGGGAGTTTCTACGTCTTAATCTGTGAAAAGTGTGGAGTCTTTTACCAAGTAGTGGATGATATTCCTATACTTCTTCCTGATTCTGCAAAGCCTCTTTCAGAGCTTGGAAAAGTTCCTCCTCCGAGCGAACAACCTTAACGGAGGGTGGAAGAACGCGATCACCAAAGTGTATGTAATCCACCTTCTTTGTGTACTGCCTTTTAAAGCCTTCCACCATCTGATAGTCCGCCAAGCTATCTCCCACGTAAACTGCATAGTCTAGGTTCATCCTTTCCATGCAGAAGTTCAAAGCGTAAGGATTGGGCTTTCTGAGACTTGGCTGTTCTATGGTGTCATCGTCCACGACCACATCAAAAAACTCCCAAAGCTCAAACCTATCAAAGGCATCCTTTAGGTCCTGTCTTGGTCTTCCCGTTAAAACTCCAAGTGGAACCTTTAAATCCCTCAACTTTTTGAAAAAATCCCTGCTGAGAATGAGCCTCTCCATTTCTTTTAGCTTTTCATACTCTTGGTTAAAGACTTCAACAACCTCTTCCAAGCTTGCGGAACCACCAAAGGTCTTTATGACTTCCAGGGTAGCCAAGTAGTCGTTGTTAATGCCCTTTTTGAACTTTATCTCTCTGACCAAATCTATGTCCAGATACTTGCTTAAAAACCTTTCCGCAGTATTTTTTATAGCGTAATGGTAAGAATGGCTAACGTCTATTATCACACCATCCACATCAAAGATTAACCCTTTCCTCATCCTTTATTATGTTCTCCTGTGTTTTGGACAGCAAGAACTTGGCAAAGCTATTTGCTAAGAAGGTCATCTTACTATCATCTGGGAATACTATGTAATACCACCTTCTTGCGTTAAAACCTCTTATTTTTACCTCTACTATGTTGCCCTCCTGCAGGTCCTTTTCCAAAAGACCTTTCGACAGGAAGCTACAGCCATAGCCACATTTCACCATTCTGAGTATGGACCTTCCGCAGTTGATCTCAATCTTTATGTTTAATTTCTCAAAGATCACCCCCAACCTCTCCAGCTCCTCCTTAACCACCTTTCTGGTGCCAGAACTAACCTCTCTGAAGATAAGTTCTGTGGAATATAGGTCTTCTGGTTCTATTTCTCCCTCTTTGGCAAAAGGGTGGGAGGGATGGGTAAAGAAGATGATCTCGTCATAGAACCAACGAATGGCACGGAATTTTTCTGAGGGCTCCCTCTCTATTATTCCAATGTTTAGAATGCCAGAAGATAGCCCTTCCTCTATTTGTTGGGAGTTTTCCACAAAAGCCCTTATGTAAATGCCAGGCATTTGGGAATGGAACTCCACCAAAAGTTCTGGGACTTTATACTCGCTTAGAGTGGTGCTTATACCCACAAAGAGGCTGTCTTTGAAATCCTTTTTGATCTTTGCCATTTCCTCTAGCAGGTTCTCGTAGTCCTTTAGCAGTGCCTTGGCAAGTTCGTAAATCCGCTTTCCCTCTTCCGTTAGCACTATACGCCCACCCTGCCTCTGAAAGAGCTTGGCACCCACCATCTTTTCAAGGGACTTTATCTGTTGGGTAACTGCGGGTTGGGTGATGTAGAGCATCTCGGATGCCTTTGAGAAGCTCCCAAGGTCCGCAACCGCCACAAAGGTCTTCAATTTTGTTATATCAATCATCAGATTAAAATATAATACAAAATTATAACGAGTTTAAGTAGAACTTATTTTGAGGAATTCTTTTACAGACTTTTCTATGCTGTCTCTAAGATCTCTCAACGCCCTCAGGTCTGTTAGGTCCTTCACCTCTTCCAAAACCCAGTGTTCCCTTCTTTTGTGGTTTATATGGTAAGGGCACTGATCCCTTGCCTCGGAAGATAAGGTAATGAGTATGTCTAGCTTTTCGTAGGGCACAAGGGAACAATCAAGGGGTTCAAGGTCTTGGGTGGGGTAGCCTTTTTCAGAGAGTACATCAAGGACTGCCTGGGGAACTTCCCTTTCTGTCTGCACACCCGCAGAATAGACTTCTATGTTCAAAAGGGCAATGCGCGAAAGTTTTGTAAATATGGACTTTGCCATTGCAGCCCTTACATTACCTCTGGTAGATACAAAACACAGTTTCATGAGGCTGTTCTAAAAATATAAACCCATTGACACAAAAAGGTATTTCCTCTAAAATCTAACCCTGATGTTTGTTAGCCTTCAATTCAAGCTTGAACTGAAAAGAGAAGACAAAGAAAAACTCATCCAGCTAATGCGTAAGCAATCCTCCGCTATCCGAGTAGCATACAATATGCTAAAGGAGCTGGGAAAAGAGAAAACAAAAAATCCACATTCTCAAATCTACCAAAGACTGAGACAGTTATTCCCTGACCTACCTACCAAATACATTGACTCAGCAATATACAAAGCTAAACAATATCCCACAGACAAATCAGTTGTCTTTGGAGGCAAAAGACTTTTTGAAAAGCTTTGTAAAAATCACCTTACAGGAAAATTGAGAGAAAGACTTAAAAAGCAGTGGAGAGAACTAAGACAAGGAACATTGATCAGCATAGGTTCAAGACATGAAACAGTAAAGGGCAATCTACTACTCAGGTTTATAGAACTGGATGGGGAACTACATCTAAGAATTACCACAGGAAATAGGGAGTTCATCTATGCCAAAGTGTTAAGGGAACCAAGCAATAGTAAAGACAAGTGGATAACCTTTATGGCTATGCTTTTGGAAAGCTGGCAAACAAAAAACTACTTTGCCTACACAGTAGAACTAAAGCTAAGAGATGGAGAAGTCTATGGAAATGTATCCTTTGAAATCCCAACACCTAAAGTGAAATACACAAAAGAAAATGGAGTAATAGCCATAGATACAAACGCATCACCCATCCACTTAGCCATAGCTGAAGTTTCAAAGACTGGAGAACTACTAAGCTATCAGACTATTAGCCTACATCACCTTTTAGGACTTTCCAAAAACGCCAAGGACCATCAGGAGTGGATATTAGCCCACAAGATAGTGGATTTGGCTATTGAGAAAGGCAAAGCTATAGCAGTGGAAAATCTAAAGAAACTCAAAAAGGGAACCCGTGGAGATGGGAAAGCTAAGCTACGAAAAAGACTTCACAAATGGAACGCTAAAAAGCTTTTGCAAAAGATTAAGAGGGTTGCGATGTTAAAGGGAGTGGAAGTAGTAGAGGTCAATCCCGCCCATACATCAATCATAGGCATGCTAAAGTATGCACCGCAGTTAAGCATAGATAAAGACATAGCTGGTGCTTATGTGATAGGGAGAAGGGCACTGGGATTTAAAGAGGACATGCCTGAGAATTACGAAAGACTACTAAAAGATAAAGCATATTTGGAATTTGCCCTAAAGAGGTATGAAGAGAGAGAAAAGGAACTTAGAGAACTTATAGAGAAGGAAACTAACGAATACAAGGGGAATGCCTTAGAAAGCGAGCTAAGGAGTGTAGAGAATGCAAAAAAGCTATTAACTAATTTCCTACAAAGCCTTCAGAGCGAACCAAGTTCTTGTGAGGGAGCCAATGGAAGGAATCCCGAACAGGGAAGAGGTGATAAAGCCTCTTCTGTAGCTTGGCAAGTTCTGAAGGTAGCCCTCCTCTTCCCTATCCTTGGAAGGGTCTTACCAAGAGACCTTTCTCCTCTGAAGCCCATACTGGTGGAAGGGGCGTGGGATAGGGTGAGGAGTAGGTTAGTCCCTCTAGAGGTTGGAGGGGCGTCCCGATGAGGGATTTTTTAGAACAGCCTCTAGGCTTGGTTATAATTTTACCATTATGTTAGAACTTTTGACCGAGAGGTTTAGCAAAGCTTTTGCTAAAGTAGAAAACAGCCGAAAGCTAACGGAAAAGCAAATAAACGACTTCTTAAGGGAGATAAGGTCTGCCCTTTTGGAAAGTGATGCGGATTACGATGTGGTAAAGGATTTTCTGAAGAGGGTGAGGGAAAAGGCACTACAGGAGGACATTACCAAGAAGGTCTCACCTTTTGAACACCTGCTTTTGACCGTTTATGAGGAGTTGGTTAAGGTTTTAGGAGAGACGGTATCCGAGTTAAAAAAGGGGACCGTTCTCTTTGTGGGTCTTCAGGGAACGGGAAAGACAACCACTATAGGAAAGCTGGCAAAATATCTAAAAGACAAGGGCTTTAAGGTGGCGGTATCCTCCACCGATGTTAGGCGTCCCGCTGCCATGCTCCAGCTCCAGAGGTTGGCGGAAAAGGTAGGAGTTCCATACTATCACTTTGATGAAGGACTCTCTGCCCTTGAGATAGCCAAAAGGTCTCAGGCAAAGGCAAAGGAAGATGGTGTGGATTACCTTCTTTTGGACACTGCGGGAAGGTTACATATAGATGAGGAGCTAATGGAAGAGCTCAGTAGCATAAAATCTGCAGTGTCTCCTTCGGAAGTGCTTTACGTAGCGGACGCTATGCAAGGACAAGAAGCCCTTAGAATTGCCAAGGTTTTCCACGAAAAGATTGGACTTACGGGTGCGGTGCTAACCAAGATGGACGGAGACGCAAGGGGAGGTGTTGCCTTCTCTTTGAGGTCTGCCCTTGGCATACCCATAAAGTTCGTGGGTGTGGGAGAAAAGTTAGAGGACATAGAACCCTTCTATCCGGACAGAATAGCTCAAAGGATTATGGGGCTTGGAGATATCCAAAGCCTTATAGAAAAGGCACAGCAGGCTATACCGGAGGATGAGGCGCAGGTGCTTGCCACCAAAGTTCTAACGGGCAGTTTTGACTTGGAGGACCTTTTAAAACAGCTTGAGTTTATGGAAAAAATGGGACCCCTTGATAAACTCCTTGGAATGATCCCCGGTCTTTCTGCCCAACTGAAAAACTTAAAAATAGACGAAAAAATTATAAAAAAGAAAAAGGCTATAATCCAGTCTATGACTAAGGAAGAGAGGAGAAATCCACTCATAATAAACATGAGCAGGAAACAGAGAATAGCAAAAGGCAGTGGAACCACCATTTCCGATGTGAATAAACTTCTCAAAGAGTATGAAGAAATGAAAAAACTTATGAAAAAGCTAAAGAACGCCAAGGGTCCAATTGGTATTCCAAGGCTACCTTTTAGGATATAAGAATATACTAAATAACTAACATAATCCCTTCTTATAAACCCACAAAAAACTTTTTATGGTTTTTTCTCTAACTTTTTGCTAAACTATGGGTAAAATTTCAAAAGGAGGTGTTTCTATGACAACGAGAAGGGAGCTTCTCAAGTTGGCGGGCTTTGGGGTGGTTTATGCCACCTTTTATAAGGGTTTTGCCCTTGCTCAGGAGAGGGTGAATCCAGTTTTTGCCCTAAGGGGTGATGGTTCTGTGGTGGTTATTGACCCAAGGAAGGATGAGGTGATAGCCAAAATATCCACCGGTGGGAAGGGTGGAACCTTGGGCTCTATAACGAAAGATGGAAAATATCTCTTTGTAGCCAACAATGCACCAGACCAAAGGACGGTGAGCGTAATAGATGCGGTAAATCTTCGCAAGGTAAAGGATATAGAAACGGGTGCCAGACCAAAGCATCCCCTAGTTTCTCCCAATGGGAGAGTGGTTGCGGTAAATCACTCGGGTATTGATGATGGCAAAAACCGGGTAGCCTTTATATCCACAAGGAACTTGGAGGTTATAAATACAGTAGAACTGCCCGTTTTGAACACAGGGCACAAAGGAGACTTTAGCATGCACGGCACCTTTAGCCCCGATGGAAAATACTACTTCGTAGGAAGCTATTCAGACAACAGGTTTTTCATCATATCCACCTCGGACTTTTCGGTGGTAGCCCATGTGGATGTGGCGGGCAATCCCCACTACTTTGACTGCTACAAAAACACTCTTTGGGTGACGGTAGAATTCAACGAACCAAAGAAGGAAACATCCAAACCAATGGTATACGTCTATGACATCTCCAACCCCGCAAAGCCCAGGGAGATGATGGTTCTTGAGGTGGAACTTGACACCAACGAAATCTCCAACACTGCACGCATAGAAGGGCACCATGGAAACTTTACCAACGACGGAAAATACTTTATGGTTTGCAACAGAGGAGCTTCCCCCTTTGAAGGAACCACCGTTAGGGTATATACCAACGACGGAAAGCTGGTAAAAGCTATAAAATCTGCGGTCAAAGGCGTAGGACACGCTTACGTTTCTCCCAACGGAGAGTATGCGGTAATAACTCAATACGGAGACACTAAGATTGAGATCGTGAGCCTGAAGAACTTTGAGACCATCAAGGTTATAGACACGGGAGTTGGACGGCACATGGGACATGTGGTCTTTATGGAGGATGGTAGCAAGTTTTACGTCACCAACAGGGTGGCAGATTCGGTCTTTGTGATAGATGGAAAGAAGTTTGAGATTATCAAAAGAATACAGACCGCAGAGGGCGGACAGGCACAGGGACAGGTGGTAAGACACTTTTACGGCGTCTTTGAAAGGGTTGTAAATCCATACTTGGCATAATGGCAAAAATTCCGGCGGTAGTTGTAAGCGGTTTCTTGGGCAGTGGGAAGACCACCTTTATTCTCAGGTCTCTCCTGCCCCGCCTAAAAGGAAGGAAAATTTCCGTAGTAGTCAATGACTTTGGAGAGGTCAACTACGATAAGATCAGGCTATACCAAGAGGGTTTGGAGGTCTATGGTATAGAGGGAAACTGCTTTTGCTGTGAGTTGGGTGGAGAGTTTTTAAACACCCTTGCCAGCATAAAAAGGCAGGGCGTTGAATTTTTGGTGGTGGAGACCTCGGGCGTTTCGGACCCATCCCCCATCTACTACAGCTTGGAGTCTTCAGGCTTTAGTGTAGAGTTAATAATGGGCGTCTTTGCCCTGGATATAGAGGAAGGACTTTTGAAGCACCCCCTTCTGCAAGCCCAAATGGATGCATCCCACTGCTTTGTTCTTACCAAGGCAGACCTGCTACCGGAGAGAGAAGTTTTAAGAAAGCTAAAGCCCTTTCTTGAGTGGCAAAAGCCCACCTTTTTGGCAAAGGAAGGCTATGTGGAGGAGGACATAGAGAGCCTATTTGGGCAGGTTCAAGAAAAGCCAAGAAGTGGTGGAAAGCACCAAAGCTTTGAGTCTTATACCCTAAGGCTGAAGGGCTTTTACTCAAAGTTGGAGGTGGAGGAGTTTTTCAGAAAGCTTCCCAGAAATATATACAGGGCAAAGGGTATAATTCACTGTTTGGAAAGCCCCCTTCCACTGTCTCTCAACTACAGCTTTGGAAACCTAATTTGGGAAAGGCTTGAGGTGGAAGAGGAGCCCTTTTTGGTGTTCATAGGAGACAAGATAGACCATAAACTCTTTGAAGCATTTCCAAAGCCTCAAAGGCTCAGCTACATACACGAAAAACAGTGTTTTCCCCTCTGCGATTTTGACGCAAGGGAAGGCGTAGGGTACATAAAGGGTAATTTGGCGGGTGAGCTTGAAACTGCGGAGAGGCTTTTGGAAGAGTTGGAAGAGGAGGATTTCCTCTTTGTTTCGGGAGAGGCATTGAGCTTTAAGGGATTTTCAGACATAAAAAAGTTCTGCGAGGATTTAAAGAATTCTCACTTTAAAAGGCTTGTTCTCTGGAAGGTTCCGAGCGGTGTGGTTAGCTATCTTTTAGAACATCTCCCACCGGACAAGCTGGTTTATCATCTCAGCAAGCATTACCTTTTACCCAAGGCTCACCTTTCCCTCCGGGTGGATACCAAGGAAAAGGAGGAAGTGCTTCTTTCTCTGATTTCCAAAAGTTTCGTCGTTTGAGCTTGTAATTAGCCTCTGAACCCTTTCAAAAACAGGACAGAAATGAACATCAAAATCCCAAAGAGGGCTTGCAAAAAGACCAAACTGAAGCCCGTGGGAAGGTCTAAATAAAAGGACAAAACTATGCCCGCAGTGTTTATAACAGCCCCATAAACCCACGCAAACAAAAGTCCCTTTCTTAAAAGCAAAGAAACCAAGGCTGGTGCCACAAGGATTGAAAAAACAATCAAAACACCCACCAAGCTAACAGAACTGGTTATAGTCAAAGAAAAAAGTACAAAGAACGCCAACTCAGACCAAAAACCCTTTAAAAACTTCTTCCTCAGGTAAAGAAAAAGTCCAAAAACCGCGTAAAGGATGCCCGTTTTTATAACCTCCTCCCTTGGCACAAAGAGAATATCCTTAGCACTTAGCTTTAAAAACTCCTCCATGCCATGAAGAGACTTAGAAAGCACCAAAACCACCAAAGAAAAGCCAAGGGCATACAAAAGCCCTATAAAGGCTTCCGCGTAATCCCTTAACCTTTGGGAAAGTAGAACAAGCACACCGGCGAGCAAAGAGCATAAAAGGGAAAGAAGGTAAGAAGGTCTATCAAAGAGAAAGAGGGAGAGGGCGAGCCCCACCGCAGACGCTTGGGCTATGGCAATGTCTGTGAAGATGATCCCTCTTCTTACCACCTCCATTCCAAAGTATGCATGGATGCCCAAAAGCACAAAGGAGAGCAGCAGGGCGTTGAGCAAAACATCCATCATTGGCTGAGCCTTCTTAGAATCTCGTCAAACAGAGAGAAAAGGTCTTTGGCTTCTGGCACCGCACCCACCTCGTGGGGCAAAATAACCACCTTGGCGTTTAGCCTTTGGGCTACAAATTGGGCAGTCCTTTTTTCGTGATATACATCCTGAAGTATAAACTTTACTCCTTGGGCTTGGGAGATAAGACCCTCTATGTGCTTTCCAGTGGGAGGAATGCCCGGGAGGGGCTCCAAAGTGCCCACCAACACCATGCCATATCTTCTCAGGAGATAGTCGTAGAGTTTGTGGTATTGGATAACCTTTATGCCTTTGAGCTTTGCAAACTCTCTGTCCCACTCTGTTAGCTTTGCATTCCATCTCTTTAAAAAGTCCTCAAGGTTTCCTCTGTAATAAGCACAGTTTGGACTGTCCAACTGGCATAGCCTTTCCGCTATTGCCCTTGCCAATGGGGGAATGTTGTGAGGGTCAAGCTGATAGTGGGGGTTTCCCTCCGGATGGACATCCCCCATAGCCCTTGAGATATTTGCTGGCTTTTCTATGAGTTCCACAAACTGGGAGAGGTCCAAGTAGCCCTGCCTTCCGGGTTGGATTTTGGGGTTGTTGGATTGTTGTAAAAGAGGGGGCAAAAAGCCCACCTCAAGGCTTGCCCCTTGAACTATAAGAAGGTCTGCATCTCTCATTTTGGCTATGTGGGAGGGCTTTGGCACCACAAAGTGGGGGTCATCGGTTCCTCTGGCGATCACATAAAGGCTCACCCGGTCTTTGCCAACTTCCTTCACCAGCTCTCCGATCCAAGGGTAAGTGGCAACCACCTTTAGCTTGGCAAAGCTGACGGTAAGAAAAAGCAGGAAAAGAACCAAAACCCTCATGGCTTTACCTCTTTAGAATGGATGGGCACCGTGGGCACCTATGGCAAAGTTGAACTGCAGGATGAATTCATTGACGGTTTTGCGCTTTCCATCATGGAAGAATGCCCTGTTTTGTCCCACTTGGAACCTTATGCGGGAGAACTCGGTGGGGTTGTATTCCAGCATGGCGTAGTAGGCAGGGAGGTTGTTTGGTAAATTGAGATTTACCCCGTTTTTCTTAACATCGTTCTTGTTTATAAGGTTGTATTGAATGCCAGCCCTCCACCTTCTGTCAAACTTGAAGACCAATTGGGTATAAAAACCTCCTTGCTTCTTTTTGAGCTTTTCTGTTTCTAAGTCTCCCGCACTGTCATATTCGTACTTGGTTCCCTTTTGGTCCCTGTAGAGATACTCTCCTTGGAAGGAGATATACCTGTAAGAGTCTATCATGTACTTGGCGGTGAGGTCAAAGCCGTAAAGCTTGGTCTTTCCTGCAAAGGCGTGAGGATGTTCTGCATCAAGGTGGTTAACTCTGCTGTGCCCTGTTGCAAAAGAAAGCCCAGTCAGGAAAGAGAGATTACCCACATCAAAGGAGGTCTTTACAAAGCCCAAATAGAGGTTTGGCTTTTTGGTGTCGCCTATGGTTATAGAGGTTGTAGGTGTGTTGATGTTATCAACCAATCTAAACCCTTCCGTTCCAAAGCTCTGCTCGTTTTCTCCTTGCAAGACTTCCACGCCAAAGAGTAAATAGAAGGGTGTGGGTGCCAGCCAGTTTAACTGAACTCCTTTTTCTACTAGTCCGTCATCTCCCAAGAAGACTTTATAAACGAGGGGTTGGTTGGCAAAGTCCCAAGCGTGGGGGTGTTGGGCGTTTAGCCTTCCAAAGGAACTTCTGAACTTTCCAACCTTGAACTGAAAGCCAAAGGGGAGTCCTCTGGTAACTGCGTAGGCTTCCTCTACCTCTGCACCATCTTCGGAGAAGGGAATGGTTGCATACAGGTCAAAGTATGGGTCTACGGGGGCATACAGATAAAGCTCTGCGTAGTTGAGGTTAAAACCTCTCTTTTCGTTTAGGGCTCCGTGTCCGTGTCCGTTGCCTTCGTGCCTATGATATAGCCCTGGGATCTCTAAGTGCTTGAATTCTTGGTCGTTTTTGTTCCTTGCCACAAAAGAGGTATCCACGATCAAAGAAAGGTTGAGAAGGCTCCTCTGACCGGCAGGAGTAATCTGAAGGGCTTTTAGCCTCTCGTCGTATTTGCTCCTTAGCTGTAAGCCTCTGTCGGCGGGTGCTGACTCTTGTTCTTTTTTAACTTCTTGGGCAAAGGTAAAGCTAAAGATGGATAGTAAAAGCACAGCTTTTTTCATGGCTTTCACCTCCTGTGGTTTTTTGGTTTTTTGGGTTTAAGGGATTTTTTGAAAAGCCTTAGCCCACAGGAGGTGCCCGAATGGGATGGTTATATGGAATTTCAAGCTTTGGTGCGGTCTCTTGGGTTTTTTCTTTCTCTACAAAAAGGACAGGATTTTCAAGCCTTGGTTGAAGTTTTACATCCTCCTTGTGCTGGGGTTGATGCTGGATTATACAGAGCTCACAGTCTTGGTGGAATTGGTGGTCTTCGTGATGGTGCTCTGCGGTCTTAAAATCCACAAAGACCAGAAGAAAGGAAAGCAGAAGGGTAGCTAACTTTCTCATAACCTGAGTATAATTATAACACAGTGAAAGTCATTATCTTAGAAGAAGGGGCGGACTTGGACGCCCTCTCCTGTGCCTACGGCGTGCTCCTTCTTTATCAGGACGCATACCTTCTAAAGCCCTCTTTACTTTCAAGAAGGGCAAGCGAGGTTTTCAAAAGGTTTAAAGAAAGGTTCAGAATTTTGGAAGAACTTCCGCAGGAGTTTGACCTGGTTTTGGTGGATGCCCACCATGTGGAGGAATACAAGCTTCCGGGAGTGAAGGAAATTTACATATTTGACCATCATCCAAAGGCACCCAAAGGGTTCAAGGGAAAGGTGGATGAGGTGGGCAGTGCAACCACCTTGGTGGTGGAAGAACTCCAAAGGCTAAACGTAGATATATCTCCGGAGGATGCAACCCTTTTGGCTTTGGGCATCTACGAAGACACTGGGAGTTTAACTTACGAGGGAACCACTGAACGGGATGCCCTTGCATTAGCTTGGCTTTTAAAGAAGGGTGCAAATCTAAGAACTATAAGGGAATTTCTCAGGGAGAGCCTGAGTAAGGAGGAGATAGACTTTTTGTCTAAAAGCTTGGTTGCCCTTGAAAAGCTGTTTATTGATGGCTCAAAGGTGGTGGTCTTTGTGCTAAGGTCGGAGGAATACAACCCGGACTTTTTGCAGGTGGCTTATCGCTTGGAGGATGTAAAAGATGCGGATGCTTTTTTCGTGATTGTTTCCGTTGGCAGTAAAACCTACCTCTTTGGCAGAGGACTAAAGGGTCGCTTTGACACTTCAAAAATTTTGGAAGCCTTTGGTGGTGGAGGGCACAGCTTTGCCAGTGCGGTAAAGTTAGAAAACGTGTCCGCAGAAAGGCTAAAAACCCTATTGGTGCAACTCCTTAAGGGAGAAAATCCAGCCATAAGGGTTAGGGATGTGATGAACTATCCACCCTTTGCCCTGAGGGAAGATATGACCGTGGAGGAAGCTCTGATTTCCCTTGCGGAGAGAAACTTTGCTGGTGCGCCCGTTTTGGACCAAGAGGGAAGGCTTGTGGGTGTGGTTTATAAAAAAGTCCTTTTAAAGGTTGCCAAGCTTTTTCCTTCAAAGCAGGTGAAGGACTTTATGCAGACGCAGTTTCACACCCTGAGCCCGGAGGATTTTGTTTGGGATGCGGAGGCTATTTTATCCACCTACGGAGAAAAGCTAATACCCGTGGTGGAAGACCAAAAGCTTGTGGGTGTGATCACACGCTTGGACCTTATGCAAACCCTGATAAAGCAGACGGAGCCCTTAAAGCCCTCCCACCGTAAGGTGCAACTTCCAAAAGAGGTGGAGGAGTTGGCAAGGGTTGTGGGAAAAATCTGTCAGGAGCTTGGTTTTAAGGGCTACTTGGTGGGTGGTGTGGTAAGGGACATACTTATGGGAAGGCGCATTTGGGATTTGGACTTTGTGGTGGAAGGAGACGGAATAAAGGTGGCGGAGAGGTTTGCCCAACATTACCGCGTGAATGTCCATCCCTTTCCAGAGTTTGGCACCGCACATTTAAAGGTGGGAGACTTTAAGATTGAGTTTGCCACCACCCGCAGGGAAACCTACCCTCATCCCGGTGCCTACCCAGTGGTAGAGCCCGCCTCTTTAAAGGAAGACCTTTTTAGAAGGGACTTTACCATCAACGCCATGGCAATATCGGTGATGGAGGAGGACTTTGGAACCCTCATAGACTACTTTGGAGGACTCAGGGATCTAAAGGACAAGCTTATAAGAATACTCCATCCCCTCAGCTTTGTAGAGGACCCCGTCAGAATCCTCAGAGCCCTACGCTTTGCAGGCAGGTTTGACTTTAAGCTTTCCAAAAGCACAGAAAAGGCAATGCTAAACGCCCTCTCTATGCATCTTTTAAAGCAGGCATCAAGAGGCAGACTTCTAAAGGAGCTAACCTTAGCCTTCCGAGAGGAAAAACTCCTTGACATACTTAAGCTTTACAGGCAGTACAAGGTTTTGGAGGAGCTAATAGATGGCTTTCAGTGGAGCCAAGATTTAGAACTAAAGCTGGAAAAGTTAAAGGAGGTGGTCTCTTGGCACAAAATTGAGTTTCCGGATAAAAAACTGGAATACGGCTGGCTTTACCTGGTGATTCTCTTGGAAAAGGTAAAGGGAGAGGAGTTTTTAAGAGACATGAGCGCGCCCGCATGGGTTAGGGAGCTATACCGCACCTACAAGGAGCAGGCTAAAGAGGTGATAAGAAAACTCCACCAAGCCAAAAAGCCCTCGGAGGTTTACTTGACCCTGAAAGGGTTCAGCGAGCCCTTTTATTTGCTTTTGGCGATAGAGGAGAGCCTAAGACCAAAGATCGTCCTTTACATGGAAAAGCTCAGCAAGCTGAAGGTGGATGTCTCCAGGTTTTCAGGTTTGAAAGGAAAAGAGCTCGGAAAGGCAATAGAGAACGAAAAACTAAGGTTGATGGACGAAACCTTTACTCTAACCTAGCTTGCTTTATGTCTTTTCTAAACCAAATGCCACCCTTTATCTCAAAAAAACTGCGCTGAAGTTCCACAAGCTGTTTTATACCACCCATAGCCAAGGCGAACATTTTATCAAACTGCTCCTTTGTAAAGGTGTTTTCTTCTCCCATAGCTTGAATTTCGGATATCATACCTTGACCTGTAGCCACCACGTTCATATCCACCTTGGCGGAGGAATCCTCTTCAAAGTTAAGGTCCAAAAGCACCTCATCCCCCACTATACCCACGCTAACCGCAGCCACAAAATCCTTTATGGGAGTGGAGTTCAAAATGCCTTCGTTGTATAGCTTTATGACCGCGTCCGCCAGGGCTACAAAAGCACCAGTTATGGATGCGGTGCGGGTGCCACCGTCCGCTTGCAAAACATCGCAATCCACCCAAAAGGTCCTCTCGCCAACCTTAGTAAGATCCAAGGCAGTGCGCATAGCCCTACCTATCATCCGTTGAATTTCGTGGGTTCTACCGCCAATCCTACCCGCAACGGATTCCCTTATGTTTCTTGTCTGCCCCGCCCTTGGTAGCATGGAGTATTCGGCAGTGATCCAACCCTGACCCTTTCCCTTTAAAAAGGGTGGAACGCCATCTTGAACCGAGACTGCGCATATCACTTTTGTATTGCCAAACTCTACCAGAACAGAACCTTCTGCGTATTTTAGGTAATCCCTTTCAATCTTTATAGGTCTGAGTTCGTTGGGCTTTCTGCCGTCCTTCCTCAAACCTTGGCTCCCATAGCCTTGGCTTTTTCAATCACCTCCTCTATGGTGCCCACCATGTAAAAGGCTTGCTCTGGCAGGTGGTCATACTTGCCCGTCAATATTTCCTTAAAGCTCCTTATGTTATCCACAAGCCTGACGTACTTTCCGGGCATACCGGTGAATTGTTCCGCCACGTGGAAGGGTTGAGCCAAGAACCTCTGGATCCTTCTTGCCCTGTTGACTATTGCCTTGTCCTCTTCGGAAAGCTCTTCCATTCCAAGGATGGCGATGATCTCTTGAAGTTCTTTGTACCTTTGGAGGATCCTCTTTACCTCCATGGCGGTCTCGTAGTGCTCTGTTCCCACAAACTCCGGTGCCAAATACTTGGAGGTAGATTCAAGCGGGTCCACTGCTGGATATATACCAAGCTCTGCGAGCCTTCTTGCAAGCACTGTGGTGGCATCAAGGTGGGCAAAAACCGAGTAAGGTGCAGGGTCTGTGATGTCGTCTGCGGGCACGTATACCGCTTGAATGGATGTCAAGGAACCCTTCTTGGTGGAGGTGATCCTCTCTTGAACCTCTCCTACGTCCGTGTTGAGGGTGGGCTGATATCCAACTGCAGAAGGAAGCCTTCCGAGCAGTGTGGAAACCTCAGAACCAGCCTGCACAAACCTGAAGATGTTGTCTATGAAAACAAGAACGTCCTGTCCTTCCACATCCCTGAAGTATTCTGCCATGGTTATGCCCGTCTGTGCCACCCGGAACCTAACACCCGGAGGCTCGTTCATCTGACCATAGACCATAACCGTGTATGGAAGAACTCCCGATTCCTTCATTTCGTGCCAAAGGTCGTTTCCTTCCCTTGTCCTTTCGCCCACGCCTATTACCACCGAAAAGCCTTTGTGGAACTTAGCTATGTTGTGGATCAACTCTTGCATAAGAACCGTCTTACCAACTCCTGCACCACCAAAGAGACCAACCTTACCACCCTTCACATAGGGCTCCAGAAGGTCTATTACCTTTATACCCGTTTCCAAAATCTCCACCTTTGTGGATTGCTCTTCCAAGGGTGGAGGCTCTCTGAACATAGGCCAATACTCTTCCGCATTTACAGGTCCTGCTTCGTCTATGGGCTGTCCCACCACATTGAAGATCCTACCCAAGGTTGCCCTTCCCACTGGCACCTTTATAGGACCGCCCAAGTATTCCACCTCTTGCCCCCTCACCAAACCGTCGGTGGGACCCATGGCTATGGTTCTTACCCTATTCTCTCCTATGTGCTGGGCTACCTCAAAGTATAGCTCCTCCTGTGTCCAATTACCCCTATCATCAATAAAACGCCTTATGGTCTTTAGACCATGCCTAACTGGTGGCAAATTCTTATCAGGAAACTCTACGTCCACAACTGCACCTATGACCTGAACAATTCTCCCCTTCATAATAGCCACTATTTTAACATATAATTGAAATCGTGAAAGCCATAGAAGTTTCCTCCATCCTCAAGCTTTTGGAAGGCAAAGAGGAAGGGCATAAGATAGAACAGGAGTTAAGAAAGATAGAGAAGAGAAAAGAAAAGGTCTATGTGTCCAACTATACCCTTTTGGAATTGGCTTATCTTCTTGAGTTTGTCTATGGGCTGAGCAGGGAAAGGGTGGCAAAGGTGCTGAAAACTCTCTTAGAGGACCCTCTTTTTAAGGTAGAGGAGGAAGAGGTGTGGAAGGAAGCCCTTAAGCTTTATTTGGAGGGTGCTGAGCTTTTGTCTGCCCTTAGAGAGGTGCAATACAGGAGAGCGGATGTTGATGGAACGGTCGGTTAAGGTAAAATTCTGCGGGATCAAAAGGGAGGAGGATATAAAAAAGGCTTTGGAGTTAAAGGTAGATTACGTGGGTTTTATACTCTATCCAAAGAGCCCAAGGTTTGTAGGTTGGGAAAGGTTGGTAGGGCTTTTGGAGTTAGCCCAAGGAGTGAAAAGAGTGGGCGTTTTTGTCAATCCCACCTTTGAAGAGATAGAGAAGGCTTTTGAGCTTGGCATAGATTTGGTGCAACTCCACGGAGAGGAGGATTTTGAGTTTGCAAAAAGGGTAGGATTGGAGAGGGTGATAAAAGCCTTTCGAGTAAAAGACCAAATCCATGTGGAAGAAGCGTGGAAGCAAGCTTACGCGATCCTTTTGGACACCTACTCAGACAAAGCTTACGGTGGTACAGGAAAGAGCTTTGATTGGAGCATAGCCCAAGCTTTGGTGGAAGAGGGCTTTAAGGTTTTTCTCTCGGGAGGTTTGAACCCGAAGAATGTTTCCCTTGCGGTGCAACAAGTAAAACCCTATGCGGTGGATGTATCCTCGGGCATAGAAAAGGAGCCCGGTGTAAAGGACCACAAAAAGATGGAGGAATTCATCCATGCAGTTGAGAACCCATGTAAAGATTGATCAGGAGCTGAGTGGGACTCCCATAGAGGTGGGAGAAGGTTATGCGGTGGTGGAGCTAAAGACAAAGGAAAACATGCGTGCGGATGAGAAAAACTTGGTGCATGGAGGTTTTATCTTTAGCCTTGCGGACTACTGCGCCATGCTGACGGTCAATGAACCCACCGTTGTTTTAGCATCCGCCAAGGTGGATTTTAAAAAACCCGTGGTGGTAGGAGACACCCTCCGGGCAGAGGGCAGGCTTCTAAGGGCAGAGGGCAAAAAGCGGTGGGTAGAGGTAAAGGTCTATAGAAACCAAGATTTGGTCTTTTTGGGAGAGTTCCTGTGCGTGGTGCCCGATAAACATGTGCTTGATGTTGAGTGAATTTTGTGATAGATTTAATACAAATCCAACTCAAGGAGGTGATCTCATGGTCAGGGCAGTGCTCTTTGGCTTAAGTGCGGTTGCCTTAGCCTTAGCCCAACCGAAGATTGAGGTGAAGGATCCATGGGTCAGGCTTGTCCCACCCAACGCAAAAGCCACCGCCGCATACATGAAGATTGAAAACAAGGGGACAGAAGCAGACAGGCTGGTGGATGCGTCCAGCAATGTTTCCAAGATCACCGAGCTTCACGAGACGGTGGAGGGCAAAATGCGCCGAGTAAAAGCCATAGAAGTTCCCGCAGGAAAGACCGTTGAACTAAAGCCCGGAGGTCTCCATGTAATGCTCATAGAACTCAAGGAGCCCCTCAAGGAAGGTCAAACGGTGGAAATTACCCTAAAGTTTGAAAAGTCAGGAGAGATAAAAGTTCAAGCGCCCATCAAAAAGGGAATGGGTGGTATGCATCACCATCACCACGGGCATTGAGCCTTGGCTCTTGGGAGGACTCACGAACTTATAAACCTGCTTGCCCTCCCGGGCTTTCTTTACTTTTTACCAAAAGAGTTTTATTTGCCCTTTAGCGTTGGCTACGTGCTGGGCACCTTTTTTCTGTCCCCCGATTTGGACCTAAAGCACTCCAAACCTTCCAAAAGATGGAAAGCACTAAAAATCCTCTGGCACCCCTATCAAAAAAAGTCAAAACACAGAGGCATTTCTCACATTCCCATCTTGGGCACCTTCACAAGGCTTTTATACATCTTCCTTATAATCACAGCCCTTTATTACCTGCTTTACTTTTTCCTTTCCTATTATTGGCAGGAGGGCACCCAAAAAATATCCCAACTCCACCCTCTTATTCTTGTGGAGGAGCTCGCATACAAAGAATGGACCTTTTACGCCCTCTTAGGTCTAATAGCCTCTGAACTTACCCACATAAGCCTTGACTTGCTTTGGAGCTTTTGGAAGAGAATAAAACCCTTTTGACCTCAGCTCATCATAGCGAACTCTTCCTTTATAGTGTTGCTCAGTTCTTCGTGAAGGATAAACCAAAAGTGCCTTTTTAACTCCGGTGGGATGTTCTCTATCTGCTTTGCAAGATAAAAACTAACCACAAGACGGAAATCCTTACTTTTTCCCCTCTCCAGCCTGTAAAAGTCCATCGGTCTAATAGGTCTTAACTCGTGCCTTCTTTCCAAGGCTCGCCTTAGTGCCTTTTTGAGTATGGGCATAAACTTTCTATCGTACTGAAGCTCAAGCCTGTCTGGGCAGTAAGGTTCAAAAAGCCTTATAGAAACTGGTCTAAAAAACACAAGAAACTTCATATAGTTTATAAAACACAAAAATTAAGCAGTTTCTGACAATTCTTTTTTAACTCCACACGGTACATTAGGAACGTAGTCCCTGAACACTTGCATACCATGATTGAGTATCTTTCAACTCCACACGGTACATTAGGAACACCATCCACCAGCCAGACCCAACTGGGGGACCGTATCTTTCAACTCCACACGGTACATTAGGAACACCATCCACCAGCCAGACCCAACTGGGGGACCATATCTTTCAACTCCACACGGTACATTAGGAACAGGAACCAGACAAAGGAGATAAGAACAACAAAGAAAAAAGCACCTTTCAACTCCACACGGTACATTAGGAACCTTCCTTCGGAGGATGAGGGCTTACCTAAAGAAGGTTAAGACTTTCAACTCCACACGGTACATTAGGAACACCGCAACACGTTTCTTTACCTACCTAAACCATTACTTTCTTTCAACTCCACACGGTACATTAGGAACCACCCACAATAACAAAAAACAAAGATAAGAACACACTTCTTTCAACTCCACACGGTACATTAGGAACATACACTTTGGTTGACCAGGAAGCATGGCGGAGTATGATCTTTCAACTCCACACGGTACATTAGGAACGCTAATATTCCTTTCCATAGCCTGCACCTCCTTAAAACTTTCAACTCCACACGGTACATTAGGAACTGTTAGAGGTGGCTAAACTTGAGATTTGGGCGGTTACTTTCAACTCCACACGGTACATTAGGAACCCCAAACGACCGCATTAACTAAGATAAGACATATCAATAATTTTGTCAAGAGGGCACCCCTTTCAAATGAAGTTAATTTTCCGAAATCCGAGATCATGCAAAGTTGAGTCTGCTATTATCAAATTTAAATCCCTGTCTCTCAATGTTTTCCGCCACTGACCATAATTACGGCATTACGGCATTACATAATTACGGCTTTACGGTTTTACGGCGAGAGTATATAATTAAAACCTATGGGATGCAAAAAGAAGAAAGTGGTAAAAACCACAATTTTGCTACCTTCCGATGTGCATCAAGCCCTGCGCATAGAAGCCATAACCAAGAAAATGTCCATGGGAGAACTCATCGTCCAAAAGCTAAGGGAGTTGGAAGAATACAAGCAAAAATACGGTGGAGTTGTAAAGGCAGAGGACTATCTCACTTAGGAAGACTACACCCTCCTTATTCAGTTGCCAAGTTGACAAGGGTCCTCGTGGGACCCTCAAGCTCCCTTACGTAGGCTATTTAGAATTATAACACAAAGTAGCAGAGGGAAGGAGTCTGTGTTATAATTTAAATGCCATGCCAAAGCTTTCTCCGAGGGATATAAGAAGAAAGATCCAAGGTATAAAGAACACCAGAAGGATCACCAACGCTATGAAGGTGGTCTCCGCCGCCAAGCTGAGAAAGGCTCAGGAGGCAATATACGCCTCAAGACCTTACTCAGAAAGGCTTTACGAGGTGCTTGCTCATCTTTCTGCCCATGTGGATATGAGCGCGCATCCCCTTTTGGAGGTTAGAGAGGAAAGAAAGGTTGATATCATCCTTATAACTGCAGATAAAGGTTTGGCTGGTGCCTTCAACTCAAACGCAATAAAGAAAGCAGAAGAGCTTATCGCAGAAAAAAATCAGAATGGCATAAAGGTATCCCTCATACTCATAGGACGCAAGGGTGCTCAATACTTCCAAAAGAGAAGCTGGAAGGTTCTAAAGGCTTACGAGGAGGTCTTTAGAAAGGAAATTAACTTTGAAGTGGTCAAAGAGGTGGGCGAGTTAGTCCGGCAAAGATACCAAAACAAGGAGACAGACGGAGTGTATCTAATAAACAATGAAATGATCACAAGGGCAAGCTACAAACCTGTAGTTAGAAGGTTCTTGCCCTTTGAAAGGATAGAGCAAAAAGAGCAAGACTATAGTTCCTACGAGTTTGAGGTAGATGCGGAAACCTTCATAAACAAGCTCATTGACCTTTATTTGAACTATCAACTGTACAGGGCTATGCTTGAGTCCAACGCAGCGGAGCACTTTGCCCGGATGGTGGCTATGGATAATGCTACCCGCAACGCGGACGAACTTATAAGGACATGGACCTTGATCTTCAACAAGGTAAGGCAAGAGTCCATAACCTACGAGCTTATAGATATAGTCAACGCAGTGGAAGCTATGAAGTGAAATGTTTGGCTTTTTCAAAAAGTCAGAAGAGGAGAAGTTAGCGGAAAAGGGAGATAAATCTGCCATTCTTAAGCTCATAGAAAAGGGTAAAAAGGACAAGGCTATAGAAATCTTAGAAAGATTCAAAGAAGACCCTGAACTAAGACCCATTCTCTTTAAGCTTTACATGGAGGAGGGCAAATATTACTATGCCTACCAACTGGTGGAATACTACGACAAAAACTTAGCCACCGCCAAAGAAAGGGCACTTCTCTACGAAAAGGTGGGAGAGATCCAAAAGGCGGTGGAGGAGTACTCCAAGGTGGGAGACTATGAGAGCCTCTATAGGGCTGGGATGCTTTTGAAGGAGGCACAGCCCAAAGAAAGCCTTGAGTTTTTTGAGAGGGCTTTTAAGCTGGCAAACGAAATCCAAAAGAAGGAGTTGGAAGAACACATTTTGGAGATAAAGAAAAAGCTCGGTCTTGTAGAGGTAAAAAAAGAGGGCTTTTTGGAGAGGCTCCGCAAAGGTTTAAGAAAAACGAGGGAACTCCTTGAGTTTGGCGTTATCTTTGCAGGGAGAAAGGTGGATGAGGAGCTGTTGGAAGAGCTTGAAGAGAGGCTCATAAGAGCAGACATTGGAGTAAAGACTGCGGAGCAACTGGTGGAGGAGCTAAGAAAGGAAGCTATAAGAAAGAACATAAAAACTTGGGAAGAACTATTACCTGTGCTGAGGGAGAAGTTGCTGAGCTACATAGGAAACTGTAAAGGAGAGTTAAAGGAAGGCAAGGTTTATCTCTTTTTGGGAGTCAACGGCTCTGGAAAAACCACCACCATAGGAAAGCTCGCCTATAGGTTCAAAAGTCAAGGGAAAAGGGTTCTGCTATGTGCTGGAGATACCTTCAGGTCTGCAGCAATAGAGCAGTTGCAGGTTTGGGCTCAGAGGAGCGGAGCGGATATAGTCTATAAGGAGGAGGGTGCAGACCCTGCGTCGGTGGTCTATCAGGCTTTGGAAAAGGCTCAGAAAGAAAACTACGATGTGGTTTTAATAGATACCGCCGGAAGGCTACACACAAAGGAGCCACTCATCAGGGAACTAAGGAAAATAAAGCAGGTCATTCAGAAGTTCTACCCAGAGGAGCTCACCGAAACCCTTTTGGTGTTAGATGCCACAATAGGACAGAACTCTCTTTCACAGGCTAAGGTCTTTAAGGAGGCGGTGGACGTTAGCGGTATAGTGCTTACCAAGTTGGATGGTTCTGCAAAGGGTGGTGCGGTGGTGCCCATATGCAGTGAGTTAAAAATTCCCATAAAGCTTTTGGGGGTAGGTGAGGGTTTGGAAGATTTGCAGGAGTTTGATCCAAAAACCTTTGTGGAGGAGCTGACAAGTTGATGATGGAGGACTTTTTCAAATTGCCGGAGGTTCCGTCGGAGGAGTTTGAACTGCCCGCCATGCCCCTGAGGGACCTGGTGGTCTTTCCCGCCATGGTTGTTCCTCTCTTTGTGGGCAGGGACTTTTCCGTCAGAGCCATAGAGAGCGCCCTCAAAAGGGACAGGCTAATCCTCTTGGTCTTGCAAAAGGAAAAGAGCGTGGAGGAGCCAGACAAAGAAGGCATTTACTCTATGGGCGTTATAGCCCACATCATCCGGGCGACACCTTTGGAGGAAGGAAAGCTAAAAATACTCGTGCAGGGCATAAAGAGGGCGCATATAAAGGATTACTACAAAAAGGAGGACCACTACTGGGCGTTGGTTAAAGCTATAGATGAAAAGGAGATAAACCCAGAGGAACTTAGCAGGGAAGACAGGGCGTACATTTCCGCTGTAAAGGAGCTTTTGGATAGGGCAGTAGCCCTAGGAAAGCAAGTGATACCGGACCTCTTGATGGTAATAAGGGAGTTGGAGGACCCCGGAAAGCTGGCGGACCTCGTAGCGTCCATCTCGGACATAAAGTCCCACGAAGCCCAGAAGGTCTTAGAAAGCTTGGATCCTATCGAAAGGCTAAAGCTGGTACATCAGTATCTATCCAACGAAGTGGGTATGCTGGAAGTCCAGAGCAGGATCAGAAACACTGCAAGGGAAAGAATAGAGAAGGAGCAGAGGGAGTACTTCCTCAGGCAACAGCTAAAAGCTATCCAAGAGGAGCTCGGAGAGCTTGATGAGAAAAAGGAAGAAATAGAGAATTACAGAAAGAAGTTAGCCCAGTTGAAGCTTTCAAAAGAGGTGCGGGAGGAAATAGAAAAGCAGATAAAGAGGCTGGAGAGAATGCATCCAGAATCTGCGGAGGCTGGAGTGATAAGAACTTGGCTTGATTGGGTCTTGGAATTGCCCTGGAACAAAAAAACCAAAGACAGATACAACTTAGAAAGGGTCCAACAGATCTTGGACAGGGATCACTACAACTTAGAGAAGGTAAAGGAGCGGATCATAGAGTATTTGGCGGTTAAGAAGCTTACAAAAGGTAAAAGCACCGCGGTGCAGATCCTCTGCTTTGTGGGTCCTCCGGGCGTGGGCAAAACATCCCTTGGAAAATCCATAGCGGAAGCCTTGGGTAAAAAGTTTGTGAGAATATCCTTAGGTGGTATAAGGGATGAGGCGGAGATCAGAGGACATAGAAGAACCTACGTGGGTGCCCTACCGGGTCGGATTATTCAGGCGATAAAGCAAGCGGGCACCAAAAACCCTCTGATCGTTCTGGATGAGGTGGATAAGATATCCATATCCTTCCAAGGGGACCCTGCCGCAGCGCTGTTGGAGGTATTGGACCCAGAACAAAACAAGACCTTTACAGACCTGTACATAGGCTTGCCCTTTGACCTGTCGGAGGTGTTCTTTATCTGCACCGCCAACAGGGTGGATACAATTCCAAGACCTCTCCTTGATAGGATGGAGGTGATCTACCTCTCTGGTTATTCGGAGGAAGAGAAGGTATTTATAGCCAAAAATCACCTGTTGCCCAAGCTTTTGCCCTTGCATGGCTTTAAAGAGGGAGAGGTTATATTCCAAGAAGAAGCCCTTTTGGAGGTTATAAGGGGATACACCCGCGAATCTGGAGTTAGAAACCTCCAAAGGCAGTTGGGAACCATCCTAAGAAAGCTTGCCCTCAGAAAGCTAAGGGGCGAAAAGCCACCCTTTGAGGTAAAAGCCCAAGATGTTAAAGGGTTCTTGGGAGTGCCCAAGAGATTTACAGATAAGGAAGATACACCAATGGTTGGCTTGGCAATAGGTCTCGCTTGGACGGAGGTGGGCGGTGAGATCATGCTAATAGAGGCAACTCGGTTCAAAGGCAAGGGCAATCTCATACTTACCGGTTCCCTTGGAGATGTGATGAAGGAGTCTGCCCAAGCGGCAATGTCTTACATAAAGTCTAAGGCGGAAGATTACGGAATAAACCCGGAGGAGTTTTCCAACTGGGATGTGCATATACATGTGCCGGAGGGAGCTGTGCCCAAAGATGGACCCTCTGCGGGTATTACCATTGCCACAGCCCTACTCTCTCTGTTTACGGATATACCCGTCAGGTCTGACATCGCCATGACCGGAGAGGTTACACTGCGCGGAAGGGTTTTGCCGGTGGGTGGGCTAAAGGAGAAGATCCTCGCCGCCAAGAGGGCTGGCATATATGAAGTGATCCTTCCGGAGAAGAATAAGGATGAGGTTTTGGAAGATTTGCCCGCCTACGTGAGAGACAAAATGACCTTTCACTTTGTCAAAGACCTAGACCAGGTCTTCGAAAAGGCGCTTGTTTCTAACCCAAGGAAAACTTGAAAGGCTTTTATTTGTGGCTATATTCATTTTTGCATAAGTATGATTGGCGTGCAAACATGAGAAAGTTACTTTATAGAACTATTGCTGGGATTTTACTACTGCTTGCTGTTTTGGGCGTCTTTTTGCCACTGCTTCCAACGGTTCCCTTTGTGCTGTTGGCTGTTTTCTTTTTGGTTAGGTCTTCAAAAAGGGACTTAGTACGCATTAAAAGGGTTCCCTATATTGGTAAAATCCTATATCCTTACATAAAAAGGGTGGCAAAGTGGAATACACAACAGCCAAGTTCTTCCACCTGATAGGCGTCTTTTTGTGGGTTGCGTCCTCCTCTTCCTTAGGGCTTTTTATGATCTACGGAAACTTTAAAGATACCAAGTGCGACAAGCACATTCTCAGAAACTTTTACCGATGGATGACAAACCTTGAGATAGCCGGCTTTGTTCTTGCCCTTGCTATGGGCTTTTATATGCTACATTTACTTAAATATCGCTTTGACATAAACTGGTTAAACTACAAACTGCCTATTGTACTGCTCCTCTTTTTGCCCTTGGAGGTCCTAAACTTCTGGTTTGTGAATGTATACATCCCAAAGAGCCAAGACAAAGAAAAGGCATACAAAAGATACGACCTTTTTAACTACATCGTAGCCCTGCCCTTGCTGGTGGGTGGTTTAGTGGTGGTCTATTTGGCGGTGGTTAAGCCATGAAAAAAAGTGTTGTTCTTTTTAGTGGAGGAGTGGAAAGCACGTGTGTTCTATACCTTAAGCTCTTGGAAGGGCAGGTTGTCTATCCGGTTTATGTTAAATGCGGAATGCCCTGGGAAAGGCTTGAGTATGTGAAAGCTACTGAGCTCTGGCAAGAGACAAAAAGAAAGTTTTCAAAGTTGATGCCTATAAAGGTTCTGCCTCTAAAAACTTACCATAAAAAGTACAAAGCCATAGAGACAGAAGAGGAATTGTTTATCCCTCTGAGAAACTTAACACTATTAACTGCAGTGGCAGGATACGCCCTGTCAAAGAGGGCAGAAAGCGTTAGCATAGGCAGTTTGGGACTGTATCCCTTTCCCGATAACAACCTTGCCTACCTTAAAGAGGTGGAAAGGCTGATCACAGAAGGTTCAAAGCAAAGGTTAAAAGTAGAGGTTCCCCTTTTTGGCATGGAAAAGGGCGAGGTTGTAAAGAGATTTTCAAAGTGGGTTCCACTGCATCGGACCTTTTCCTGCGTCAATCCAGTTTTACGAAATGGGAAGATCCTTCATTGTGGAATATGTATAAAGTGCAAAGAGAGAGAAGAAGCCTTCAAAGAAGCCCAAATTCCTTTATGAAGAACACAAAGCTAAGCAAAAATCCCCAAGCGACGATCACCGCTTTGGCGGTTCTCTGATTTAACCTTTTGGCTACCACCGCCCCCAAGTATCCACCCAGCATAAAGGCTGGCATCATAACAAGCACAAAATTAAAGGCAACCTTACCACTAAACAAAAAGATAAGGGCACCCAAAAGGTTTATCACAAAACCCAAAAAATTCTTGAGGGCTATGGTCAGTTGCATGTTTGAAACACCAGAAAGCACTATAGAGGATGCCATCATTATGCCTATACCCGCCCCAAAGTAGCTCCCATAGATGGCTGTGAGAAACTGAAGCAAGATAGGAAGAAACTTTGAGGAGTTGCCAAGCCTTGTTATGAACTTGAGAATAAACTCACTGAAGGCAAGCAGAAGGGTGGCAAAACCTATCAAAAAGGGAACAGCCTTTTTAAAGGTCTCGGACGGAGTGTGTATGAGCAAAAAGGCACCAAGCAGGGCACCAAGCAAGGATGGAGGCAAAAAGGTTTTAAGAGTAGAGAAGTTTTCCCTCAGAGTCTTTCTGTAGCTCAGGGCACTGGTAAACGGTCCAAGCCATAGGGCTACGGTGTTTGTTATGTTGGCAGAGAGCGGGTCTAAGCCTGCAAAGACCAAAGCGGGAAAGGTTATAAGGGTTCCACCGCCAGCTATGGCGTTTATAAAACCAGCTACGATGGAGGCAAGGATTGGTATTAGGTAGGTTTCCATTGTTGGTGGATTTTTCTTAAGGCAACGGGCGGATTCGAACCGCCGTAGAAGGGATTTGCAGTCCCTCGCCTAGCCACTCGGCCACGTTGCCTAAGAGCGGGCGACGGGACTCGAACCCGCGACCTGCTGCATGGCAAGCAGCCGCTCCACCTCTGAGCTACGCCCGCTATAGAATATAGAATATATTATAACACTACTCTATGTTTGCCACCTGCTGTTTTAACCGGTCAACCTCTGTTTTTATCTCCACCACCCATTGGGAAAGCTCGGGCATTTTGTTTCCTAAGGTGTTTATCTCCCTGTGCATCTCTTGGAGCAAAAACTCCAGCTTCCTTCCTACCTCTCCCTGTGCGTCCAACAGTCCTTCAAACCTCTCAAGATGAACCTTAAAACGTGTTACTTCCTCCTCTATGTCCATCTTTGAAAGGATAAGACTGATCTCATTGAGAACGGTGGGATTTCCCTCCGGGAGGTTTAACTCCTTTGCCTTCTCCAAAACCCTTTTCTTTGTCCTTTCTAGAATGCTATCCTTGTTTTCAAGAATATTTCTTAGGTGCTCCCTTATAATCCTCAGCCTAGAAAGAAGGTCCTCCTTTAGTTTTGCCCCTTCTTCTTCCCTGCTCTTTACAACTTCCTTTAGTGCGTCGGTCAATGCCTGAATAATGAGTGCTTTGGTCTCTTCTTCTAGCTCCTCCTCTGCTATCTCCACATACCTTAAAGAGGCGTAAAAAGCCATATCATCGGAGAGATTGAACCCAGAACGCTGGGCTAAATCTTTAAAAAACTGGAAAGTGCTAACCAGGGCGTCAGGATTTACCACGTTTCCCTTTGGCTTTTTTGCTTCTACCTGCACGAGGACGCTAACGGTTCCCCTTTGCAGATACTCCCTTATCTTATTCCTTACCTCAAACTCAAACTCATAAAGGTTTATGTTGGACCTTATTGAGACGTCAAGTCCCTTCCCGTTTAAGGTCTTTATAAAAACTGTTACCTTTCTCTCTTCATCCTCCGCGGTAGCCCTTCCGAGCCCTGTCATACTGCGCATGTTAGCCACCGCCGTATTCGGAGCTTTCCGACTCAGCCACAAACTCTTCTATCATATCGGTTATAAGTTTTATAAGCTCGTTCGTGTCCTTTTCCAGGTAGTAGTCAAAGAGCTCTATCTTCCTCTCCTTGGTTATGTTTTCTGAAACCTCAAACCGCACCAGGAGATAAGGAATTTCCTTATGTAGCTTAAACTGAGGATCCTCTGGAAGCACAAGCTCAACATCCACATCCGCACCAAAGGGTCTTTCCCTTTCAATAAGCTCCCTCAAAGCCAAGAGCTTTTCTTTATATTTCTTCCAGTCATACATCACTCTACCATCTCCAACCTTGAGAATATAAAGGGAATCTCATACTGGGCGGATTCTACTGAATCTGAGGCGTGCACCGCATTTTTACCCTTATCGGTTCCAAACAGTGCCCTTATGGAGTTTGGAGCAACCCTCCTTGCTTCCTCGCTGTCGGTGGGACCTATGATCTCCCTTACCCTCCTTATGGCATCCTCTCCTTCTAAAACCATGGCGACCACAGGTCCCGAGGTCATAAACTCCACAAGCTCCCTATAAAAGGGTCTGTCTTTGTGCACTATGTAAAAGCCCTTCGCCTGCTCTGTGGTGAACCTGAAAAGCTTGAGGGCAACAATCCTAAAGCCTTCTGATAGGAACCTGTCTATTATTTTACCGGTTGCTCCCTTTTCAAAGGCATCGGGTTTAACAATTACCAAGGTTCTCTCCACCGCCATCTGGAACCTCCTATGTTAATTTTTCTAAAGCCCTCTTTACTGAAGCATCCAAAACAAAACCGCTTGTCTTCACCACAAAGCCCCCTATGAGGGATGGATCCTCTTGTACCTCAAACTCTAATTCCCTGTTGAGGATCTGTTGAACCTTTGACTTTATGGACTCTAAGGTATTCTCATCAAGCTTTTTGGCAACGAGTATGAAAGCCTTGGAAAGCCTTAGGAGCTTTTCCACTTCGTGATCATAGAGCCTTTTAATTTCTCCCAGCATAGGCATTGCGTTGAGCTCCACCAGGTAATTTATAAACTCCCTTACTTCCGAGGGCAGGGAAAATTTTGAAGAAAGACTTACTAAATACTCCACCTTTTTTTCGTTGGGAACTTGTGGGTTCAGTATAAAGTCCCTGAAGAGCCTCTCTTTCCGGTATAGGCTATAAACAAAGCCGAGAAACTCGCTGACTTGAATCAAAACAGACCTTTCTTTAGGAAGTTTGCTCAGCAGGGATTTAGCCAGCTTTTTTGAAAGCTCCTTGTTCATTTTTGTACCTCCAGTTTCCTGAGCATTTTCTCTGCGTATTTTTTCTGGATGTCTGGGTTTTCAAAGTCTTGAAATAGCCTTTGGAGGGCAAGCTCCTTTGCCTGCCTCATTCCAAACCGCAGGAGTTCTTCCTTTGCTTTCTTGGTCTCCAACTCAATGGTCTCTTTTGCCTTTTCCTTTATCCTGCTTGCAATCTCTTCTACCTTTTTGAGCTCCTCTTCCTTCATCTGCTGGGCGGTTTGCTTGGCGAGTTCTATCTGCTCACGGTGGCGTCTTTTGGCATCCTCATACTCTGCCTTTGCCCTTTCTAAGGTCTCCTTTGCCTCCTTCAGTTCCCTCTCGGAGCTTTCCAGACCTTCCGTTAGTTTGGAGAAAAAGCCTTCAAAGGCTTGGCTTATGTGCTTTCTACCAAAGTAATAGACTATCGCCAAAAAGAGCAGTATGTTGAGCCCCTTCCAAACTAGCTCTATGGTGTGGTGCCCTTCTGCCATTACGCCGCCTCCTCTTCTATTTTTCTCACGATTTCTTCCGCAATGTCCTTTACCCTTTCTTGAAGTTTTTGTTTTTCTTCTTCAAGTTTTTTCCTTATTTCCTCCACTGCCCTTTCTGTCTCCTCCTGGGCTTCCTTTTCCACCTGTGCAATTCTTTCCGCCTTGATCTTTTCCACTTCCCTCTTGGCAGAGTTTAATATCTCTTTGGAGGTCAAGCTTGCCTTTTCCAACTCCTCCTTTGCCAGCTCTAAGAACTTACTGGCTTCCTCTTGGAGTTTCTTTGCCTCTTCGTAGTTCTTTGCGGTAATACTCTCCCTCTCCTCTATTACCGCACTGTAGGGCTTTACAAGGATCTGCCCTATTATGAACAGGAAGATTAGAAAAAGGAAAGCTTGCACGAACAATGTTACGTTCGGATAAAGGGCTTGCTGTATTTCCATCTTAGCCTCCTGAAGAGGTATTTTAACACATACCTTCTTCTATCTCTTGTATGAGTTCCAGCCTCTTTTGATGCCTTCCGCCCTCAAACTCCTCACTGAGCCAAGCGGACACTATGGAAAGGGCTAACTCTTCTCCCAATACTCGGTCTCCAAGGCAGAGTACGTTAGCGTTGTTGTGCCTTCTGCTCATGCGTGCCATGTATTCGTTCAGACACAACGCTGCCCGAATACCCTTAAACTTGTTGGCAACTATACACATTCCTATACCGCTTCCGCAGATGAGGATGCCAAAATCCGCCTCCTTTCTTTGGATTGCCCTTGCCACCTCTTTGGCAAAGATGGGATAATGGGTTGATTCAGTGGAATTAGTTCCAAAGTCTAAAACCTCATAGCCCTTGGATAGCAAAAACTCTTTTATTTTTTCCTTTAGTCTGAAGCCCGCGTGGTCTGAACCTATGGCTATTTTCATTGAGACAGCACCTCGTTGAGGATTTTATTTACCAGTTGAGGGTTTGCCTTTCCTTTTGTAGCCTTCATCACCTGTCCTACAAAAAAGCCTATAAGCTTTGTTTCTCCTGCTTTGAGCCTTTCGTACTCCTTTGGATGGGCGTTTAAGACCTCTTGTACTATTGCCCTAAGAGAACTTTCATCGGTTATTTGCTTGAGACCCTTCTTTTCCACGATCGTATCTGGGTCCTCTCCAGTTTCAAACATCTGGGCAAGCACTTCTTTGGCAAGCTTGGAAGAGAGCACACCCTCCTTTATGAGTTTTATTAATTTGGAAAACTTTTCTGGGTCTACGGGCGAGTCCTCAAGGTTCAGCCCACGGTCTCTTAGTTGTCCCAAAAAGTCGTTCAAGAGCCAGTTGGATGTTAGCTTTGGGTCTTCAGGGTAAAAGCTGAGGGCTTTCTCAAAGAAGTCTCCAAGCTCTTTTAAGTCCGTTAGAACGTTTGCCTCATAGGAAGAAAGGGCATAGTCCCTCATAAACCTTTCATACCTTTGTTTGGGAAGTTCGGGCATGGTTGCCCTGATCTCTTCTATCCACTCCTCCTTTATTACCAAGGGTAGTAGGTCCGGGTCCGGGAAGTATCTGTAGTCCTCCGCCTCTTCTTTGGTTCTCATGGAATAGGTGAGCCCGGTGGATGGGTCAAAGGTGCGGGTTTCCTGCACTATTTTTCCACCAGTAGAGAGAATTTTTACCTGCCTTTCTATCTCACTCTCTATTGCCTTTTGAACAAACCTAAAGGAATTGACGTTCTTTATTTCTACCTTTGTGCCAAGCTGATTTGTGCCTTTAGGTCTTAGGGAAAGGTTTATGTCGCACCTTAGCTGTCCCTTTTCCATATCTGCCTTAGAGACGCCCGCATACCGGAGTATGTTCCTGAGAGCCTCCAAAAATTCCCTTGCAAGCTCTGGAGAGTCTATGTCTGGCTCAGTAACGATCTCTATAAGTGGTGTGCCAGCCCTGTTTAGGTCTATGTAAGTTTTGTTGCCCTCGTGAATGCTTTTGCCCGCATCCTCTTCTAGGTGCAGTCTCCTTATGCGAATTTTCCTACCGTTGACCTCCACCCATCCATCTGTAGCCAAGGGCTGTTCATACTGGGATATTTGATATCCCTTTGGCAGGTCCGGATAAAAGTAGTTCTTCCGGGCAAAAACAGAAAAGGTATGCACCTTGCAATTGAGGGCTAAAGCTGCCCTTATGGCGTACTCAACAGCCCTTTTATTGACCACGGGAAGACTACCTGGCAGACCGAGGCATACAGGACACACAAGGCTGTTGGGCTCTGCCCCAAACTCCACAGGGCACGAGCAGAACATTTTGGTTTTTGTGTCCAATTGTACGTGGATCTCAAGCCCTATAACCGGTTCAAATTCCATGATTTTTTATTTTAACGAATGGCTCAGAAGGAGCCCTAGTGGATGTTCAGCATAACCGGACAATACTCACTCTGTCTCCCTTTGCTTTTTACACTGCTCAAGTTCAAGCCTCAAGGAGAGCATCTCCCTCTCTTTTTCCAAAAGTAGCTTTTGGATTTCTATGTCCTTCTGTGCCAGTTCAAGCTCCTTTTCTTTGAGCTTTCCTTCCAATTTGTGGATCTCTTTTTCCTTCTCCTTGAGCTCCTTCCTTAGCTCTTCCACCAAAGCCTTTTCCTTTTCGCGATCTTCTAAAGCCCTCTTTAGAAGTTCTATTTCCTTCTCCTTTACCGCCAGAAGGGTGTATAGACTGGAAAGCTCATGAAAGAGTTCTTCCCTTTGTCTGTCCTTTTGCATAAGCATCTCCAAGTAGGTGGCTATCAGGCTCCCTTCAAAGCCCGCCTTTAGCTTTTCCAAGTTGGAAGAAAGATTGGCCTCTTGCTTGGCTCTTTCTTCCTCCTTCTGGGTTAAAAACTCGTACTCCTCTCTGTTTAAAAGGACATACCATATGCCGTCCTCCCCCTTTTCGCCAGGAAGCACCCCCGCCCTTATGCGGTTCTTGACGGTGTTCAGAGATACCCCTATCAAATTTGCATATTCACTTGCCTTTATTTTGACAGTATCCATAATACCCTCCTTTTAAAGGTTTGATACTTGATATAAATGATAGCAAATTGTTGTCAGAAATGTCAAGGGATGGGATGGGAGGAGTGTTAATATAATGGCAATTATATTAACAACAAAGTCCTAAAAACTGCCTTAAAGACAGGCAACCAAGCTACCCACCAAGGGAAGCAAGAAGTTATCATCAACCCTTTTGGAAAAAAGTTCTACCAATGTGCCCGCAAGGGCTACCAAGAAAGCCTTTGGACCAAGGAAGGGAAAAAGAACCAAGCTTGTGCTAACAAAGAAAGCCAAAGCACCCTCTAGGCTCTTGTTTCCTATCTTCGTTTTTCCAAAGTGGTAGCCCACCATACCCGCAAAGCCGTCTCCCACTGCGGTAATTACCACGCCCACCGCACTGCATTCTTTTGGGAAGAAAATAAAGCTCAAAAATACGCCCAAGTTTAGCCAGAGGGCTTGAATGGATGGCTTTTCAAGGTTCTTTTCCCTCTCAAAGTAATAAATTAGATCGTATATGGACTTTAGTCGGTCTCTGCCTAACTTAAAAACCAGCGAAAGATTTAAAAGGATCACTAAAAGGCACAATAGTAAAAGCAAAGGCTTTGGAAGTAAAACAAGTGGCAAAAGCCACAGGAGGATGGAAAATACATGAAATAGCTTTCTTCTTAGTTCTACGTTCATTCCCACTCTATGGTGGCAGGTGGCTTAGAGGATATATCGTACACTACTCTATTTACACCCTTAACCTCGTTTATGATCCTACGCATCACATGGTCCAAAAACTCGTAGGGCAGTTTAGACCAGTCCGCGGTCATGCCATCCACACTATCCACAGCCCTCAGACCCACTACCCTCTCGTAGGTCCTAACATCCCCCATCACCCCCACGCTCTTTACTGGCAACAGTACCGCAAAGGCTTGCCAGACCTTGTCATATAGTCCCCACTTTTTTAGCTCCTCTATGAATATGGCGTCCGCCTCCCGGAGTATGTTTAGGTCTTCTTCCTTTACCTCTCCCAAGATCCTGATGGCAAGACCGGGACCAGGGAACGGATGCCTCCGAAGTATGCCCTCGGGAACCCCCAGAAGCTTCCCTATTTCTCTAACCTCGTCTTTGAACAGCTCCCTCAAGGGCTCCAAAAGCTCCAAAGACATCCTCTCTGGTAGTCCTCCCACGTTGTGATGGGTCTTAATTACTTGGGCTCCCTCTATGCCTGCACTCTCCACCACATCGGGATAGAGGGTTCCCTGAAGCAAAAGCTCTGCCCCAAAGTCCCTTGACTCCCTTTCAAAGACCTCAATAAAGGTATGGCCTATTATCCTTCTCTTTTCTTCTGGGTCTTCCACACCTTCCAATCTCTCCAAAAACAATCGGCTTGCATCCACCTTCTTGAAGGGAAAGTTCATTGCCCTAAAGTAGCCCTCCACCTCTTGGGCTTCGCCCTTTCTTAAAAGTCCATGATCCACAAATATTCCCAAAAGGTTGTTTCCTATAGCTCTGTAAGTTAGGGCAAAGGCTACCGTAGAATCCACACCGCCAGAGAGGGCACATATAACCTTTTTGTTTCCTACCTTTTGCCTTATCTCCTCTATGCTCCTTTCAATAAAGTCCTCCATCTGCCAGTTCTTTTCTGCCTTTGCCACCCTGAAGAGAAAGTTGGCAAGCATCTCCTTTCCATACTGGGTGTGGGCAACCTCTGGATGGAACTGAACGCCATAAATGGGCTTTTCTCTGTGCCGGATTACCGCGTAAGGAGAGTTTTCCGAGCTTGCCAAAACTTCAAAGTCCGGTGGCAGTCTGGAGACCTTGTCCGCATGGCTCATCCACACATCAAAGCCCGTTGGTAGTCCTTCAAAGAATGGGTCTTCCTTCAGAACCTGTAGCTTTGCCCTGCCATACTCTTGCCTTTGTGCCTTTTCCACAACACCACCCAACTGAAAGGTTATCGCCTGAAGTCCATAGCATATGCCAAGGATGGGTATGTTTAACTCATACAGTCTTTCGTCGGGCAGTGGAGCCTTTGGCATATAGACGCTGGCAGGTCCTCCGGACAGAATAATGGCGTAGGGCTTCTTTTCAAGGAGTTTTTCTACCTTCTCATAAAAGGGCACAATTTGACTGTAAACTCCTAACTCCCTTATCCTTCTGGCGATCAGCTGGACATACTGGGAACCAAAGTTAAGGACTAAAACAGGTCTCAGCATAAAAATATGATAAACTTAAAGCCTATGGAATACCATGTGAAGGACCTTAGCTTGGCAGAGGAAGGGAAAAACCGTATAGAGTGGGCAGAAAGGGATATGCCCGTCTTGAGAAGTATAAGGGAAAGGTTCAGCAAGGAAAAACCCTTTAAGGGTTTAAGGATCTCCGCATGCCTGCATGTAACTACAGAAACCGCCAACCTGATGATCACCTTGAAGGAAGGTGGTGCAGAGGTTTATCTTACTGCGTCAAACCCCCTATCCACCCAGGATGATGTTGCCAGTGCCTTGGTAAAGTATTATCAAATTCCTGTCTTTGCTATAAAAGGTGAGGACACGGAAACCTACTATTCCCACATAAGGGCTGTTATAGAAAAGGAGCCCCACATAGTAATAGACGACGGCGCAGACCTAATATCTACCATCCATAAAGACTATCCGCACTTGTTAGGTAGGGTGATGGGCGGTATGGAGGAAACCACCACGGGCGTAATAAGGCTCAAGGCTATGGCACAAAAGGGTGTTCTGGGCTTTCCAATTATCGCGGTGAATGATGCCTACACCAAGCACATGTTTGACAACCGCTACGGCACGGGTCAATCTACTATAGACGGAATTTTGAGGGCTACCAACCGGCTCATAGCGGGCTCTTACTTTGTGGTGGCTGGCTACGGTTGGTGTGGCAAAGGAGTAGCCCAAAGGGCTAGGGGTATGGGAGCAACAGTGATCGTAACGGAGGTGGACCCAATCAAAGCCTTAGAAGCCAAAATGGATGGCTTTTTGGTAATGCCCATGAAAGAGGCAGCAAAGCTCGGAGACTTTTTCGTCACCGTTACGGGCAACACTTCCGTCATAAGAGGAGAACACTTTGAAGTTATGAAAGACGGTGCCATAATCTCCAACGCAGGGCACTTTGATGTGGAGATTGATAAAAAGGCTCTGGAAAGCATGGCTGTATCCAAGAGGGAGATAAGAAGGTTCGTGGAGGAATACACTCTCAAGGACGGCAGACGCATATACCTATTGGCACAGGGTAGGCTCGTAAATCTTGCCTCCGCAGAAGGTCATCCTGCATCGGTAATGGATATGTCCTTTGCCAATCAAGCCCTCTCGGCAGAATACATCGTCAAAAACTACAAGAACCTTGAGAAGAAAGTCTATAAGGTGCCCGACGAAATAGACAGGGAGGTGGCGGTTTTAAAGCTAAAGAGTATGGGCGTGGAAATAGACCAACTAACCCAGGAGCAGATAGCTTATCTTTCCTCTTGGGAGATAGGGACCTAACTCATCCACAGCAATCCCTACTTCCCCTTCTTTTAAACCAAAAATAGAAAACCACTAGCCCGAGGGTAACTATCAAAGCATACTCCATAATCTTTAAACAATAATCCTACCTCATCCTATCTTATGCGCCCTGGACTTCCACCTCCTTTGGTGCTGTAAAGAATGCTACTGCAAGTACTATATAACCCACGATTATCAGCAAAATACCCAATCCAAAAAGTATTGTTGTAATTGCACCTATAAACATTAAAAGCCCTGCAATCTTAAAGAGATTATGAGCTGTTGCTTGGGCAAGGATTTCGTATGCTTTTTTCTGTAAGTAGAAACCAAACACAAAAATGGCATATGCAACCATAATAGCAATTAGGGCCACTGTAATAACAATTAAAGCTCCAAAGCCTAACTCTGAGTCTGTCGTTAAGTTAAATAACAACATTTTTGCCTATAGCCCAAAGGGGAAAGCTATTACCATTGTAAGGGCAAAAGGAGCAAAAGCTATTACCATACCAGCTATGTTTAAAACGAAACCTATCAAAGCTTTTTGAAAAATACTCGGCTTTCCTAGTATATTGCTCAGCTGGTACATGCCGATGAGCCATAGAACAGCCCCCACAATGCCAAAAAGAATCCCTACCCCCGTCATCCAACCTAACAGTATCAAAATAGAACCAATACCACCGAGCATTTTCTGGGTGGATATATTCACCCTGCGAGTGGGCAAGTTGCTTTGTTCTATCATGATTCACTCCCTCTCCACTCTAACCTACTAAAAGGCTCATTAATCTATAAGCAATAACCCCCGAGACCCATGCCACCGCAAGGCTGTATGCTAAGAACAGCAGGGCAAACTTCGTGCCCCCCTCCTTTTGCAAAACTGCCACCGTGCCTAAGCAGGAGGTGTACAAGAGTATAAAGACCATAAAGGCAAGGGCTTGGGCTGGGTTCATGGAGTTTTTAATGGCAGACTTTAGTTGAGAATGCTCCTCCTTCACCTCAAGGGCTTTTGGCATAGGGCTCAAAAGGTTAAGAACCGATTCTTTAAGGGCATTGACAAAGGCTACTCCTTGCTCCTGCAGTGCCTTTCTGGGTTCAAACTCTTCCTTCTTGCCTTCCTCCACCGAGTAGATCACTGCCATAGAGCTAAGGACTATCTCTCTGGCAAGAAAGGCGGGGATAAGGGATGTGGTAATCTGCCAATCTTCAAGCCCCATTGGTTTGAATATGGGCACCAACGCCCTGCCCACATAACCCGCAAAACTATCCTTTGGATTGGAAACGCCCGGGGGTAAATTTAGCATAGCCCAAAGGATCACAGAAACCGCAAATATTAGGGTTCCAGCCCTGTATATGAAATGTTTCACATGTGCCCAGGTGATCCTAAGCACCAGCTTTAGGGCGGGCAAACGGTAGGGTGGTAGCTCCAAGATCATATGGTGCAAAGAGCCTCTATAAACCAGCTTTTGAAGGAAAAAGGAGGTTAAAAAGGCAACCAGAACGCCAAAAAGATAGAGCAGAAAAATCACAAGGGCGGGATTTGGAAAAAAGAGAACCGCAAAGAAGGAAAAAACCACAAGCCTTGCGGGACAGCTCATAAAGGGGACCATTGCAAGAACCAAGAGTTTGTCCCTCTTTGTCTCCATAACCCTTGACGCCATTATAGCTGGCACATTACAACCAAAGCCCAAAAGGAGGGGAATAAAACTGGTACCATGCAGTCCAAGCCTATGCATCAAGCCATCCATCAAAAAGGCAACCCTTGGCAGATATCCAGAAAACTCAAGCAGGGAAAGGATAAAAAGAATGCTTGCGATCAGGGGTAAAAAGGTAAGCACAAAGCCCACACCACCTACAACCGCCTCGGATAAAAACCTTGAAAGCAAAGATTCGCCCAAAATATAAACTATCAAAGGAGAGATAAAGTTATTCATAAAACCGTCCAGCCACTCCATCCAAGGGGCAGAAAAGTCAAAAGCTATTTTGAACATAAGAAACATCAAAAACAAAAAGAAAAACAGACCAAAAATTGGATGCAAAAGGAGTTTATCTAAACTGTCCGTCAGCTCAAAGGCACCCTGATTTACCTTTTTCACCACCTTGTAGAACAAGCCATGGGCAAAGGCAAATCTCTCATCCTTCAAAAGTTTGTCAAAATCCTCTCCGTAAAGTTCTTGGGCTTTTTTGATCTTTTCAAACTTGGTATTTCCCTCCACCTTGGAAAGGTACTCTTCTAAAGTTTGGGAGTACCTCAAGGAAAAGGGCTTTATCTTTTGCTCGTAATTTTGGACTATTGCCTCCAAAAGTTCCCTTTTTCCCTCTCCAGTCCTGCCGTTGGTTTGGACTACCTTTATTCCCAAAAGTTCAGAAAGCTTTTCCTTATCCACCTCTATGCCGAGTCTTCGGGCTTCGTCCACCATGTTTAAAGCAATCACGGTAGGCAATTCCATCTCCAGTAGTTCTGCGGTTAGTAGGAGGTCCCTTTCCATGTTGGGAGTTTCCAGCACATTTACCACCACATCGGGCTTTTGGCTCAAAAGGTAGTCCCTTGCCACCTGCTCCGCCTCGGAAAAGGGCTCAAGGCTGTAAATGCCGGGCAAATCCACCAAGTAAATCTCATAGCCCTTGTAAAAGGCTTTGCCTTCCTTTTTTTCTACGGTGGTGCCCGCCCAGTTGCCTACACGTAGGGTGGTTCCTGCAATGTGATTGAGAAGGCTCGTTTTACCTACATTAGGATTTCCTACAAGGGCTACGTTGATCCTCATTGAACCTTTATCTTTTGTGCCAAGCTCTTACTGATGGCTATCTTAGAGTGGTCTACTTTGACCACTATGCTCCTACCAAGCTTCTGCACCACTTCCAATACCTTACCCTTCCTTATGCCCATAGCCTGAAGCTTTCTTAGGCTATCCTCCTTTCCTTCAATGTCCAAAACCTTAACCTTCTTGCCTACTTCTACCTTTTCCAGCACGATTTCACCTCCTGAAGGTATTAATATTAATATACAATCTCAAAAATTTTCGTCAACGGATATTCACCGTGTTACAACGCCTCCACCAACACCGCCTTTCTCTCAAGACAGTTTATTATTTCCTCCACCCTATCCCTCTCCACAAAATACACCCTTCCGCCCAGTGGGTTATTGGGCTCTTTTAGAGGTTTAATCCTCACATAGCCTAAGTTCTTGCTTGCCACGTACCCGGTGGTGTAATCGGGATCATCGCTCCAGCAGAGCTCTGCAAGAACTCCACAGTACACATTCTTTGTGGCAAGGGCTAAGGCGTCCAGGAGCCTATGTAAATACTGTCTTTTTATTCCCCTCTTCAAAAGGGCAAGCTTTATTGCTTTTCTGTCCTTCCAATCAACCCTAACGGTGCGTATTCCTCTCTCTTGGTCTGGCTCAAGTCTTTCCCCAGTTTTGACATCCATAAGAACTGCACCCCTCATGTTCCCACCCTTTGGGTTTGGACCCTTTTCCAAAAGTTCTATCGCCTTTTTGGCTAAATCTTTTCTTATACCCGCCTCCTCCAACTTCTTCACCGCAAAGTCCCGAGCAGACTGAACGCTGTCAAAGTCGTAGCTGTATATAGTCAGAGCCTTGGGAATCAGGTATATTTCCTCCAGCTTTTCTAGAGTTATAACCATCTTGTCATAATCTTTTGGTCTTTTTAGTAGTTCCTTTACCACCCTCTCCACCTGCCCTTCATCCACTATCCTCTCTGCTCCGGATACATGGAGACCCTTTAGTTCCGCCCGCATACGCACGCTGATCATCTCTTTAAACTTGTGAGCCAAGCTATCAAATACCCAAGCAAAAAGCCCAAAAAGAGCGCCCCAATCACCAGAAATCCAAGTGGCATGGGAGGTATGCGGTAGTATTCTCCGTTAAACTCTGGAGTTAGCACCAACTCTACCGGAGTTTTGTTTAAGTAGACCACATAGCCAAAGGCCAAAAGCAAAAGTAAAAGTAAAGAAAAGTATATAAACATCTTCATAGTCCTTCCTCCCTCTTCGCAACCTCTAATTGCAAAAGCACCTGCTCTTTTGCAGTACCACCGTAGCTCTTCCTTCTGTCTGCTACCTTTTCGGGCTTTAGCAGGCTCAGGGCATCCTCCTCAAAAAGCTCCGAGAAAGCTTTTAGCTCTTCCAAGCTAACTTCTTCCAAGCTTTTCCCTTTTTCCAAAAGCTGTGCCACCAGGCTACCCACCACCTTGTGGGCTTGTCTAAAGGGCATACCTTTTAAAACTAAATAGTTTGCCAGGTCTGTAGCCAAGGCAAAGTTTCCCGCTGAAGAGTAAGTCTTTTCTGAGTTTATACTCAGCCCTTCCAATAGGGGCTTTAGGACCACTAGAATGCTTTTAAGGGTGTCCAAGCTGTCAAAGAGGGGCTCCTTGTCTTCTTGGAGGTCCCTGTTGTAGGCGTAAGGCAGTCCCTTCAAGACGGTCAAAAGGGCAAAAAGGTTGCCATAGAGCCTTCCTGTCTTTCCTCTTATGAGTTCCAATACATCGGGGTTCTTCTTCTGAGGCATTATGGAACTTCCTGTGCAGAACCTATCGGGTAGAGAAACAAAACCGAACTCCTCAGAGGACCAAAGGATCAGGTCCTCAGACAGCCTTGAAAGATGCATACCGCAAACCGCACAGGCATACAAAACCTCAAGGATAAAGTCTCTCTCCGCCACCGCATAAAGGGAGTTTCTTGTTAGGGACCTAAAGCCAAGCTCTCGGGCTAAAAAGAACCGGTCTATGGGAAAATCCACACCCGCGGACGCACCGCTACCCAAGGGCAAGCTGTCCGCCAACCTGTAGGCGTGGGCAAAGCGCATGGCATCCACCAGCAGAGCTTCCCTGTAAGCTAAAAAGTAGTGAGCAAGCCTTATAGGCTGAGCCCTTTGAAGATGGGTGTAAGAGACCACTATCACATCCACCGTTCTATCTGCCAAGAGCACCAAGGTTCTTCTTAGCTCCCTCAAGCCTTCCAATATCTTTAGTAGTTCTTCTTTTATAAATAGCCTCTCGTCCGTTACTACTTGGTCGTTGCGGGACCTTGCGGTGTGAATTTTGCCACCTACCTCCCCCACCTTTTCTATTAGCCTCCTTTCTATGTTCATATGCACATCTTCCCAAGCTTTGGAAAACTCCATTCTGTTTTCCTTTAATTCCTGCTCTATCTCCTCAAGTCCCTTTCTTAAGAGCTTCTCTTCTTCCTCTGAGACAATACCTGCCATTCTAAGAGCCTTCAAGTGGGCAAGATTTTGCCGTATATCCTGTAAGGCAAGCCGTTGGTCAAAGCTAACAGACTGGGTAAATTCCTCCACAAGTTCGTCAGTTTTTTCCCTAAAGCGTCCTTCCCAAGGTTTTTGCATAACCTATAATTTTAAACATGGAAAGCACTGCCCTAATTACAGACCTTTATGAGCTAACCATGACCCAAAGCTACTTGGAGCACGGAAAGACCGGGAAGGCTGTCTTTAGCCTATTCGTCAGGAGACTTCCGGAGAACAGAAATTTTTTAGTTGCCTGCGGGCTTGAAACACTGATGAAGAGTTTAGAAAACTTCAAATTTGGAGACAGGGAACTGAAATACCTAAAGAGTTTAGGTATATTCAAAGATTGGTTCTTGGACTATCTGAGGGAGCTGGAGCTGGACTTGGAATTTTACGCCTTGGAGGAGGGAACTATCTTCTTTCAAAACGAGCCCATCCTTCAGGTGGAGGGCTCCCTGCCAAAGGCTCAGCTCATAGAAACCTTAGTTATAAACCTAATACACTTTGAAACCTTAATTGCATCCAAAGCGGTAAGAAATTACATTGCCGCAAAGGGTAAAACTTTGGTGGATTTCGGGTTAAGAAGGGCACACTCTCCCATGGCTGGGCTACTTTCTGCAAGGGCATGCTACATAGGAGGTTTTAACGGCACCTCCAACCTTCAGGCGGGAATGTTATATGGCATACCCGTCTTTGGCACCATGGCACACTCTTACATAATGGTCTTTGATCAAGAAGAGGAAGCCTTCAGGGCTTTTGCAAAGAGCTTTCCAGACAGGGTCTTTTTGTTGATAGACACCTACAACACTGTGGAAGGGGCAAAAAAGGCTTTAAAGCTTCTGAAGGAAGGTATAAAGGTCTTGGGTGTAAGAATAGACAGCGGAGACATTCCGGAGCTTTGCAGAGAAGTAAGAAGGATCTTTGATCAGGAGGGCTTTAAGGATGTGAAAATTTTGGTCAGCGGAGGAGTGGATGAATACGATATAGAAAGATGGGTCTCCGAGGGTGTGCCCATAGACGCCTTTGGCGTTGGGACAAAGCTCTTGACCTCTGCAGATGCACCTTACCTGGACATAGCGTACAAGCTCGTGGAGTATGAGGGAAAGCCCAAATTCAAAGAGAGCCCTGGCAAGAAGACCTTTCCATACAAAAGGCAGGTTTGGAGGTTTTTGAAGGATGGAAAGTTTGATTACGATAAGGTCAGCAGGTTTCAAGAGGGTGGCTTGGTGAAAAGGGTAAGCTTTCCCCTGCCGAGCCTTAAGGAGATAAGGGAAAGGGTCTTAGAACAGATAAACCAGCTTCCGGAAGAGCTGAAAAGCTTAAGAAAGAAGGTAGAGTATAGGGTAGAAGTGGATGAATGATAGGCGTTGATATAGTTTCCAACGAAAGAATAAGGAAAGCAGTAGAAAGGTTCGGCGAGAGATTTTTAAAACGCATATACACTCCTTTGGAGCTTGAGTACTGCAAAAAACAGGCAGATTGGATAGCTTGCCTGTCAGCCCGTTGGGCGGGAAAGGAGGCAGTCTTAAAGGCGATTTATCAGAGCAAAGGGATCGTCCTAAAGTTCTCTGAGATTGAAATTTTGGGAGACTTTGGAAAGCCCGCAAAGGTTAGACTCTTGAGGGAAGAGCTCAAGGACCTAAAGGTACTTATTTCTCTGTCCCACGAGAGGGAGTACTCGGTGGCAATTTCTATTATAATTACTAATGGAGGTTTTTTATGAAAAAGAAAAAGATTTTAGCCTTTGGGTTGTTTGTAAGCTTTCTGTCTGCTGGGCTTGCAAGCTGTCAGCAGAGTAAGGCTTGTCCCACTGAGGATAAGATAAAGACGGGCGTCAAGGAGCTTATCCCTCAAGAGTTTAAGGTAGAGAGCATTCAGACACTAAAGGATATTCCGGGACTTTGTGAGGTGGTTATAAAAGTGGGAGCCCAACCTCTTGTTTTTTACACAGACAAAGAAATGAAGTATGTGCTGGCTGGCAATCTCATAAGCCTTGCGGACAAGAAGAACATCACCAGAGAAAGACAGCAGGAGTTTATGAAGGTTAGCCAAGACCTTCTGAAGGAACTTGAAAAGCACAAGGACTTCGCCTTTGGTAAAGTAGGTTCCCAAAAGTATATTTATCTATGGACAGACCCAGACTGTCCCTTCTGCAAAAGGTCTGAGCCCATAGTGGAAAAATGGGCTAATGAAAAGGGAGTAGAGGTTCGTGTAATCCTTTTCCCGCTACCCATACATCCGCAGGCTTTTGGAAAGTCTGTTGCCTTGGTATGCGACAAAAAGGGATGGGAAGAGTATAAAAGTGGGTATAACTCCAACAATCAGTGCGAGGATGGAAAGAAAAAGATTGAAAGCAACTTACAGCTTGCAGAAAAATATGGCATAAGTGGGACGCCCACTTTCATAGGCATGAACGGCAGAATCCATGCGGGTGTGCCCACAGAACAGGATCTGGATAGGCTTATACAATGAAGAGGGAAACTTGGCAAACTAAGATAGGGCTTATTTTTGCTGCGGCGGGCAACGCGATAGGATTAGGAAACCTTCTAAGATTCCCATCCAAGGTAGCCCTATACGGTGGTGGGGCCTTTATGGTTCCATACTTTGTTGCCCTCTTCCTCCTGGGCATTCCCTTAATGCTCATAGAGTGGGTTATAGGTAGGTATGCGGGGGCAAAGGGGCATGGCTCTATGACTGGCATAATAGGTTCCTTCTTCAACCACTCCTACGGCTCAAGGGTTATCGGCTCCATCGGAGTTTCCATTCCCGTCCTCATAGTTTGCTATTACATATACATAGAATCTTGGACCCTGGGCTTTGCCTTTCTGTCTCTGCTTGGAAAGATGCCTCAGCCTGTGCAAAGTCCTGACTACAAAGCCGCCATGGAACCATATGTTTCCTTTTTCAAGGACTACACAGAACCCTCTTTAACTGCCCTTGTTTTCTTGGTGATTACCTTAGCCATCAACTGGGTAATCCTTCAGAGGGGTATAGTTAAGGGCATAGAGCTAACCGCCAAGTACGGTCTTCCATTGCTAATTTTAATGGGAATCTTCTTGGGCTTTGTATCTTTGAGTATGAACGGATGGAAGGGTGTGGAGGGCTTGCTTTTCATATACACCCCCGATTTTTCAAAGCTTTCGGACCCTCAGGTTTGGCTTGAGGCTTCGGGTCAAATATTCTTTACTCTATCCTTGGGTATGGGTGCTATCGCAACTTATGCCAGCTATGTCAAGAGGAACGAGGATGCGGTAAAGGCTGGTTTGTGGACTGCCGGTCTTAATGAGTTTGTGGAGGTGGTTATCGGTGCCAGCATAGCCATTCCTGCCGCCTTTGCGGTCTTTGGTGCTTTGGCGGTTCCAGAGCTTGCAAAAGAGGGAACATTCCGCATTGGCTTTATGACCATGCCAGCCATTTTAATGTCTTTGCCCTTCGGAAGCCTGCTATCTACTGTTTGGTTTTTCCTGCTCTTCATAGCGGCCCTTACCTCCTCTTTAGCCCTAACACAGCCTTTGGTTGCTCTATTAGAGGACGAGATGAGATGGAGCCACTCCAAGGCGGTTAATGTGTCTATGCTTTTGGTGAGCGCGGGTGCCTTTTTGTCTGCCTTTGTGCCAGGCTTTATAGACGATGTGGATTTTTGGGCGGGCACATTGATGCTCCTGTTCTTTGGTCTTTTGGAGATCATAATCTTTGTTTGGATCTTTGGTGTTAATAACTTTCACAGGGAGCTAAACACCAACAGCTTTATAAGAATTCCAAAGGCATTGGTCTATTTCTTTGCAGTTGTCTCACCGGTATTTTTGGTTATCCTTCTGTATTTCTGGGGTGTTACCAAACTACCAGAGGTTTTATCTCAGACGGAGCCGGGCGTTCTCATTGCAAGGGCTTTTGTTATATTTGTGCTCGTGCTTATTGCCTTCTTTTCTGTGGAAAGCAGGAGGAGGTATCTGGCGGGTCCTCACATGTGATCAGCCACCACCCACCAGATGCACAATTTCCACTTTGTCCCCCTCCGATAGTTTGTAGCTTTCGTACTTAGATTTTGGCACCACTTCCTCGTTGACTGCCACTGCAAAGCCCACTTCCCTCACTTGAATGTTTAAACTTTTGATAAGCTCAGAAATCGTAATACCTTCAGGAACTTCCAACTCTTCTCCGTTGAGATATATCCTCATTGTTGTAGATAGTCAAACTGCACCTTCTTGACATTACCCTTTTCCTCGGTTATGTAAATGGTGATTGAGTAGAGCCCTCTGTCGTTCATTTGGAACCACTCGCCGTAGTTTTCTCCCTGTTGATGAGGATACTTGGTTAGAACCTTCCTCTGAGATCTGAGAAGAGGAGAACGCACCTCTGCTTCAACCTTATAGTTGGAAAAGTATATTATCTTTCCACCCTCTTCCTTCCAGAGAGAAACCGCCAGATGATGGGTGTCGTATTTAGAAGGTTCTCCATGATGCTTTACAAGTAGGTCATAAGCCCTTTTGAACCTCTCCTTTAGCTCCTCAATACTTACCACACCTATGCTCACATTATACTTATCAAGCTTCTTTGTCAGAGGTGTTTTGAGGACACTATCTTCTTCTTGCCCAAAGGCAAGGGTAAAAAGGACAAGTAAAACGCTAAGTATCTTTAAGCTTACTCCCCTCATGCGTACTAATTTAACACCATTTTATAAGATTCGCAAGCGTTCAAAGAGTTTGTTCCAAAAACACAAATCTAAGCTTTACGAACTATGGGAACAAAAGCTTTTGTAGATAAAAGCACCCTGTCTCCCGGCTTGAACTCCTTCTCCTGATCCTTTGGCACCACCACCTGAACCACCTCAGACCCAACCGCCACACTGAGAATACAAGCATATTCTGCAATTTCTTTTTCAAGAACTATGCCGTTCAAAGAAAACTTAGGAGATTCTCTCCTTGAAAAGAGCACATCCTTTGGCTTTCCTACCGACTTTATCTTTCCTTCGGAGAGCAAAAGCACCCTGCTTGCCAAGCTTAGGGCATCCTCCCTGTTGTGGGACACCATAATTGTGGGTATGTTAAAGCTCCTTTGGAACTTCTTTATTTCTTCTCTGAGGATTATGGCGGTCTCCGGGTCAAGGGCAGAGAGGGGCTCATCCAACAGCAAAAGCTTCGGTTCCCTTGCCAAAGCCCTAAGCAAGGCTACCCTCTGTTTTTGTCCACCCGAAAGAACGCTTGGCTTTTTGTCCTTTAGCTGTTCTAAGCCTGCCAACCTCAAGAGCTCCATAACCCTCTGTAGGTCCTTCTTCTTCATTCCAAAGGCTATGTTTTCAAAAAGGCTCATGTTTGGGAATAGGGCGTAATCCTGAAAGACAAAGCCCACATCCCTCTTCTGCGGTGGTAAGTTTATACCTCTTTTTGAGTCATACCAGACTTCACCCTTTACCTCTATGTATCCTTCCTCTGGCTTTTCTAAACCTGCCAGCATTCTCAAAAGGGTTGTCTTCCCACTGCCAGATGGTCCAAGGACTACAATAAACTCCTCTTCTTCCATTTCAAACTCCAACTCCAAAAGTAAGTCTCCCTGAGCGCCGTGAAGCTTCTTTTTTAAGCTAAACCTTATCACAGAATGCTCCACCTCCTGTTTAGCACATATAATGCGGTAAGGGAGAATACAGAAAAAAGTAAGAGCACAAGGGAATAAACATGGGCGGTGGTGTAATCAAGGGCTTCCACCGCAGAGTATATGGCTATGGAGATCACCCTTGTTTCCCCCTCAATGTTTCCGCCCACCATCAGAACTACACCAAACTCCCCCAAGGTGTGGGCAAAGGAGAGAACTATACCTGTAAGCACGGAAGCCTTCATGTTGGGAAGGATTACCTTGATAAGTGTCTCCCACTTGGATTTTCCCAAAGTATAGCTGGCTTCTATGAGATTTTTGGGCACAGACCTAAAGCCCGCGGTGAGAGGATGAACCATCATAGGCAAGCTGTAGATCACAGAGGCAACCAAAATCCCCTCAAAATGAAAAACCAGTTGCTTTCCAAAAAGCCTATACCAAAGGGAGCCAATAAAACCCTCTTTGTTCAAAACCAAAAGTAGATAAAAGCCCAAAACGGTTGGAGGAAGAACCAAGGGCAGGGAAACTAAAGCCTCCACCAAAGAGGTGTATCTACTTCTGCTGTACGCTAAAAAGTAAGCCAGTGGAATACCCAAAAGGAGCAGTATAAGGGTAGTCCAAAAGGAGAGCTCCAAGGTAAGCCAAAAGGGTGTAAAGTCCAAGCTATTCATCCTCTGCCTCCAAAATCACATGCATGGGTGAGAGGAGCATATAAACTTTTGTTCCTTGAGAGAGTCCAAGGGTATCCACCTGCCTGCTTGTGAGCATAACTCTTATTTCCTGCCCTTTGCAATCCACCACCAACATAGAGAGCACGCGACCTTTTTCTAAGGACCTTATAGTTCCCTTAAAAAGATTTATCTGGGAGACCTTCTCCCTCAGAAGTAAAACCTCCGTCTCTTTGAAGATACATTTTACTTGCTTGTTTTGCTTCACAAACTCTGCCTCTCCAGGGCTTTCCAGTACCACCGCGTAGATGCTTCCCAAGGGAGTTTTAACCTCCACCTCAGATACACCGTTGGCGGAATTTATAGAGATAACAGTGCCTTTTATGGTGTTCATTGGCGACCTTCTGGCACAAAAAAGCCGTATTTAAGCAATATATTCCTTGCGGTTTTGGTTTCTATAAAGTTGTAAAACCTTCTTGCAGACGGAGAGTTTTCTCCAAACTTGGTTATTCCATAGCCCTGAACTATGGGTCCGTGCCTCTCTTGAGGAATTAGCCAGTATTTTCCCTTTTCTTTCATGGTGGGAGATAGAGCAAGGGAAAGGGCTATTATACCCACATCCACCGCGCCCGAATAGACGTAGCTGGCTGTCTGGGAAATGTTTTCCCCAATAACCAGTTTGTTTTTTACTTTTTCAAAAACTCCGTAGCTTTCAAGGGCTTCCTTTGCGGCTTGTCCGTATGGAGCGTGTTCCCAGTTTGCTATGGCAATTTTGTTCGCCCTAAAAAGTACGTCCGGAAAGTTGGAAGGGTCCAAGCCCGAATCCTTCCTCACCCAAACCACAATCCTTCCTATTGCGTAAGCTTTAGGCTGTGTTATTATGTAGCCCTCTCTGTGGAGTTCCTCCACATACTTCATGTTGGCAGAGAAGAACAGATGGTAAGGTGCACCCTTTCTTATCTGAATGGCTCCCTTCCCCGAGGAGCCAAAGACCAGTTCCACCCTATCCTGAGGGTTAGCCTTCATGTACTCTTGGGCTATTTCTTTTAAGGCGTATTGGAGGTCTGCCGCTGCGAATACCCTTATAACCTCCGCCATAGAGCTTTTAAAGGCAAGAAAAAGCCAGAAAATAATAAAGAGCAATCTGTTCATGCTGTTTCAATATTTTAATCTCTCAAAGGATATCGTTAAAATACTACTAAATGTTTGAAGACTACTTTCCTAAGGTTATAAAACAAGCCTTGGAAGAGCTATCAAAAATTCCCACCTATGGAGAGAGAACTTCCTCAAGGTTTTTGTATAACTTCCTTAAACTTCCAAAGGAGGAGAGGGATAGGCTCTTGGAGAGCTTGATTGCCCTAAACGAGCAGATAAAGGTGTGTAGTGAGTGTGGTTTGGTCTCAGATATGGACCCGTGCAGGATATGTCAGGATCCAAAAAGGAGCAAAAGGTTTATATGCGTGGTGGAAGAACCCCAAGACGCCTACGCCATAGAGAGGATTGAAAGATACACTGGCGTTTATCATGTGCTGGGTGGTAGGATCGCACCCTTGGAAGGTATCTCCCCTCAGGACTTGAACATAGACAAACTCCTTGAGAGGATAGAGAAAAACGCAGTTAAGGAGGTTATAATAGCCACAAACCCCAACTTGGAGGGAGAGGCAACCGCCAACTATCTGATAAAGCTTTTGAAGAAGAGGTTTAGCAAGCTCAAGGTGAGCAGGATCTCTCACGGTTTGCAGTTTGGAAGCTTTGTGGAGTTGGCGGATGAGTTATCTCTGGAGAAGTCCATTGAGAAGAGGACGAGCTTTCCATGATAAGCTGTTTTGTCCCCTTTCTGAGAAGCTGGACGATCCTCGGCACGCCGGAGTTTAAATCGGGTGCATGCCCTCTACCCAAGATAACCACTACCTTTGCAGACTTTTCTTCCGAGAGTATGCGCACGATCCTCAGAGCCATACCATTGTCCCATGCAGACTGCACATCAAAAAACCTCTTTTCATCTACCTTTGGGTGTTCTTTCAGCACCTCTCTTAACCTTTCCTTTTCCTGCGGTGTGTGTTCATAGACCTTGGAGGGCAAAAGGTCATCTTTCACATTCTCTAAGCCATAAGTAGAGACTCTTCTGACCAACTCGCTTGGTATGTTAAGGGCGTATATCCTTATGCCCTTTTCCTTCGCAAATCTCCACAAGGGTGAGTAATACTCGGCGGGAAACCCCCATCTCTTTTTGTATTCGGTCCTTTCCAACATTTCCTCCTCTGAAATCTTGCAGGCAATGTAATCATCAAGATGTTTTTGGAAGGGTTGCTGGAACATCTCCATTGCCAAGACAAACCTGTAGCCTTCCTGATGGAGCCTTTTTATAACCTCCTCTTGGAACTTGTGGTCCTTGAGGTTGTCGTGGGTCTCTGGAAGGTATATAACCTCTGCTTCCTCCAAAGAAGGAGAACCAAAGGCAAAAAGGCTAAGGACCATCAAAGCTATACTCCATCTGAATAGCATTTTCGCCATCAGAGTAGTAATGCCTCCTTTCTCCTACGATGTAAAAGTTTAAAGCCTGATAGAGCCTTATAGCCCTCAGGTTTGACTTTCTAACATCCAGTTGCACCTTTTTAACTTTGCCCTTAAGCCTGCTTAAAACTTCCTTTAAAAACTCCTTTCCTATACCTCTTCCCCAGTAAGCCCGGTCTATTGCAAAGGTCATAACGTGGGCGCAGTCTTCTATCAACCAAAGGATGCAGTATCCTACAAGCTTGCCCTCCACCTCAGCCACAAACCTAACCGAGTAAGGAAGCTTAAACTCCCTCTCAAAGCCCTCCATAGTCCACGCATCGGTGGTAAAGTTCTCTTTGTTGATCCTAAAAACCTCCTGTAGGTCCTCCTTTTCCATTTCCCTTACCTTTATCATCACCATATAATTTTAGCTATGCGTATTGGGATAATAGGCTTCGGAAATATGGGAAGTGCCTTTGGAGAGGGATTAAAAAAGTCCGCAGAGGTGGTAGCCTTTGACACGGACGCAAGCAAGAAGGAAAAGGCTTTGGAGATGGGAATAGGATGGGCAAAGGACTTGGAATTTTTGGTGGCAAACTCGGACCTTTTACTGCTTGCGGTGAAGCCCAAAGATGCGGGAAAGGTCCTTGAAAACCTTAGGGGCAAGATGGAGGGAAAGGTGCTGGTTAGCATTGTGGCAGGGCTATCTCTAAAAAAGATTGAGGAGCTTTTGGGAAGGGAAAAGGTCATAAGATGCATGCCCAACTTGGCTGTGGCGGTGGGTAAAGGCGCTATCGCCTATGTGTGCAACGATCTTGTGGAAGAAAGGGATGAAGAGAATTTTAAGGAGAGCTTTTCTAAGTGTGGAAGTTTGCACAAAGTGGAAGAGGGCTTGATGGATGCCTTTACCGCCTTGGCGGGTTCTGGTCCTGCCTTTGTGATGAAGTTTATATCTGCCCTCTGCTTGGCGGGAGTCAGGGAGGGCTTTAGCTACCAACAGGCAATGGACATAGTCTTGGACACCATAGAGGGAACGGTCCTTATGCTTAGGACCTTTGGAGGGCATCCGGAGGAGTGGATCAGCAAGGTTGCCTCTCCCTCCGGCACCACCATAGAGGGCATAAAGGTTTTGGAAGAGAGGTCTTTCTCAGGGATCTTAATGGAATGCATAAGGGAAACTACCAACAGATGCAAACAGCTTGGCTGAGCTTTAGGTTCAAGAATGCCTTGGTAGGGCTAAAACTCTACGACCCAAAGGATGACATATTCACACTTAGGCAAATTCATTCGGACAGGGTGGTCCTCTTGGATGAAGAAATACAAGAGGAGGGAGATGCTATTATAACCACGAGAAAGAATTTCCCTATAGGTGTGAGGACCGCGGACTGTGTGCCCTTGGCTTTTTTAGGAGAGGGGGCGGTGGGTGTGGTGCATGCGGGTTGGAGGGGCATAAAGGCGGGCATTGTGGAGAGATTTTTAGAAAGGTTTTTACCCATTGAGAGGGAACCCTTTGTTTTTGTGGGACCTTCCGCTAAGGCTTGCTGTTATGAAGTAGGTGAGGAATTCAAAGAGTACTTTAAAATGCTACACTACAAGAATGGAAAGTTTTACATGGACACCCAACTGGAGGTCCTAAAAAGGCTAAAGGACTACGGACTAAAAAGGCTCTTTGTTTACGGCGAATGCACCATATGTAATGAAAAGTTTCCCTCCCACCGGAGGGACAAAACCTCTCAAAGAATGATCCTCTTTGCCCTGCTGACATGATAGGAGACTTTATGCTCTGGCTTGAGGAGACAGGTTCAACCCAGAACATTCTTAAAGAGTTTTCTTTTCCCTACGGCACTGTGGTGGTGGCAAACAGGCAATGGGAAGGCAGGGGAAGGTTTGGAAGAAAGTGGCACTCGGAAGAGGGTGGCCTTTATTTTAGCTTTCTTTTAAGGGCGGAGGATTTTAAAGAGCTTTTGCCACTGCCCTTGGTGGTAGGCTACGGCGTCCTCTTGCAAATTGAAAGAAAGGGATTTAAACCCATGCTAAAGTGGGTCAATGATGTGTATGTATCGGGTAAAAAGGTCTGCGGTGTGCTCGTGGAAAGGTCTAAAGAAAAGGTAGTGGTAGGCGTGGGCATAAACCTAAATCAGAAGGAATTTCCATCGGACCTTATGGCAACATCCCTTTACATGCTTAGGAATGAAGTCTTTGAAAAAAAAGACTTTCTCCTTGAGACCTTGGAAATCCTTGACAGAGTTCTGGAGGAATTCAAGAACTTTGGGTTTGAAAAATTTAGACCTGCCATAAGGCAAAGGCTTATGTTTTTGGGGGAGGAGGTGGTTGTCTATTCTCAAGAGCCCGTAGTGGGCATCTTTGAGGACATAGACCAAGAGGGTAGCCTACTGCTACGAACTGCCCAAGGGCTTTTAAAGTTCAACGCAGGGAAGGTTAGCCTTAGAGGTTCAAAGATATTTTAGTATGGTTAGGTCCTTTTGGTCTGCCACCATACGCATTAGTGCTTCGTAGGCTATTCTATACCTTGTGTATTCCATGATGCTTTCCGAGAGGTCTGCATCTTCAATGTCAGACTTTTGCTTTTTGAGAACCACATCAAGCTTTTCCTGGGTAGGTTGTAAGTTTTTGACCGTTGAAAGCACGGAGCCCACCTCAGACCTCCTTAGGGAGATCAGCTCGCTCGCCCTGCTTAGGGAAAAGAGGTCAAAGTCATCTGGGTAAAACCCTCCCTGCAGTTTTTCCTTAACCCTTTTGACTACCTGAAGTATGTTTGGGTTTTCAAAGCCCGTAGATAGATCTCCGGTTATGCTGATAAACTGAACGTTTGCGGACAGTTCCACTGAGGCTAAGGCAATGGAGTAGCTACCGTCAGGATTTTGAGATACAAAGGCATGCAGTTTGTCTCCGAAATTGTCGTTTATATACTGTGCCAACTCCTGAATGTTTTGGGGCTCTCCTGCACCGCCGTAGCTTATGGTGTAGGTGTTTGAACCAACCTCCAAGGTTATAGCACCGGGGGTAGTAAAGCCTGTGGTGGGAGAGGCATAAGAGACCTTTGATATATAAAGATTGCTTCCAAAAACCTTATCTCCTCTGAGAAAGACCGAGACCTTTGAGTTCTCCGACACCCATACCTCAAAGTCTTGGGAACTGGCGGTGTAATTCAAAGTGTTTGGATCAAAGGGTTTTACCGTCAGAGAAGAACCACCAAATAGATAGTTCTGTCCAAGTTTGTCGTTTGCCATGTCCAAAAGATGTCCTAAGCCCTTATCAAACTGCTCAGCCAATGCGGAGAGTTGATCTGGCGTAAGGGTCGCACTGTTTTTTGCCCTAACGGTAGTTGCATAAAGCCCTTTTAGTGTGTCCCACACCTTCCCAAGGGTAAAGTCTACGTAGGTGAGGTTTGTGTCTGCAAAGAGCCTGTTTTGGGAGTGTTGGGAAAGCTGGGCTATCTCTTTCTTTAGTTCAATCACGTTGTATGTGGCAGTAGGCTCGTCAGAAAGGGCTCTTACCCGCCTTCCCGTGGAAATATCCAGAGTTTTTTCCGATAGCTTCTTTTTTATCCTTGCATCCTGCTCAATAAACAACGAGAAAAGCAAATTATCTGGCACCTTCATAGCCCTTCACCTCAAATCATGTTTAAAGTTGTCTGGATAAGCTCATCTATGGCACTAACTACCTTTGCCAAAGCTTGATAGCTCTTTTGAAGTTGAAAAACCTCCATAAACTCCTTATCAATGGAAACACCTTGCATTTCCTGGAGTTTAGCGTTCAGAGAATTTAGTACAGCGTTCTCAATATCATACTGCTTTTTATAACTGTTAAGGTTCCCTGCAATGGCATTTGTTAGACCCTGATAGATGTTTTTAGAATTATCCCACCATAGCCTTGAAAATTGGTTAAACTCGTCCGCCTTTGAATAATCCAGGTTAGAAAGTTGAGTGGAAATATTGCCAGCTACCTTTATGTCCGCAATGCCCGTACCTTCAAAGACCCTTCCACCCACCATACCGTTGCTGTCCGTTATAGTGTAAGAGGGACTGGAGGATGTGATCTGAAGGGTGTAAGTGCCATCTGGATTGGCAACCACTACCGCACTAAAGCCAACTCCAGCAGAATTTATGGCGTTTGCCAGGTCTGTAAGGGTGTCTGTTGACGTGTAGTTGATGATGACGGAAGAGGAACCGTTCAGTGTGATGGTCCCAGAGATGCCTAATGGGTCTGTAGGGTTGGCATAGTTTAAAGTCCAATAGTATTCTGTTATACCAGTTTTTGCCGGTAGCTTTAACTCGCTTATGAGCTTTTTTGCCAGTTGGTCAAGCCTGTTTTGGTAGTCTTGCAGGTCTGCGATGGCGTCCAAACCACCCTTTAGCCTACCGCCGGATATTTCACCCGATATATCCGCTTGGGAACCGTCCTTAGATTTCCAAAGGATACTTTTGTTTGCACCGTCGTAGGCTAGCTCCCAGCTAAACTTGTCCTCCACCAACACAAAGCCCTTTGAGGTTTCCACCTTAACCCTGCCTACGTCATCCTCTTGCACTCTTATGTTTATGTATTCGGAAAGCTCCCTCAAAAGACGATCCCTTTCGTCGAAGATGTTTTTGTAGTCCTGTCCCCTTGCGTAGGTCTGGGCGTAGGTGATGAGAATTTCTTGGTTTAACTTGGCAAGCTTTTTAGTTATAGAATTTACCTTATCCACATACTGACGCATGCTGTAGTCAATGGATTGGGAGATGGTATCTAAATTCCTTTTTCTGTCCTTTAGATAGCCCACCAAAGAGTTTGCAGACTGAACCAAATTAGCCCTTGCCCCCTCGTTGGTTGGGTCCTTCATTAGGTTCTGATAGCTTGTAAAAAAGGTGTTTATGTATTCTATACCGCCCAAGCCTTGTGTAAACTCTTGAAAGAGATCTTCTACCCTTGTATTATTTTTTATCCTTTCATCTAAGGAAGAAACCAAAGATAGTTGAGCGTTCCTCTGCTGAACATAGTGAAGGCTTTTAACCCTTTCAATGGTCTCTAAACTTATACCGTATGGAATAGCAGTCTTTATTACCGGGTCTTCCTGTGCATAGTCCGGATTGTTGGCGTTCAATATGTTCCTGTTTCTTATGTCAATAGATTTCCTGAGTATTTCAAGTCCCTGAGAAACTATCCCTAATGTCCCTCCAAACATGACTTACCTTTTAATATCGTCTCCTTTGAAAAAAAGTTTAAACAAAAAAGCCCTGAAGTTCCCTTAGCTTTTTTACGGGGTCTTGGCTCTTCATCAAGCTTGTGCCTATCAAAAAGGCATCTGCACCAAGGTTTTCAAACTCAAGCACCTGCTCCCTTGTTTCTATCCCACTTTCCACCACCACAAACTTGGCACCGAGTTCCTTAAGTTTTGGCACCAAAGCCCTTGATAGGTTAAGGTCTACCTTCAAAGTTTCCAAATCCCTGTTGTTTATGCCAATAATGTGGGCGCCAGCCTTTAAAGCCCTCTCTGCTTCCCTCAGATTAAAGATCTCCACAAGGGCAGACATACCAAGCTCCTTTGTATAGCTAATAAGCTCCTCCAGAACTCTTTGCTCAAGTGCTCTGACTATCAGCAAAACTGCATCCGCACCAAAGGCTTTTGCCTCAAGCACCTGCAATGGGTCAAAGATAAAGTCCTTCCTCAGCAATGGCAGTGGGCAACTTTGTCTTACCTCCCACAGGTCCTCCAAGGAACCCTTGAAGTACTTATCCTCAGTTAGAACCGATATGGCAACAGCTCCACCCTCCCAGTAAAGTTTTGCCTGCTCCTTTGGAGAGACCTCCTTTATAAGACCAGCGGAGGGAGATGCCTTTTTAACCTCCGCTATGATCCTTGTCCTACAGCTCTTTAGTGCATCCTCAAAGCTATAAAATCTTTCCCTTTTTTTAACCTTCTCCCAAAGAAATTCTTCGTATTCTTTATCCTTTCTAAGGGTTTGCCTTTTGTAGGAGAGTACTTCTTCGAGAAAGCTCAGGGATATATCCTCCTGTAGTTTCTACCTTCCTTTTTGTAGATGGCTTCCACAAAAAAGCCATTTTCAGATAGCTCCTCATAGATTTCCATTGCCTTTTCCTCTCCCTTTATAGCAAGAACTACACCGCATCTTGGGTCTATCTCGTCCGGAATTGGGATAAGCTTAGCCCTTCCCTTTAGATATTTCTCAGCCCTTGTACCCTCCGATATGGCAGAAAAGGTTATAAAGTGGTCTGGCTTTTCCGCAAACGGGTTCAACATCATCAAAATGTGCCTTAGGTGCAACTTCACTCCAAGGGAGTGGAACTTTATCCAATACCAAAGGGAGGGCTCAATTGCGGTGGAGACCTTTTTAACCTGTGCTATGACCTTGTCTCCTTCCTTTTTCAAGCTAAGAAGTTGATTGCCCGTTTGCTTGCACCAGTTGAATATGTCCCTCTCAAAGCCCGGGTCCGTGGATATCACTGTTATAACCTCGCCCTCCTTTAGCCTCTTTATGTTCTCGGAGGTGATCACTATAGGCAAAGGACACATAAGACCAGACAGGTCTAAAACCTTTTCCTTTTCCCTTTCCAAAACCTCCATGGCGACACCTCACACTGCAATCTTTACTGCCTGTTCTTTATTTTCAAAGCCTATTATATAAAAGTTCAACATCTTGGCACATCTACTTAAATTCTCCTTTAGTTCCGTATCCATAAGCTGTGCAGGATGGTTGAGGTAGAAAACAACCAAGGCACCACCCTCTTCTAAGCTCACCGGCACAGAAACGGTCAAACTGCTTTGGTCTATAAGGCACTCTTTTACAGAACTGTCCTTCAAAGGAAAGACATTTATGGCTTTTAGCTTGAACATTTCCTTTACACCATTAAGATATTCCTCCGGATTCTTGCTGTCAAGCAACTCTAATAGTTTAAGTAGCGTTTCCTTCTGCCTTTTTTCCCTCTCAAGGGTTGAAACTTCCTTCTGGATGCTTCTGTATGCCCTCCTCAGTTCCAAAAAATACCTTCTATCCTTTTGAAGGCTCCTAAGCAACTCTACAGAGGAGGGAGAGATTCCCAACGCCAAAGCTAAAGGAAAAACCAAAAGCCCCTTCAAGCCAAAGTTATAAACGCCAAGGGCAGTGGCAGAAAGAACAGATATAAAGAGAGGCACAAGATTTTTGGGAAAGCTAAAGAGGGAAGGCACCAAAAGGGAAAAAATAGCCAAGGGTTCTTCCGAAAGTAAAGCCAAAGGTATGAGGAAGAAAAAGTCTATGTAATCGTTTAGCCTTCTAAGCTTGAAAGAGTAAAAATAATTCACCAGGGCAACAGAAAGATAAAGGGAAGATATAACCACTACCACCGCCTTTTGGGTGTATCCCGGAAGGTAAAGGAGGGCATGAAACATAAAGAACAGAAAGAGCAAAAACCTTAAAAAGGTGATTAAAAACACCTTGTTTAGCCACACAGTGCTAATATTATATCCTTGATGGAAAAGAAGATAAACATAAGCCTCCTTTTGGAAAGCTTCCACAATTTGGAGAAGGCTTACGTAGACCTGAAAAAGCTTCTCTCTTTAGGCAAAGAAGAGTTTGTTAAGAACAAACTTATCCAGGACAAGGTTAGGGTAGATTTCAACTTAGCCTTTGAAAGCTGTATGAGACCCTGTAGGCACCTTTCGGTGGTTTTTGGTCTAAAGACCTCCTCAAAGGATTGTTTGGTAAAACTTGGAGAGAAGGTGGGCTACGAGGACCTTGAAACCCTCCAAGCCTTTATAGATTTTTACTTTAAATACAGGGACCTAAAGGAAACGGTCCAGCCGGAGGAACTGTACGATTTCTTAGAAAAGAACCTACATGTTTTTAAGGATTATGCAAAGGCGGTGGTAGAGTATGTTAAACAAACCACCGGTAATTATCTTCTCATAGACTTTGAACTTCTGAAGGAAAAGGCAAGGTTTGTTAAGGATTCTGTAAATAAAATAAACTTCGTCCTATCGGTGGGCTTGGAGGAATTCAAAAAAAAGCCTATGTATCACGACAGGGCCAAATACTTTTATCAGGTGGCTTACGATTCCCTCTTTGACATTTGCAAACACCTTGCACCAAAGTTTGGCATAAAAAAATTCGGCGATGATTGTCTTTTAAAGATGGTGGAGGGCGGTATAATCTCCCCTCAGTATTACCCAGTTCTGCTTAAAATGATGAACCTAAAAAACAAGCTTATAAGCACTTGGGATATAGATTTGGAAAACCTATACAAAGAGTTAATGGAACTCAAAGACCATTTTGAACCAGTGCTAAAGGAAATATCCTCTTCACTCAAAAGCCTGTTAGATAAAATCGCCAGCCATCAAAAACAACTCCAACAAAACAGCCAAGGGCAAGGAAAGGACCAAAGGGAATAGCAAAGTTCATGCTTTTATGTTTTATCAGTATAGGAAGCACATAAAGGAGCCCAAAGAGGGAGCCCAAAAAGACCGCACTGATTACACCCCAGATGCCCGTCCAACTACCTATAAGAGCCATAAGCTCCACATCTCCAAACCCAAGCCCCTCAAACTTTCTGACTTTTTTGTAGTAAAGGTATATAAGTAAAAAGGGCAAAGCACCCGCCAATATTCCCAAAAGGCTCTCATAGAGGCTAAAGTCCTCCCTAAAGACGGAGATTATCACACCAAGGAATGTTCCACCCAACATCAAGGGCTCCGGGAGGCTAAAGGTATCCCAATCTATCAGGCTAAGCACCAGCAGTAAGGAAAAGAATACGTAAAGTCCAAGGGCTGTGATACTAAAGCCCCATTTGTAGTAAGAGAGAACCGCCAAAAAGCCACTAAAAGCCTCTACCAAAGGGTATCTGATGGATATTTTGGCAGAGCAGTTTGGACATTTTCCCCTCAAAAGGATGTAGGAAATTATTGGGATGTTGTTATACCACTTTATGGGTGTTTTACAGCTCGGACAGTGGGAGGGAGGCTTAACAATGGACATACCCCGAGGGATTCTGTATATGAGCACGTTGTAGAAGGAGCCAAGCATCGCACCAAGCAGAAAGAGGAAAATGTAAATCATAGTATCATTTTATCCTTTGTGTGCCAATGAGTTTGTATTTTTAGAACAACCTTTTCCACTCTTGACGCCTTTGGAATATAAGAATATACTAATATTATGATTAAAATCATGAAAGGAGGTGTTGTCATGAAGAGAGGTTTGTTAGTTGCAAGTGCTTTGCTTGGCTTTGTAGCGGTAGGTTTTTCTTACGATGCGGAGCTTGCCAAAAAGCTTGACGCCATGTTCTCCCAAATGACGCCGGAAGTGTTAAAGCAAAGACCTTGTCAGATTGACGCAAACCAGCTTTTTGAAATGATCAAGAAAAAGGAAGACTTTGTAATCCTTGATGTTAGAACTCCGCAAGAGCAAAGCATTACGGGAATTACTTGGAAGAACACATTAAATATTCCCATGCACGAGGTTTTCAAACCAGAAAACCTAAACAAACTACCTAAAGACAAGAAAATAGTGGTAGTATGCCACTCTGGAGACAGGGCAGCAGCAGTAGTAACCGGTTTGAGGGCTATTGGCTTTAACAACGCATACCAGTTCAAAGGTGGAATAAAAGAACTTGCGGACAAGGTTGGAAGGAACGTGGTAGATGTTGTGAAGTAAATTCTTTTGGCGGGGCTTTTGCCCTGCTTTTATTCAAGCCTAAAATTAATCGGCAATTTTACCATTATATCCAGGGTTCCTTAAAACCCTCTAGTCTTTCTTTTATATCTCCCTTTGGTTCCAAAACAAAGCCGACAAGGACAGTAAGTTCATCTTTAAGCCCAAGCTTTTTCTGGACAGCAAGTCCTTCACGGGCTACGGAAAGAAATTAAATTTAAAATTGTTGGAGAAAAACATGCGGACGCTTGAGGAAATAAAGAGGATAATCGCAGAACACAAAGAGGAAATAAGGCAAAAGTATGGCATAGTAATTCTTGGAGTTTTTGGTTCTTACGCAAGAGGAGAACAAAAGGAAACAAGCGATGTGGATATTCTTGTAAAGGTTGAACGTCCTCTGGGTTTAAAGTTCGTCACCGCAAAGCTTGAGTTAGAACGTTTGCTTGGACTTAAGGTGGATTTAGTATCCATTAATGCAGTCAAACAAAAGCCGTTGCTATGGAAGAGTATAGAAGAAGATTTGATCTATGTCTAAGAAGAGAAAAGATTGGAGGCTTTACCTCTTAGATATGTTGGAATGCATAAAAAGGATAGAAAATTATGTGGAAGGTTTAAGCTACGAGCAATTTTTGATGGATGACAAAACCAAGGATGCAGTTGTAAGAAACATTGAAATCATAGGCGAAGCGGCAAGAAACATTCCAAAAGAAATCCAAACAAGGTATAGCCACATTCCCTGGGCTGAGATAATATCAACAAGGCATGTTATAGCACACGATTACTTCGATCTTGATTATGAAATAATTTGGAGTATTATTGTTCAAGACATTCCGGTTCTCAAAAGGGAACTTGAACTTATATTAAAGGAGATTAATAACCAGCCAAGCTTTGACCTTTAAACATTGGGAAAGTTTGAACTTCCGCCCTTTTTCCATAATCTTATGTCCTTTCTTTTCGAAGCTTGTCCTCAAGGAGTTGCAAAAGTTCAAGGTCTATTGCCTTTGGCATAGTTTTAAAAATATATCACTTTATCACTCCCAAAACCTTTAACAAAAACTCAAGGGCGTCTTTGTTGAAAAGTATAAAGGTGAAAAGGAGAATAAGAAACATTATGGTAAATTTACGGTCAAGCTTTAGGATTTCTTCCTTAAGTTCTGACCTAACGCTATCAATCTTCCCATCAAGTTCCTTTCTGACTAACTCTATTTTTGCCTCAAGCTTTGATTCCATTGCTTGCATTTCTGTCCTAACTGCCTGTATTTCTGTCTTTAAGACTTGGATGTCCGCCTTGCTTGCCAATTCCTTTGTAAGCTCATCTCTGAGTTCAAGCTTTTTCTGGATGGCAAGCTCTTCTGCCCTCTTTTCCATAACCTCAAGTCCTAATTCTATTGCCTGTGCCACTTTTCTTGCGGTTTCCTTCCCGAGCTTGTCCTCAAGTAGTTGCAAAAGTTCAAGGTCTATTGCCTTTGGCATAGTTTTAAAAATATACCACAGAGGCTAAGGGAAAAGGTTAAATTTAAAATTGTTTGAGAAAAGCATGCGGACGCTTGAGGAAATAAAGAAGATAATCGCAGAACATAAAGAGGAAATAAGGCAAAAGTATGGCATAGTAATTCTTGGAGTTTTTGGTTCTTACGCAAGAGGAGAACAAAAGGAAACAAGCGATGTGGATATTCTTGTAGAGCTTGAAAGACCAGTGGGCTTAGAGTTTTATGAATTCTGGGAATACATTGAAAACCTTTTGGGAACTAAAGCGGATGTTTTAACATTAACTGCCCTTAAGCAAAAAACTCCACTTTGGGAAAAGATAAAAGGGGACATAGTCTATGTCTGAAAGAGATTGGAAACTCTTTGTCTTTGACATTTTAGAAAGCATTAACAAGATTGAAAGATACATTGAGGGAATGGACTATGAACTTTTTGATAAAACAGACCAAACAAAAGATGCGGTGGTAAGAAACCTTGAGATAATAGGTGAAGCATCAAACCAAATTCCAAAAGAAATACGGCAAAAGTATAGTCATATACCTTGGAGTAGGATAATATCAATGCGGAACAGAATGATACACGGCTACTTTACAGTTGATTATCGTATTGTTTGGAAAATTATAAAAGAAGATCTGCCGGAACTTAAGGAAAAGTTGGAGGAAATTCTGAAGGATGAAGATCAATAGATAAAATCTAACAAAATCTACTTTATCACTCCCAAAACTTTCAACAGAAACTCAAGGGCGTTTTGATTAACAAGTATCAGGGTAAAAAAGAGAATGATAAACAGTATGGTAAATTTACGGTCAAGCCTCAGAATCTCTCTTTCAATCTTGGCTTCCATAGCTTGGATTTCAGCCCGCAATATTTGTAAATCCGCCTTGCTTGCCAACTCTTTAGTAAGCTCATCTCTGAGTTCAAGCTTTTTATGGATAGCAAGTTCCTCTGCTCTCTTTTCCATAACCTCAAGCCCTATTTCTATCGCCTGTGCTACTTTTCTCGCCTCTTCTTTCCCAAGCTTGTCTTCAAGGAGTTGCAAAAGTTCAAGGTCTATCACCCTTGGCATAGTTTTAAAAATATATCATCACTCAAATAGGTCTATCGTTTTTAAAACTTTTGCCTATAATTATCCTTATGGAATTCAGGGATTACATTGCAATACTTAGCGGGCTTGTTGGGATATTGGCTATCTTTATATGGGTTATGGGAATGCTTGTTCAACAGATAAATAAGAGAATTGATACGGTGGATAAGAGGATTGATGACTTTAGGGATAATATGGATAAAAGGCTTGGTGAGTTGAGGGATGATATGGATACAAAGTTTGACGGTGTATACAGAAGAATGGGTGAGTTAAAGGATGATATGGATAGAAGGTTTGAGGATATATACAGAAGGTTGGGTGAGTTAAGGGGTGAGATGGATAGAAGATTTGGTGATTTAAGAGAAGAGATTGGCGGTTTGAGGGAAGAGACTAAAGAGATCAAGCTTCTTCTTTACAAGGTTTTAGAGGTTCCTCACAAGCAGGGGGAGTAAGGAGTTAGTTTTATCCCTTCACAAAATGGCGGGACGGGTCTATTCTTTTTAAAACTTCTGCCTATAATTATCCCTGTGGAGTTTAGGTATTACATTGCAATACTTAGTGGGCTTGTTGGGATTTTGGCTACCTTTACGGGGATTATGTGGATGCTTGTTCAGCAGATAAACAAAAGAATTGATACGGTGGAAAAAAGAATTGATTCAGTGGAAAAGAGAATTGGCGAACTGAGAGAGGACATTAAGGAGTTGAGGGAAGAAGTCAAAGAGATAAACAGGAGAGTTGATGGCTTGAAGGAAGATGTGAGTAGAAAGTTTAGTGAGTTAAAAGAAGAAATCAGGGAATTCAAGGACTACGTGGCTTTAGAAGTCCTTCACAAGCGAAGGCTTCACAGGGTAAGTGTTATAAAACTTCCTCACAAGCAGGGGGAGTAAGGGGTTAGTTTGATTCTATTATTTTTATCTCTTTGCAAATTGTATTTGTTCAGTTTAAGGGTTAGTCCCTTCCTTCTCAAGGATTTCATCAATTTTGATAGCTATTCTTTCAATCCTTTTTGAAATAGAACATATTAGAATTGGATCTGTCCGTGATAATCCTTCAAGAACTTCAATTTCCTCGTTAAGTTTGTTAATTTCATGCCATATATAAAGTATATTTTCCACAAAACCTTTATCTAAAGCTGATAATTTATTTAGTGTTGAAGATAATAGTGTCATGTGAATAGGGTTAATACTTGGCTTATTTTCTCTATCTCCAGATCCCTCCTCTTCAAAGTAATGTTGCACGTTTTCCATCGTAGGGCATTGCGATCTTAGTTTCATTTCCCTTATGTATTCCTCTAAAAACTTTATAGTTTCCTCGATATCTTCCTGTTTCGATTGTTTCGATCTCTCAAGGTTTTCATAGACAAACATAAGTATTTTTATCTCATTCATTAGATAATCAGGGAAATATTTTCCATATTTTTCGGTTAGTTCATAAAACCACTTTAAATCAAATCTGAAAAATCTTAGAACTGTGAAATAAACTTCATAAAATTGTGTAAAGTTTTCAATCAATGAAATAAGAATATACCTCAATTCCAATAAAATACTTGATTTCAGTTCTCTAATTTCTCTCTTAGATTCGCATTCCTTCAAGAGTATACCCACAAGCGTACTTAAAAATACACTAATTGGAATTGCTGAAATCGGAATATATTTTGAAAGGCTTGGACTATCAAGTATCAATGGAAGGGAAAACACTATAGATGTTAACATTATTAATATTCCAAGGAATAACTGGTTTATACCCTCCAGTAAATCTTTTAGCATCACTTTTACTTTTTTCTTTACCTTTTTCATTTTTCCAACTCTATAGTCCTTATCTCCTCCTCCGTTAAGCCATAAAGCTTATAAACAAGCTGGTCTATTTCTCTTTCAAGCTCTTTGACTTTTTGCTGTTTTTCTTGGCTGGTCTCAAAATCGGGGGATTGGGTAAGCGTGAGGATTTCTTGGACTTTTTGGACTATTTGGTCGGCGAGGGGTTGGGTTTGAGGAGTGAGGGGTGGGATGGGGAGTTGTTCTAAAAATGCTTTCTTATATCGGTATCCATCTTCTCCTAATCCACCGCCGGCATAAAAAGTTTTGAAGAAGAATGCCACTGGTTTTGAATTTAGAAGCCCAAGCAAGTATTTTAGGTTTTTACCAGTCATTAGAAAACCAGTAGCCTCAACATAAATTCCTGTGTTGTCATATGCAAAGCTTGGTTCCCTTACTATCTCCTGCCACACTATCTTTTCCTTTTCAAATTCTAGGTAGTAATCACAAGGTCTTAACTCCCACCAGTAATCACCCTGGTCATCCCTGTCAAAAAGTCCTTTACCCTTTCCTTTTACATTTGCAAAACTCATAAAGTGGTTATAAAGTGCTGGAAAAGTCTTTTTGAAAAATTCCTCTGGGTCTTCTTGCCCTCTGTGTTCGTTAGTCCATCCAGCTGGAATAATGATTACCCACAATCCCGCCCACTTATACCTATACCTCTCAATATCCCTACCTCTCAAAACTGGCTTAATTATTTCCTCTGTTCTCCTTCTCTCCTCTTCATCCTTGCAATTTGCCAAAATCCTGTTTCTTGTTTCTGTGTCTATGATAAAAGCGTCGTTGTATCCAGTTTTAATTCCATAATAAATCTTTACATCCCACTCTTTTAAGGGTTTTCCTGCTTTTTCAATCTTTTCTTTTAAGCATAAAACTTTGTCATCTCCGAGTGTCCAGCAGTTGTTGGAGAGTTTTTCTTGCAACATGGTTTGCCAGTTTCCAACATAAGCGGTCTGCCAGTCTCTTAAATCTTGCCAAGTTTCAACATCACTCCAAGACTCCACCCTTTTAAGCACTGTTTCAGTTTCTTGTTCTATTAAATACTTGCTCCTTTTTCTCAAATAGCTTTCTAAGTCTTTCACATCGCTTGGCACTGTTAAGAAGTCAAAGGTGTGTCCCTTTGGTGGTTTTTCTTTTTTGAATAGAAGGATGCAAGTATCCACTGTTTGTTCAAAAACTCTATAACCGCCAAAGTCTATAAGCTTTATGATGGTGGTTTTTTCTTTTAAAAACTTTCTTAGCTTTTCTCCATACTTTGCCCTCATCCATTTATTGCTTGTTATGTATGCCAAAACGCCCTGTTGTTTCAAAAGCTGATAACCTTTTTCGTAAAAATACACATAAAGGTCTGCGGTGGATGTGAAAACTTCGTAGCCCTGCTTTTGGAGTAATGGTTTATCTTTCTTAATTTTCTCCTGCCTCACATACGGCGGATTTCCAATCACTACATCAAACCCATCCATCACTCCAAACATCCACTCGGGGTCAAACCAATCTGCCTTTGCGGTGGGATCCAAAATGTCAAAGCTTATTATTTTCCGGACATCTTTGTTGTCCCATCCTTGCTTTTTCAAAAGCTCCGCTAACTTTTCCCTTAACTCTCTGTCTTTTTCTTCCAATTCTTGCTTTTGCTTTCTGTTTCTAACTCTGAAGTATCTTTCCCTTATCCTCTTTAGCTCGCATTCTATTTTCATCATCTCTTGAGTTCTTATAATTCCTACACTTCCTCGCCTTGAACTTTCCAGACCTATTAGTGTGTTGGCACATACAAACTTTGTCTCAAGGTGGGGCAATGGGAGTATGCCAAAGTTGTTGTTTTTGTCGTTGCTGGGCTTTTGGTCAAGGATCAAAGACAGGAAAAACCTTAGCTTTGTCAGTTGCACCGCTATGGGCTGGATATCCACTCCGTATATGCAGTTTTGGATGAGATAAAGCTTTCTTCCGTAGTCGGGGTAATTCCTTTGCTCGTTGAAGACTTCCAAAAGGTATGCCCTTTCTTCGTTTCTTTCCTCTTGGGTCATCTCTTCCCATCGCTCGGAGAGTTCATTGGTTAGTCTTCTTAGCTGTTCTTCCTTCCAAAGTTCGTTGGTTGGGTCTATTCTGTTAAGAAGTTCCACGAGTTTATGTAAGGCTCCCATGCAAAAGGCACCACTGCCACAGGCGGGGTCTATGATTTTTACATCCGCTATGGCTCGGACAAGCTCCTTTCTCTCTTCATCGGAAAGCTGGGGTTCCTCTTGGTAAAATAGGTTTTCAATCTTTTCTTCACTTAAGCTCGTTCTTGTTTTGAAGTACTCCTTTAGGCTTTCTTCCACCATGTAATCTACGATCTCTTTGGGGGTGTAATAGCTTCCTGTTGCCTTGCGGGCGGTGGTGGCGGTCTCTGGATTGTAGGACGCAAGCAGGTTTTCAAAGACCTTTCCCAAAAGCTCTGGGTCAAGGGCTACTTCTTGGTCTATGGGGCTTGACTCATCGGTGGTCCAGTTGTAGTCTTTGAAAATGGCTATTAGTCCTCTGAACTTTGCCCTTCCAAGTCCATATTTTGAAAGGTCTGTTTCTTGCTCTTTCTCTTGGAAGAAGTATTTATCGGGCACTTTGGCTTGTTTATCAGATCTTCTTGAAAAGCCGTCTATGTATTGGCTGTCTTTGTCCAAACACTCAAAAAGCCCTCCGTTTATGAAGGGAATGTTTTCAAAAAGCCCTAAGACTTCCTCCGGGGGTATCAAAAATTTGTCTTCATACCTGTATAGGCTCTTTATTCCAAAGGTGTTTCTGTTTTTGAGAAAGCCTTCGTCCTTTGCCCATCCTCTTTCGTTTATGGGTCTGTTCAAAGTGGCAAAAAATAGATTTTGAAGTATGGCGTTGTAGTAGTTGTGTCCGTTTCCAAAGTCCTTGACTATGTTTTTTAACTCCTTTGGGTCAAAAAGCTTTTCGGGGACAAGTCCCATCTGTTTGATGAACCACACAAACATTAGCCTTGTAATAAGGCGGATAAGATTCTCTTCCTTTTGTCCTCCGGGGAAGAATATTTCCTTTTAGTAGTTTTCCAACGCATGATAAAACCAAGTTTGAATTTCTTTGTAAAACTCCTTTGTTAGTGGTTGGACGCTAAAGGCTTTTTTGATATCCTCTAAGCTTTTGAATTCACACTCTCCCACTTGCTTTATAAAGGTCTTGTTGGGTAGCTCTGGGCTCACAAAGTAGGTGTATCTTTTGTATGGGCTATACTCTCTCCTTGTGCCATAGGGTTCTGTAAAGACCAAAGAAAAGCGGAAGGATTTTCCCTCCTGCGGGTAAAAAACAAAAAGCCCTGCGATTAATCGGTCTGCTTTTAGGATTTCCTTGGCGATTTCAAACTGTCTTTTTTTACTGCTCCTTTCTGTGATGTTTTCTTTTAGCTCTATGGCGTATGCCTTGAATTTTCCTATGTCCTCAAGCCCTTTGTGTGCTACCTGCCTTATAGAATGAACCTTTTCTCTTAAATCTCCCTTTCTTAGATCAATAAAAATCTCCTCTTCTTCTTCTGTAAAGTCCTTCTTAAAGAAAAAGTCCTTTAATCTTTCAAGGGAAAAGTCCTCTGCCAGTTCTTTGGCTAACTTTTCTCCCTCACTCATGCTGATTTTCTACTGCTATTATAACCTCTTGGCTTTCTTCCTTAAAGCGTGCTTTGGTTTTTTCCAAGAAGTCCTCTCCAAGGTCTGCCTTTAGCTTTTGTATTTTCTTTTTCAACTCCTCTGGCTTGTTTAAGACTGTTTCCCAACTTGTGATTTCCGAAAGCACATACTCGGGGAGTGTTTGGTATTCGGTTAGGTCCTCCATCAAGGCGTTTAAAAATTTTCTCTCCTCTTTGAGTTCATCCATCTTCAAAAGGGTGGAGACCATGTTAAATGCCTTACTTTCCAAGCTGTTTTCACTTCTTGCCCTCTTGATTACAAAGGAATGGCTTGAAAGCACCTTTTGGTAATGCTCCCAAAACTCCGGAGAAAGCTCCCTTCCCTTTTCCTCCGGGCTTGCCTTTATTTTTTCATAAACCTCCTCAAAGCTAACCTCTAAGGGCATGCTCTGGCTGTAGTCCTTGTATCCAACAAAAAGGTCTTTTCCTCTTCTTATGAACACCATAAGCTCGTTCTTTTCTCCCTTTTTGGCTACCTTTACCCTGCGTGGCATCTCTTTAAGCTCTTGTTTTATCCAAGGATGTTTTTCAAGGATCTCTTCGTATTCTTTTTTGACCTTTGAGAAAAAGCTTTCTTCTTCTTCTTGGTAGGTGTTTAGCTTTTTGTATAGCTCGGATGGTTTGGGCTCCTCTTCAGGAGAAAAGATTTTGGCATCCTCTCCCAAAACATGGTGGATCATAAACATCTTTGTTTGGGCGATCTCCCTTGATTTGGCTATGTCTGCTCCCTTCTCCGTGGGGAAGAAATTGACGATGAATATCTCATCATAAACCTTTCTGCCTATACGGTTTATCCTTCCCACCCTTTGGATCACGCGCACGGGGTTCCAAGGTATGTCGTAATTTATCACCACTCCAGCCCTGTTTAGGTTTATGCCTTCCGAAAGTTTGTCGGTGGTTATAAGTATGTGGTATTTGTCCTCTTGGTTTTCGTATTGGGCGTCAAAGTTTTTGAGGATTTCTTCCTGTGTTCTTTTGCTTATTTGTCCTATGGCGGAAAGGACTTTACCGTTGAATTCCCTTTCCAGCAACTCCTTTAGGTGCTTTGCGGTATCCACATACTCGGTAAATACCACCACCTTTATGTTCTTTTCCAAAAATTCTTTTATACCTTCAATAAGCCTTTTTGCCTTTGGGTCCTCCTCCAAAAGCCTTAACTCTTCCATCTTTTGCTTTAGCTCCTCAAAAAGCTCTATGTCCTCCTGTATGTGCCGGAAGAACTTTTCCTTTTCTTTGAATTTGTCAATTTCGTAGATTTTGTGGTATTTTTTGTTGATCTCTCCACTTTCAAGTGCCTGTTTATACTCATTAAGGGCTTTTTCTATTTCCTCATCGGTTGCATCCGCCAGCTTTTCCATTAGCTTTCTGTCAAGGATGAACTTTCCTGTTTTCTCGGCAAACTTCAAAGCAGTTTCGTGTATTCCTATGAAGTTTTTCAAGCTCTCGTAAAAGGCTTTAAAACTGCTTTCAAAACGCTTTACCAAAAGTCTTCTCATAAAGTCGTAGAGGTTTTTCTGATAAAGGTATATAAAGTTCTCCTCGGGAGATCCTGCGTTATCCTCCTCGGGCTCATAGCCCTTTTCATACTTTATGGGAATATATATGGCTCCGTGAAATCTTCCGCCCTCCTCCGGCTCATAGAAAGCCCTTATCACCTCGTCATAAAAGTCAAGCTGTTTTTTGTCCAACTCAAAAAACCACTCCTGCGGGTCCCTCACCTCTGGCATTTGGATTTTGTCTTTGTAGTATTTAAGGTCAAGGCGGTTCCTTCTGATGACTACCTTTTCAATGACCGCCTTTATCTTTCGCGAAAGCTCCTTTGCCCTCTTAGAGACCTTTTCAATATCTATTTCCCTTTCTCCGAAAAGTTCCTTGTAATACTTTTTAGCCTTCTCTCTTTTTTTACTGTCGGGTGAATTGTGATAGTTGTTGATGTATGCCAGTTTTTTAAACTCGTTGTCATACTCGTCAAACCTGTCTGCGAGGTTTCCGTCCAAGGTCAGTGTGGATTTTTTGGGGATGGTGAAAAGCTTTAAGAGGGCAAAGATGTCTGCGGGTCTGTTGTTAAAGGGTGTGGCGGTCAAAAGTATAACAGTCTTCCCTCTGCATATTTCACTAAGGTAAAAATAGCTTTCTGTCCTTTGGTTTCTAAAGCGGTGGGCTTCGTCTATGATGACCACTTCTATGTTTTTATCTTTTACATACTCTTTAACCTCCTCCAGCTTTCCCAAAGAAAAGACCTTCCAGCCATGAAGTTCAAAGTCCTCTATATACTTTTTCCACCCAGATTTTTCGTACTCGTCTCCCACAAGGTGCGGAGGGCATATAACAATGCCTCTCTTTCCCAAAGCCTTGGCGGTGAGGCATGCGATGACGGTTTTTCCAAGTCCTACCACGTCCGCAAGTATTACACCTCCGTGGTCTTCACAGCAGGCAACCGCTTGGGCTACCGCAGAAAGCTGATAGTCGTAAGGCTTGTATTCCGCTCTTTCCATCAACTCCTCAAGCTCAGACATTGGAAGCTTTCCCTGATGGAGTTCCAAGTAGTTTTTCAGAAGGTAAGCGTATGCTACAAAGGGTGAGATCTCCTTAAAGAATGTCCGAGTTTTGAAAACTTTTATGATGTCCCCCGGAGATAGAGGGACTGCCCTTTCCCATCTTTCGTCAAAGTACTTTTCTGCACTTTCAAAGCCGTAATCTTTTATTTCTACGTTGAACTCCTCCTGTCCTTTCAGTCCCGCAAGGGTTAGGTTGGAACTACCCGTGATAAAGGTATGCTGTAGGAGGTCTCCCTCAAGTTTGAAAAGATAAAGCTTTGCATGGTTTGGCTCTCTGGTCTTTTTTATGACTAACTTTTTCTCCTCCAAAAGCTTTAGGAAAAACTCCACCTGCTCGTATATTTCCTTCTTGTCAAGCTCCTCCGACGTAAAGGCTTTCTCAAGGGACTGCAAAAAGCTGTTTTTTACCTCTTCCTTGCTTTTATTTCCATGCGCCAACTCGTAAAGTCCATAGACGCCCTTATCCACGCTCAAGCCCACAAGGACCTTTATGTGCTCCTCTTTTAGCTTTCCTTCCTTTTCCAACTCCTTTAGTGTCTCATACAGTGCCTGCACGCCAGAAAAGTAAAAGAAGCCCACCAAAAACTTAAGCTCTCTGCTGTGTTTTATAAGGGTTTTTAGCCTTCCCTCTAAAGTCCTTTCTTGGGCGTTGGTGATGAAATTTTGACTCATTAAAAGGAGATTATATTCCCTTCCTTATCCAACCGATTCGTATATTCTTGCCCTCCACTTAGCACCCAAGCTCTTTGCCAGCTCCTCCGTTTTTTTCATATCCACGCCCGGGTAATCTACCGCGGTGGCAACTACCTCAAAGCCCAAGCTTTTTGCGGTCTTTATAAACTCTATTACCTTTTCAAAGGCATCCGGTCGGGTGGGTCTGCAGACTTTGTCGTATGTCTCTTTATCGGGGGCATTCAGGCTAACAGACCAAACATCCACAAGACCCACAAGCTCCTTTAGTCTCTCCTTTGGCATAAAGGTAAGCAAAAGACCGTTGGTATCTACGCGGACCCTTCCACCTTTGGACTTTACCCACTTTGCAACCTCCTTAAGGGCAGAGAACCTCAAGGTGGGCTCTCCGTATCCACAAAAAACTATCTCCTCATACTTGGTGGGGTCTTCTATCTCTCTTATTACCTCTTCCACCGATGGGTCCCTTTCCACCCACACCCAGTAGCCCTTTACCATAAAGTTCCTTTCCCTTTCTCTTTGACAGAAGGCACAGTGAAGGTTGCACTTGTTGGTTAGGTTGATGTAAAGCTTGTTGTTGATTACGTATGTTATGGTGTCCTTTTTACCGTTGGTGTTCAGGTTGAAGATCAGCTTGGCGTTCTCTGAGGTCATCCTATCCACATCCTCCAGGTTGGTGTTTGGGATTAGTTTAGCCATAACTTCTGCGGTATGCCAGATGTTGGTGGGTTTGTTGGGCTTGCCTCTGACGGGCTGAGGTGCCAAAAAGGGGCTGTCCGTTTCCAAAAGTATGCGTTGGGTGGGGGTCCTCTTTACCACCTCCCTGAGGGCATCTGCCTTTGGGTAGGTGATTATGCCCGAGTAGGATATGTAAAAGCCAAGGTCCACGCATTTTTTCATAAACTCGTAGCTTCCAGTAAAGCAGTGCATCACACCGCCCACTTCGTAGGCTTTTTCTTCCTTAAGTATTCTGTAAGTTTCCTCCTCCGCATCCCTTGAGTGCACAACTATAGGAATGCCCAGCTCCCTCGCTATCTGAATTTGCTTTCTGAAGACATCCTCTTGCTTTTTCCTGTCGGAGTATTCTTTGTAAAAGTCCAGTCCCATTTCACCAAGGGCTTTTACCTTTGGGTTCTTTTGTGCCAGTTCCTTTAGCCAGTCTAAGTCCTCGTCCTTTACTTTATCCGCTTCGTGGGGATGAAATCCTATGGCACAGTAGACCTTTTCCACCTCTTGGGAAATTCTGAGGGCGTTCTGTATGGTTTTCCGATCATAACCCACCGTTATCAAATACTCTAAGGAGTTATCCTTTATAGCTTCCTCGTAGTCTTCCTTTTTGAGAAGGTCCAAATGGCAATGGGTGTCTATCATAAGCTAACGAGTTTAATCCCTCTATGCGTCCTTTTCAAGCCCTTTTGGGTTCGGTTCAAACAGCTGGAAAGTCCGTCGGTCTTTGGATGGTTCATAACTCCTGAAGGAGTTTTTCTACGTGTCCCTTTGCCTTTACGTTGTAGTATGCCCTTTTTATGGTTCCGTCTGGGTTTATAACAAAGGTGCTCCTTATTATGCCTGTGGTTTCTTTACCGTACATCTTTTTGGTGCCGTAGGCTCCGTATAGCTTCGCCACCGTGTAGTCTGGGTCGCTCAAAAGGGGAAAGTTCAGTTGGTATTTTTCTTGGAACTTTTTGTGGGAGGAGATGGGGTCTGGGCTTATACCCAGGACCCTGTAGCCTTTTGATATAAGGGTTTGCAGGTTATCCCTAAAATCGCAAGCCTCTTGGGTGCAACCAGGGGTGTTGTCCTTTGGGTAGAAGTATATTATCAGGTTCTGCCCAAGCAGGTCCTTGAGGCATACCTTTACCTCTTTGCCCTCTTCGTCTATACCCTCCAAGCAAAAGTCCGGTGCCTTATCTCCTTCCTTCAGCATAGCCATGATTATAACCCATCAACCGTAGGTATCGGAATCGCCTTTAACTGGTTCTATCCTCAAAATGGCATCCTCCGGTATGACGTTGTCTCCCGGTTTTGCAAAGATCTTCTTTACCACGCCGGTTATGGGTGCGTGGATCTCGTTTTCCATCTTCATGGCTTCCACTATTGCCACCGTTTGCCCTTCTTGGACAGGCTGACCCTCTTCCACAAGGATCCTTACCACCCTACCGGGCATGGGTGCGGTTGCGTCTCCGGGCTGGGTAGCCTTGGGAATGCCCTTTTCCTCCAACTGCTGTGCCACCGCCTGAGATACTCCACCGGCGGGTATGGCTTCCAGTAATGGAGTAAGCTGAACCTCTTCCAGTCTTCCATCCACTCTGATGTAGTACTTCCTTGGCTTTCCGGACTCCTGGTGGGCGCTTACGCCTTCCACCTTTACCTTGAACTTTTCGCCGTGATAGATGATCTCAAACTCTACGGGTGCTGCGCCAGGCACCGTGCCGGGCTTAACCTCTGTGGTTTCCGTCAGCTCTTCTATGGGCTCTGGCTTGAGTTCTCCCTTCTCCCTTGCTATGAAGAAATCCTTGGCTTGCATGGGGAAGAGGGCATAGAGTAGAACTTCCTCGTCGGTGGGTTCTCTGCCAAGCAGGGCTTTTGTCTCTTCGTAAGCTTTGTCCCAGTCGTTGGGGTCTGCCAGGTCTGCAGCCCTTATGGAGAAGTCTGGCTCTTTTCCGGGACCGAGGATCTTCTTCGCCAACTCCTTGGAGATGGGACCGGGTGGTCTTCCATACTTGCCCTCCACGTAGTCCCTCACTTCCTTGGTGATCACCTTGTACCTCTCTCCGCTTATCACGTTCAGAACTGCCTGCACACCCACGATCTGAGAGGATGGTGTTAGCAAGGGTGGATAGCCAAGGTCCCTCTCCACGTTGGGCACTTCCTTTAGGGCTTCCTCTATCTTGTCAAGGGCGTTGGCTTCTATGAGTTGGGCTACCATGTTGGAGATCATACCGCCGGGGATCTTGTGAATGAGAACCTTTGCATTGACGCCCGCATACTCGGTTTCATACTTTTTGTATTTTTTCTTTATCTGTCTGGCAATCTCTGCGCATTCGTCAATGAGTTTTAGGTCAAGCCCTGTGTCAAAGGGTGTACCCTCCAGCATGGCAACCACTGATTCTGTGGCAGGGTGGGAAGAACCAAAGGCTAGTGGAGATAGCACCGTATCCACCATATCCACACCCGCAAGGATCGCCATCATATGATTCACTATTGCGGTTCCGCTCATGTCATGGTTGTGAAGTAGCACGGGGAGTTTTCCTTGGGTTGCCTCCTTTATACCCTTTATGATGGCATAGGTTTCTAAGGGCATGATGATGCCGGTGGCATCCTTAAAGGACAGCCAGTCCGCACCCATCTCCGCGATCTCAAGGGCATACTCTATCCACTTCTGGTAGGTGTGTATGGGGCTTCTTGTGTAAGATATCTCTGCGTGCACCTCACCACCCAGTTCCTTTATTGCCTTAACTGCGGTTGCTATGTTTCTATTATCGTTCAAAGCGTCAAAGACCCTGAAGACGGTTATACCGTTGGCTATGGACCTCTCCACAAACTTATAAACAAGCTTGTCGGACTTTGGTCTGTAGCCTACGATGTTTTGACCTCTAAATAGCATCTGGAGTTTAGTGTTGGGCATTACCTCCTTTATACGCCTGAGCCTCTCCCAAGGGTCCTCCTTCAGATACCTGAGGCAAACGTCGTAGGTGGCACCGCCCCACACCTCCACCGCGTAAAAGCCCACCTTGTCCATCTTCTCACAGAGTGGCAAAAGGTCGTCGGTTCTCACCCTGGTTGCCAGTTTGCACTGCTGTCCATCCCGGGGCGTAAGGTCTGTTATGAGGATCTTCTTCCTGAAGCCCTTCTTCTCAAGCTCTTTTAGGTCCTCTCTTATCTGCTCAATTATTTCAACTGCATGCATGTTAGACCTCCTTTTATAAACCGTGATAGCTTGCTATAGCAGAAGCAATTATAGCCACAAAGTCCTCTTTGTCCCTGTGTTCTGGGTAATCAAAGAGGTGTGGCTTTTCTTCTAAATACTTGGTGGTAAATTTGCCCGCCCTAAAGTCTGGGTCCTTCATTATGTTTATAAGCAACGGTATGGTTGTTTTTACGCCAGTGATCTCGTAAGTTTCAAGGGCTGCGCGCATTCTATCCACCGCAACCTCCCAAGTGGGAGCCCAAACTATCAGCTTGGCAATCATAGAGTCGTAGTAGGGAGTTACCTCAAAACCGCGAGACGCAGCGTGCTCCACCCTTATGCCAAAGCCACCGGGCACATAGTAGCGCTCTATGGTGCCTATGCTTGGAGCAAAGCCCTTTTTGGGATCCTCTGCGTTGATCCTACACTCTATAGAGTAGCCGTTGAACTTTATGTCCTCCTGCTTGTATCTCAGGGGCTCTCCCGCTGCGATGCGTATCTGCCACTTGACTATATCCACCCCCGTGACCATTTCCGTCACTGGGTGCTCCACCTGAATACGGGTATTCATCTCAATAAAGTAGAGGTTACCCTTTTCGTCTGCCACAAACTCCATAGTGCCCGCGCTGTAATAGCCGATCTCCTTTGCCGCCTTTACCACCAACGAACCGTAATACTCCCTTTGCTCTGGAGTTAGCAGTAGAGAGGGAGCAATTTCCACCAGTTTTTGGTTTCTTCTTTGAATGGAGCAGTCCCTCTCACCAAGATGGATAACATTTCCGTATTTATCTCCGAGAACTTGAAATTCTATGTGTTTAGGGTTCTGTATGTACTTTTCCAGTAGAAGGTCTCCCCTTCCAAAGGCCTTTTGGGCTTCGTTGTAAGCAAGTTCGTAGTTCCTTAAGAGTTCTTCTTCGTTTCTACAGATCCTTATACCCCTTCCACCACCACCGGCGGAAGCCTTTAGCAGAACCGGAAAGCCTATTTCCCTTGCTATGTGAAGGGCTTCCTTTTCATCCTTCAAAATACCGTCGCTACCAGGCACAGTGGGAAGTCCAACCTTTTTGGCAACCTCCTTAGACCTTGCCTTGTCTCCCATTAGCTCTATAACCTTCCAGTGTGGACCTATAAAGGTGATACCCTTTTCCTCGCAGAGCCTTGCAAAGTGTTCGTTTTCCGCCAAAAATCCATAACCCGGATGGATAGCTTCCGCCCCTACCTCCAGAGCCAGGTCCACGATCCGCTCCGCGTTCAGGTAGGTATCCAAGGGATTTACCCCTATCATGTACGCTTCGTCAGCCATCTTCACATGTCTTGCGGTGGATTCAATCTCGTTGTATATGGCTACCGTTTGTATTCCCAGCTCCTTGCAAGCCCTTATGATCCTACAGGCTATCTCTCCTCTGTTGGCAACCAAAACCTTCTTAAACATACCTGCCTCCTACCTCACAATCTCAATCTTGTATTCAATCGGTGCCACTTTGTTGATCATGTATGCAATGGAACATGTGCCCGGGTCAAAGATGGTCTTATCAAGGGCTCTTTTCACATCCTCTTCGGACACATCCCCTTTAACTTTTACAAAGAGATAAATTTTAGTGAATACCTTTGGATAGCCTTCTGTGATCCTCTCTGCGTCCGTTTCTATTTCTATGTGCTCCGTGTGTTTTCCCTCTTTGTGAAGGGCTTCGTAGAGGTGTATTCCCACACAGCCCGCTATGGAGTGGAAAAGCAGTTCAGGAGGTCTTATGCCTCTACCCTTACCGCCCACATAACCCGCAGCGTCTATGGGCACTTCTCTTCCGGCTTCACCAACGCCTACAAAGTGAAAATCTTCCTTTTGGACCACCCTAACCTTCATACAAACCTCCTGAAAGGGAAATTTTTAGGGACTAAATATTATACACCATACAAAACAAAAATAACTGCTTTTTGTCATAAACTTTTTATCTATACCCCGGGTGAGAAAAAAGGTTTGTATCTAATCAAAAACTGTTTTATAATAAATAGCAGGGTTTTGAGGGTTCCTTTGGGACCCTTGTTCAACTTGGCAACTGAATATGGGTTAGTGTGCCCTATCGGTGGGCTGTTTCAATTTTGAGAGGGTTAAGGTTTTGATTTTCAGGCTTTTTGGGAGATGTTTTAAGCCCACTGGGTGGGATGGAGACTTGATTGTTTTTCTGATGCTTTGTTCAAAGTCAAACTCTTTCGTTCCAAGCCCACCGTGTGGGATGGCGACGCTTGTTCAAAGTCAAACTCCTTGCTCATGGCAACAGTTCCGAGCCCACTGTGTGGGATGGTGACCTCCGCTTTGCTTTCCACACCGCCTTGATGGGTTCCTTTGAGACTATGTTCTAAACCCACCGCGTGGGATTCTTTTTCCCCCTTCTAACTCTTTGAAAACAAAAAGAAAGGGCTTTAACATTTTGAAAACATGGAAGACCGGTGGATAAAGGAGTGCCTTAGGCAGGCAAAGAGGGCTTTTGATGCTGGAGAGGTGCCGGTGGGCGCGGTGGTGGTCAAGGACGGAAAAGTTATTGCAAAAGCCCATAACAAGGTGGAGAGTTTGCGGGACCCTACTGCCCATGCGGAGCTTTTGGCAATAAAAAAAGCCCTAAAAAAGCTAAACCAAAAATACCTTCATGGTTGCACCATGTATGTTTCTTTGGAACCATGTGCTATGTGTGCTTACGCATTGGTTTTAGTCCGTATAGATAAGGTGGTATTTTTGGCACAGGATGAAAGGGCGGGGGCGGTTATGAGCCAGTATAACCTTTTGGATGATCTTAGCTTTAATCATAGGGTAAAGTGGGTTTATAAGCCTATGGAACCAGCCAAGCTTATGTTAAAAGAGTTCTTCAAAAGATTAAGATGAAGGTCCTTGGTATTGATCTGGCGGGTTCGGAAAGGAGAAACTCGGGAGTGGCATACTTAGAGGATGGCAAGCTAACCTGCTTTGTGTTGCACAAGGATGAGGAGATCTTGGAGCTTTCTAAGGGTTTTTCCCATATCTTCATAGATGCTCCTTTGTCTTTGCCAAAGGGGAGGGCTAACATACAGGAAAGGGGTCCCCACTTTAGGGCTTGCGACCTGATGCTGAGGGAAAGGGGCATAAAGTTCTTTCCGGTTTCTTTGGGTCCTATGCGTCTTTTAACGGAGAGGGGCATAAGGCTAAAAACTGTGATGGAAGGGTGGGGAAAGGTGGTCTATGAGGTTTTTCCGGGGGCTTTTTATGATGTTATGGGGGTGGGGCGGAAGGATAAGAAGGCTATATTGGAGCTATACAGGAGGCTTGGCTTTAATTTGGAAGACAGAAAATACACTAAGGATGAGATAGACGCTATAGCCTGTTTGCTTACGGGTATTATGTTTTTGGAGGGAAGGGCTGAGCTTTTGGAGGGAGAAGACGGTGCTATAATCATCCCAAAGGCTACTTGAGCTGGAGGATAGCTTTACCTATCTGTGTGGATGCGTAGGCATACTTTAGGGCGTATTCATAGTCTCCTACCCTTCTGTTTTCCACTGCCACCACATGAAAGAGCTGTTGGTATGAATACAAAAGGGGATGCTTTTTTTTGTATTTGGAAGTCTTTCGTAGCATAAGCAGTGAGTTTTTTGTGCGTTTGTCTGCCACCCTTCTTACCAGCTTGGAGTTAGCCTTAGTTTTATCTTGGTAGATAGTTTCCAATGCGTTGAGCAGGTAATCTAAAGCTAAAGGGTAGCTTTCGTTTTCTTGGCAGTTTTTCAACAGTCCCTCCGCATACTGAACTAACTCATCGTATATGTTGTAAGTCTTTACCTTTTCCAGCCTGATGCCAAGCTCTTGGCAGTTGAGGGCAAAGCTAAGTTTTACCAATATTAGAAAAATCAAAAAAAGCATGATAAAAATTTTATGTGCAAAGCATGAACTACAAGGAGTATATCTACAGGTTGGGAAAGGAGGATTTTTACCAGTTCCTGCTGGACTATGGCAAGGGTGTGCGCCTTTTGGAGGAGGGGAAGGAGGATGTAGTCTTTGCGGTCTATGAGCCTTTGCAAGGGTTTGAGCCAGTTGAAGTTAGGGAAATAAAAGTCATAACACCAAAGGAGGGTTTTAAGCCCATAGCTTTGGGTGAGTTCGTGGTTCTACCCCCTTGGCTAAAGCCCATTTTTATAAACCCCGGCAGTGCCTTTGGCACAGGACTTCATCCCACCACCCAAATGTGTCTGAAGGCTATTGAGGACTTCTTTGTGGAGGGCTGGTCTGCCATTGATGTGGGTTGTGGGTCGGGCATACTTTCTATAGCCCTAAAGCTAAAGGGTGCAAACAAGGTGGTTGCCATAGACATAGACCCGCAGGCTGTTCAAGAGTGCAAAGCCAACGCAAAGCTAAACCATGTGGAGTTGGAGGTTTATCAGGAACAGCCCAAAGATATAAACCAGACCTTTGACTTTATGGTGGCAAACTTGGAAACCCACATATTTTTTGAGGTAATGGAGGACTTGGTAAAACTCTTTGAAAAAAGGGCAGTGCTTTCCGGCATATACAAAAAGGATGAGCTGAGGGAAATGCTCAAGCTTTTAAGGAACTATCCCCTAAAGGTCAAAAGGCGCATCTCAAAGAAGGGTTGGTTTTGCTTGATAGTGGATAAGATATAATAAAGGCATGGTTGAGGAGATCATAAAACGCCTTGAAAAGGTCTTTCCGGACAAGCTGGAGCTTAACTTTAGCACGCCCTTTGAGTTGGTGGTGGCGGTGGTTCTTTCCGCCCAAGAGAGGGACGCCAAAGTAAACGAAGTTACGAAAGAGCTTTTTAAAAAGTTCAACACGCCCCAGCAGTTTGCCAACGCAAGCTTGGAGGAAATAGAAAAAGAAATAAGCAGTATAAGTTTTTACAGAAAGAAGGCAGAGTATATAAAGAAGATAAGTCAAATATTGGTGGAAAAGTACGAGGGTGAGGTACCAAAGAGCATAGAAGAGTTAGAAAAGCTTCCCGGCATAGGCAGAAAGTCCGCCAACATGATCCTTTACAATGCCTTTGGTATAAACGAGGGAATAGCGGTGGATCGGCATGTTTTGAGGGTTAGCCAAAGGCTTGGTTTAACCAAACAGCAAAAACCAGAAAAGGCAGAACAGGAGCTTATGAAACTGGTGCCAAAGGATCAGTGGGGCAAGTTCTCAAACCTACTCATTCTGCTCGGAAGATACATATGCACCGCCCAAAAGCCCAAGCACTCCGAATGCCCTCTTTACGACCTTTGCCCCTCTAGAGAGCTATAACCTTGCCCGGGTTGAAGAGATTTTTCGGGTCAAAGACCTTTTTTATGCCCCTTAGTATTTCCATGCCCACGGGACCGAACTGATACTCCAAAAACTTCCTCTTTGTTAAACCCACACCATGCTCGCCCGTAATAGAACCGTTGTACCTTAAGGTGATCTCAAAGATCTCATCCACCGCCCTTTCTGCCCTCTCTTCCTCTTCCTTGTTTTTCTTATCATAGAGCAGATTTACATGGAGATTACCGTCTCCAATGTGTCCAAAGATCGCCATCAAAAGCCCATACTTTTCTGCCACCTTCCGATAATCCCTTATGGCTTCCGACAGATACACCCTTGGCACCACCACGTCCTCGTTGATTTTGCCAGTCCTCAGGTTTCCCAAGGCGGGTCCCAAGCTCTTTCTGGCAGTCCAAAGCTTTTCTGCGGACTCCTCGTCCTCTGCCACCTTTACCTCCAAGCCCATAGCCCTTGCCAGCTCTTCCACCGCCTTTATGTCCTCTTTGACGCTCTGAGGAGAGCCATCCACCTCCACCAAAAGCAACGCAGAAACATCCTTTGGCAAACCAACGGGTTTAAACTCCTCCACCGCCCTTATGGCATCCCTGTCCATAAACTCCAAGGCAGAGGGGAATATACCCGAGGTCATGATCCTTGTTACCACCCTTCCCACATCCTCCAAGTTCTTAAAAAGGATCAGTGCGGTTCCCCTTGCCTTCGGCTTTGGTATGAGCTTTAGCACTGCGGAGGTTATAAGCCCAAGGGTTCCCTCCGACCCCACAAAAAGCTTGGTTATATCGTACCCCGCCACATCCTTAATAACTGGGTTGCCCGTTTTTATAACCTCTCCCTCTTTTATAACTGCGGTCAAGCCCAAGACATACTCCCGCGTAACGCCGTACTTTAGACACCTTGGACCCCCTGCGTTCTCCGCAATGTTGCCTCCTATGGTGGAATACTTAAAGGAAGATGGGTCCGGTGGATAAAACAGACCAAACCTTTCCACCTCCTGCTGAAACTCGTAGGTTATAACGCCCGGCTCCACCACTGCGGTAGCATTATCCACGTCTATCTGAAAGCGGTTCATTCTCTCAAAGGAAACCACCACACCCTTTTCCAAGGTAGGCACCGCACCACCCGTCAAACCAGAGCCCGCACCCCTGGGAAATATAGGGATCTCCTCTTCGTAGCACACCTTTACCAACTTTTGCACATCCTCCTGAGAGGTAGGAAAGACCACCGCGGAGGGCAAAGCCCTTTCTATGGGTATAGGTGTGGCATCGTAGGAGTAGAGCTTTCTCTCCACCAACGAAGTGGAGACCTTTTCCCTTCCAAGCACCTCTATCAGCTTATCCACCGGTTTTTTACTCAACAAACCGAACATGGGTTTAAATTTTACTCCCTAATGGTCCTTGCGTGTATGATGTGGGGCAGGTGGGAAAGGGAAGGCTTTTCTCCGGAGAAGATTCTGTGGCTTGTGGATAGCCCACATCCCCACTGGATAGAGACCCAAAAGGACAACCTAAAGCTTGACTTTAAAGAGACCGGCTTTAGACAGTTTGTGTCCTTGAGTTCAAGGCACTTGATCACCGATGCTATGCTCATGTTCGGGCTAAACTACGCCAACTCCAAAGCCAAACTCATAGAAGCCCTAAACCCTCTGCGTCTGACCGTCAGGGTAAACCCCGGCAGTTATTTGGGCATAAGCCATCACTTCTTGGGTGCACCCTTTGAACTGGAACAGGACGAGATCCTGAGGGAATTTCTCAACTCCGCAAGGAAGACCTTAGAAGAGGAGGGTTTTGGTTTAAGTGTAGTTTTAATATCTTACAGCCCCTACTTGGAGGACCTTTTACTCTCCAACTTAGAACGGATAAGTGGCTTAAGCTACAAATTTTACGGAGACACGCCATGAAGAACTACAGGGGTATTTTCAGCAAAATGGGAGAGCAGTTGGTGGAAAAATACATTGAAGACCTAAAAAAAGAGATCCAGGAAAAGGGAGAAGACCCTGAGCTTTTGTTCAAACTGGGCGTGTGCTATGTAAGGATAAAGCAAATAGACAAAGCAAGGGAGGTATACAAAAGGCTGAAGGAGATAGACCAAGCCAAGGCAAAGGAGCTTTTGGATATAATCTACGAGGTTTAAACGGTAAATTTTGTATTTATTTGCTAAACTATATAACGTGCAAAAGCTAATTCTTTTAACCACCCTCTTTATGCTTTTGTCCATATCCCTGTTTGAAGGGCTAATTATAATCCTGACCTTATACACCTTTTACTCCATCGCAAGGGGTAGGCTAAAGCCCTATGGGAGACTATTCTTCCCTCTGCTCCTTTATGCCATTCCAACCTTGTTATCAACCATTTTGTATACTCCCTCTCACTTGGGAAAGGGTATAGAAAGGTCCCTGTTTTTGCTTGTGTATCCTTTGGGTGGCAAAGAAAGGCTTGATTACGAGTTTTTTAAAAAGTTCAACCTCTTTTTGATAACGGCGGGCGTTCTTTTGATCCCTGTGGTTATCTATAAGTTTCTCAAAACAGGACAGCCCGCTCCCCTCTGGGGTGGCTGGTTTGAAGTGGGTCTGCTCTATTCCTTTTTTTCTCTGAGTGCTTTAGCTATGCTTTTATACACCAGGAAAGGCTATTACTTTTTACTCTACCTTTTACTCTTCTTGCTCTTTGTGGGCTTTGTGTTTTTTAGCATGAGAAGGTCTGCCATGCTTGGTTTGGCCATCACGCTGATTTTCCTTCTTTACCTACTCAGAAGTTTTGTCTCTAAAAAGGTCTTAGCTTTTGTTTTCCTTTCCTTGACCTTTGCGGGCTCTCTGACCTTTGGCATTCTGGTGGAAAAAGATCCCCGCTTTGCTATTGCTTGGGAATTAATAACAGGCAAAAGAGCCTTAGACGACCAAGCCCTCAATACCATATCAAGCCTAAGGTGGGAGATCTTCAAAAAGGGTTTAGAAGTGTTGCAAAAAGACATAAAGGAAAAGAACTACTTGGAGCTTTTGATAGGGCACGGCATAAACTCCGGCTACTATCTGGAGCCCAAATCTCCCGTGGGTGGCACCTACGAATCTGTGTTTTTACTTTCTGAACTCATAGAAAAGGGCGTTCTTGGTCTTGCGGGCATTCTGTGGCTTTGGCTTGCCTACTACTCTTTCTTCTTCCGCTTCAAAATAAGGCAAAGGGAAGACCTTTTGCTCTTACCTTCCTTATCTTTCTTGTCCGTTTTGCTAATCGGTAGCGTATTCACCGGCTTTTGGGATGCGATGCTTCCTTGGATCCTTCTTATGTTTAGGGTAGTGGAAAGGCATGGAGAAGGACATTAAAAAAATACTTCTCATTATGGGACATTCTGCGGGCGTGGGCGATATGCTACGGGCTTCTGCAAGCTGGAGGGCTCTAAAGAACAAATTCCCAACCGCAGACTTGCATCTTCTCTTCCTCACCAAGGACCCCGGCTATGTGTCCGAAACATTAATATCAAAACACCACCTTTTAGCTTCCTTTCATACTTTAGACAAAAGGCTAAAAGGTCTGAAGGATTGGATGGAGTTTTTCAAGGGCTTTGCTAAGCTTGTGAGAGAACTAAATCCCGACCTGATCGTAGATATGGAGCCACACGGCTTGAAAAGTTCCATGCTCTGTCTGTATGCAAGGCTAAAATACAAAATTCCATCCGTAGGCATTGCAGAATTCCCGGGCAGGGGTCTCTTTTACACCCACAAGGCTCCCTCCAGCAGGGTTGTGTTAAAGAGTAAAGACTATACAGACAGGTATTTTGTAGTTCTAAAGGCTTTTGGTATTGAAAGGCAAGGACTACCAATAGAGCTGGAGGAAACAGAGGAGGGCAGGCAGTTTAGAGAAACCATGAGAAGCCGGTTTTCCATACCGGAGGATGTCCCCCTTTTGGGCTTGAACATAGGCTGTGGAACCCCCGACGCCCTCTGGAAAAGACCCAATTTAGAACTGCTCAGAGAAGCGGTGCACAAAGTCCAAAAAGCTACCTCTTCCTTTTTAGTCCTAAGCGGGGCAAACTTTGAAGCGGATGTGAATGAGAGATTTTTGGAAGGCTACCACTTGCCAGCCCTAAACTTAGCAGGAAAAACCAACATATTAGAGCTTGCTGGTCTTATAAAGGCATGCAGGCTTTTTATATCCTCCGACAGCGGACCCTATCATATGAGCGTAGCCCTCAAAGTTCCCACCTTAGGTGTTTTCGTCAAAGACTTTCCCTACTCCTATCACAACCACCCTTGGGTGAGGAATGTGGTTTTACAAAGCCACCAAGATATAGAGAAATTTATCTCCTCTGCCCTTGAGCTGTGGAAGTACTCTTCAGAATAAAATACATGCATGCTTAAACTAAAACCCGAATCAATAAGGCACGCTATAATTAAAACCTCCACCATAAACCTACTTGCAAGAGGCTTTGGATACCTAAAACACTTAGCTATAGCAATACTCCTTGGGTTTAGCTATCAAACGGACGCCTTCTTTATGGCTTTATCCCTTCTTGGCATTTTCTTGATCTTTGTAGATGTCTTTGACTCCATCGGAGTTCCTCAGCTTGTCTTTGCAAGAATGAAAAGCGAAGAAGAATTCAAAAAACTTGCAGGACTTCTCCTCACATTTACCACCATATTAGCCTTTTCTTTAACCTTTGTAGCCTTAGTGGGCATTCCTCTGCTTTCCAAAGTAGCGGTTGGCTTTGATCAAAGAACAAAAGAAGCCACAGAACTTCACCTTTTACTACTCCTTCCCTATCTTTTTTTAAACTTCTTCTTCCATCACTTTGGTGCTGTCTTAAGAAGCTTAAGGTATTTTACTCCATACTTTATTGGAGAGTTTATTCTTTCTTTCTTCTCTTTTCTTTTTATTGTGCTTGGGCTTTACCTTTTCCACAGTCCATTGGTTCTTCCAATAAGCCTTAGCCTTTCCCAGCTTATGGCAACCCTATATATAATCTTTGTTGGCAAAGAGTTTTTACACTTTAGTTTTTTTATAGACGAAAGGGTAAAGGAAATACTAAGGCACTTTGTTTTTCTCTCTGCCCTGTATGGAGTTTTCCACCTTTTTATCTTGGTAGATAGGGCTTTTGCCTCTTTGCTTGGAGAAAAGGGCGTGTCCGCATTAACTTATGGTTCAATGGTTGCCTTTGCTTTACGAAGTGTTCTAAGACTTGAACATATGGCTATTACATCCCTATCTGAAACAAAGGCAAGCATTCAAACTTTGAACAAGTTTTTAAAGTTTTCCTTCGTTGTTTCTCTACCCGTTATGCTTTTTCTGTTCTTCTTTCCAGAGATCCCCGTAAAACTACTCTTTGGACATGGAAAATTTACACAAACTGATGTAGAACTAACTGCAACCGCTACTAAATACTATGCAATTTCTTTGTTCTTAGTTCTTGCTTGGACAATCCTATATAGAGCCTTTCAAATTATAAACTGGCTTTTGCCTGTTTTCTTTATTGCTTTGATTGGTATATTAATTAACGGATTTTTTAACTACCTGTTTGTAGTAGTTTATAAGCTTGGAATAGCTGGAATATGCTTGGGAACTTTTTTTGCTTACTCCTTTCTTTGTGGGGTCTCCTACGGTATCCTGATATGGAGGCTAAAGATGGAAAAATAAATTAAAATAAAAAGCAATGGCTAAAATCGAATGTCCCATATGCTACACAGAAGTTGAAGAACGAAATTTCAAAGAAACTTATGTTTCTCCTTATAACGACCAAGAGTATAAACGCTACGAGTGCCCAAACTGCGATGTTCATTGGTGGGAGCCGTTGAAGATTATTCCAGAGTTTTATGAAAGTGAAGTTTTTGAAGATTATGTTGCGTTTCACGAGGGTGTAGGGACCAGGCTTGGCGAATACCACAAAGCTTTTTTTAAATACTTTCCTTCCAATGTAAGAGGTAAGCTTTTGGATGTAGGCTGTGGAGACGGAAGATTTTTAAGACATGCTAAAGAACAAGGCTTTGAAATATGGGGAATAGACTTTGACAAAAAATCTGTAGAGAATGTAAAAAGGAACCTTGGTATTGACACCGTTTTTGCCATGAGCTTAGAAGAGTTCTATGAATACGCTAAGGAGAGAAACTTAAAGTTTGATGTAATCACCTTTTTTGAGGTTTTAGAACATCAGGACAAACCAAGGGAATTTCTTGAAATGGTAAAAGGGCTTTTGAAAGAAGGAGGATACATAGCGGGAAGCGTGCCCAATAGGGAAAGATTTTTGAGAGAAATATACTGGAAAATTTCACATGCTGACCATCCACCGCATCATTTTTTGAGATTCTCTCGGAGATCTCTTGAAAATGCTTTAAAACTAAGTGGTTTTGAAGATGCACATGTTTATATTATGGATTTTACTTTTGATGAAATATATCCATACGTTGAAATGAAATTGCTTGGCAGGTTTTATAATCTACGAAATTTATTAAAGTCTATGGTGCTTGGAGATAGAAAAAGGGCAGGTGCTTACGTGGATGATATTATAGTAGGTGAAGTTTCTAATTCGGTTAAGATTAGGGCATATGGCTTAAAAATTATTAAGCTAATTAGGAATACTCTTTTGTCTCCAGTTGCGTTTGTTTATATAAATAGCTCACATCAAAGAGGTCCTAATCTGTATTTTCAAGCGCGGAGGTTAAGAATTGAAGGGAAATAAAGTACAGAAACTCATCAAATTTTTGAAATTTCCGTTTAAGTATTACAACTCCCATCCCCTAGAAAAACAGAGATACAATAAAAGAATCCTACAGATTTTAGGTTCAAGGTTTGGCTTAGAGATATTATTTTTTACAGATGTCTCGAAGAAGAGTTTTTTAGAAGATCCGCTTGTAAAAGCACTTATAAACAATTTTGGTTTAGAAGAATTATCTTCCTCGTTAGATAGAAAATTTGTTCTTAGTCAGTTATTAAAATATACAGTGGGTATAGATGGAGATTACATAGAGTTTGGTGTATATAAAGGAGCTTCGGCTTTTATAATGAGTGTATTTGTTGAAATGCACAAATTAAATAAACATATTCATTTGGTAGACAGTTTTGAGGGTTTATCAGAGCCAGATCCTAAGATTGATGGGACGTACTGGAAACCTGGAGATTTGAAAACTTCATTTGTTAGTCCTGCTCTTAGTAAATATGACTTTGTAAAAGTATACAAAGGCTGGATACCTGACGTATTTAAACATTTACCGTCTGATTTGAAAATAAGCTTTGCCCACATAGACGTTGATTTATATGAGCCAACAAAGGAGTCATTGATTTATACTTTAGACAGGTTGTCGCATGGAGGAATAATACTTTTTGATGATTACTATTTTGAAACATGCCCTGGAGCTAAAAAAGCTGTTGATGAAACTCTTGGAGAAGAGAATGTGATTATACTACCAACAGGCCAAGCGTTTTTTATAAAATGTTGATTAAAAGAACAAACAAGCATTTTAAACCATGTGCCGAATAGTAGGCTTTATTGACTTTAATTTCAATAATTTTTACTCCCTTGAAGAAACAATTACACTTATGCGTGATACTCTTATTCATGGCGGACCCGATGATGCGGGAATTTTTATAGATAAAGACTTCCCCGTAGCTTTGGGACACCGGAGGCTTTCCATCCTTGACCTTTCTTCGCTTGGACATCAGCCCATGGAGTTTGAAAATTTAGTGATAACCTACAACGGAGAGGTGTATAACTTCAAGGAAATCAGAAAAGAGCTTGAAAAGGAGGGCTATAAATTTATCTCAAACTCAGACACGGAGGTTATCCTTAAGGCTTTCCACCGATGGGGCTTTTCTGCGGTCCATAAATTCCGTGGCATGTTTGCCTTTGCCCTGTGGGACAAAAAAGACAAAAAGCTTATCCTTTGCAGGGACAGGATAGGCGTAAAGCCTCTGTATTACTATTACAAAAACGGACTTTTTATGTTTGCATCAGAGCTAAAAGCTTTTCACAAACACTCAAAGTTTGAAAAAAATCTAAACCTCACAGGACTTTCCCTATACCTAAAATACGGCTACATACCAGCACCCTATTCTATCTTTGAAAATGTCCATAAACTAAAGCCCGGACACTTTTTAGTCTTAGACCAAAAGGGAAACATTGAGGAATTCCCTTATTGGAAGGTAGAAGATTATTTCCTGAAGGGAAAGGAAGAAAAGGATAAGTGGCTAAAAAGGTCAGAGGAGGAACTGGCACAGGAGCTTGAGGAGATTTTAACGGAAAGCTTCAAGCTTAGGCTTGTCTCTGATGTGCCGGTAGGAATGTTTTTGAGCGGGGGCATTGACTCTTCCACCGTGTGTGCCCTGCTTTCAAAGGAAGGAATTAAGCTAAAGACCTTTACCATAGGCTTTTACGAAAAGGAATACAACGAGGCAGAGTATGCCAAAAAGGTGGCGGAGTATTTTGGAACAGAACATACAGAGCTTTACTGCACTCCAAAGGAAGCCTTTGAAATAATCCCAAAGCTACCAGAGATTTATGACGAGCCCTTTGGGGACTCTTCTGCCATTCCCACCTATTTGGTCTCAAGGCTAGCCAGATCTCAGGTAAAGGTCTCCCTATCCGCTGACGGAGGAGATGAGCAGTTCTGCGGATACACAAGGTATTGGTTGATTACAGACAGAATAGCCAAGCTGTCAAAAATTCCCTTTTCCAATCTGCTTGCCAACACCCTAGACCTCATCCATCCAGACCTTGCTCTGAAGCTTTACAACGCATTTAAACCAATTCTGCCAAAATACACCAACTTTAGGGACAAATACATAAAGCTTAGAAATGTTTTGAAGGCTAAGGATGTTATGGAACAGTATGATTTAGCAGTTAGCTACTTTTTGGTGGAGGACCTAAAGCCTTTGGGAATAGGGTCGTCGGAAAAGAAAGACTTAAAAGATTGGGCTTTGGTTGATGAGCTTGACCCACTTGCTTCAATGATGCTACTTGACTTGAAAACTTATCTACCTGACGATATACTCGTTAAGGTGGATAGGGCAACCATGAGCGTAGCCCTTGAAGGAAGGGAGCCCTTTTTAGACCATAAAATAGTGGAATGGACTTCTCAACTCCCGGTGGAGTTCAAGTATAAAAACGGTATCAGCAAGTATTTGCTAAGAAAGGTTTTGTATAAATACATCCCAAAAGAGCTTGTAGAGAGACCAAAGCAAGGTTTTGGGGTGCCAATCTATGAGTGGTTTAAGGGAGAACTAAAGGGACTATATAAAGAGTATTTGGACGTAGAGAGAATAAAAAAGGAAGGATTGTTTAACCACGTGGAAGTCAAAAGACTTTTAGAGGACTTTCTTTCTGACAGAGGAGTAAATCATAACAAGCTTTGGCTATTGTTTGTGTTTGAAACTTGGAGGAATAAATGGCTGTAAAGCTATACTTTCTCATAAATTCCCTTGCGGGAGGAGGGGCGGAAAAGGTGGCAATAAGGTTATCTGAGCATTTACCAATATCTGAATTTATTTTACTTGAGCGTGATGTTAAATACAAGACAGATAAACCGATCTTTTTTCTTAGCAATCATTCAACCAAAACAAGCCCAATAATAAAAACTTTAAACATTCCAATATATGCGTATAAGCTTTCGGATTTCATAGAAAAAAATTCACTTGTGGTATCATTTTTGGAAAGGGCTAATTTTGTAAATATAATTTCCAAGCTTTTTAAGAAGCACAAAGCCATAATATCCGTGCATGTGGACCAGCAAACAGGTCATGTTGGTTTAAGAAAACTGAACAAGCTTTTGGTAAGACTTCTTTATCCGAAGGCAGACCTAATTATAGCAGTTAGCCACGGAGTGAAGGAAAGCTTGATTAATCTCGGTATAGAGGAAGAAAAAATAAAGGTGATCTACAATCCCTATCCAATAGATCAAATAAGAGAGTTAGCAAAGGAATCGTTAGGAAGCTATGAAGAAATTTTTAAACATCCCGTTTTAATCACCGCAGGAAGGCTAACAAAGCAAAAGGGTCTATGGTACTTGCTAAGAGTCTTTAAAGCTTTAAAAGAAAAGCACAAAGATTTAAAGCTTGTGATTTTAGGAGAGGGAGAGTTAAAGGATTATTTAGTAGAACTTTCTCAAGAACTTGGACTAAAAACTTATGTTTGGGACAGAGATAGGCTTTCCGAAAGCTTTGATGTTTATTTCTTGGGCTTTCAGAAAAACCCTTTCAAATTCATGGCAAGGTCTAAGCTTTTTGTTTTTCCTTCTTTGTGGGAAGGGTTTGGGAACGTTTTAGTAGAAGCTATGGTGTGTGGAGTGCCTGTAGTATCTTCCGACTGCAGAAGCGGTCCAAGGGAGATTTTGGCACCAAACACAGATTTTAACTATCAAACCCAAAAGCCAGAGTTTGCAGAATATGGGGTCTTGATACCTGTTTTTGAAGTAAAATATAAAACTGCAAAGGAACCCTTAGAAGAGAGGGAAATAATGTGGGTTGAAACTGTAGATAAGCTACTTGAAGACGAAAACTTGAGAAAAAACTACTCGGAAAAAGTTAAACAAAGGGCGGAGGATTTTAGAATTGAAAAGATCGTTCAAGAATGGAAGGAGGTTTTATGATGGAAAAAATAAAGAATAACCCAAAAGTTTCAGTTATCATACCAACTATTGGCAGAGAAAGCTTAATAAGAACATTAGAAAGCGTTTTAAATCAAACCTACCAGAATTTAGAAATAATAATAACTGATGATACAGAGGAGGGCAAAGCCAAACCATTGATAGAAAGATATTTGACAGACCCAAGGATTAAATACGTTATTAATACAAAATATAAACACGGTCCGGACGGAAACAAAAATAATGGATTAGATAACATCACTGGTGAATACTTTACTTTTGTAGATGATGACGATATTATAATGCCAAATGCTATTGAGGAACTTTTGAATGTTGCTATTAAAGGAAACTACAGTATAGTTTTTGCCAATTGTGTAGATAACATAGAAGGAGAATTTACCGGATTACATTATGGAAAGGATGAAGAAGTCTGTTGGTTAGACTGGTTATGTAGCAGATACGAACGCGAATATTTTTTTCTTATAAAAACTTCAATTTTGGAAAATGATAGATTTTACGACGAATGTTGGGGAGGAGAGGGAATATTAATGCTTAAACTTTTCAAAAAGGCACAGGTTAGTTTTTATTTACATAAGGCATTAGCAAAAATATATAAAGTATATATCGGTAGTCAAGATAGAGTCTCTCTTCAGTACGCTAAACAAGCAAAGAGGACTTATTTAAAGTATGTACTTTTTCTACAAGAGTTTGGAAATGATATGATAAGTCACTGTCCCAAGACTTTTATAAGACACTCCTTGATCGGGATTTACTACTCAGCATTGGTTGAAGAATATAAGCAGGCTTTCAAATGGTGCATGGATTCAGTGAAAGCATACCCAAAATTATTTTTTATACCTATCCTCTGGACATTATTTTGTATGATTTTGCCTAAATCTTTTGTGATTAAATTTTACGAGAACTACTCAAAGAGAATTAGAAAGCTTTTATTAAAAATGTTGATTGGAGGACGTTCTAAATGAACAAATTCTTGGAGGACCTGAAAACCGGCAAAGAAAAAATCTGCGTTGTGGGGCTTGGGTATGTAGGTTTGCCTTTGGCGGTTAGTCTTGCGGAGCACTTTAAGGTGGTAGGCTTTGATAAAACTACTCGGAAAAAGCTAAGCAAAGAGCTGAAGATTTTAGAATTGAAAAGATTGTTAAGGAATGGAAGGAGGTTTTGGGATGAAGAAAATTTGGAAAGTGGTTGTCGTAAACATCATTTTAGTGCTTTTAGTTTTATACGGGTTTGAATTCTACCTTTACAGAAGCCTTCCCAAGCTTCCTTGTGATGATTATAGTGGTTCCTACAAACGTTGCAATGAAAAAATATTGTATACTTGGGGTAATCCAGTGGTAAACAACAGTTTCGGCTTTAGGGAAAGAGAATTTGCTATTCCAAAGCCTGACAATGTTTTTAGAATAATGGTTTTAGGGGATTCTCTTACTTGGGGTGCTGGGCTTGCGGTAGAGGAAAGGTATACTAATAGGTTAGAAAAATATTTAAACGAAAGGCTTAAAGGAAAATTTCCAAAAAGAATAGAGGTTTTAAATTTTGGTATTCCTGGAGGACCTACTATAGCCGAGAGAGATATTCTAAGGACATTCATAGATTTGGTTAATCCTGATCTGGTCATAGTAGGTTTTTGTCTGAACGACCCTCAGCCTAAATCACAAGAATGGAGCATAGAAAAGGATAGGATTGACAGATACGCTAAGTTTTTCTTAAGCCCTATCAGGCGTCTCTTTGGAATATTACATTTAGAGCTTACAGCTTCATTCATAGAAAAGGGGTTCTATAAAACTCTTGAGAGGTTAGGAATAATTCCTCCTTGGTATGTAGCCCTTGATAGGGTTTACGATAAGAACTCTAAGGAGTGGAAAGACTTTGAGAAAGCCCTTAAAGACATAATAGATATGTCTAATAAAAAGGGACTGCCTCCCCCGATCTTTGCAGTGCTTAATCAGGGAGTATATACTGATAAGCCTACAGATTATAGAAATCCAGATGATATGTTAAAGCTATATCTAAAGTGGTATCATCAAGCAGAAGACACCGCTTCTAAAATAGGGTTTAAGACAGTTAATTTCGAGAAAGAAATCGCAGAGAAACTTCACGATAAACCACTGGCTGTAAATGTGCTTGATGGACACCCCTCGGCTGAGGTCAATGATATTTATGCCCAAAAATTTGCCGAGTTTATAATTAAAGAATACTTTTTAAAAGGAGGAATTCACAATGGAAACAAAGGACGCAATTAAGTTCTTGAACGGCATATCTTTGATATTTATGGTGTTATTCTTGGTTTTTAAGATGGATGCATTTTTATATATATCGATGACCATAATTGCCATAATTTTAATTAGCGAAAGTATAAGCAAAATTATAGCATCAAAATTAATACAAATCTTCCTGTTTATTGGAACAATTAACTCAAAGATTCTACTAACAATAATATTCTATTTTGTTTTGACTCCGACAGCCTTTCTATTTAGGTTGTCTAATAGAAAGATAGTTGCCTACTTTAATGATAACAGCATGCCCTCGTATTTTATTGATATAAACAAAAATTACAACAAAGAATTTTATGAAAAGCAGTGGTGACGGAGGAAGAAGAATGTATATATTAGGTATTTCAGCCTTTTATCACGACTCGGCTGCAGTCTTATTGAAAGATGACTTTATCGTAGCTGCAGCTCAGGAAGAGAGATTTACCAGAAAAAAGCATGATCCCTCCTTTCCGATAAATGCCATTAAATTTTGTTTAGAATATGGTGGAGTTTCATTAAATGAATTGGACGCTATAGTTTTCTACGAAAAACCTTTTACCAAGTTTGAAAGATTAATAGAAACTTACTATGTATATGCACCCAAGGGAATAAAATCCTTTCTTTCGTCAATGCATGTTTGGATAAAGGAAAAGCTATTTCTTAAAAAGATTATGTTAGATGAGCTATCTAAAATTGAACCTGTAAACAAAAAGAAATTAAACTTATTATTTTCTGAACATCACCTCTCTCATGCAGCAAGTGCCTTTTTCCCATCACCCTATAAAGAAGCAGCGATCTTAACTATAGACGGCGTTGGGGAGTGGGCTACAGCCTCCGTTGGAATTGGAATAGACAATAAAATTGAACTATTAAAGGAGTTGAGATTTCCCCATTCAGTAGGTCTCCTATACTCAGCTTTTACATACTTTTTAGGGTTCAAGGTTAATTCTGGTGAGTATAAACTTATGGGATTAGCCCCATACGGGGACCCAAATTCAGAACGAGTAAAGAAGTTTATATCCTTAATCTATGATAACTTAGTAGATGTGAAGGAAGACGGCTCTATATTTTTAAATCAGGACTATTTTGATTATTGCACAGGACTTAAGATGATAAAAGATGATAAATGGGAGAAGCTTTTTGGTTTTCCAAAAAGAGAACCAGAAAGCGAAATTGAAGCCCATCATTGTGATCTCGCATACGCAATACAGAAAGTTACTGAGGACATTATAATAAGAATGGCAAGGTATGCAAAAAAATTAACTGGAGCAAAGTATTTAACTATGGCAGGAGGGGTGGCTCTAAACTGTGTAGCAAATTCACGATTACTTAGGGAAGGTATATTTGAAGACATTTGGGTGCAACCTGCTGCGGGAGATGCAGGGGGCGCCTTAGGTGCTGCTTACGCTGTATATCATATGTACTACGGCAAGCCAAGGACAATTCAAGGCTTTGATAAAATGCAAGGTTGCTATCTTGGACCAGAATATGGCGAATTAGAAATAAAACGCGTAGCAAATAAATATAAAGCAAAGTATAAGTACTTTGATAACTTTAAAGAATTGTGCGATATAGTAGCAGATTACATAGCTCAAGGCAAAGTAGTTGGATGGTTCCAAGGTAGAATGGAATGGGGTCCGCGAGCACTCGGTAATAGAAGCATCTTGGCTGATGCAAGAAACCCTGAGATGCAATTGAACTTGAACCTAAAAATAAAGTTTAGGGAAGGCTTTAGACCCTTTGCTCCAGCGGTTTTGTATGAAGATATGCAAGAATATTTTGCTTTTGATAGACCAGCTCCTTATATGCTTTTTATAGCAGAAGTTATAAGTAGTAGACGTAATCCCTTACCATTAAACTACTGGTCATTACCTTTGAGGGAAAAGTTATACTATTTACGTTCAGATATTCCAGCTGTAACTCATATTGATTTCTCAGCCAGAATTCAAACAGTGCATAAAGAGACAAATCCAAGGTTCTACAAATTGATAGATAGCTTTAAGAAAAAGACAGGATACTCTGTAATAATTAATACCAGTTTTAATGTCAGAGGGGAGCCCATTGTCTGCAACCCTGACGATGCATATAAATGCTTTATGAGAACGGATATGGATTATCTTGTTATGGGAAATTATCTGTTTGATAAAAAAGAACAACCAGTTTGGACTGAAGAGTTTGATGCTAAAAAATTATTTGGTATGGACTGAGGTTAAGATGGTATACAATATTCAAAAAGGAGGATATAGATGGGAACACTGAAGGAGATCTTTCTCTTCATAATTAACACCAAAAAGTGGTGGCTTGTTCCTGTCCTTTTGGCTTTGCTGTTGATAGCCCTACTCGTAGTTTTGTCTTCTAGTCCTACAATAGCGCCGTTTATATACACTATATTTTAGGTTCAGGAAGTTCTATGGAGTATAAGGATTTTTTAAAAGCTTTGAAAACCCATAAAGAAAAAATCTGCGTTGTGGGGCTTGGGTATGTGGGATTACCCTTGGCGGTTAGCCTTGCGGAGCACTTTAAAGTGGTTGGCTTTGATAAGAACTCAAAGAGAGTGGAAGCTTTAAGGCAGGGAATAGACTATACGGGCGAGGTGGAAAACAGGGAAAAGCTTTTAAACCCTAATCTTTCTTTTACTGACGACCCTTCTGCAATAAAGGAGTGTAAGTTCATAATCGTGGCAGTGCCTACGCCAGTGGATAAGCTAAAGAACCCAGACCTGTCCTTTTTAAAGTCTGCCTCTGAGGTGGTGGGTAAAAATCTAACAAAGGGTAGCGTGGTGGTTTATGAATCTACTGTCTATCCGGGGGCTACAGAAGAGGTCTGCGTGCCAATATTGGAAAAGGAAAGTGGTCTTAAGTGGAAGCAGGACTTTTTTGTGGGATACTCTCCAGAAAGGGTAAATCCGGGAGACAGGGAACACACTATTGAAAAGGTCATAAAGGTAGTTGCGGGAGATACTCCAGAAACTTTAGAGCTAATTGTAGAAGTCTACGGAACTGTGGTTAAGGCGGGAGTTTATAAAGCACCCGATATTAAGACAGCGGAAGCGGCAAAGGTAATAGAGAACATTCAAAGGGACATAAACATAGCCCTTATAAACGAGTTAGCCCTTATATTCCATAGACTTGGGCTTGACACAAAGGAAGTTTTAAAAGCTGCGGGAACCAAGTGGAACTTCTTGAGGTTTGAGCCGGGACTTGTGGGAGGGCATTGCATTCCGGTGGACCCATATTACCTTGCCCATAAATCTTTAGAAGTTGGTTATGTGCCTGAACTCATTTTGGCAGGAAGGAGAATAAACGAAGAAATTTCCATCTATGTAGCCCATGAGCTTGTAAAAACGCTTATCAAGGCAGGAAAGCAAGTAAAGGGTGCAAAAGTTTTAGTGCTTGGGATAACCTTCAAGGAGAATGTGCCAGATGTCAGAAACAGCAAAGTTTTTGAAGTTATAAAAGAACTTAGAGAGTTTGGAATTGAACCTGTGGTCTATGATCCGGTGGCAAGGGAGGAAGAAGTGAAGGAGGAGTTTGATATAGAACTTGAGAAGGATTACAAAGCAAAGGCTCCTTACGATGCTATTTTGTATGCGGTAAGGCATAGGGTATTTCTTGAAACATTTACCTTAGAAGGGCTTAAAAGGTTGTCCCTTGAGCCATCGATACTTTTTGACATAAAGGGAGTTTTTGAAAGAAAGGATGCGGAAAGATTGGGTTTCATATATTGGAGATTATAAGTTCTACATCAAGCTTTGGCTTGCTTTTTATCTATACTCATTAACCGTAGGGCTTTTAGTTCAGTTTGTGATTTTGCCAATAATTTTCCCGTCTGCCCACTGGAAAGATGGTCTTATGGTAGGTGGGGACTGGGTCCAGTTTCACACGGAGGGAGTAGAAATAGCAAAAAGAGTGGAGCAAGAAGGATGGAGTGCATGGACCTTAAGACATCCAATTAGTAGGCAAGCCATGTCTGGCATCGCTGGACTTTTTTATGCCCTCACGGGAATTCACAAGCCTTGGGTATTGCTACCTTTTAACGCCTTTTTACATGCTTCCGCTGGACTAATCTTATACATACTGCTCAGACTTTTAGGCATTTCCAAGAAAACTGCCCTTATTTTTACAATTCCCTTTATTATTTTCCCTACATCTCTAACATGGGTATCCCAAATACACAAAGATGGGCTATACATACTTGGAATGTATTTAACTTTCTTGAGTTTGGCTTTGGCGTTTTCCAATGAGATAAAGAAAAACGTAATTTACATACTTGCGGGCGTAGTAGGTGCTTTTATATTTTTCACAGTGGGTCGCGAGTACGCTTTGAAGATTGTCTATTACTTCTATGCCCTCTTTTTGTTGATTTCTCTCTTAATAGCTACCGTAAACTTAGTTCGGAAAGGAAAGGAATCATTTCTAAGGTATGGAAAAACTGCCTTTGTATTTTTTGTCATCTTCGTAACCTATGGACTGCTTCAGCCACAAACACAACCACAAGTACAAGAACAACCACAACCACAAACACAAGAACAAGCGCGATAGTATTGGAACCCTTACATACCCGATAAAGTAGAAAACCTCTTTTACACCCTTGCGGTATGGAGAAATGAGATTTGGGCAATGTATTTAAGCGGTCACCCGGGGGCTATTGATGAGGATATAAAGTTTAGAAGTGTGGGGGACTTTATTGAATACACTCCGAGAGCTTTGGCGGTTGGCTTCTTTTCTCCTTTTCCAAGGTTTTGGTTTAGCCAAGGTTCCACAACCGGTGGGACAATAGCAAGGTATATAACGCCCTTTGAGGCAATCTATCTGTGGCTTGCGTGGCTTTTACTACCTATAGCCCTTTGGTTCCAAAGGAAAAAGCTGTGGTTTTGGCTTGTATTTTTGATGTGTTTAGGCTTTATATGGTTTCATGTGGTAGCGGAGCCAAATGTCGGACCCATATTGAGAAAAAGATATGGGTATGTTATGCTATTGTCTGCGGTTAGCTATTCTACTGCTACGGAACTATGGAGAAGAAGGAAAGGAAAAGAATAGTCTTATCTTCAAACACTGCCTTCAGTCTATACAACTTTAGACTTCACTTTATGAGGGCTTTAAAAGAGAAGGGTTATGAAGTTATGGCAGTTTCTCCGGAGGATGGGAAGTATTCGGAGTTGTTGAGAAGGGAATTTAGTTTTTTTCCAGTGAAAAGCTTAGACAGAAAAGGGAAAAATCCTATTAAAGACCTCAAGCTATTTTTTGAATATTTTTTGCTTTTTAAAAGGCTAAAACCAGACCTTGTTATTAACTTTACCATAAAGCCAAACATCTATGGCTCCATATCCGCTGGCTTGCTTGGTATGCCATCAATAAGTGTGATAACCGGGCTTGGGTATGTGTTTATAAGGGAAAGCTGGCTTACTAAGCTGGTAAAACTTTTATACTGGCTTGCTTTTAGATTTAATAAGGCGGTTGTGTTTCAGAACTCAGAGGATATGAAAACTCTTGAAAACCTATGCGAAGGAAGATGTCTTCTTATTGAAAGCTCAGGTGTAGATTTAAAGCACCTTGACCCTGAATTATGCAAAGAAGCAAAAAAAGATGAATTTACTTTCCTTTTTGTGGGAAGGCTTTTAAAAGACAAAGGAATTTATGAACTAATAAAGGCTTTTGAAAGGCTGAAAAAAGAAAAGCCAAAGGTAAAGCTTATCATTGTTGGAAGTCCGGACGAGGGAAATCCCAATTCAGTTAGTAAAGGAGAGCTTGAAAAGTGGGTAAAAGAAGGTTTAATTGAATGGCATGGCTTCCAAGAGGATGTCCGACCCTTTTATTGCGTGGCGGATTGTGTAGTTCTGCCATCATACAGGGAAGGCATTCCGAGGGTTTTGCTCGAAGCCATGGCTATGGAAAAACCTATAATAACCACCGATGCACCCGGTTGCAAAAATGTATGCGTTGATGGGGCTAATGGATTTTTGGTAAAACCAAAAGATGTGGAGAGTTTGTATTTGGCGATGAAGAAAATGGTTGAGTTGGGAGATGAAAAGCTTAGGGAGTTTGGCAAAGCGGGTAGAAGATTGGCGGAAGAAAAATACAGCGTAGAGAAAATAGTGAGAGAATATATAAACCTTATTGAAGACGTTCTTTCAAAATCTTAAGGGGCAATGTTAGAAATTCTGGCGTTTTGAACCTGACGATTCTAAAATAGAGCCAAGTGTAAAACAGCATAAAGAGTATGCTGAAAAGCACTAAAAAGATGGTCCTATTCCAGAAGAGAACCGCAGGTATAACGCAGATAAAAGTCATAAACCAGAGGTAGGGAGAGGTAAGGGAGTTAGTTAGGAATGTTGGCAACAGGTTACCAATGTGTTTTATAACTATTCTTTTGTAGATTAGGGTATGTAAGTGTATGGCGTCAGGTTGGAATGGAGAAAAACCACGCAGAAGTTTTCGTCTCAGGATTGAAAATATCGTTTCATAAATGGGATAGAGCAAGAGCAAGAAGGGAAACCACGGGGAAACTTCTGGATGCCTTTCCACTACTAAAACTCCCAAAAGCCCAGCCAAAAAGCCTAAAAGGTATGCTCCGCCATCTCCCAAGAATATGTAGCCAAAGGGGAAGTTCCAGAAGAAAAAGCCAATTAGGGCAAAGGTGATGGTTAGGCTAAGGTAGAGCAAAAAGAAATCTCCCAGAAGATAGGAAACATAGGCGTATGCGAGAAAGCTTATTATTAGCACACCGCTGGCAAGTCCGTTAAAACCATCTATTATGTTTACCGCGTTAGACACGCCCGCAAGGGCAAAGGATGTAAAAAGGACAGAAAATATCAGATAGTTGGAAAGAACAAAGTCCAAAATAGGAACATCAATGCGCGTCAGATGGGCACCCAAAAGCAAAAAGGCTAAAATCCCGGAGATAAAAGCCATAAATAGCCTTGATTTTGGTCCCACTTTTTTTGTTAAATCCTCCGCAAGACCGCCCAAGAAAACAGGTAAAGAGGAAAGGATCACCAAGAGGTATTCCTTTGCAAAGTCTTTGCCCGAAAGGTAAAAGGCTATACAGGAGGTTATAAGAGAAATCATTAAGGCAACTCCACCGAGCCTTACTGCCCTCCAGCTGTGGAACTTTTGAACTCCCTCCGTATGGTCCAAAGCCCTTTGTGTAGAAAACTTTAAAAGAAAGTAGCAGGCAAGAAAGGAGCTAAGAAAGGCTAAAAGCAGGTAAAACAACTTATTCCACCTCCTCCGAGGGAGCCTCCGTCCCTACCTTTGCCAAGTAATCTATTACCATGTTTGTTATTGTTTTCTCTGGTTGGTTAAAGAAGGTCTTTATGGAAATGTCCAACCAGTAAAGCCTTTCTAAAAGCCTTTCTAAATCTTGTTCGGTGAAATTGGAAAGATACCTTTTGTGGTTGTGAATGGCAAAGGGATGTTTTACTCCCAGCTCGCCCAGTATATCCTCTGTTTTTCCTTGGCTCTTTTTAACCGTCAAAAGCCTCAGGGTGTAATTGACTAAGGTTGAAAGGATGATAAGAGGATGGATGCCCGTTCTGAAGAGGGAAGAAAGACTCAAAAGGGACTTTTCTAAATCTTTGCTGAAAAAGGCATCCAAAAATTCAAACAGGTCGCTTTCCTTTTGGGTGATGCATACCTTTTTAACATCTTCAAGGGTGATCTCTTTTTCTGCGTACAGGATCAGCTTTTCCACCTCTCCCCTTAAAAACAAAAGGTCATCGCCCGCTATTTCAAGGAGATACTCAAGGGCTTTTTCTTCTATCTTCTTCCCAGCCTTTTCCACCTTGTTTTTTACCATCTCCCTTACTTTCCTCTTGTCTAACCTTTTTGCCTCCAAGAAATCTCCCAGTTCCAACAGGGTTTTGTAGGGTTCCTTCTGAAGGGCGGATTTATCCAGCTTTTCCTTAAGGACTATAAAAACCGCCTTTGTTTTCATCCGGTTGGCTAAACTCCTGATTAGCTTTGGGTCCTTTAGCTTTTTTAAGAGCTGTTCTCCTTCCTTTACTAATATCAGCTCCCTTTGGCTTTTGGTAAAGAGACCACTTTCGCCCAGAAGACTAAGAAAACTCTTAAGGTCCAGCTCAGACCCCCAAAGGACCCTTACGGGTGCCAGTTCGGACAGTTTTTCCACAAAAACTGAGAGCAGATAGTCTTCCTCAGAGTATATCAGGTTAAAGGGCTTGATCTTTTCTAACTTTAGCCCTTTTTGATATTCCAAAATGTTCATGACGGTTTCCAGATTCCTTTTTCTGTGATTATGGCGGTGATGTTCTCCGCGGGAGTTATGTCAAAGGCTAAGTGAAGGGCAGGAGATTCTTTTGGCGCAAACTGGCAGTTTTTGAAGGCTTTAACCTCCTCCTCGAAGCGTTCCTCTATGGGTATATCCTCTCCACTCTCTATGTTTGGGTCTATGGTAGAGCTGGGTGCTACCACATAGAAGGGTATGCCATGGACCTTTGCCAAGACGGAGAGGGCATACGTGCCTATTTTGTTTGCCACATCTCCCCTTTTTGTGATCCTGTCCGCACCTACGATCACGCAATCCACAAACCCCTTCTTCATCAAAAAGCCTGCGGTGGAGTCGGTGATTATCTTGTGAGGAATGTTTTCTTTGCTGAGTTCCCACGCGGTGAGCCTTGAACCCTGAAGGTAAGGTCTCGTTTCGTCCACCCAAACAAAAATGGATTTGTTGGAATAGTGGGCTTCTCTTATAACTCCAAGGGCGGTGCCGTGGCCGGCGGTAGCCAAGGCTCCCGTGTTGCAGTGGGTAAGAATTCTGGCGTTTTTTGGAATAAGCTCGTTTCCAATCTTTGCCATCTTTCTGTTGGCTAAGTAATCCTCTTCCTCAATAGCCCTGGCGGTTGCCTCCAAATCTTCACCTCTTTGGTAGGCTTCCATCATCCTATTTAGGGCATAAAAGAGATTGTAGGCGGTGGGTCTTGTGTTTTTTAGCGTCTCATAGACCACCTTTGGGTCTTCCCCCTTCCTAACTCCCATCAAAAACCCATAAGCAGCTACACAACCGATGGCGGGTGCCCCCCTCACCATCATATCCTTTATAGCCTGTGCGGTCTGAAGGTGGTCCTCCAAAACTACCCATTCTTCTACTTCTGGAAGCTTTCTTTGGTCAAGGAGCAAAAGTTTGCCCGACTCCCACCGAAAGGCTTTTATTTCCATGAGAATATTTTAATGGTGGAGGCGGAGGGAATCGAACCCTCGTCCGAGGTTCGCCCGGCTATTAGGGCTTCTACAGGCTTAGCCAGTGCTTTCCTTTAACCATCCCCCGCCCACTGGCAAGCAAAGGGATGGCTCAGCGTGTGCCCTTTCGGAGGGAGGACCACGCCAATCCTTCCCTCCTAGCGGGTGTCTATGAACCCATCTGACAGCCCACCCGCAGAGCCATCAGTGGGCCGCTGCCTCTATTAGGCAGCGAGAGCGAGTTCGCGCTCGGGAAGTGTTTTGAGTGGCTGTTAAGGTTGCCACCCTGCCTGCTTCCCTAAGCCTGCGAACCCCGTCGAAACCGTTCGCCCCCTTACGGATATATATATAAATATAACACTCAGCCAAAATCTGACAAGCGGTATGGTTTGGCATATTTTATTTAGATTATGCAGTTGAGGTTGAAAATCAGAAGGGAGCAGGACGGCAGAGTTTGGTATCAGTCCTTTGAGGTTCCCTACGAGGAGGGAATGACGTTCCTCTCCGCCCTGCAAAAGATTAAGGAAGACCAAGATGAGACACTGAGTTTTAGACACTTTTGCAGGGCGGGAATATGTGGGACGTGTGCTATATACATAAACCACTTTCCAAAGCTTGCCTGCAAAGAGCAGGTGCTTCCCTATGTGCTTAGCGGACAGGAGGTACTCATTGAACCCCTCAAAAACTTTAAAGTTATCAAGGACTTGGTGGTGGATCATGAGGTAATCCCTCAAAAGATCAAAGAGTTCTCCCTCTGGGTAAAGGGCAGTCAAAAAGAGGTCCGAATAGACCCTCAGCTGAGCAAGAGCATAGAAAACTCCGCAGACTGTATTTTGTGCCTTGCCTGTCAGTCCTACTGTCCTCAGATTTTAGAAAGTGCTTACGCGGGACCCCTTTTCTTTGCCAAGTTTTACAGGTTCCTTTTGGACCCAAGGGATAGCGAAAACAAAAAACGCTTACATCAAGCCCTGGAGGGAAGGCTGTATCACTGCCTATCCTGCAATAAGTGCAACAATGTATGTCCAAAGGAGGTGGAGCCTGCCACCTTGATAAGGAGGCTCATGCTCGTGGATGTTGAGGCTACTTAACCTTTTGTTTGCCTTCTCCTTTGCCTTCTGTTGGACCAAGGAGGGGCTAAGCGCTTTTGTTGAAAGGCAGGTAAAGGAAAAATTTGGCGAGGATGTTAGGGTTAATAAGGTTATTCTCCTCAACTGGGATGGAAAGGGAGAGGGAGTGCCAAAGGTGGAGCTTGATATGGAATACGGAAAGGTGCGGGCTTTTGCCTACCTTCAGTTTGAAGGAAACAGATACACTGCGGCGATAGATGCCCTCTGGAGGGCAAAGCTCCTAAGGGCAAAGAAGGACATAAAAAAGGGAGAACTGCTCTCTGCGGAGTTCTTTGATGTGGAAGAGAGATGGCTCAAGAGCATTCCTAAGGACCTTCTCATAGACCCAAAGGAGCTAGAGGACTACAGGGCAAGCACGGACATTCCAAAGGGTTCAATACTCAGAAGGTCTGTTATGAAACCCTCGCCGGCGGTAAATAGGGGAGATATAGTAAAAGTGATCTTTCGTAGTGGAAATATACAAATTGAGGGACGAGGAACCGCCTTGGATGTGGGATATGTGGGGAAGGTGGTCCGAATAAAAACATCCGGTGGAAAACTGCTCAGGGGTAGGGTCATAGACAGGGGTGTGGTGGAGGTGTTAGATTAGCTTATAATTTCCTCTTTATGCGTAGGGTGAGAAATTCAACAAAAGTATGAGATTCTTCGCTTCGCTCAGAATTACAAATAAGATTACCCCTTCTCTGATGCTTATCATTTAATCTTTCTCTGTCATCCTGAGGACTTTAGCCCGAAGGATCTTTTTTTTAAATTTAAAAAAAAACACTAATTTTTCACTCAAGGTATTAATTAGATTTCCTTCATAAACTTTTAGATTCTAATATAACATACTAATTCTTAATCCAACCGTATATCACCTAAAGAACGAAGAGGTTCCGGAGACGGCTTTCCAAAAAGATAGCCTTGTGCAAGATTTACTCCCAATGTTTTGACGACATTAAATTCATCCTTTGTTTCTATACCCTCTGCAAGTGTTTTTGCTCCAATCTCCGTTGCTATTTGGACTATTGAACTTACCACTGCCCGCTTTACAGGATTCTTATCTATATCCCTTACAAGCTCAACGTCTATTTTAATTACATCAGGATTTAACTGTACAAGTTGATTCAAACCAGAATATCCAGACCCAACATAATCAAGGGCAACTCTAAACCCCCTACTTCTGTAAAAATTTATAATGTTTGTAAGATGCTCGAATTTTTCAACTTTTTCACTTTCTATTACCTCGAAAACAATTTTACTAGGGTCTAAATTAAGTTCTAATGCAGTATTTACAGTATCCCTGAGACAGAATTCTGGATTGTAAATCGAAGTTGGAGCAAAATTGATAAATATATCTTTTTGAATATTTTTAGATTTGGCATTTTTTAAAGCTTTAACTCTACAAAGTCTATCAAGATTAAAGAGCATGCCTGTTTTTCTTGCAGATTCAAACATCAAATTAGGTGGCATAACCGTACCATCCTGTTTTATACCTCTTGATAAACATTCGTAAGCTACAATCTCTAAGTTATCACAACTTACTATTGGCTGAAAATATGTGACTATAGATTCATTATCAAGTATCCACTTTAAATCAGAAGAGTGGTATAGACTAATATAATAACTCAGGCTTTTATACTTTTTGATGGTAGCAAAATTTAAATCTTCATATAATTCCAAAGGTAAAATATTGATATTTTCAAGTTCAAGCTGAGTAAATTCTTTTGAATTGCTTATATTTTCTATGAAATAATCAAAGTCTACATTACAAATAACATAATCATTAAAATATTCAACATTAAAAATATCTTTGTAAATATTATAAATTTTCTTTAGCATGTATTCATGAGATGCAAAAACCACTATCTTTTTTATATTTTGAGGTGATTTAGGTGTAGTTGTACAATTCTGACATCTCATAGAAATCCCATCTTTTTAATTAGTATAGCATACTTAATAATAAAATACACGTCGGGTGAGAAATTCCGAGAAGCTGGAAATCTCCTAGGAAAAAGTCTTGGCAAGGAGGGAGCTTATAATATCCCCAAAACCCCCACCAAGGAGGCAGTAACATGGAAAATTACCTCTTTTATACCAAATGGTCCTAAAGTACCTAATTTCATATCTTGGAGTTAATCGGGAAAAGAAAAGGGCAGGCAGGCTTCCAAAAGTCTCTGACCTCCAGTTTGGTGGATAGTTCTGGGCTTATGGGAGACAGGGGATATAGGGGTTGTGAGTACGTAGAGGTTTGCAAAAGCAAGGAACAAAAGAGTATAAGGCAGGTGGTAGAGGGTATAAATTCTCAGATGAAGGTTTTCAACCTAGTAAGCAGGTAGAGGAAAGGGATTACCTTACTTGCCTATCTTTATGGCTACGCTATAGGCTATGGCTTTTTCAGGAAGTCTCAAATATGGGGTAATTTCTCACCCGACGTATTAGCTTATAATTTTCTCTTTATGAAGGACATAAAAGAATACAATCATAAAGAGATTGAAAAAAAGCACGCCCAAAGGTGGTACTACCAAAAGCTCTATCACATAGAAAAGCCAAAGGATAAGTTCTCGGTGGTGATCCCTCCGCCCAATGTGACGGGCTCTTTGCATATGGGACACGCCCTCAACATAACCCTTCAGGACATTGTGTGCAGGTGGCAGAGGATGTTGGGAAAGGATGTGGTTTGGGTGCCGGGCTTTGACCATGCGGGCATAGCCACCCAGTACGTGGTGGATAAAAAGATCCAGGAGGAGGGTAAAAACCGCCTTGAGATGGGAAGGGAGGAGTTTTTAAAGAGGGTTTGGGAGTGGGTGCCCATCTCCAGAAACAGCATAAGGGAGCAACTCATAAAGCTCGGTGCCAGCGTAGATTGGCAGAGGGAAAGGTTCACCTTGGATGAGGGCTTTTCAAGGCTAGTCAGGTACGCCTTCAGAAGGCTCTACGAAGAGGGTCTCATATACAGGGGTGAGTACATAGTCAACTGGTGTCCAAAGGACCTGACCGCCCTCTCGGACCTTGAGGTGGAGCACGAAGAGGAAGAAGGAAAGCTTTACTACATAAAGTATCCCTTGGAGGATGGAAGCGGTTATATAACCGTTGCCACCACAAGACCCGAGACCATGCTGGGAGACACCGCGATAGCAGTTCATCCCGAGGACGAAAGATACAAACACTTGGTGGGAAAGTACGCCATACTGCCCTTGGTAGGCAGAAGAATACCCATAATAGCGGACGAGAGGGTAAAGCCTGAGTTTGGAACTGGTGCGGTGAAGATCACACCCGCCCACGACCCTTTGGACTTTGAGATAGGAAAGAGCCACAACCTTCCTATGGTTCAAATAATGGACCAATTTGCACGGATAAACGAGAATGGTGGAGAGTTCGCAGGCTTGGATAGATACACCGCAAGGCAGAGGATAGTGCAAAAGCTGGAGGAGTTGGGACTCCTTGAAAAGGTGGAGAGCCACAGGCACGCAGTGGGGAAATGCTACCGGTGTAAAACCGTCCTTGAGCCCATGGTGTCCACCCAGTGGTTCTTAAAGGTCTCCGACCCAAGGATAAAGGAGCCTGCCATAAAGGCAGTTCTTGGCTACACCCAAAGGCAAGAAAGGGAGCTAAACCTTCAAATTCTGTATGTTCAAGGCTTGGAGGTGGTTATAAAAGTTGCGGAAGGCTCAAAGACTAAGCTGGTGGTTGTTATCAAAGAAGGCATAGACTTTTTGGTGGGCAAAAAGGAGGGTGAGCTATCCTTCATATACATCCCAGAGGGAAGGGAGGAGCTCTTGGAGGTAGCAAAGGAGAAGGCAAAGGAGCACAAAAATGCCCACATGCTCCTGAAGGTAAAAGGAGCGATAACCCTGATCAGGGAATACTCGGAGGAGAACCTCTCCGGCGAGCTCATGCTGGTGGCAGACAAAGAGGGATTAAAACTCTTGGATGACAGGGAACAAAGGCTCTTAGAAAAGGGAGAGGTTCAGTTGGAGCCTGTTCAGAAGTCTTTGAGGGTAAAGTGGGAGAGGGAAAAGGAGGTTTGGGAAGAGGAAAAGAGGGTAGCCTTTGTGCCCGAAAACTGGAAGAAGATATACCTTCAGTGGATGGAAAACCTCAAAGACTGGTGCATCTCAAGGCAGATATGGTGGGGACACAGAATACCCGTCTGGTACTGCAAAGACTGTGGGCATATAAACGTTTTCACCGACGATGACTTTGATAGGGTCTACGACAAGCTAATTTTCAACCTGATTGCCGACGGCAAGATCAAAGAAGAATTCACGCCAGAGGAGGTGGAGGAGGTTCTAAAGTCTCCGTCCTTTGTCCATCCGGAGATGACGGTCTTGGAATTTTACAAGAGGTTTGTCTTTCATAAATACCACTCCACCGACGTATCCGCCCACTCTTTGAGGCTCTTTTTCACCCAAGACCTGAACCCTACCGCACTGCTTGCCAACCGTAGCGTCAGGTACAAGTACAACTCCCAAACCAAGAAGTTCAGGTTTATGCTTTACTGTAAAAACTGCGGTTCTGATAAGCTTGAGTGGGAGACGGACGTTCTGGACACTTGGTTTTCGTCTGCCCTATGGCCCTTTGGTGTCTTTGGCTTTCCGGAAAACACCGAGGACCTAAAACTTTACCCAACAGACCTTTTGGTAACGGGCTTTGACATCATCTTCTTTTGGGTAGCCCGGATGATCATGATGGGCATGTTCTTTATGAAGGATATTCCCTTTAGGGATGTCTATATACATGCCTTGGTTAGGGATGAAAAGGGACAGAAGATGTCCAAGACCAAAGGGAATGTGATAGACCCTCTTGACATAATAGAAAAGTACGGTGCGGACGCCCTGAGGTTCACCTTGGCTATTCTGACCCAGCAGGGCAGAGACATAAGGCTCTCAGAAAAGAGGTTTGAGGGATACAAGCACTTTGCCAACAAGCTTTGGAACGCAGGCAGGTTCATACTGATGAACTTGGATGACGACCTTCTAACAAAGCTACCCTACTCTGCACCACCAAGGGTGGAGGACCTTTGGATCTTGACCCTTCTCAACGAGACCGCCCAGGAGGTAAATAATGCCCTCTCCGAGTATAAGTTCTCCAACGCTTGCCAAGCCCTCTATGACTTTGTTTGGTCTGAGTTTTGCGACTGGTATATAGAAATGTGCAAACTAAGACTTTACGCCAAGGTGGAAGAGAACACACCACCAGAGGAAAAGGAGAGGATTGAGAGGGAAAGGATCACCGCCCAGTCCTTTTTGCTAATGACCTTTGACCGCATCCTAAAACTATTGCATCCCTTCATGCCTTACATTACGGAGGAGCTCTACCTACATCTTCCCACTGCAGTAAAGGACAGCATCTCCTTGGAAGAGTTCCCTCAATACAATCCTCAAGAGGTCTATCCGCAGGCAAAGGAAAAGATTGAAAGGCTCAAGGAAATTATCACCTCCATAAGGGCACTGCGTAGCGACCTTAGAATAGAACCCGCCAAGAAGATTAAGCTCTACTATAGGGCTGAGGACTCTAAGGAACTTGTGGAGGAGTTTAAAGAGTACATCCTCTCTTTGGCAAAGGTGGAGGAGTTGATGGAGGTTCAAGAAAGGCCACCAGCCACCATAGCGGGCTTTTCAAAGGATTTTGAGTTTTACATTCCCGTGGAATTTGGCGCAAAGGTGGAGGAGTTGATCCAATCTTACAAAAGAAAGCTCCAAGAGGTGGAAAGGACCCTCACTAGCCTTTCCGCAAGGCTAAAGAGCCCAAACTTTTTGGAGAAGGCTCCTCCAGAGGAGGTGGAAAAGACAAAGCAAAGTGTGGAGGAGCTAACGCAAGAACAGGAAAGGCTACGCAAGCTTATTAAGCTACTGGAAGAGGTGATGGTGGAACTGTAATATACTTATTGCTATGATAGATTGGCTTTTAAAGAAGATCATCGGCACGAAAAACGAAAGGGAAGTAAAGCGCCTAAGAAAGTTTGTGGAGAAGATCAACCAGAAGGAAAAGGAGTTGGATGGGCTTTCCAACAAGGAGCTTGTCTCCCTCTCAAAGGAACTCTTTTACAAAGTGTCCCAGAATGAAGAGTTAAAGGACCAGATCACCAAGGGAAGGATAACCGAAGAGGTGATCCTTGCCTTTGCCTTGGTGAGGGAGGCGGGAAAGAGGACCATCGGGCTAAGGTTCTTTGATGTGCAACTTTTGGGTGGGCTTGTCCTTCATGAGGGTAAGATCGCAGAGATGAAAACGGGAGAAGGAAAGACCTTGGTGGCAACCTCCGCCGCCTATGCCAACGCATTAACGGACAGAGGAGTCCACGTGGTGACGGTTAACGACTACTTGGCAAGAAGGGACGCCCAGTGGATGGGTCCCATATACAAGTTTTTGGGCTTAGAAGTAGGCGTAATAAACTCCGATTACAGCTCCTACCGGGTGGAGTGGGTGGATGAGGAGCTCGCTCAAAGGGCAATAGAGGAAGACTGGAGGGTTTGGCCCAAGGGCTACTTTGAAGAACTTTTGCCCTCCGAAATGGTAAACGTGTCCGCCAAGAAAGCCTTCTTTACAAAACTGGAGCCTTGCGACAGAAGGTCAGCCTATCAAGCCCACATAACTTATGGCACCAACAACGAATTCGGCTTTGATTATTTGCGGGATAATATGGCTTTCAGCCTTGAGGAAATCGTCCAAGTAAAAGACCATCACTACGCCATAGTGGACGAGGTGGATTCCATCCTCATAGATGAGGCAAGGGTGCCTCTTATCATCTCTGGTCCCTCCCAGATGGATACCTCTATCTATTACAAGGCGGACCAAGCTGTAAGACAGCTACGGAGAGACGAAGACTACGTGGTGGATGAAAAGAACAGAACGGTACAACTTACAGAGAAGGGCATAAGAAAGCTTGAGGAGTTCTTGGGTATTGAAAACCTCTATGACCTTAAACATATAGACCTTCTGCATGCTATAAACCAAGCCATCAGGGCACACGAGCTTTTCAAAAGGGATGTGCATTACATAGTTAAGGATGGCGAGGTTTTGATAGTGGATGAATTCACCGGAAGGATACTGCCGGGTAGGAGGTGGTCCGACGGGCTCCACCAAGCCATAGAGGTAAAGGAAGGTGTTCCTGTCCAGCAGGAAAACCAGACCTTAGCAAGCATAACCTTCCAAAACTACTTTAGGCTCTATCAAAAGTTGGCGGGTATGACGGGCACCGCCGAAACGGAAGCCTTAGAGTTCAAAGAGATCTACGGGCTTGATGTAATCGTAGTTCCCACCCACAAACCCATGCGTAGAAAGGACCTGCCCGATATGGTCTTTAAGACAAAAAAGGAAAAGTGGGATGCGGTGGTTAAGCTGATAGAGGAAGAGCACAAGAAGGGAAGACCTATCCTTGTGGGCACCATCTCCATAGAGGACTCAGAGCATCTTTCCAAGCTCCTTGAGAAGAGAAAAATTCCTCACAATGTGTTGAACGCCAAACATCACGAAAAGGAGGCGGAGATCATAGCCCAGGCGGGAAGGTTAGGAGCAGTTACCATCTCCACCAACATGGCAGGAAGAGGAACGGACATACTTTTGGGCGGAAACCCTGAATACCTGGCAAAGGAGATCCTTAGGAAAAAGGGCAAGATACCCGAAACCGCCACCCAAGAGGAGTGGAAGCAAGCCTTAGAGGAAGCTTACAGGATAACAGAAGAGGAAAAGAAGAAGGTTATAGAACTGGGCGGACTTTTGGTCATTGGCACAGAAAGGCACGAATCAAGGAGGATTGACAACCAGCTGAGGGGTAGGGCGGGAAGACAAGGGGACCCCGGCGAATCCCGCTTTATCCTTTCCCTTGAGGACGACCTGCTCAGACTCTTTGGTGGAGACAGAGTAAAAAAGATGATGGAGTTTCTCAAAATTCCCGAAGGGGAGCCCATAGAAAGCAGGATGGTAACAAAAGCAATCGAGAACGCACAAAAGAGGATAGAAGCCCAGAACTTTCAGATAAGGAAGCGTCTCTTGGAATACGACAACGTAGCAAACATCCAAAGGCAAGCAGTGTACAGTATGCGAAGGGACCTACTGGAAGGCAAGGACTTGGAAGAATACCTAAAGGAATGGACAGAGGACCTCTTGAACCAAAAGATCGCAGAGCTTTTACCAGAGGAAGAGCCAGAGCTTTGGGACCTAAAACCTCTACAGGACTATCTGCGGGAGCTAGCAGGAAGGGATATAAACATTCCCAAGGTCAGGGATAAAGAAGAGCTCCTGGAAGTGCTCGTTTCGGAGGTTTTAAAAATCTTGGAGGAGAAAAAAGAACAGTGGGGAGAAGCCCTCTTTAAGGAAATTCTCAAAACCATTGCCCTTTCTAACCTGGACCACCTCTGGAGGGAACACCTTCACATCCTTGACAGACTCAGAGAGGGTATATACCTAAGGGGCTACGCTGCAAGGGACCCACTGGTAGAATACAAAAAGGAAGCCTTCCTGCTCTTTGAGAACATGCTCTTTACCCTAAAGGAAAGGGTTCTGCAGGATCTGATTAGAGTTCAGATCGCCTCCCAAGAGGAGGTGGAGGAGCAGGTAAGAAAGGAAGAGGAGGAGAGAGAAAGACTTTTAAAGTCAGCCATCTTTAGCGGTGCAGAAGGTAAGGCGGACAAACCCAAGAGAAAGACCCTAAAGGAGAGGCTCAGAGAAAAAAGGAAGGGTGTCTGAGAGCACAAGATCTCCCTTCTCCTGATAAAGGCGCACTATTTGAAGGACCTTTTCCTTTGGTACATTGCCCTCCCTTATGATCTTTATGGTTTTATGGCTGACAAACTTTACAATTGTGGAGGGCTTGCCCTCAAGCTTTGCCCCTCTCACATATAGGTCTACCTTATCTCCAAAGTAATCCATGGCCTCCTTTACATCCCTTGCGGGGGGCATACCTTCTGGGTTTGCACTGGGTGCTACCAGAGGTCCGCCGAACTTTTTCATAAGCTTTGTTATAAAGGTGCCCTGGATTGGAACCCGCAGTGCTATGCTTTTTCTCCATCGGGTCAGGTAGGTGGGTATGGTGGTCCTCTTTTGGAAGATAACCGTTATACCCAAGCTGAGGAGCGCAAAGCCGAGCTCTGGCATGAGTATGTCAAAGTTCAGGGCATCCTCCACCTTAGGAATTAGTACTATAAAGGGTCTGCCGGAGGGCCTTCTGAACTCGTAAAGCCTTTCCACCGCCTTTCTGTTGCCCGCGTCCGCCAGAAGCCCGTAAATGGTATCAGTGAGCGCACAGACAATGCCACCTTCCCTTAGTACCTGAACCACTTTGTCTATATCCTTTGTGCTTACCACTTGCATACGGATATTATAAGCTTTAATATTTTTCCTATGAAGTTCTACATAAAGACCTTTGGCTGTCAGATGAACTTTAACGACTCGGAGAGGATAAAGGGTATTTTAAAGAGCCTGGGCTACGAGCAGGCCCGAAGCTACGAAGAGGCAGACATCATCCTTTTGAACACCTGCACCATCCGAGAAAAGCCCGACCAAAAGGTTTATTCTCACTTGGGAGAATACAAGAAGGTAAAGGAAAAGAACCCTAAGGCAATCATAGGTGTGTGTGGATGCTTAGCCCAACGGATGGGTGCGGAGCTTGTCAATAAGGCACCGGTGATAGACCTGATGTTCTCTTCTTTTAACATCCATCAACTGCCCCAACTTATCCAGCAAGCACAGGCAGGCTACAAAGCCATAGCCATCCTGGAGGAACCTCCAGAGGATGAGGACAAGCTTTGGGAGTATCCAACCGTCAGAGATAACCAATACTGCGCCTACGTAACGGTTATGAAAGGATGTGACAAAAATTGTACTTACTGCGTGGTGCCAAAGACCCGTGGAAGACAAAGATCAAGGAGCCTACAGAGCATTCTCTCTGAAGTCAAAGCCCTGGTGGAGGATGGAGTAAAAGAGATCCATCTACTGGGGCAGAATGTGACCGCATGGGGACAAGACATTGGCATGCACTTTGCAGACCTTCTTTACGAAGTGGCCCAAGTGGAAGGCGTCCAAAGGATAAGGTTTACCACAGGACATCCTAAAGATATGGATGAGAGAATTGCGAAAGCAATGGGAGAAATACCAACCGTTTGCCCCCATGTGCATCTTCCCTTCCAAGCTGGCTCCAACAGGATCTTAGCCCTAATGGACAGAGGCTACACAAAGGAGGAGTATTTGGAAAAAATCCAAATGCTGAGGGAGTATAAAAAGGGTATAACCTTCTCCACAGACGTTATCGTGGGCTTTCCCACTGAAACAGAGGAAGACTTTGAGCACACCCTTGACCTTTTGGAAAAGGTACGTTTTGAGCAGGTCTTTTCCTTTAAGTTCTCTCCAAGACCGGGCACGCCCGCCTACTCTATGGAAGGACAGGTGCCGGATGATGTAAAAACCCAAAGAATGGCAAGGCTGTTGAACCTGCAAAAGAAAATACTATCCGAGATCGCCAAAGAATACGAGGGCACCATTCAGGAGGTGCTTCTGGAAAGCTACGAAAACGGAAAATTGGTGGGCAGAACTCTAACCAACAGGTGGGCTACACTTCAAGGTCCAGAGGAGCTTTTGGGCAAAACTGTGTTGGTACGAGTTGAAAAGGCAAATCCATACAATTTGGAATGCTCCTTGGTTTCAGTCCTTTCTTAGAATTTCCACCACGCTTAGCTTGCTTGCCCTGTAAGAGGGAGCAAGGCTCGCCATCAGGGATATAAAGAGGGCTACAAAAAAGGTAATTGCCAGATCTGTGGGCTCTATGGCACAGGGAATGTGGTCCATTAAATACACATCCGCGGGCACCCTTATTAGCTTGTACTGATTTATCAGAAACTGCCCTACCAAAGCTAAAGTTATACCAAAGAAGGCACCACCCAGGCCCAATATAATACCTTGCAACAAAAACGTCAGCATAATATCCTTTCTCTTAAAGCCGTAGGTTCTTAAGACCGCTATGTCCCTTACCTTGTCCCTTACCTTTAGAAATAGCAAGCTTGTGATGTTAAAAGAGGACAGGGTGGTCATAAGCAAAAGCACAAAAAAGATGGCAACCTTTTCCAACTGCAGGGCGTTAAAGAGCTGTTGGTTCAGGTCTATCCATGAACGCACAATGGCAGAAAAGCCAAAGATATTCTCCACTTTCTTTTTTACCTCCTGGGCCTGGTATGGGTCTTTTAGGTATATTTCATAGCCCTTCATCTGCCAGCTGTCTCCAAAGAACTTTTCCGCCTCTTCTACCGGCATTGCCACCGTAAAATAGTCCTGATGCATGGCACCCGTTTTTATAAACCCGGCTACCTTGAACTGCCCCACCTTTGGCACAAAGCCCAACGGAGTTCTAACACCAAGGGGAGAGATTAAGACGACCTCCTGACCCTTTTCTATACCAAGAACGTCCGCAAGACCCTCTCCTACAAGGATGCCCTCTCCTTTTAAGTTTCTTAATCCCTTAACACTGACCGCATGCACCCTCCCCTCCTTTGAAATCACTCCACTGTATAGGATCACATATTCTATCTTTTTTATCTCGGGCAGTTTTCTGAGCTCGTCCTCTTTTACTACAAAGTCATCGTTGAGTAGGCTAACTATAATATGAGGCGTAGTAGACAAAATTTTCTCCTTGAGAGCTTTTTGAAAACCCGAGAAGGCACCCATCGTAAGAAGCACCGCGCTTACACTTAGTGATATTCCCACAAAAGCTATTAGGGATATTACAAGAGTAGAACCCCTAACGCTTAAAAGATATCTGAGGGCAAGCTTGATCAACAGGTTCATAGAGACTTTAGTTTATCCAGTATTTCCCTTTGGCGTTTCATTATGTAGCTTCTGAGTTTTTTCAGGTCTGCGGGTTTAAGCTCAATCTTAAACCCAAGCCTAAAGTATATGCCCTCATCCTTACTCAGTATGTTTTTTAGCTCTCCGAGGGCAGAGATGCTACCTTCCTCGGGCAGTTCTATTACCATAGAAAAGGTTTTATGGTAAGGCTCCACTTCGGAATTATTTAGCATAGAAAGAAGTTTAGTAACATCTTCCTTTGATAGCATTACACCCACACCACTTTCGCTTACATCCACTGCTTTAGCAGAAACTATGCAATCCTCTCCAGCACAAAAGGAAACATACACAGGCTTGCTTTCTGAAGGTTCAACCCTTACAAACTCCCTTATAACCACGGGTGGAGGTGGGCTCACCATATTAACACGCAAAACCAGTTCGTCCCTAATGTTGCTGAATATATCACACTCAAGATACAACTCACCCAGCTTTACATACACCTTCTCATCACTGAAGGCCCGTTTGAACTTACAGTCAGAAAAGTCAAAGCTGATTAACCTATCAGGTACCGAGACCCATCTTACCTCCTGCTTAATCCTTACAGGTACCCCATGCCAAGTGGTAATAACTTCGTACTTTTCTCCCACCTTTATATTTTTCAGCAGTTCCGCCGTATCCATGTGCAAAAATTATAAGCCAGCTATGATATAATACCCACGATGGGCTATTCACTTTTAAACTACCTCAGCTTGATCACCATAGGCATAAGCGGTCTTTCCATATTGGCTGGACTGTTCTTCATCAAAAAGGGCAAGAGAGAAATCCACAAATTTTTCATGATCAACGCCTCCATCTTTGCTTTGGTATTTGTCTTACTCTATGTGCTGAAAAGCATCCTTTACCCTCCACAGCCTTACACTGGACCCTACAGAGGGCTCTTCTTCTTCATACTATGGACGCATACCATTTTAGCCATAGTGAATTTCCCCCTTGCGGTTATTACCATAAGGTATGCCTTTAAAAACATGTTTGAAAAGCATAGAAAAATCGCACCAATAACCGCCTTTGTTTGGCTTTATGTTGCCATAACTGGCTGGCTTATATACTTCTTCATGCAATGGCTCAATAAGAACGCCTAAATTCTGAGACCTTGCTCAAAACCTTCCTCACGTAATCCCAGTTGTCCGCCTTTAAACCATTGTAGGCTTTAATTGCCATAATCCAGTTGCCAAACCTTTTGTAATTCTCGTAAAGGATCCTTGCCCCAATCTCTATGTTTAGCTCTGGATCATAAAGCTGTTCCGGGTCTGTGATTCCATACTCCTTCATCAAACTTAAATTATGCTGGTAATTGACTTGCATCAGTCCTCTGTCCTCGGTGCCATCCTTATTCTTGTTGTAAGCCCTTGGATTAAACCCGCTCTCCACGCTTATTATAGCCATGAGTATTTCCTTGGGTATCCCGTACTTTAATGAAGCCTTTTCCACCAATGCAGAAATGTTCGTCGTGTTTTTAACAGAAGAAACCTCCTCCAGAACCTTCTCAAAGCTTTCCCTTTCACTCTGTATATGCCATGCCCTTGTGGTCTTTAAGGGTAGATCACCCCACTCTATTCTCACGACGCTTCTCCTTACAATCACTGCAGATGCCAAATATTTCAAGGCGATGATTTATGGGCGTAAAGTCGTATTCTTCGCAAACTTTTTCCTGCAGTTGTTCTATTTCCTCTTTGTTGAACTCTATGATCTTGCCACACTCAACGCATATCAGATGTTCGTGATGTTGCTTTCCTACCACAAACTCATAGATTGTCCTGTTGTTTAGCTTTATGACCTCCCTTATAGCCCCAAACTCCTGTAGTAATCGGACCGTCCTGTATATGGTGGACCGTGATGCCACGTTTTTGTTTCGGGAAGAGATCCATCGGACCAAGTCCTCTATCTCAAAATGCGTGCCGTAGTTGGCGATCATATCAATTATCTCAAAACGCCCTTTTGTTATCTTCCCACCCCTGCTTTTCAAAAACCTCTCAAAGTCCCTCTTTAGGTTCTCCAAGTCCCCCTGCATGCACTTAAATATATATCAAATGAGTTTCATTTTCAATGATTAATCCTCCCAATACTCCTTAAAAGCAATCCAAGTCTTTTTTATCCTATCCTCCAAGGCATTCCATTCTTTCATATATTTCTTCCTCTTTAAGCTTGCCCTTCTGAGGGTTTCGCCAAAGATGTCTTCTGATAGCTCTTCAAAATCCTCCGGAGAACCTTCCAAGATGGCATCTGCGCACATGCTTCCAGAGAGCACTGCGTTTGCTATGCCACCCCCTGTTATGGGATGGCAAAATCCTGCCGCATCACCCACCAACATAACCCTGTCTCGGACCACCTTTAAAAGTCCCTCTGCAGGGATCCATCCACCCGTTCTCTTAAGGATTTTATTCTCCACAAAACCCTCTGCCACAACCTCTGTAAAGAACCTCTTCAAAGCGTCCATCACATTTATTCCAAAGCTTGGGTCCAAGCCCACTCCCACGTTGGCAGTAGAGCCCTTTGGAAAGAGCCATCCATAGCCCCCGGGTATGTAGTCCTTAAAGAAGATGAGAAGGTCTTCCACAGGAACCTTCAAAGGCGCAGTGATCTGGGCAGTGGTTAAAAAGTCTTTGGTATGTTCTCCCGTTAGGATGCTTACCCTTGAGCGTGGTCCATCCGCACCTATCAAAAGCCCAAACTCCACCACAAGCCTTTCCCTTGTGTCTATGTTCTCCAGTAGGGCATACTTTCCTTCTAGGGCCAAAAACCGGGTTCTGAGCATATACTCCGCACCGTTCTGGAGGGCTAAAAGGTGTATTTTGTAATCAAAAATTTCCCTGTTTAGAACAAAGCCCGGAGAGTCCATGGAGACCATTTCCCCCCAGGGAGTAAAATGCACCATCTTATTTACCCTTTGGGCTATGGCTTCCTCGTCAAAGAACTCTTTAAATTGATGATAGAGCTGTATGGGAACGAACTCCGCACACTGAACGGGCGTACCTATTTTTCTCTTGAAATCCACCACCAAAACCTTTGCACCCCCCTTTGCCAGCTTGTAGGCAGTGGTTGATCCTGCCGGTCCTCCACCTACCACTAAAAATTCACACTTAAGCCTTCTCATTGAGCCTTTCCAAGAGCCTTTTTGAGGGTTTAAACCTAACGGTGTATCTCTCTCCTACAAAAAACTCTATCCCATTCCTTGGGTTCTTCACAAAGGTGCCCTTTAGTTTTTTCAGTTTGAGAACCCCAAAGCCCCTCATTTCTATTCTCTTACCACTCATTAGAACTTCCACCATGCTTTCTAAAATGCACTCCACAAGCTGTTTTGCGCTTGCCCTATCCAAGTTAAACTCCTTTGAAACTTTGTCTATAAGCTGGCTTTTGTTCATTTTTTCTCCTTCTCTTCCACATAAAAGCTTCTAACCCTTTTGTTTTTGCTTATAGCTATAGCCCTTTCCTCCTTTCTGTAATAGACGATCTCGTCTGCCTCCACAAAGTTGGGTCCCTCTTCTATCCTTGCGTTGCCTACAAGTTGTACAATATCCTTTTTGAAGTCATAGAACGCTTTATCTGCTTTTGCAGTCCTTTTTCCGTCCATGTAAAAAACTTTACCTTCCGCTTCTGCAGAGTTTGCTTTTCTGTTTTCATCCAAGTAGATTATCACTTTATCGGCGGTAAGCAACTCATTGCCCTTGGTGATTTTAACATTCCCTATGTAAACTATGCTGTTCTTTTCATAGACCATCTTATCAGCCTCTGCCAGTATTGGCTGAGAGTAAGCAAAAATAAACAGTATTAACAGGAAAAGTAGACTTTTCATTGCAGTTTAACCTTAGCTTGATTTATTATAACCCTTGTGGGCTTAAACTCCACTTGCCATCCTACCCCTTCCACCACGTTGCGCCCATCTTCAAAGACCACCTTTCCCTCTCCGTAGGCAAGCCCCTCCTTTAGCTTTAACTCCGCCCTGTCTGTTTTAAAGACTCCCTCTTTTGTTTGCAAAACCACGTTTCCTTCTAAGTAACCTTCGCCCGTGTCCCTATCTATGGAACCACTCTTTGCGGTTAAGGTGGTTTCCCCCGATTGGAGCAATATATCTTCCATAAAAATCTTGCTGTCCTCAAGCCTTGCCCTACTTCCATAAATTTGCCACTCCTCCCCCTTTCCACCAAAGACTTTAACCTCAACTCCTTCCAAAAGGCTCACCTCTTTTGTAGGCTTTTGGATCACTTCGTAGGAATTGACCCATCGGTTGCCAAGGTATGCCATAAAAATCAAAAGCAGTGAAAGAAGAATAATCTTTGTCATAGATAGCCCTCCAAAAGTCCCTTTAACTCTCCCCTCAAATTTAGCAAAAACTCCGCAATTTCCCTGACTGCACCCCTTCCCCCTTCCCTCTTTGATACATAAAGGGCATACCTCTTTACCAAAGGCGGTGCATCCTTTACGGTAGCGGGAAAACCCACCACCTTTAAAACTGGCACATCCAGGTAATCATCTCCCACGTAAGCAACCTCCTCCGCCTTTAAGTTCTTTTCCTTGAGAATTTTCTCTAAAACCTCCAGCTTATCGTTCCTGCCCGTATGAACCTCTTCAATGCCAAGTTCTTCAAGCCTTTTAAGCAGGGCTTTTGAAGAGCGCCCGGAGATAACTCCCACCTCAATGCCTGACCTTTGCAGTAGTTTTATCCCCAAGCCATCCCTAACGTCAAAAACCTTTATCTCTTCGCCCCTTTCTGTGTAGTATAGCCTTCCATCGGTGAGCACCCCGTCCACATCCATCAAAAAGAGTTTTATCCTTTTGGCGATTGGTTTTAAGTCTTTTCTTTTCATACCTCAAAAACCTCCAAGAATATCTCCCGCATTCTTTTCAGGCTTTCTCTGAGTTTGTCCTCAAAGTCTTCAAAGGACATATTTAGAGAGCTGGCAACCCTCTCTCTGTCTTTTTTGTTGAGCACAGAACCGCCGTGCTCTTTGGAGAGCCTGTGCCTTGTTTCCACCAACCTAAGGAACATGTATATTTCAAAAGCCTCCTTCAAAAGGGAGTGTTTTTGGGCTAAAATCCTGTAAGCCCTGATCATGGATGGTTCTCTGAGTTTTTCCCTGAGTATGTAAAGCTGGATTAAAAACTCTCCGTCTATTAGACCACCCCTGCCGAACTTTATATCTATCAGCTCTTTGTCTTTCTTTGCGTTGCTTTCCAAGGCAAAGCGCATGTCCCTTATCTCTCTGATTTCTCTCTCCGTTATGGGTTTGCTGAAAAGAAAGTTCTCTATAACCTCCTCAAACTCGTCCCTTAGGGTTGTGTCTCCCACTATGAACCTTGCCCGTGTCCATGCGATCCTTTCCCAAGTGCGGGCATTCTTTTCAAAGTATTCCCTGTAAAAGTCTATGGATGGCAATAGCTCCCCTTTACTGCCCATGGGTCTCAGTCTAAAGTCTAACTTGTAAAGGTATCCTTCTGAGGTATGCAGGGTGATGAACTTGATCATCTGCTGGGCTAATTTGACCTCCTCAAAGCTTGGCGACCTTGCCACAAAAACAAGGTCAAGGTCTGAACCTATCGTCAGCTCCCGACTACCATACTTTCCAAGGGCATAAAGGCATACACCTTCTGAAAATTGCCAGAGCTTTTTCATCAAAAAGTCCGCAAGCTCGCTAAGACTCAGGAAAAACTTTTCAAGCTTTGTGTATCTGTCCTCTTGCTTTACTAAATAAACTAAAGCATTCCGCACTTCCCAAATGGTTTTGAACCTTCTGAATAAATTCTCAGGGCTCAAAGGTAGCCTTTCCCTGTATTTTTCAAACTCTTCCTCTAATCTGTTTTGGTCTGGGTAATCCTGATATAAAGTTAGCACATCCTCTACCAGGTCTGGGTTTCTGCTGATAAGAGTGGAAAGATAAGAAGATAAGGAAAACACCTTGCATAGTCTTGTTCTAAAGTCCTCCTTGGAACTGCTGAGGATCACCCTCCTACCCGTTGGGTTAGAGAAGAATTTGTCAAAGTTGTTTAGGGTTTCGTCTGGGTCCGGCGTGCTTGCCATCATCTTCACCATTTGAGGAAGAAGTTCGTAAAACTGTCTTCTTTCCTCCGAGGATAGGCTTACTCCAAGGCTTCCTTGCACATAGTTCAGGAGTATATTAAAAGCCCTTGCAGGGTTTTTAAAGCCCAAGGAAGTTAAAAACTCCTTTCCCGACTCTTGGTCTCCCTCCAAAAGGGAAGCCATTAGAGGATCCAACTCCTTTTCCTCTTGGGCTGGTAGCATGTTATAAAACATCTGGCTTATCCTCTTGGTGTATTCTTGAAACCTACGCTGGAACTCCTCCACATCCATGTCCATGAGTTTGGCTAATAGAGGCACCTCCTGTGGGCTAAAGGCATGATTTTGCGTGCAGTTTTTCATCTGGATCCGGTGCTCCAACTTCCTTAAAAACAAATAGGCGGACTCTAAAAATTTCACCTCCTCCATGGAAAAAATGCCCTTTTGGTGTAATTTCCACAGGGCCCTTATGGTGTTGCTCTCCCTTAGAAAGGGAAACTTTCCCCCAAATAGCAAAACCATAGCCTGCACCATAAACTCCACCTCCCTTGTGCCACCCTCTCCCGTCTTGACGTTTATCTTATTTAAGAGACTTTTCTTTGCCTGGGCATTGATCTGGGCTTTTATTAGCCTTATCTCCTCCAGTACCCTGTAGTCTATGGATTTTCTAAATACAAAGGGCTCTTTGACTTCCCTTTCAAAGGCTCTGTAAAGCTCTGGGTCTCCCGCACTGTAGCGAGCCCTGAGGAGGGCAAACCTTTCCCACATTCTACCATAGCTCTCGTAGTAGAGCTCTGCACTTCTGAGGGACATGGAGATGGGCCCGGATTTTCCAAAGGGTCGGAGGTCCAAATCTACCTCGTAGGGCTTGCCTTCTGGTGTGATGCTTGTCATAAGGCTTACCACCTTCTGAAATACCTTGCTGAAAAATTCATTCAGAGTTAGCTTCCCTGCCCTTCCCTTATCGGAGGAGTGTATGAACATTATGTCTATGTCTGAGTAATAATTGAGCTCGTAGCTTCCGAGCTTTCCAAGACCTATTATGCAGGCGGTGGCGGGTTTTTGGTCTTCCTCCAATGGCTCCCCGTAAAGGTCAATTGCCTCCGAGAGGGACCTTCTGTAGGCAAGCTCCAAAAGGGCATCTGGAAGCTCAGAATACTCCCTCAGTATATCCTCAAGCTTTGCGGTGCCAAGAAACTCCTTTGAAAGGAGCCTCATAAGTTCCCTGTGGCGGTAATAAGCTAACTTTTCCGAAAACTTTTTATCCTCCGAGTGCGGGCTTACCAACTCTTCTAACTCTCGCAAATAATCCTCCTTTCTCTTTGAAACATACCAGAGCCCCGGTATAACATTCTGAAAGTCCGTGGGATGGTTGATGAGGAACTTTCTCATGCACTCGGAGTGGTCCAAAAGCCTCAAGAGGAGGATAAACCTTCTTTCGTTTAGGTAATCCAGAAGGCTCTTGGGTTCAGGATGCTTCTCAAGGAGTTCTTTAAAGGATTCCTCAGCCTTCTTTGGGTTTGTCAAGTACCTCTCGGCGGAGGAAAACCACTGCGAGGGAACCATTTATAACATTTTAAAGTTTTTGGCTTATACTATTCTATTAGGGTGGAGCTTTTCTTTTTTCCTGACGTTTACGCAGACAGAGAGCTCGTGGATTACTACATCGTAACCTTTGAGCTGGAAGACCTCTCCTGCGTTGAAATTATGGAACTAGATGGAAAGCATTACATAAAGGAGGTGTTAGACTGGGATTTGTTCCGCAAAAGTGCAAAACACATAGTCCTTTACGAGCTGGGTGATGAAATAGAGAGATTTTCTGACTTGGAGGAGGCCCTCAGGACTGCTTACCGTTTGGCTTACGAGGAGGCAAGGAGGAGAGGAGCAAAGGAGATAGTGCCTGCCATGGGCGTGGGAAATCCGCCCTTAAGTGTGATAAACAGGGTGTATCCATATAGCATTAGCTTGGAGCCCTTTCCCAAGAACTTAGACGCATACCTTGAAAAGCTTGTTAGAACCCTTGATATTAGGAAGAAAACGGGAGGCTCTTGATGGAAGTCAAAGAACTAACTGCCATCTTGGAGGAGCTAACTCCAAAAAGGATAGTGGAAGAGCTGAGTAAGTATGTGATAGGTCAGGAGGAGGCAAAAAGGGCAGTGGCCATAGCCCTCAGGAACCGCTGGAGGAGACAAAAGCTTCCGCCCCATATGAGGGATGAAGTGGCACCAAAGAACCTTTTGATGATAGGTCCTACGGGTGTAGGAAAGACAGAGATCGCCCGCAGGCTTGCCCAACTTATAAAGGCACCCTTCATAAAGGTGGAGGCTACCAAATACACAGAGGTGGGCTATGTGGGAAGGGATGTGGAATCTATGGTGAGGGAACTGGTGGAGGTTTCCTATCAGATGGTAAAGCAGGAGAAGATGCAGGAGGTGAGAGAAAGGGCAAAAAGGAACGCGGAGGAAAGGCTCTTAGATTACCTGACTCCCCAACAGCTCAGCTTTGGGACGAGAATTACCCAAACTACCGTCAGTCGTTCTTACCTCAAAGAAAAGCTCCGCAAGGGAGAGTTGGATGATAAGTACGTGGAGATAGAAGTTCAAGAAAAACTACCACCAATTGTAGGCATTGCGGGTCCCCCCGGTTTGGAGGAGTTGGAAGACCAGCTCAGAAACCTACTGGGAGGCATGGTATCTTACAGGAAAAAGAGAAAGGTAAAAGTAAAGGAAGCCCTTCAGATCCTGGAGCAAGAGGAAGCGGAAAAGCTCATAGATCAAGAGGAAATAATTTCAGAGGCCATCTATAGGGCAGAGAACTTTGGGATCATATTCATTGATGAGATAGACAAGATAGCCATCAAGACACCGGGAGTGGGTCCGGGTGTTTCCCGGGAGGGTGTGCAGAGGGACCTTTTGCCCATAGTGGAGGGAACTGTGGTTAGAACCAAGTATGGACCTGTGAGGACAGACCATATCCTCTTTATTGCAGCGGGTGCCTTCCATATGTCCAAGCCCTCAGACCTAATTCCTGAACTGCAGGGAAGATTTCCCATAAGGGTGGAACTAAAGCCCCTCTCCAAGGAAGACTTTGTGCGCATATTGGTAGAGCCGAAGAACGCCCTTGTAAAGCAATACGTAGAGCTTTTAAAGACGGAGGGTGTGGATCTGGAATTTACCAGCGATGCCATAGAAGAGATCGCAAGCATTGCAGAGGAGATAAACAACCGTACAGAGAACATAGGTGCAAGAAGGCTGTACACCATAATGGAAAAGCTCTTGGAGGATATATCCTTCAACGCACCGGATTTGGCCGGACAACGTATAATAATAGACAGCAAGTTTGTAAGGGCAAAGCTTTCAAACCTCGTAAAGGATGTGGAGCTTTCAAGGTATATACTGTGATGGATGGGTACATTTATAACTTCATAAGAAGGCTGGAGGAGTTGGTGCTGTTGCAGGAAAAATCTGTCAATATCATCCTGCATGCTAAGAGTATAAAGCCCTCCTCCGAGGTTTCCATGCGTATATCCTTTTTTTATTTGGATATATTTGAAATGCTCTCGGAACTTCTAAACAACATAGAATTTTTAGAAGAAGAAAATAAAAAATCCTACCTCTTGGAGCTTGCCTTGGAGTCTCTGTCTTTGACTTTAGTGTCCCTCCCCTTCTTAAGTGCCATGTCCCCCATGTTTGCAGACAAAGAGCTGGCAAAGGATATAGAAGAGGTGGTGGTTCTGTTGGAGGATATGCTCACAGCTTGGGATGAGGAAAAGTTGAGAATAGCAAGCCAATATATGGCTAAGGTATATCAATTACTTAGGTATTATCTCTACTCTGCATCCAGATCTTATCAGAGCATGAGTTAAGTTCTCAACGTCTTTATAAAAACTAAAACCTTTGCCACCGCTCGGTAAAGCTCGGGAGGAATCTCCTCAAAAACCTCCACCCTTATCAACGCTGATACTAGGTCCTTATCTTCTACTATGGGTATGTTCTTTTCTTTTGCTATTTTTATGATCCTCTCCGCCAACTCACCGTAGCCCTTTGCCAAAACAACGGGTGCCTTGTCCTTCTCTGGGTCGTACCTGAGGGCTACCGCCTTCTTTCTCTCCTCCATTTCAAACCACCAAATATAAATTTGCTTCGTAAAAATGCTCCTTCAAAACCTCCTTCAAAGATTGAGAAGAGGGCAGTAGGTTTAGCTTTAAATCCCTGAGTTGAAGACCTTCCTCTTTCAGCATGCTTTCCAACAAGGCTTTTCCTTCCTCCATCTTTTTGTAGAAAAGCTCATTGTTAGTGTATAAGTTCAAGCTTACGGCTTTTACCTTTTCTGTCTTCGGGCTTGAGAGGATGGCACTTACAAAACCTTCCGGATAGTTTAGGTTTATAAAAACCTTGTATTCGTTCTTTTGCGTCCTTATTAGCATTCCCCCCTTGTACCCTTCCCACTTAAAGGGTAGCACCACCGTGCCCTCATTGATCATGAGCCTCTGCATCTGAGAGATGGTGTTTAGCTGTTGGAGCCATACAAGACCATCCTTCTCTATCTTCTCCCTAAAGGGCAAAAGTCTTCTACCCTCTTCTATGAAGTTCTCAAGCCTTCTATGAATTTCTCTGAGCTTGCCGATATCTTCTTTCTCCACCGCCTCGAAAAAGCTTCTAAGAAGATCACCAAGCTCCTCATCCCTTACCAAAAGGCTAAACTGCCTTAGCCTTTCAAAGGCCAAGCTAAAGCTCTTGCCGGCAGGCGTGTCCTCTATGCTCTTTAGCTCTTTACTCAAAAGTATCAAGAGGGCATCCTTGTCCCCCTTTTCTAAAGCCTTCAAAATTTCCTTTTTTCCAATGCTTTCAACGAGCCTCACAAACTGCGTAAACTCCCAGTGATTTAAGTTCTCAAGATAGAGTGTCCTTAAGAGATTCTCTATCTCCTTTAGGTTCTCTGTCCTCTTTAGCACCATCCCAAATAGCTGGTCTATAGTTTTTATGTCCTTAACCTCTCCGCCATGAATTTGTCCTGCTAAGTTAAAGATATTACTGAGCAGTTGTGCCTTTGTGTCCTCAAGAATGCTCTTCAAATCTACCTTTCCTGTAAGGAAGTCCAACAGTTTTCTTTCGTAAAAAAGCCCAGAGTTCTTTACCAGTGCTTGGAGTTTTTGTAAGTCCAAGTTTATGGGTGGTTCCTCCTGAAAATCAACCACAAACTGTAGAACCCGCTCTATGTCTAACCTTCTTTGTAAGGAGACAATCTTCAGGGTAATTGGGTTTTTACTTTCAAGCATCAGCTTTAACTGATCTCCCTCCTTTATTTCAAGGTCAGACAGATTCTCTGCAACAAGCTCTTGGTTGTTTAGCATCACCCTTAGGGTTCTACCTTGGGTTTGGACCACGCGCCCTTCCAAGATGGTACCCTCGGAAAAAGCGTCAAGTAGGGCTTGCGGAACGGTGGTCAGAAGCTTTAGGCTCATCTGCTTGCTGATGTTCTCCGCTTTTAGCCCTTGGACGGTCTCCAAAGCGTGCTGTAAAAATACTCCCTCTATACGACGAATTTCCATACCTTAAAAATCGTCCCTTAAGGCAAGTGCTAAAGCCCCCCGTGCCATACAGAATTCACCACACTCAGAAAATCTGACCCTCAAACACTTAGAGGGCAAACTTTCCACCGCGTCCTTTAGCCTAATCTCTAAATCTCCCAAAAACTCCCTAAGTTGGTCTATCAACCCTCCACCAAGCACCACCAAATCAGGGTTAAGAATATGAACCGCGTTCATCAAACCCAAAACAAGGTATTCTTTAAAGGTCTCCACACTTCTTAGGGCTTCTTCCTCCCCATCCTTCGCCCTCTGGACGATCTGATAATCTTTCAGCTTCCTTCCAGAAAAAACTTCATACAACCTCTCTAAACCATAGGAGGAACAGTATGCCTCCAAACAGCCCCTTCTACCGCAATTGCAGAGAAAACCTCCCTTTTCCACTGTATGATGTCCCAGCTCCAAGGCACTACCACAGCTACCCAAGAATACCTTCCCTTCATGAACAAAGCCTGCCCCAAGACCGGTGCCAACTGCCACAAGGAGCAAACTTTTACTATCCCTATAGTCATAAAACCACTCCCCAAAGGCACCAGCGCTCACATCGTTCATAACAACCCCCTCTATTCCTTCCTCTGCCAAAATTTTCCCCACATCAACCCCATCCAGGGCAGGGATGTTAGGAGACCTATACACCACTCCCTCTAAGGAGGTAAATCCCGCCACCGCCACGCCCACTCTGGATGGTCTACCGTCCTTTATAACTTCCCTTAGCTTTTTTATAAACTCTTCTCTGTTTTGGGATATATCCCTAACATAGATTTTCTCCCTTCTGCCATCCTCCCAAAGGACCTTTATAAAGGTTCCACCCACATCAACGCCCTTTTTCATAGTCTCTTATACCTGTGATCTTGTCTCCTTCAATAGTAAGCTCAATGACAAGCTTTCTTTCCATACCCTTTACCTTTTTTCCGTAATACAGAATTGCCTTTCCTTCTTCAACCTCTTTTTTTCTCAGATCAAAGCCCTCTTGGTTTATCCTTTGGCATAGGGCTGTAAGTCTTTCCAAGTCTTCTCTCTTTTCCACTGTTAGCCCCTTTGGACCGTCCAAGGTGCATTTGCCCTCTTCGAAGTATTCCACCACAGCGTTCACTAACTCATCCTCCACCGGCTGGTCTGACTTGTATATGATGAAGGCTATGATGAGAGGGTAAAGAATGGCAAACAAAACTATAAGGCCCAAAAGTACATCTTCAATCTTGATTTCTTTAAGTTTTCTCAAAGCCATCCCTTCCTCTTTACCCAAAAGATGAGAACTACCGTGATTATAACCATCAGGGCAAGGGAATAAACATAGCCGTACTTCCAGTGAAGCTCCGGCATGTTTTCAAAGTTCATACCAAAGATGCTTGCTACGAGGGTTGCAGGCAGGAAGATGGTTGCCAAAACTGTAAAGACCTTTACCGCTTCGTTCTGCCTTACGTTTATAAGACCTATCAGTGTGTTCTGTATGCTGTCTATTTTGTCCATGTAAAAGGCTGTATAATCCAAGAGCGTATAAAGGTCCTCAAGAATCACCTTTATCTCTCTTTTGGTTTGGGCGTTGATCTTTGGGCTCTTTACAAAGTGAGAGAGAATTCTGAGCTTTTCGTTTATTGTCTCCCTTAGGGTTATATTCAGTTCGTCATAGTAGGATATATCTTTCAAGATCTCCTCCGTTTGCTCTTCAAAGACCTCCTTCCTAAGGTTTCTTATACGCCTTCCAAGGATCTCAAGCCTATCTCCTATTCTATCCACCTCTATGCTTATGATCTGTGAGAACATCTCCTCCGGAAATTGGAAAACAAGCCTCTGAACTTCAACCCTTCTTTGAAAGATCATAAGGGTCGGTATATCTCTGTACCGGATGGTCACCATAAACCTACCCTTGAGGAAGAAAAAGACAGGCTCTACCAGTATGTCTTCCTTTTGTTGAATGACAAAAGAGAAATTCATAAAGATCTTTTCACCTTCTTCTCTGTATTTACTGCTTATCTCTATGTCTCCAAAGACTTCCCTCGGTGGCATTTCAAAGCCAACTGCACTCTTAAGCCAGAGGATCTCCTCCTCCGTTGGCTTTTCCACGTCAATCCATAAAATTCTGTCTTTTGGGATCGTTCCAAACTCATCCACCGAGTGCTCTGTAAATCCAAAGGTTGAACTGGCGTATATTTTTATCATCAAAGAATATTTTAACAACCTTAGACTATAATTTAAAAGTTATGGAAAATGAAAAGTTACCCGTAATTGAGTTTGAGTCCCAGGTAATAGAAATTAAAACAGAAACTCCCACTACAAAGACCTTGGTGTTTGATATATCGGACATAGATTTTAACTTTTACCCAGGGCAGTATGTGATGCTACAGGTGCCCTACCCACCAACCGGTGAAATTCTAAAAAGGGCTTACTCCATAGCCAGCCCTCCCACGCAAAAAGACAAACTTGAGCTAACTATAAAGCGCACACCCCAAGGTAGGGCATCGGTGGTGCTCACGCAGGAGGTGAAGATAGGAGACAAGTTCAAGATAAAGGGACCCTACGGAAAATTTATATGGCTCCCCCAGATGTCTAAGAACATAGTTCTAATAGGTGCAGGCAGTGGTATTGTGCCCCTAATGTGCATGCTAAGGTTCATAAAAAGTGCCCAGCTTTGGGATGTTTCTGCAATACTTCTTTACTCAAATACCAGCTATGAAGAGATCATATACCGAGAGGAGCTTGATAAACTCTCTGAGCTTCCAAACATAAAGGTGGTGCATACCTTAACAAGGGAAATACCAGAACATTGGAAGGGTTATACAGGAAGGATAAACAAAGATATGATCTTAAAGGAAGTTCCCAATCTACGAGACAATCTTTACTACCTCTGCGGACCACCTACCTTTGTGGATGATATGGCTTCCATCTTGGAAGGGCTTGGTGTGGAAAGGGACAGGATAAAGAAGGAGAAGTATGATTAACGAAATTTTAATGAAATTTTCATTTGTTTTATGTTATAATAACCGTAAAAGGAGGCGATGCCATGAAAAAGAGCCTGTTAGCACTTTCTTTACTTGGGGGAGTTGTGTTCGCGCAAGACAAGCCTTTAGACCCATGCGGTAGCCCCAAGGAGGTATTTTCAAAGTATCTCTTGGACCAATGCTACAAGGGATACTTTGAGGCCATAATGGAGGCTAAGAAGAACGCCGACGAAGCCCTTAGATTGGCAAGGGAAGCCAACAACAAGGCAGGCGACCTGGAAAAGAGGGTTTCTTCCCTTGAAAGAACTGCAGATGACCACGAAAGAAGAATAAGGGCTTTGGAAGCTAGAAAGCCAGAGGTGCCCCCACCGCCCCCACCAGCACCTCAGCCAAAAACCGAAGGTGTGGGTCCTTACAAGTGGCAGTTGGAGGAAGTGGGTGTTGTGCATTTTGACTTCAACAAGTTCAACATAAAGAAGTCCGAGGCAAAGAAATTGGATGAGCTGGTGAACAAGATAAAGGAATCTGGTAGAGAGGTCTTGGTAGTTGGCTTTGCAGACAAAAGGGGAACATCTAACTATAACTTCAACCTTTCTATGTGGAGAGCCCAAATGACCGCCAGCTACCTTGCCAAGAAGGGTGTTGATATAGGAAAGATAAGGGTAGCTGCCTACGGTAAGGAAGTAGCAGACCTACTTGGTAAGGACTTTAAAACCCAAAGGGCTGTGAAAATATTCCTCGTTTATTAATCACCTGCGGGGGTCATTCTCCCCCGCCTTTTCTACATCTTGATAATTCCACCTTTCTCTTATAATTTAAGAATCTATGCTGGAAAGAATCAGAAACTTTTCCATAATAGCCCATGTAGACCATGGTAAATCCACTCTTGCAGACCGTTTGCTGGAATACACTGGTGCAGTTTCTCGAAGAGAACTAAAAGAACAGATGCTTGACACCTTAGAGATAGAAAGGGAGAGGGGAATAACCATAAAGTTGCAAGCGGTAAGAATGGAACACAAGGGCTACCTTTTGCACCTCATAGATACCCCGGGACATGTGGATTTCTCCTACGAGGTTTCAAGAGCCCTTGCCGCTTGCGAAGGAGCTATCCTTTTAGTGGATGCTACCCAAGGCATAGAAGCCCAAACAGTAGCCAACTTTTGGAAGGCGGTGGAACAGGATTTGGTAATAATCCCCGTCATAAACAAAATAGACCTGCCCGCCGCAGACCCTGAAAGGGTTAGAAAACAGATTGAAGAAATTTTAGGGCTTGATGGTGATGATGTGATCCTGGCCTCTGCCAAAGAGGGTATAGGAATAGAAGAAATACTTAACGCCATAATAGAGAGGATTCCTCCTCCAAAGGGAGACCCAAAGGCTCCATTAAAGGCACTCATCTTTGACTCCTATTACGATCCCTACAGGGGTGCGGTGGCTTTTGTTAGGGTCTTTGATGGAGAGGTAAAACCCGGAACAAAGATTAAACTCTTTTCCACGGGCAAAGAGTTTGAGGTAACGGAGGTGGGAGCCCAAACACCCAAGATGACCAAGTTTGAAAAGCTCTCTGCAGGAGAGGTAGGATACATTGCAGCGTCCATAAAGGATGTTAGGGACATAAGGGTTGGAGACACCATCACCGATGCAAAAAGACCTGCAGACAGTCCAGTTCCCGGTTTTAGACCAGCTAAACCTATGGTCTTTGCGGGGCTATACCCCTCTGAAGGCTACACCTTTGAAGAACTAAGGGATGCTTTGGAGAAGTATGCCATAAACGACGCAGCCATTTATTACGAGCCGGAGACATCACCAGCCCTTGGAATGGGCTTTCGTGTGGGCTTTTTGGGGCTTTTGCACATGGAGATCGTCCAAGAGAGGCTTGAGAGGGAATACGGCGTAGGACTGATTACCACCGCACCCAGTGTGGTCTACAGGGTGCGTTTTAAAAATGGCACTGTGAAGGAAATCAAGAACCCCTCCGAGCTACCCGAGAATTGGGGCTTAATAGAAGCCATAGAGGAGCCTTTCGTAAACGTAACCATAATCACACCCAAGGAATACGTGGGCTCTATTATGAACTTATGCCAAGAGAAGAGAGGCATTCAAAAGGGCTTTAAGTACTTAGACCCAAACACAGTTATGTTAGAATATGAGATGCCCCTCAGTGAGATCCTTCTGGATTTTCATGATAAGATAAAGAGCCTATCAAGGGGATATGCATCCTACGATTACGAGTTCATAGGCTATAAGGAAGAGGACCTGGTGAGGTTGAACGTCTTTATAAACAACGAACCAGTGGATGCGTTATCCTTCATAGTTCATAGGGACAAGGCTTACAGAAGGGCAAGGCAGTTGGTGGAAAAGCTCAAGGACACCATACCAAGACAGCTCTTTGAGGTTAAGGTGCAAGCTGGCATTGGCAATAAGATAATAGCATCCGAAAGGATTCCACCCCTCAGGGCAAACGTAACTGCCAAGTGCTACGGCGGAGACGTTACAAGAAAGAAAAAGCTCTTAGAAAAGCAAAAGGAGGGTAAAAAGAGGCTCAAACAGTTTGGCAAGGTGGAACTGCCTCAAGAGGCATTTTTGAGCGTTTTGAAGGTGGACTGAGATGATAAGACTTTTATACTTTGCCATACTGAGGGAAAAGCTTGGAAAGCAGGAGGAGATGCTAGAATTCTCTGGTAGTGTAGGGGAGTTAAGAAGACTGCTCATAGAAAGGGAACCCCATCTAGCGGATGTTCTTAAAGTCTGCCTTTTTGCAGTCAATCAAGAGTATGTGGGGGAGGACTTTATCTTAAAGGGCGGGGAAACAGTTGCGGTGATACCCCCCGTTAGCGGTGGATAAAAGGGCGTTGCTGATTAGATTTTCCTCCCTTGGGGATGTGGTGCTGACCTCCTGCCTTTTTGAGCCTCTCATAAAAAGGGGCTACAAGCCCTACCTTCTTACCCATCCACCCTACGGCGAGCTCTTTTTGGAAGACCCAAGGGTTGAGGTTATCCAGATAAGAAAAGATGAACTCTTTAACCGGCTTGACCTACTTAGAGGCTTTGACCTTTACTTAGACCTGCACAAAAATTTAAAGACCCTTGTCCTAAGACTACTCCTTAGAGGAAATTGGAGAAGCTACCCAAAGGATAGCCTAAGAAGACGGCTTGCCCTGAGGTTTCCCATCTTTAGAAAGCCCTACAGCGTGGTGTCTGCCTATCTAAAAGCCGTTGGAGAAGAAGGCTACAGACCTTCCCTTCTTATATCTGAGGAGAGGTTGGAACTGCTCAAAAAAAACTACGGCGAGGGCTTTGTGGCACTCGGACCGGGAGCAAGGTACAAGAAAAAGAGATATCCTTTTTTTAGAGAGTTAGCCCTCGGGCTTGAGAGGGAGGGCTATAAAGTGGTTTTGGTGGGTAGCCCAGGAGAGTGCGAGGGCTTTGAAAAAACCAATGCCCAAAACCTCTGCGGTAAGCTTTCCCTCTTGGACACTGCGGGCATCATTAAATTGGCAAAGGTTTTTGTAGGAAACGATTCTGGGCTTTTGCACGTTGCGAGGGCTGTGGGCACAAAGGCGGTGCAAATTTATGGGGCAACCCATCCCACCTTGGGTTTTTCCCTTCTACCAGAGGAGGGAAAGGTTATCATAAAGAACCTTCCATGCCAGCCTTGCACATTGCACGGAAAAGGGGAGTGTAAGTACCGCACCTATAAGTGCCTGCAGATCCCACCCGAGGAGGTGCTGAAGGAAGTCAGAGCATTAGCCTCTCAAGGAGATTAGCGGCACCGTTTAGCTTCTGATAGGCAGAGGATATTACGTAGTATAGCTGTTCTCCCTCTGCGATGGTCAGGTCGTAAAGGGTTATGCTCATATCTTTGAGAAGATAGTAGAGGGTTGAATACAGATTCTCGTCCAGCTTCCTTGAGGGGTCCGGTATGCCTTTGTAAATTTCAAAAATATGGTCGCACAGCCTTTTTATACTGTTGGCAATGTTGGTTATTTCTAGGTCATGGCTGTAAAGGGCTAACACCTCCCTATGGCGCTCTTCTATTTCTTTGGAGAGTGTTCTAAATAGCATATCCTCCAAAAATAAAAGGCTGTTTGTCATAATTGAGAAAAATAATCAAATTTTACATTTTTTCAAGGGAGAGGTCTATTTCAGCCAGAAGGGCCTGCAGACTATGGACTTGCTTAACTCCCTCTATTGGGTGGGTTTTGTAGCCTATGACCTTTTTTCCGAGAATTAGGGCGTAGGCAATCTCGGAGAGGGTTCCCCAGTGTCCTCCTATGGCAACCACAAACTCTCCGCTCGCCACCACTATGGGGTTTCTGTTCCAACTCATGCCCGTGTTGATCTTTATATCCACATAAGGGTTTGCTTCTTCGCCCGTGTAGGTGGTTAAGATGCCCACCGTTATGCCTCCCTCCTCCTTGGCACCCTTGCAAACCGCCTCCATAACTCCACCCCTTCCACCACAGACCACAACAACATCCTTTTTAGCCAAGTGTCTTCCAACTTGATAGGCTACCTCATACTCCTCTTCGTTGGCTTGGGAGGAGCCTATTACCGCCACACACTTACGCATTCTTTATGTATTTTATTCTCATACCTAACTCCTCCACCACTCGTTTGAACTCTTTGAACTTAAAGATCCTCCTATCACAGAGAATTATGGTCCCTTCGTCCTCTTTGCTCCTCATGAGCCTTCCTATGCCCTGTCTGAACTTTATTAGGGCTTTTCTCTTTTGGTATTCAAAGGGGTCCTCTCCGATCTCTCGCAGATATCTGATCCTGTGGTAAGTTAGAGGGTCCTCTGGGCTGTCAAAGGGCAGTTTTGCCATCAAAAGTCCCTTTCTTCCTTTAACATCCACACCAAACCAAAGACTATCAAGCCCAACCAGTGCCTTTATGTCTCCTCTTCTTAGGGCTTCCACCAAAAAGGAGAGCCTGTCTTCTCCCTGAACAGCTAAGCCTTCCTCTCCCTTAAAAAGTTCAATCTGTTCTTTGTTGGTAAGTAGTACCAAAACTTTGTCATAAAGAGTTCTGAGCCTTTTGTAGGCAAACCTTAAGCACTCTTCCCATTCCTTTTTCTCCTTTGGACTTACCCCATAGACCACAAACTCTACCCTTTCGTAGGGAAAGCTGTGGGGAAGTTCATAGTAGTTGCCCACTATGCCCATAGTGTAGTAGAGGTCCTCTGGGTCTGCGGTGGCGGAGGTTATAACCACTCCCTTATAACCATTCAGGTCAAAGTATCCGGCGGGAAATACGGGGAACCTCTCCAGTCGGTAGTTGAAAGTCCTTAACTTACTGCTCCACTTTCTACTTACCGCAAAGCCAAGTTCTGCGGGACGCTCTTTCATACTCTTGTAAAAGTCCTTTACCCTTTGGAGACGCCTTTCCAAAAGCTCGTAGCTCTTCAACTTTTTTATGAGCTTTTCTTCCTCTTCTGAAGGTTCTTCAAAGCCTACTTTAAGCTGAAAGTATTCCTCCCAGTCCAAAAGCATTGAACGCCTCAGATACTCCGCAAACTTTTCGCTTACCCACATGGAGGACGTTAAAAAGTCGTGGACCTCTGAGATTAGCTTTTCCCTTATTCTCTTGTGATACAGGTTTAAGGGCTTTAGGATGCTATCCTCAAAGTCCTTCACATAGGGTCCCAAGTCCTGCAGAGGCACATGTTCTTGTTCTGATTTAAAAAGCCCAGAGAAGTTCCTTTCAAAGAACCCCTCCACATCCACATTGTCCGCATCGGGCAAAAATTGTAGGATCCTTTCCATGATCTCCACCCTTAAGGTGTAGGTGGATATGCCGTCAGTTAAAGAGGAGGTTATGTATTTGTCTAACTCGTGGGCTTCATCTATTACCAAGAGGCGTTCCTGTGGGTCCTCAAAGTCCTTTAAAGCCAACAGGGCGTGGTTGATGATAAGAATCCTTGCCTTCTTTTCCCTTCTTTTGAGCTTTGCCCAATAGTAGCACTCATCCCTATATTTGCATATGCTTCTGTAGTGAGGCGTGCAGTAGTCATCATCCACGCACACCTTAGACCAAAACTCAGGCTCTACCCGTGCAAACTCCACATCTCCGTCCCATTGGCTGCCTAATAGGTCCTCAAGTTCTGCGGGCACTTGGTCAGAGGGCATAGCCTTTAGCCGATCCAGACAAAGATAGTTGGACTTACCCTTGAGCACCAAATAATCCACATCCTCCCCCGTGAGGTAAAAGTAATAGCTCCTGAGGGTTTCAATGTCCCTTCTCAGTTGCTCTTGCAAGAGCTTTGTGCCAGTGGATATGATGGCTTTTTCGCCCCGTTCTATTATGGGTATAAGGTAGCCGTAGGTTTTGCCAGTGCCCGTGGGAGCCTGGACTATGCTTATGGAACCCTCCTCTATGGTTTTGTGGACTATGCGGAAAAACTCTTCCTGTGCCTTTCTTGGCTCTAAGCCCTTTTTGAGTAAAAACTGATAGAGCTGGGAAGACATCAACCCGGAGGCCAAGTCATCTTCCTACCCCCTATAAGGTGCAGGTGCAAATGAAAGACGCTCTGACCCGCATCCTCACCCACATTGAACACAAGCCTGTAGCCACCCTTTAGGTCCTCCCCTTTTATCAAACCAAGCTCCTCTCCGAGCCTTCTTGCCACGTAGAACATATGTCCCACTATGGGCTCGTCCTCGGGCTCTAAGGTCTGAACACCAAAGATGTGCTTTTTGGGAACTATCAGTATGTGGACGGGGGCAACGGGATTAATGTCATGAAAGGCATAGACCAACTCATCCTCATAAACACCCTTTGAGGGGACCTCTTTGCTTATGATCTTGCAAAAGATGCACTCCTTCATCTCTTACCTCCGATGTTGAATCTGTATTTGGGTGCCTACTCCAATATTTACATTGGAACCATCTGTGCCCACTCCAACCGAAACCCACGCACAGGCGCTCAGGCTAATCAAGAAGACGCCTAAGGAAAAGGTCCGTTTTAACCACCGGAAGACCCATGACCGTGTAGAAGTCTCCTCGGATCTTTTCCACAAACCTGGCACCATACCCCTGCACCGCATAGGCTCCAGCTTTATCCATAGGTTCCCCTGTTTTAATGTATTCATCTATCTCCCCTTCGTCAATGTTTCTAAATTTAACCCAGGCGGTGTCGTGGAAAAGCACCCTTCCCTTGGGGGATATTATGGCTACCGCAGTGATCACTTTGTGCCACTTGCCCGAAAGGCTCAAAAGCATAGCCTTTGCGTGTTCTTTGTCCCTTGGCTTTCCCAGAAGCTTTTTGCCCAACACTACCACCGTGTCTGCCCCCAAGACGGTGGCAAACTTGTACTCCTTCCAAACCTTAAGGGCTTTATCGTAGGCGTTCCTTCTGGCAACTATCAGCGGTTCTCCCTCGTTGCGTTCCTGTGCCAAAGATGGCACCACAAAGAAGTGGTAGCCAAGCATCTTGAGAATTTCCACCCTCCTTTTAGACTGGGAGGCAAGAATGAAAAACCTCACAGAAATATTTTACAGCCTTTTAAACCAAAGGTAAGCCCCAAAAAACCAAAGGAGGGAAAAGAGAAAGCCCAAGACAGTCATGTAAATGAGCCCATGCTTTAAAACAAAACCGCCCCAAAGCCCGCCCAAAAATGCACCCACAAACTGGGTGGTGTTAAAAAAGCCAAGGGAAAGTCCCCTTATATCCCTGTGGGTAAGCCGTGTTAGTAAAGAGGGAATAATGGGCTCCAAAAGATGAAAGCCCACCAAAAAGAAGAAAACTAAAAGGACCAAAGTAAAAAAGGAGTTTTTAAGAAAAGACAGCATAAACCCCAAGGCTATGAGCAAAACACCCAGCAAGAAAACCTCTCGGAACTTTTTCCTCTTTTCTGCATAAACTACGGAGGGCACCATAAGGGCCAAAGAGAGCAAAAGGGCTGGTAGGTAAACCTTCCAGTGCTGAACCTTTGGAAATTGATATTCATAAACTAACTGATAGGGCACCACCGTGAAAACCACCACCAAAAAGGCATGCAGTAGGGCTATGGAAAGGTTCAAAAAGGCTTGGTTTTTATCCTTTAAAACAAGGGAAAAGTTCCTAAGGGTGGGCTCTATTTCCCTGTGATGGTTTTTGGGCTCTGGTATAAAAAGGGCAACATACAGGGTAGCCAAAAGGCTAAGGAAGGCTGTAAGGTAAAAGATAAAGGGCACTCCCAAGGTGCCCGCCACGATGGGGGCAAACACAATGCTGAGGGTAAAAACCAAGCTTATGGATGCACCTATGAAGGCAAAAGCTCTGGTTCGCACCTCCTCCCTTGTTAGGTCTGCAGAGAGGGCAGTCATGGCTGAGGATACTGCACCAAAGCCCTGAATGAACCTTGCCAACACCATAAACCAAATATTCTTTGCCATTCCACCCATCAAACTGCCCAGTATGTAGGTTGCCATCCCAAAGATTATTACAGGCTTTCTCCCCAGCTTATCCGATAGATAACCAAAGGGGATCTGCAAAAAGGCTTGAGAAAAGCCATACACGCCTATGGCAAGCCCTATCAGAAGAGGAGTGGCACCGTCAAGGGTTTTCAAGTAGGGTGAAAGAACGGGCAGTAGCAAGAAGAGCCCTAACATCCGAACAGCCACAGCAAAGGATATGCCAAGGATAACTCTCTTCTCTTCTTTTGTTAGGCTTTTAAGCATTCCTTATAATTTTAGCAAATACCTCGTAAAGCGCCAACATAGTCCAACTCAGCGCCATAAAACTCAAGCTAAGCTTCTGTTTAATACTACTTCCCATACTTTTCCCAGTTATCCTTAGATAGTTCTGCTAAGACTTAAAAGAGCCTGTTTATGACTTTGGTGATGAGATTTTCTATGATTCCACCCAGCACGAAAGACTCAATCAGTATGGTTCTGTCTTTCTCTGTTAAAAATTGGTCCCTCTCCCTCTTTCTTCTCCTTTCGCCTTTGCGCAGACAGCGTTCATAAAAACTTTTCCTATCTTCCAACTCTTTTATAAGCCTTTCCACTTTTGCCCCTGCCATAGTTTTAATATTAAACCTTTTCTGTTAAGAAATGGTTAAGCAAAACCTTTTCCCAAGATTCTCACTCTCGCCTAACTTTAAGCATCCCTTATAATTTTAGCAGATGGCACGCCAAATTCCCGAGGGTGAAAGATTTTTTAACTTTGAGGATGCCCAAAAGCTGAAAAAATCCTTTCTCTTGGCATGCGAGCTCTTTGAGGACTATCAGTTTGTCCAGCTTCCCACCTTGGAGGTTTATTCGCCAGAAAGTTGGGGGCTTTCTCCCTTTTTGATTGGCACACAAACAGATCGCAGTATACTCGCCCTAAGGTCCGACTGGACGCTGAGCCTTATGAGATTTTTAAACAGCCTGCGGGAGGTTCAACTGCCTTTGCGGGTCTTCTACTGGGGTCCGGTATTTTCTCCAAAGGAGATGGAAAGGTTTCAGATGGGCATAGAGCTCATAGGGGTGCCCTTTCCGGAAGGAGAGTATGAAGTAATAAAAAGGCTGGTGGAGTACTTAAAAGCTATGGGTCTGGAGGAGCTTTCGGTGATCTTGGGGCACACTCAAATAGTTAAAGGACTGTGCAAAGACAAATATGCCAAAGAAAGGCTAAGGAAGAAGAACTTCTACGGACTAAAAGAAGAAGACCCATTATACCACCTTCTAAGGGCTTACGGTGGGGAGGAGGTCCTTGAGGAGTTTTCTGAGAGGTTTAAGGAATATTCTTCCCAATGCGAAGAGTTAAGGCATCTTGGAAGTCTTCTCAGAGAAGCAGGTGTAAAGGTGCTTTATGACCTTTCGGAGATTAGGCTTCAAGAATATTACACGGGCATAGTTTTTGAAGTCTTCCATCCAGAGGTTGGCTATCCCATTGCGGGGGGTGGGCGGTACGATGAGTTGTTTCTCAGTTCCAAAGCGGTGGGTGGTGCGGTATATTTGGATCTTCTACTGGAAGTTTTATAATCTTTCTGATGTTCTTGGACTTTGAAAAGGAACTGGTGGAGCTTCACCAAAAGATAAGTCAGTTAAAAAGGCTCTATCAGCTGGGAGAGAAGGAAAAGGAAAAGGAGCTCAGAAGATTGCAGAGGGAGTTTAGGAAAAAGGCAAAGGAGATATACTCCAAGCTTGACCCTTGGGAAAGGGTGCAGTTGGCAAGGCATCCCCAAAGACCCCACACCATAGACTACATAGGACTGATCTTTAAGGACTTTATAGAACTTCACGGAGACAGGAGGTTTGGAGACGATAAGGCTATAGTTGCAGGCTTTGGTTATTTAGATGACTTGCCCATTGCCATCATAGGCCACGAAAAGGGCAGAACTACCAAAGAAAAAATGGAGAGAAACTTTGGCATGCCGCACCCAGAAGGCTACCGAAAGGCAATAAGGGTGGCAAAGCTGGCAGAACACTACTGCCTGCCGGTGATTACCTTTGTGGATACGCCCGGGGCTTACCCAGGCATAGGGGCTGAGGAGAGGGGACAGTCTGAAGCAATAGCAGAAAGTCTATACACCTTTGGATACCTGAAGGTGCCGGTGATCGCGGTGGTTATAGGAGAGGGTGGCTCTGGTGGTGCCTTGGCTCTGGGGGTAGCAAATGTGGTTCTAATGCTTCAAAACTCCATATACTCAGTTATATCTCCCGAGGGCTGTGCGGCTATCCTGTGGAAAGACCAATCAAAGGTAAAGGATGCGTCAAGGGCTCTAAAGCTGACTGCCAAAGACCTGCTGGAGCTAAAGGTCATAGACGCTATAGTTCCTGAGCCCCTTGGCTCCGCCCACTGGGATCCTGTCCGTACCGCAAGGGTTTTAAAACGATGCATAAAAAAACACCTTAAACCTCTGCTAACCATGAACTCTCAAGAGCTTGTAAATCAACGCATAAAGAAGTTTGAAAAGATGGGCTTTTTTATAGAAAGATGAAAAATCTAATCATCCACGGACACTTTTACCAACCCTTTAGGGAAAATCCCTACTTGGAAGAGATCCCCTTGGAAGAGGGTGCCCATCCCTTTGAAGACTGGAACGAGAGAATATACAGAGAATGCTATTTACCCGTAGCCTATGCCCACTATAGAGAAGATGGCACAACCAAAGACATCATCAACGGCTACAAGCATCTCAGTTTTAACATGGGATGGACCTTAACCCATTGGTTGGAAAAAAAGCATCCCGAGCTTTTGGAAAAGGTAAAGGAAGGAAGAGAACACACCCTGGCAAGCACCTTTAACCACACCATCCTTCCACTGGACCCTTTGGAGGACAGAGAAGTTCAGATAGTTTGGGGTATAAGGGCTTACGAAAGGTTCTTTGGTAGAAAGCCTTTGGGTTTTTGGCTTCCTGAGTTGGCGGTGGATTATGAAACCTTAAGGCTTTTGAAAAAACACGGCATAGAGTTTGTAATCCTTGCACCCCATCAGGTCAAGGGCAACGCCAAATACCTTTGGGTGGAAGACTTGGCGGTTTTTGTCTATGATGGAGAACTTTCCCATGGTGTGTCCTTTGGAGAGCTTTTGGTGTCCGCGGAAAGACTGCATCAACTTATGAAAAGCAAGGAACCACCGGTGGTTATTGCCACCGACGGAGAGACCTTTGGGCATCACAAAAAGTTTGGCGAGCTTGCCCTTGCCTACCTCTTCAAAAAATATCCCGACGACTTTACCACCTTGGAGGATTACTACAGAGCCCGAAAGCCAAACCAAAGAGGAGAACTTGTGCCCTATACCTCTTGGAGCTGTGTGCATGGCATTGAAAGGTGGAGGTCCAACTGTGGCTGTTCGGCGGGAGGGCTTCCGGGCTGGCATCAAAAGTGGAGGGCACCTCTCAGGGAAGGCTTGGAGAACCTGCGGAGCATGGTAAAAGAAAAGGCTTATTCAATCCTTGAGAAATACCTAAGAGAACCAAAGCTTGCCCTCTTAGATTATGTAGATGTGATATTGGAGAACTATTCGCAGTCCGCAAAGGAGGACTTTCTAAGAAAACATGCCAAAAGGCGTCTGTCTGCAAAGGAAATCGTTGAAGTTTTCAAATCCCTTTCTGCCATCAAATACATGCACTTTGCCTTTTCCTCTGACGGCTGGTTTTTTGCGGACATATCCGGCATAGAAACGGTTAAAAATCTTTTGTTTGCCAAAAGGGCAATAGACCTGTTGGAACTTGAAGATGGTGAAAAGGTGCTAAAGGAATACCTACAGGAGGCACCGAGCAATGTTTTAGCTTACGGAAATGGGCTTGGCGTTTGGGAAAAACTGGTTAAACCTCAGGTTTATGAGCCAAAAACCATAGCCAAAACCGCTGTATTTTTACATCTTTTGGAGGAAAAAACCCTTGGGCGCTGGGAATACGAAGTTCAAGAAAAAGAAGAGGGCTTTTCTGTGAAGCTAAAGGACCCAGAGACGGAGGAAACTTTCTCCTTTGAAATTGAATGGGAGGAATTAAACCTTGAGGAAGTGCCGGATAGATTCTTGGGAAGAATACTGAAAAGCTGGATGGAGTCCTTTGAAGAGGGATACCTTAGCTTTTTATCCGATTACATGTACCTTTTGGAAGAGGTAGCTTACTATTCCAAATCCAAAAACTTTGAGTTTTTGGAGGATGTGAAAGGCCACACGGAGCTCCTCCTGAAGTTAAAGTTAAAAGAACTCTTGGTAAAGGACAAAGATGTAAAGGCTATTAAGGAGCTTTTTAACAGAGCACAACAGCTTGGCTTGGACCTAAAAGCACATCGTTTGGCTAAACATTTTGTAGAGCTTTGCATTATCAAGCTGGAAGAAGGAGAGGAAGAAGAACTTCTAGAGATTGTGGAGTTGATAAAAGACTACAACACTAAAGTGGGAAGGTTTGAGCTGATGATAGACCTGTGGGAGGTGCAAAACAGGGTTTGGGAAAGAAGACATTCAATAAGGAACAAAAGAATCTTTGAACTGCTCAATCTTCAACCATACGCCACAGAATAACGATCTCTCCCTTTATCTCTCCTCTTTTATTCAGCTCCTCCAAAACTTCTACCGCCCTACCCCTTATGTACTCTTCATGCAATTTGGTTAGCTCCCTCGCTATGCACACGGTGGTGTTTTCTCCGTACACTTCTTTTATGGCTTCCAAGGACTTTAGCACTCTGTTGGGAGATTCAAAGGCTATTATAGTGCTGTCTTTGTATGCCTTTAGTTCCTCCAAGAAGTTATTCAAGCCCTTCTTTGGCAAAAAGCCCACAAAGGTAAAGCGGTCTGTGGGTAATCCGGAGCCTACTAAGGCGGTTAAAACCGCACTGGGACCCGGGATCACTTCTACCGGTATACCCTTTTCAATGCACGCCCTTATGAGCTTGTATCCTGGGTCCGAGATAGAAGGCATTCCCGCATCCGTCACTAAGGCAACATCTTCCTTCTCAAGGAGTTTGATGATCTTTGGCACCTGCACGCTTTCCTTCGGTTCATAATAAGAGAGGAGCTTTTTACCCTCTATCTTGTAGTGATTGAGAAGAATAGAGGTTCTGCGAGTGTCCTCGCAGGCTATAAAATTGACAGATTGAAGGACCTCTATAGCCCTAAAGGTTATATCCTTGAGGTTACCTATAGGTGTTCCTACCACATAAAGCTTTCCCATCTCACTTCACCAAAAGTAGAGGTATGTTAGTATGGTGCATAACAAAGGTTGTTACGCTTCCTAAGAAGAGCTCCATTATCCTCCCCTTGGAGAAGGCTCCTAATAGCATTAGGTCCATATCCTTAGAATATTCTACCAGTTTTTCCTCCGGAATGCCAGAGAGCCTAACATAACGCACACCCTCTCCCACCTCTGCGGAGAGATCACCTTCTCCCACATGGACCGCATACACTTCTCCATCAAAGAGCTTTCCTATTAGCTTACCCATATGTAGTGCTCTTTTGGAGGGCTCACTGCCATTGTATGCTACGCAAATTTTCTTTATGTCTTTTTTCTGCTCCACTGCTACAAAGACGGGACACGGAGACCTTCGGGCTACGACCTCGGTGGTTGAACCCAAAAGAAAACCAGACACCGGCTTGTGAGATTTCTTTCCCAGCATAATCAGGTCCTCTGGGTCCGCTTGGGCCAAAATCACATGGTAGGGCTTGCCAGTGCTCTGATAGGAGGAAACCTTTACACCTTTGCTCCTACCCAAAGCTAAAAACTCGTCCAAAAGAACGCTTGCCTGCTCTTCAAAGAACTCTTTGAGCTTTCCCGATATGCCCGCATAATAGTTAAAGCCCAAAACCCCCGCTATATCTTCCAAAAAACCCTCCTCCAAGAACCTTTCATCTATTACATGAATGCCCACCACCGGCACATCCAACCCTTTTCCAAACTCAAAGGCGTAGTGGACCGCACTCCAACTGGTGGGAGAACCATCCAATCCCACTAATATTCTGTTAAACATCTAAGTTTTTGACCTCCCTCGCGTAGGCGATTATGAACTCTCTCCTTGGCTCCACTTCCTCTCCCATGAGTATGTTAAAGATCCTGTCTGCCTCTATAGCATCCTCTATAGAAACCTTCAAAAGCCTCCGGGTGGCAGGGTTCATAGTGGTCTCCCAAAGCTGTTCTGGGTTCATCTCACCCAAACCCTTGTATCTCTGAATCTCAAAGCTACCCTTTACAAGCTCCATAACTCCATCAAAGAGAGAGTGAAGATTGTCTATGATTTTGCTTCTCTTATCAAAGGTCACCTCCACGGGTGCCTTTATTGGAATGCCTTCCAACAGATGTTTGTATGTAAGAGAAGAGAGTAGGTCCGCATCCACTATGACTCTTCTACCCATGGCTTTATCAACGAACACCAGCTCATAGGCAGATTCAGCCTCGTTAAACCTTGTGGATACTTCATAATTTTTGAGGTGCTCTTTCAACATCCGTATTTTTTCATCCAGCAGACTCGGATCTCTCAGGTCTTCTTCCCTGAGCTTAACCTTTAGCAAGCCTTCCAAAATCTCCTCTCCCTTCTTCTTTACTAAGAGCCTGTATCCTTCCTCCGTTTCCTTCAGGGTTTTCAAAAGCTCCAAGAGCTTTTCTCCCCTATACTCCTTTCCTTCCGCATCCCTCAGAAGGACATCCTTCTTTATATGTTCCATCAAAAAGTTTTCCAACTCTCTGTCATCCTTAAGATAGACGGTCATTTTCCCCTTTTTGACCCTGTAGAGAGGAGGCTGGGCTATGTAAAGATGACCCGCTTCTATTATTTTTGGCATATATCTATAGAAAAACGTCAAGAGAAGGGTTCTAATGTGAGAACCATCCACGTCTGCGTCCGTCATGAGTATTATCTTGTGATACCTGAGCTTGGAAAGGTCCATATCTTCCCCTATGCCTGTACCCAGGGAGCTAACTATCGCCTTTATCTCCTCGTTGGATAGAATTTTGTCAAGCCTTGCCTTTTCCACGTTGAGGATTTTACCCCTTAAAGGAAGGATAGCCTGAAACCTCCTGTCCCTTCCCTGTTTGGCGGAACCTCCTGCAGATTCGCCCTCCACTATAAAGAGCTCGCATTTTTCTGGGTCCTTTTCAGAGCAGTCTGCCAACTTACCGGGCAGTGTGGTATCCTCCAGGGGAGATTTTCTCCTGACCAGTTCCTTTGCCTTCTTTGCCGCCTCCCTCGCCAGCGCCGCTTCAATAGCCTTTTCCACTGTGAGCCGGAGGATATCCCTGTTGTCTTCAAAGAAATCAGAAAGCTGTTCATAAACTATGGATTCTGTTATGTTCTTTACGTTTTGATTTCCCAGTTTTGTTTTAGTTTGCCCCTCAAACTGAGGTTCTAGCACCTTGCAAGAGATGACCGCCACCAAACCTTCCCTCAGATCATCCCCCGTAATGGTTTCTTTTAACTCCTTTTGAATTTTTAGGCTGGGCAGAGCCCTCATAACTGCCTTGGTAAGCCCAGACCTAAAACCCGTTACGTGAGTGCCCCCATCTACAGTCTTTATGTTGTTCACAAAGCTCTCTGTGATCTCTTTGTAATCCCTTGTGTAAGTAAAGGCTATGTCTACCAAAACTCCTTCCTGCTCTCCTTTTATTCTTATAACCTTTTCAAAGAGGCGTTCCTTTCCCTGGGCTAAATAGGAAACCAGCTCCTCTATGCCCTTGGTAAAGTGGTAAAAGACCTCCCTGCCAGACCTTTCGTCCTTTAAAAAGAACTTACACTCTGGGTTTAAATAGGCAAGCTCCCTTACGCGTTTTTCTACTATATCAAATTTGATTTTGGTTGTCTCAAAAATTTCTGGATCTGGCTTAAAGGTTATCTTGGTGCCCCTCTTTGTGGTGGAACCAACCACCTGCACTTCAGTGACTGGCACACCCCTTATATACTCCTGCTTGTAGATCTTTCCGTCTCTGTAAACCTCCACCACCAACCACTCAGAAAGGGCATTGACCACAGATGCACCAACTCCGTGAAGTCCCCCTGAGTATTTGTATGCCTTCTTGTCAAATTTTCCACCCGCACCCAGTATGGTAAAGACCATCTGCACCGCAGGAATACCCATCTCAGGATGGATATCTACCGGTATGCCCCTTCCGTTGTCCTCTACGGTTACGGAGTTGTCTTCGTGGATAATGATGGAGATCCTGTCCGCATAGCCAGCCATATGCTCATCTACTGCGTTGTCCAGGATCTCCCAGATGAGGTGGTGCAAACCCCTCTCTCCCACATCCCCTATATACATAGAAGGTCTTATTCTGACGTGCTCTAAACCGGTTACTGCTTTTATATCTTCTGCTTTGTATTCTTCGGAGAGGAGCTTTTCTTTACCCATGGTGTTTTTTAAGCACCCCCGGCGGGATTTGAACCCGCGTTCTCCGCCTTGAAAGGGCGGTGTCCTTGACCGGGCTAGACGACGGGGGCACAATTGATATTTTTTATTATACCAAAAATCTTTGGAACAGTCAAGGGGTAAAAGAAGTTCGTCCGGACTACCTATCCAACCATGCCACTGTTTCTGACTCCCACTAAAACTTGACAAAATCTTACTAAAGATTATTATTAACATCCATATCAATCTTGGAGGTGAAGGATGTTTAGTGAAAACATGCTGTCTGCCAAGGCTTTAGAGTATTTGAACAGGGCAAAGGAGCTGGCACAAGCTCAAGGGGATACCAAGGTTGACACAGACCACCTGCTATTTGTGATGCTCTCCGATGAGAAGTCTGCCCTGAGAAAGTATTTGGAAAAAAGAGGTATAGAACCGAAGGAGTTTTTAAAGAGGGTGGGAGATTATCTGCAAAAGGTGAAGGCTCAGCTTGAAAAGGTGGCAGACCAAGAGGCTAAGCATCTAATAGACCTGAGAAGCAAGATAATGCAAATAAAGTCCGACATAGGACAGGTACAAATAGAACTTGACAAAATAAAAAGGGCAAAGGAAGAGCTCAAAAGAGAAATAGAGAGGGCAAAAAGATACGGAGATTACTGGACCCTGAGAGAGCTTGAAATAGAGTATTCAAGGCTTGAACGCCTAGAAGCCCAATACAGGAGCCAATTGGAGGGGGTAGAAAGGAGTCTCTCGGAAGTTTTCAAGCGGGAGGACGTGAGGGCCTTTCTTGAAAACAAGCTCTCCATAGATGGACTCGTCCGAAAAGCCTTGGAAAACTCTCCTGTTTTGGAACAGCTGAAGGACATCGGACTATCTCCTGAAAGGTTCATAGATTTGGTGGCAAAGAAAGTCTTTGGTAAGAGTCCCACCTTTGATTATTCCCAAAACTTAATAAAGGTTATGGAAAGGGCTCAAGACAAAGCGGTGGCAGAGGGTTCACCGCAGGTGGAACCATACCATATAGCGGGAGCCCTGTTGGAGGTGGAGGAGTCCATAGGTAATAAACTATTAAAGGAAACCATAGGAGGTGAAAAGATGAAGGATGTAAGCCAAGAGCTAAAAGAGGAAGAAAAGTCTCCTCTGGAAAGGTTTGGCACCAACCTTACCCAGCTTGCCAGAGAGGGGAAACTGGACCCAGTCATAGGTAGAGAAAAGGAAATCAATCAGGTTATAGAGGTTCTTCTCAGAAAGTCCAAGAACAATCCAGTGCTTGTGGGAGACCCGGGCGTTGGTAAAACCGCCATAGTGGAAGGTTTAGCCCAAAGGATCGTCAACAAGGAAGTTCCTGCGGAGTTGCAAGACAAAGAGATCATAGCCATAGACATGGGTTCCTTGGTGGCGGGTTCCAAATACAGGGGTGAGTTTGAAGAGAGGCTAAAAGCCCTTTTAGAGGAGGTAAAGCAAAAGTCTAACATAATCCTTTTCATAGACGAAATTCATACTGTAGTAGGTGCAGGAAGGGCTGAGGGCTCCTTGGACGCGGGCAACATGCTAAAGCCTGCCCTGGCAAGAGGGGAGATAAGGCTCATAGGTGCCACCACGGTAGATGAATACAGAAAGCACATAGAAAAAGACCCAGCCTTAGAAAGAAGGTTCCAGCCCATATATGTGGATGAACCCAGCGAGGAGGAAACCATAGAAATCCTAAAGGGACTACGCCCAAGGCTTGAAAACCATCACAAGGTTAAAATCTCCGACTCTGCCATAGAAGCTGCGGTAAAGCTAACCAAGAGGTTCGTAACCTTCAGAAAGCTTCCCGACAAGGCAATAGATGCCTTGGATCAAGCCTGTGCAAGGAAAAAGCTCTCGGCGGTTTCTGTCCCACCAGAGGTTCAAGAGCTGGAAAGAAAAATAAAAGCTTTGGATGAGGAAATCCAAAAAGCCTTCCTTGAGGGCAACTACGAAAAGGAAGCCCAGCTCAAAATAAAGAAGGCTCAACTTGAAAAAGAAAAGCAAGAACTTTTAGCAAGGATAGGTTCCACCGATGTAAAAATTCAAGAGCTCAAAAGGCGTATGGAAGAGTTAGACAGGGAAATCATAAAGGCTTCTGAAAGGGGAGATTACGAAAGGGAGGCAAACCTGAAGATTGAAAAAATAAAGCTTGAGAAGGAGCTTAAAGAATTAGAAGCTAAAAAGAGCCAAGAGCTGGTGGTTACAGAAGAGGACGTTGCCCAAGTGGTTTCCGAGTGGACAGGCATACCTCTTTCCAAGCTAAGGGAAGAGGAAATGGAAAAGCTCTTAAGGTTAGAGGAGGAGCTTCACAAGAGAGTTATAGACCAAGAGCATGCAGTAAAGGCGGTAGCGGAAGCTATAAGAAGGGCAAGGGCAGGTCTGAAGGATCCCAAGAGACCCATTGCCAGCTTTCTCTTTTTGGGACCTACGGGAGTGGGTAAGACAGAGCTTTCCAAAGCTCTTGCAGAACTCCTCTTTGGCGAAGAGGATGCTATGATAAGGCTTGACATGTCCGAGTTCAAAGAGGAACACAGTGTAGCCAAACTCATAGGCGCTCCTCCCGGATACGTGGGCTACGAGGAGGGTGGAAAGCTTACAGAAGCGGTGAGAAGGAAGCCCTACTCGGTGATCCTCTTGGATGAGGTGGAAAAGGCACACCCAAGGGTTTTTGACTTGTTCCTGCAGGTTTTAGACGACGGAAGGCTAACGGACTCTCACGGCAGAACGGTAGATTTTAGAAACACAGTGATAATTATGACCTCCAACATAGGCTCCCAGTATTTGCTCAGCATACCCTTTGACGGAGATGAAAAGGCTATAGAGAGGGAATTTGAAAAGGCAAAGGAAAAGGTCCTTGAGGAGCTAAAATACCACTTCAGGCCAGAATTTCTCAACAGAATAGACGAAATTATCGTCTTTAAGCCTCTAACCATGAAGGAACTGCTTCAGATCGTGGATCTTTTGGTCCAGAGCGTCAATAAACGCCTTGCAGATAAAAACATACACCTTGAACTCACAGAGCAAGCCAAAGAGCAACTTGTAAAGCTTGGTTATGAGCCCGCATACGGTGCAAGACCTCTCAAAAGGACTATTCAAAGATACTTGGAAAATCCGTTGGCGGACAAGATCATAAGAGGAGAGATCAAAGAAGGAGATAGGGTGCGCGTGGATTATTCCGATGGAAACTTTGTCTTTGTTAAGGTATAATGTTAGCCATGTATGACGTGATCATTGTAGGTGGAGGAGCGAGTGGTTTAGCCTGTGCCCTCACCTTAGCTTCTTCAAGAGGAAGGAATTGGGACTGGGCAGAAGGTAGAACTTATCTGGTATTTGACACGGGCAAATCGGACCTACGCAAGGCATATCTGAAGAATGTACCGGGCGTCCAACCCATAGCTGGCACTCAGCTTCTGGAGGTTATAAGGGAACAGATAGAGGACTGGGGCGGTGTGGAGTTCTCCGAGGAAAAAGTAGTTGAGATAAAAAAAGAGGGAGAAATTTACAAGGTATATACAGAAACAGGTAAAGAGTACAGTGCCAAGTATGTGGTTTTGGCTGGAGGCTTTAAGGAATTTTCCATAAAGGGCTTGGAGCTTGAAGTGGGGGAAAATCCCAAATCTCCAAAACCGGGAAGGGTTATGATAAAGCACAAAGATTTTGAGGCGATGCCAAACCTCTTTGTGGTGGGCACATTGGCAGGCCTTAGTTCCCACTTTACCTCCTGCGCGGGTTCCGGTGTAGAGGTTGCCATAGAAATCCTGTCTCGTATGGCGGGCAAAAGGATCGTGATCCACGACGTGCCACAGGATTGAAAAGATTACTTCCTCTTCTTTTAACTTTAATCTTCCTTTCCCTCCTTTTTTACTTTCTTCCACCCAAGGAAATTCTCTCCCTCCTTGCGGAGGTTTCCTTAAAGGACTTCCTTTGGGCAAGCCTTTTTTATGGGCTGAGCCATCTTAGCAGAAGCCTGAGGTGGAAGATCCTTCTTAAGGAGCTTTCTTTCTTCCAGTGCTTTTTAATAAACAGCGCAAATGTATTTTTGAACAACCTATTACCTGCAAGAACTGGAGAGTTAAGCTGGTTTTACTACTCAAAACGTTTAGGTGTGAGTCTTCAAAAATCTGTGGGGATTTTTCTGTGGGGTAGGATTTTAGACCTTATTGCCCTCTTTGTGCTTTTAACCTTTTTTTATGCCCTTCATAGAGGAGATTTTAGATTTTACATATTATCCCTTTTTTTATTTTTTATCTCTCTTTTTATTCACATTCCAGTATCTAAGTTCAAAAACTTTAAGGGTAACCTTTTAACATCCACCTTTGCATCTTCCCTTTCTGTGATTTCAAGTCTTCTGAAGTTTTTGAGCTTAATTTTGCTTCTTGGCTTGGTTCCCTCAGTGGAACTCTTTCTAGGTTTTTTGGGAGGAGAGCTAAGTTCAGTTTTGCCCATTCACAGCTTTGGAGGTCTTGGCACCTACGAGCTGAGCTTTTCTTTACCTCAAAAGTTCTTTGGAGAATCCTTAAAGGAGGGTATGAAGGTAGCCTTTGTCTTTCACAGCTTTTTACTCCTCTCCTCCGCCCTCTATGGGCTTATAGCCCTGTATTTTTTACACAGAAGATAGCCCTAAACCTTACTCACACTCCTTTAATCCCAGCTTTCTGTAAAGGACCATAACAGGGCACCAGTTGGTAAAGGCAGACTGTATTTGATTTAAGGACATAAACAGCAAAAAGAACTTCCAAAACCAATGAACATTGGAGGGAAGTATACCAATTAGAAGCACCAGAAGTAGAAACACGCCAGATGTAAGTCTAAGAGCTCTATCCATAGTCATAGCAGAACCTCCTTAATAAGAATATTCAAATATAATTATATGCTTAACAGACGAAAGTGCAAGTTTTTTACTATAATTAAGAGAGGGGTAGAAAATGGGGTTTTTAAAGAGCCTTTTTGAACATATCAAGGAGATTTTTCTCGGCAAGAAAGAGGAGGGCAAAAAGTTTTTGGGGTATTTCAGGCAAGAGCGGTTAAAGTTTTTGGAGGAGTTCATAGGCATGGACCTTGGTGCTTACAAAAGAAATACAAGACCCTTTATAGGCTACACGTCGGGCAATTGGCTTTTTGTGTTATTTTTAACTTCCCAAAAGAAGGGAAGGGCCTATAGAGTGGATATTAGCCTGTGTAAGAAAAGAGGCTGTCCAAGATACAGGTTTGCACCGGAGTCTTATCTCTTCTACGACTCAAAACGTCAGGGCTTTTACTTTTACAAATTGCCCAAAAACCTTGTAAAAGATTACGTATTTTGTGGTTATTGTGAGGGTCTAGAACACCTTGACAAGTTGAGAATAAAGGAAGTTATTGGTGAAAAAATTTAAAAGTCCACGCTATAATTTAAGCAATGGAGGTGGGATTTTCTAATAGTTTTTTCCAACAGCTTCAGGAATTAGTCAGACAAAGAAAAGAACTGGAGGGTAAAAAGTTCTTGGGAATATTTGACAAAGCTAATCTCAGGGTTATTGAGGAACTATTAAAAACAGACCTTGGCACCCACAAAAGAGAGCGCAGACCTTTTGTTGGTTATTTCTACAGTAAATGGCTTTTTGTATGTTTTTTAACAAGAGAAAACCACGGTAATGTTATGAGGGTGGATCTATCCCTTTGCAACAAGAAAAAGGAGTGTAGTAAGCTACAAAACATATCATACATCTTTCAGGATAGAAAAAGGAGAGGTTTTTACCTGTATAGACTTCCCAAAGACCTTATCAAAGACTATACCTTCTGCGGTTTTTGTAAAGACCTGGAGCATATAGATAAGTTAGATGTTATAGAGGTGAAAGATGATGGACTACAGAGAGCTTTTAATTAGATTTGCGGAGGGACGAGAAACTCCGCAGGAAAGGGAGTTCATAAAGAACTCCATCGCAAAGTTTATAAGGCAAGCAAGGAAGGATGAGATCTTTAGAAGAAATTGGGGAGATGACTACTTAGAGGATGTTCTTTCGGAACTGAGAAAAACAATGATCCTTCAGAAAAGTCTCATAGAAGAAAAAAGCTTTATAAGCTGGCGGTACTTTCTAAGCATAGTTAGGTCTTGCGTGGAGGAGTTTTATAGCAAAATCAGACCATCGGAGGAGATCCCTTACGAGGTGGCAAAGCCCAAAACAGAACAGGACGAAAGAGATATAGAAGAAACTAAAATTTTTGCCTACGAAGATAGGGTAGAGGAAAAGGCGGAAGGTCCAGAGTTTTACGAGGTTATGCTGGATCTAATGGACAAAAAGGACTATCCTGTGGTTTGCTATTACCTTTGTAAGGAAGTTCAAAAAAACTGCAACAAGCCCAAAGTTATTTCGGAGGCAAACCTGTATAAGCGTTGGGAAAGGTTCAAAAAAAAGCTAAAGGACCATCTGCCCTACGAGCCTTCGGCAGATGCGGTGAAATACTTTATTGACAGGTTCCTGTCAGAAATTTGCCAAAGGCAGGGTTATATATAAACCTAAGAGGTGATTGGATATGAGGATTATTGAGGAATTGAAAATGTCTCTGAAACTGTACAAGGAGAGCTTAGGAGAGGAGAGGTTAAAGGTCAAGGAAGATAAAAGACAACCCGTTGAGATAGGTCAGGTTAGAGTCCTCTTTTGGATGCCTAACGAGTATGTTCTTATTTATCACATTGAAGACGAGGGACTTGTTCACGCAGTCCCTCTGACTGTGTGGGTTAGCCTTACCACATGTTCTTTAAGGTTGTACATAAAGGACAGAATCTTTGCACCTTTGCCCTTTGTAGTCTATCTAAGAAAAGAGATATTAGAACAAGAAAGTTATCCTATTGCAATGGTCAGGCAAGAAACTATAGAAAAAGTACTAAGGGCTGTAGATAGATCGCCCACTTGGTCCGCAATAAAACCAAAACGGGAGTTTTTAAAGCTTGTTTGGAAAAGATACGAAGATATAACCCTAAGTTCTCTATTCTACACGCATATTCAAAGGGAAAAACAGGAAGAAGCAACAAAGGGATTGGTGATCCAGCTTTTACCCTATGTTATACAAAAATACATACACCAGCTGCAAGCCTACCAACGCGCAGCACAGACAAAGGCACTAAAGGGCAAAAATTGGTTTGGTGTAGTAGAGGAGGGTAAGGCTGTAATATACTTGCCGGCGGAGTATGAAGGCAAAAAAGTGCGGATAAAGTTCTTTGAAGATGTTATTTACGAAGGAACTGCAAGCACAAAGGTAGTGCTTGAAAACCTTCCTAACCTACCATCCCACGAATACTTGGAGGAGCATTTACATGTGGAAGTTTTGGGAGATTGAGCTGAAACATTTTAAAACTCTCTTAGAAAGTGGCAAGCTTGACGACCATATAGAAGGGCTTTATAGCCAATTTTGGGAACTTCCACCATCCCATCAGTATGAGCTTGTTAAATACTCAAAGGAGAAAGAGGTTTTCCCTTCCATCCAAACCTTTAGAAAAGTCTTTAAGGTTTCCGAAGAGACCGCAGTAAAGTTTTTCAAAGAGAAACACATAACATTTGAGTTCCCTGTGGTATCGAGTGATGGCAAGGGAGAGCTAATAAAAGCTGTGGCGATTAAAAATCTTAAGGAAGTTATCACAAACTTAAAGAACATAAAAAGACATTTCAATCCTATAAAAGAATTTCTCAAGACTGGCTTTGCAGTATTCTTTGATAGGGAATTTGCTGGAGCAAGCTTTCAATTGCCCACGGTTTTGAACCTTTATGTAGAAAATCTTCCACAGGATGCCCTATTTATCGGAGCCATAGACAAAAAGGGAAACATAAAATCGGTAGACGGCATTGAGGAAAAGAAAAAGTTGGCAAAAGAGTTAGGCTTGAGGCTTGTGGAACCATACTATCTTAGCACAGTTGATGACCTAAAAGCTTGGTTTGATGCAGAAAGCTACGATGTTCCACTGTACATTACAAAAACCCAAGATAGATGGGAAGGAGAGTTTAAGAGTTTTCTAAAAGCAACGGGCATTTCGAAAGAACAATTAACAAAGCTTGAGGTGCTAAGTGGTTTAGAAACAAAGCCTATAATAACTGGGCAACTTGCAGGTGATGTTTGGAAAAATGTTTTAGAAGAATTTTGGAGAAGGTTCAAAGAAACCGAACAAAAACTTCACAACAAGGAGAGATTTCACATAGCCATAAATGGTCCAGTAGCCCTTGCCTTTGCCATTGGAGTTCTCTTTGGAAGCCAAAAACCCTTTGTCTTTTACCACTATCAAAACAATATCTACCATCCTATAACGGTGGAAAATGTAAGGGAATTAAAGGAAAGGAAAGAAAGCCTTGAAAAAATTGAACAACACTTTCAAAAGGGAGGTAAAAGCCTTGTAGTAATGCTATCCTTTGCCCACCACGAGATGGAAAGCGATGTGAAAAATTACATCTCCCGGAAAGTAGAAAATCCGTCCTATCTCCTTTTGCGAGCCAAAAGTAGTGGAAACATTGCGGTGGAAGATATGAAAGAAGTAGCAACAGAAACCGCAAGCGTAATCCAAAACATTAGAAGAGAGCACAGTTTTGAAGACTTCCACTTTTTCCTTTCCACTCCCGTGCCCATTGCCTTTATGGGGGGCTTGAGCTTTGGGCACTACGGCGAAGGCTACATCTATAACTACGCCGGAGGAACTTACGAACCTGTTGTATCCTTCTCCTTTCTCAAAGCACTGAGGGAGGGGAAGTATGTTCTGTCAGAAGTTTGAGGTTTTCACTGTTATAAAATCCCTTATTAGGAGGGGGCCGTGAAAAGGCTAACCTTTGAGCTTGAGTTTATAACTCCCGCCTTTATAGGGGGTGCAAACCAACAGGCAGAGTTAAGACCTGCCAGCTTTGTGGGACTTTTGCGTTGGTGGTGGAGGGCATTAAAAGGAGAGTGTGATATCAAAAGACTAAGGGAAGAAGAAATAAAAATCTTTGGCGGTGATGGGAAAATGGCTTCACCGGTGTATTTGAGGGTAGAGGGTGATGTCAGAAAGGGTAATAATCTAATAAACCAATGCAGGCTTAATGCAGGGGTGGTATACCTATACCATTTCGTAACAGTCAGAGGAAAGCGAGAGTTTATAGAGCCTGATTCAAGACTAAAGCTAACCCTTATTGGGAAGGATGAATTTTTAAAACACTACATTGCATCCTTTTGGGCTTTGGTATTCTTGGGTGGAGTTGGTGCCCGGAGCAGAAGGGGCGGGGGAAACTTAGCGGTTGTAGGCTACGAGCCAAAAGATTTGGTAGAAGATTTTAAAATCTCTTTTACTCCCACTGACAACCTTCGCGAATGGCTTAAGGAAAACCTAAAAAGGGCTAAAGAATTAGTAGGTTCTCCAAAGACTCCGTGCGGTGAATATGGTAAATATTCTACTCTTCCCGATCCTAGAAATATTGACTTTAATTCAGTATTAATCTTAAGCCCGAAAGAATTCAACAATTGGATTGAAGCTTTAAACGACATAGGAAATGAGTTTATGAAGTTTAGAAAGATAAAAAACGAGCAAAAAAACGAACAAAACAAACGAAATGAAGAATGGGTCCTTGATATCGCAGTTTTTGGTCTCCCTCTTAGATATGGCAAAGGCGAAGCTGTAAAGGTAGAGAATACGAAAGAAGTTATAACAAGACGTTCAAGCCCTGTGATCATAAAAGTGATAAAAACTCCAAACGGCAAATACAAGTGGATGGCTTTGCGACTCTGGGGGAAGTTTTTGCCAGATGGAGCAAAGCTTAGATTTAGAGGATATACCAAATTACCATCCTTCAACCTAATTGAAAAGTTTTTCCAAAAGTTTGGAGGAGAGGTTAAAGAGGAGGGTAAAAATGAATAAATTGCTGCACATCTTCACATTCTCACCCGTTCAGGGTTTTATCTCAAACTCCCGAAGGCTTTCCGACCTATATCATTCAAGCCTTTTGCTTTCTACCCTTACGGAAAATCTTATAAAGGTTATAAAAGACCTAAACACAGAAATCATATATCCAGTTCTCGTTGAAGATGGGCAAGGTTTGGCAAACTATCCCAACAGAATAGTGTTTTTGGCAGATAAATGTATTTGTGAGGACGTGATAAAAAACTTTCAAGAACTTTGGGAAGGGGTATATGAAACCGTCTTAAGAAAAGTTTTAGACGAGGTAGGTATCTCAAAGGAAGAGAAAGAAAAAATCGAAGAACAAGCAAAGTTGCACCTTGAAAACTACTTTAGGGCTTACTGCGAATGCACAAATTCCGAAGAGGTAAAAAAGTGGAAAGAGAAGCTAAAGCAAAATCTGGGAAAAGACTACGATGATTACGCAGTTGCTTACGATTGGACAGAAAGAAAGCTTGGAGCGTTGAAGTCTAAAAAGCATTATGAGCCTTTGATGGATGCTTATACCTACAACGGAAAAGAGTATCCCGACGGGTGCACCCTTTGTGGAGAAAGGGCACACCTTGCGGTAGATTGGAAAAAGTTAATAGAAAACCTCCAAAAACAAGACCGCATAAAGTACATAAAACACTACCTGAAGGAAGGCGAAAGACTCTGCGGCGTATGTCTTGTAAAAAGATTTGCTTTTTACTGCCTTAAAAGACAAACCTTTCCATCAGTTCATGATATAGCCAACGCAAAGTTTAAAGAGGAACTGAAAGATTTTGAACAAAGGCATAAAGACCGTGCAAGTGAGCTAAAGTCCTTGCTTCAACAGTACATGGGCGAAGAAAAACCGAGAGATCACCTCTGGGAATACAACGCAGAGCTTTTTGATATATAAGAACTTGAGAGAATAAAAAGAGAAGAAGAAGACTTAAGTCTTATGATTGATGATTTAATTAGAGAACTTCGTTGGATATACAACAACGAGCTTTTGAGCAAGCCTTCCAAAAACTACTTTGCCATTATCATTTCCGACGGGGACAGCATGGGAGATTGGCTTGGACTGAAGAGTGAAAGAAGGAAAGATAAATTAGAAAGAGCCTTTCACGAAAAATTCTCCAAAGCCCTTTCCGATTATGCAAGGGAAATAAAAAGTTTGGAGAGCAAAGAAAAGTTTGGCTTAAAAATTGTTTATGCAGGTGGGGATGATGTGCTTGCAGTGGCAGATTTGAGAGAGTTTTTAGACTTTGCGGAAAAGCTAAATCCCACCTTTAAGAATAAAGTAGGGAAGGATGCTTCCGTCAGCGCAGGAATAGTTATAGGGCACCAAAAGGACAATCTTGCCTACCTGTTAAATGAAGCAAGAAAGGCAGAGAAAAAGGCAAAAAGCGTAGAAGGGAAGTCCGCCTTTTGTATAACCATCATCCCAAGGGGAGGAGGACCCGTAAGCTTTTGGGCAAAATGGGAGTTTTTGAGCCTATTTAAAGATACGGTTGAGTACTTTGAAAGGGAAATCATAGGAGACAGGACTGTCTACGACATAAAGGATATAGCTGGTAAACTTGAAGTAAGTAAAGAAAAGCCTATAGAAATCGTTTTAGCCCTTTTGAGGGGAATGCTGAAAAGAAGGGTAGATGAAAATAAGCTAGAGGAACACTTAAGAAAGGAAAAAAGGGTTTTTATTGAGGAATACTTGGAACGATTGAGGGAGCTTTTAAAAATTTCAGACCTTGAAAACCTTGCCAGCCTTTTCTACACTGCACGCTTTGTAGCAAAGGAAAGGAGGGAAAAGAAACATGAAACTGTTGGAGCTAACACCTGAGGACGCACTAACTTTTGGGAGCTTGAAAAACTTCACTGCCGGTGAGTCCCACTATCAACAAACCACCTTCCCACCGCCCATAATGAGGTTTTTCTCCTTGGGTAAAGAACAAGGCTTAAAGCCTTTAAAGATTGCGGGGGTTTTTATAAAGCATCAGGAAGAGCTATTTCTCCCATTGCCAGCTGATTGCTTGAAAAAGAGAAAGGAAAAAACAGAAAAAATCTACGTGCCAAAATGGGATGAAGAACTAAAAAGACCCTTTATAGAACCTTTTGAAAGAGAAAAGGATAAGGTGGAACTTTTAAACCTTGAACAGGCAGAGGGTTTTTGTAGTTTTTCGGACTTTCGGGAGCACTATGCCAAAGGTGAAAACTTTGAGGTAAAATACAAAGAGATTTTCCAAGAGGAGGAAAGGGTGGGGGTAAAGCTAAATTACGACAAAAGGGTTTCGGAGGATAGGCATTTATATTCAAGGATTTACCTTAGGTTTAAAAACTCCCACATTGTGCTTTTGGTGGAAGATGATATAAATAAAGCTTTCTTTTCTACTGTAGGAGGAGAAAGAAAGTATGCCAAAATCAAGCCTGCTGAAGACGAACTTATAAACTTTTTGAAAGAGTCTGTTGATATCAAAAGAGACAAACTTTACAAATTCTACTCCACCACGCACCTTTATGCAGATTTGAAAAGCGAAATCAAGCTAAACGGAAATATAAAGTTCAAGGTTGAATGGGTATCCTCCTTGCCACCCGAGTGGGTATCCGGCTACAAAAAACCTTTCCTTTACATGCTAAGACCGGGAACAGTGCTGTGGCTTAGGGCTTTGGAGGATGGGATGTGTGAAAGGTTGTGTCAGGTTTCTTCCGGTAGTGAGGTTATTAAGTACAACGGAGGAACAAAGGATTTACTTAAAAGAGGTTGGAATAGTGGAATACTTTTGGAGGTGGGACAATGAGTTTTGAGTTTTACGAAAAAATAAAAAACGGTGAAATAAAGGTATAGGAGGGTTAATGATGAGAAAAGAGTATTATTTACTTAAGGTGCTAACTCCACTGCACATAGGTGCGGGTCAAGGGCTTGGGCATGTAGATTTGCCAATAGTTAGAGAAGCCCACACAAACTTTCCCTACATTCCCGGCACGAGCCTAAAGGGAGCTTTGAGGAACTTGGAGATTAAACAAGTGGCAAGGGCAAGAGGAGAAAAACCATCTCAAGTGGAAGAAAGGCTAACAGACAAAGATAAATTTGATCCGAAAGATATAGATATTCTCAGGCTTGCAAAGATCTTTGGCACTGCAGGAGAAGTAGCAGAGCGAGACAAAGAGGCATTAGAGAAAGGCAAGGAAGTAGGGGCAGGTAAAGTCCTATTTTCAGACGCTTTTATCGTGCTTTTCCCTGTCAAATCTGCAAAGGGGATATTCTCTTTAACTACATGCCCTTATGTTATAAACCGGTTTTTTGAACTTTTGGGTATTGATCAAAGAGTGGAAGATGTGCCCGAGGGTAAGGTAAAGGTTCTGAACACAAAAGATCACAAAAATCTAATAAACAACAACAAACTATTGCTTGAGGAGTTCGTGTTTGAAGCAGAAGAATCTGAAGAGCTTAAAAAATTTGTAGAACTTGTGGGCGTTTTTGTAGGAGAAGAGAATAAACGAAGGATCGTATGCGTGAATGATACGGACTTTATGGACTTTGTAAGCAACTACACGGAAGTGCGAACTCACATAAAGATAAATTTAGATACTGGCACTATAGAAAAAGAAAAGGGGGCATTATGGACCGAGGAGTATGTGCCCGCGGAGTCTGTTTTTGCCTTTAGCCTTGTATTCTTGGAAGAAATTAATGAAGAAATTAATTATGGTCGTGAGAAAATTAGTTATAGTCCACCTCCCACTTTCCACCTTGGAGGAGATATTACCACCGGCAAGGGCTTTGTAAAGGTTCAAAAGTTGGAGGTATAACAATGAAGAGCAAAGTTCAAGAGCTGGCACAGTTGGCTTACAAGTGTGTAAAGCAAGTAAAAGACGAAGCTGAAAAAATGGACAAAAAGGGCAAAGATTTTGCATCAAGATATTTATCTTACGCAAAAAAAATTGCCATCCATGATAATCTACAATGGACTTTTGACAACGGTTACCTTTGCAAAAGCTAAAGCTAAAAAAGCATCTACGAAAGCTGAAGTTGAAGAAGAAAAAAAGGGTGAAAGGGAAAAAGGAGAAAAAGTTGAAGCACTGGCTTGGAAAATGTTGCTGGGGCATTTGGAAAAGTTCCTTAATGAAGAAGGAATAAAGCAGGAAAATAAGGATTTTATAGAGTTCCTTTCGGAGCTTGAAGTTCAAGAATACAGGCTTATAACCAAGAGGGTTTTAGACTTTTCTCTGTGGTTAAAAAGAATAGCAGAAGGGGAGATAGAAGATGAAGGTAAGGGAGATTAAAGATCTTTTGTTTAAAGTTGATAATAAAGAACTTTCATCTAATGTTGATAACAAAAAATCCTCATCTCAGGTTGATAATCCCGCACTGCTTTTTAACAAGCTTTTGATTTTGCAATACATATGTAAATTTTTCCAAAATCAGGATCTAACAGAGCAATGTAAAGATAAGAAAGGTAAAGACAAAGGTAAAGACAAAAAAGATGAAGATGTAAGCAAGCAAGAATATATAAAATCTTTCATAGAAACTTTTAATGGAAAAAACCCTTTTGATGATCTTGAGGGAAAAAGACCTTTTCAACCACCCGAGCTGGATTGTGTTATACAAGAGAGCTTTAAGCTTAAAACCGCCTACAGGCTTGTAATCGGGGCAGGTTATCCATCCTTTATTGAAAACGGCTTTTTGTTCCACCATGTTTATGGCATTCCTTACATTCCCGGGGAGACCTTAAAAGGACTTGCAAGAGCTGTTTTTATACTCTCAGTGGTAGAGGCTATAAAAGGAGAAACTAAGCTTTCCAAGATAGAGGAAGTGCTTTCAGAGGAAGCCGAGAAAGAAATTTCAGAGGAAGCCAAAGGTATACTCCATCAAATCCCAGAGAAAATTAACATAATTTTAGACGATTACACCATAGAAAACCCAGTGGAGACCTTTAGAAAAATCTTTGGTTCCAAGAAAAGAAGAGGGCAGGTAATATTCTTTGATGCTTATCCTGTTGATTTTAATCCATCAGAACATTTTGAAGCAGACATCATGAACCCTCATTACGGAAAGTATTACCAATCCCAATCGGAAAAGGAAGCACCTTCTGATTGGCTAAGTCCTACTCCCATACACTTTTTAGCGTTAAAAGAGGGCATAGTCTTTGAGTTCAACTTGGGGCTTGCACCTCTTGAACTGATGGAAGATAATGAAGAGAGACTTTTATTGGAAACTGCAAGGAAATTGCTTGAAGTGGGGCTTGAAAACTTTGGAGTAGGAAGTAAAAAGCGTAAAGGATACGGATGGTTTTCAGATAAAACCGTAGGGAGGTAAGCCATGAGTGTTAAAAGGATAATTTATCAAATTGGAAGGTTTGAGAGTTCTATTGATGAAAAAGTAAACTTTGAAATTGAAATTAATGATAAACCCTATTCATGTGAACTATCTTCCTTTGCACTCAAGAAGTATTTTGGAGAATCTACTAAAGTTATCCTTGTTTATCCTGTTAGTATTTTACTAAATGAAAAAGCCTTAAAAGGAATAGAGAATAAACTAAATAAGAACCTTGCGGGAGAAAGAAAGGATGAAGAGGATCTTAAAAGCTTTTATGAAAAAATAGAAGGTATTGTAAAAAAACCTGGAGAAAAGGAAAAATATATAAAAAAAATCCCTGGGAATATCTAAAGGAACATCCACACTCAAAAAAGCTGATGATTTTATAGTAATTCCGAGCATTGGTGAATTCTCAGGAGAGAAATTTTCTTCTCCATTAGGAAACATAGTCCTAAGGATCTTAATTGATATGATTGAAAGATATAAAAATGAACCCTTTGATGAAATGTATTTAGATATTTCAAGTGGGCATAACATATACACCTATGCTTTGGTTGAAGCCGGTAGATTGTTTTTAACTCTTATGAAGCTTGAAGACTTCCTAAAGGAGAAAGATATAAAAGTTTTTATAGCTATATCTGAGCCAATAACCGCAGGATCTGGTCAAGATAAAAATAGTCAAGATAAAAAGTATTATAAGATCTTCAAGGATTTTCAATTAGATGTTAAGGGATTCTTCTACTTTCCTGAAAAGCCACAAGAAAACAGCGAAAATGCATTCTCAAAATACGCTAATAAATTAAGTGAGACTATTAAAGGTAAAGAGGATAGAGAACTTAAACGAAAGATAATGAACATGCTTTACAAAACCTATTTGTTCTATTCAGCCCTCAGGAACAATTTGCCACTGGTAGTTTACTATTTATGCACCCTTGAAGAATATAGATATACAGAAAATGATGTTAAAAACTTGCTTGAAGAAATAGTAAATCTTTTAAAGCGAAGATTAGACGAAAATCTGAAGGAATCACCCACTGATTTAAATTTTGAAGATTTAAGAAAATTGTTTATAATTTTAGGATTAGCTATAGGAATTATAAGGGTGTTGGAGAAACGTGAGATATGTAAAGGGATTAAAGAAGAAGTGGAAGTGAATTTGAAGGATATAAGACGATTATTTGCTGAGGAGGAAAGTAGTATTTACGGATATTTTGGGCTTAAAACTAACGTTCCGTATTTACACCAAGAAATTCGGAATAACTTTACAGAAAAAGACGAAAAGAATTTAATTACAAATGAGTGGAAACTGTTGAAATATATATTAGAAGAAAAACCTAACGAGAAAGATACACAAATCCATCCACGCAATGTTTTAGCGCACTGTGGCTTTGAGAGGAACATAACAGAGGTGAGAAAGACTGATGATGGGGATATTCTTAATAAAATATACGAGCTACTATAAAGAAATTGTAAAAGAAAAGGGAAAAGAAAAAATAAAAGAATATACTAATTCAAAAGAAATTTTCAAGGAAAAGATTGTAAAAGGTGTGTTGCTTAGGTATGGAGAAATGGATTAAGGAGTAATAAAATGGAACTACTACTCCTTCTAATCATTGCCATAATACTCCTTGCATGGAGGATAAACAGCGAGATGTCTGCCATTAAACCGTTAAGCCATCCGTTAATTCAAAAACAGCAAGAAGACCAGTCTAATTTTGTTCCTACTGAGGATGAAGAAGACAGGATGAGAAAGCATAGTTCGGCAGATGATAGCTACAATGACTGGTTCGCTGATAGTTTCTCCAGTTCAAGCTTTTTGGATGATGATGATAGGTCAAGCAGTTCTGACGACGATATTTACACAGATCCGTCTTATTGCCATCTTCCGGGAAACATATACTACCATATATGCCACGATGACAATGATAAGTCAAGCATTTTTGACAACCACTGGAGCAGTTCTAGCTGGAATGATTGGACTTCAAGTGGGTCTGATGATTGGGGAAGTAGTTCGTGGGACAGCTGGAGCAGTTCCAGTTGGGATAGCTAAGCTTGGTTTATAATCTATTCCATAATCTATTTAGGGAGGTTTGCTATGAAAAAACTTATGTTGATTATGGCACTTTTTATAGCTACACCAGTGGTTAAGTCTCAGGAAAACATTTACCTCGTGCCCGAAAGGGCAAACATGCGTATAAACGTGGCAGTCCAGATAGCAAAGCAGTTAAAAGATAGGGGCTACGACAAGATAGCGGTGGTTTATATGAACACATCCGACCTCTGTGCCTTGACCGCAGCATCTTTGGTGGCAAGCCTAAAGACCTTGGGCGTAGAAGCATACTACCTTAAGGGCGCAGACCCTGACCTTCCTTCAAAGATAAGGAACCTGGGGGCAAATTGGATATACCTTGCATACTTTGGAGAAAGACCATACGAAGAGGTTCAAGGGGCATTAAACCAAGACTTGCGAATATTGGCTTCTGGTTTTGAAAGGGCAAACCTTATAGTGCATCCTTCCACCCTAGGGCTTGGCTTCCTTGCGGGGGTTTTGGTGGACGATAAAATCGGAGAATTTTTGAGCAGGTCCAACATAAAGGGCTTTACTGTTCAACAGGGTAAAGCTGAGATGGTAAGCGTAAAGGTAAAGGACTTGGAGATAACAATAGAGCCCGAACCACTACCTAAAAAGGAAACTCCAAAAACTCCCAAAACTCCAACAAGGAAAAGAACAAGATAAACAATGGAGATAGCATACAAAGACTTTCACAGAAAAATGGCACCCTTCAGAGAAGAAAGTTTAGAGGATATTTTGGAAAATCAGGTTAATCAGTGGATAAGGTTAAACAATATTCAGGTTATAAATGTGGAAACCCTTTGGGAGAGAAACAGCCACGTTTCGGTAGGGGTGAGGGTGTGGTATATCAAAAAGTAAAAAAGACTGTCAGGTTTTAAGGTCTCGGGGAGTCATTATAATAAAGTAGGGAGGTGAAACATGAAAGGAATGCTAACACTAACTCTCATAACCCAGAGGGCTACAAGCCTAAACTACGGAGAAAACATAGGGAATGTATCTATCCTTAAAAAGCTTTCATTAGGAGACAATTCTCAGATTACCTATGTGTCCGACAAGGCACTCAAATACGACATAAGGAGAAAAGGTAAGGAAGAGAAAGGATGGAGACTTTTGGATGAGAAGGTGAAGGAGCTCATTGAAGGTTCAATTGTTCAGGTGCCTAAAGAAACAAAAGGTAAGAAAAAGAAATCAAAAGAATCCACGGAAACCGAAATGCAAGACGTTTTGGATGTTGATGAATTTGCAAAAAAATTAATACGTGAATACCAAGAGTTTGACTTGTTTGGAGGGCTTTTTACTAATCTCATAAGGGCAAATGGTGAAAGCATAGGACTATCTTACGGAGACAGCGTCAAAAGAACCGCACCCGTTAAAATCACCTACGCGTATTCCACCTCAAAATTCCAAGGAGACATGGACTTTATGAACAACATAGAAGCTTACAACAGATACATAAGGCATATAGAACAAAAAGACGCCCAAGTAATAACCCAATCCGAACAGCATACCGCACACTATTACTACACTATAGCCATAGACTTGGACAGAATAGGAGTATGGGAAACTGAAAATGGAACTGAGGAAGTGATTCCGGCAGAAGAAAAGGCAAAAAGAGTGAAGGACCTTTTGGACATAATAAGAACCCTTTCAAGGCAAATAAGAGGGAGATATGAAAATCTCTCTCCCATCTTTGTTATAGGTGGGATTTATAAAGTAAAAAATCCGTTCTTTATGGGATGCGTAAGTGCAAAAGAAACTGAGGACGGCAAACTGCTTTTAGACGTTAACAGACTTCTTGACTGCAAGGGAATAATACCTGAAGAGGAAAGAGCTAACACCCTTTGCGGATTGCTTTCTGGATTCTTTGCCAACGAGCAGGAGATAAGAGAAAAGCTAAATTGCAAGAGTGTAGAGGAGGTCTTTGAAGAGCTAAAGAACAAGGTGGGGGAGATCTATGGAGTGTCTAAGGGTTAAACTCTACACTCCCACGGGGATTTTCAAAAACCCTCTTTCCATAAAGGGTATAGAGATCTATCCGCTTCCGCCCTACTCCACCATAATAGGGCTGATTTACCGGGCGATGGGAAGAAAGTGGAACGGAGAGTATTTCCAAATCTCTATTCAAGGGGATTATCAAGCTATATACCGGGACTATGTGTGGTTTAAAAAACATAACTTCAAAGACAAAGAGCTTAGCAGACTCCCATTACAGGTTCCAATTCTCTATAACCTGTGGCTTTTGATCCACATAAAGGCAAGCGAAGAACTTTTGAATGAAATTGAGAACGGTTTAAAAGAGCCAAAGGAACTTCTCTTTCTGTCGGGAGGAGAGTATCCGGTGAAGGTGGAAGAGGTAAAAAGGGTAAAGTGCTTTGAAAAGCGTCTTTCTGAAGAAGAAACAATAACACTAAACTATAACGCATACATACCAAAGGAGTTTAAGGAAAAGATTAGCCTTTCAGGCACCGGTGAAGGAGTACTTTTTAGCCTCTCTTACTTTTACAAGAATTCCCAAAAGCCAAAAACCTACTCTTGGATTGATGCCTACTACCTTCAAAAGGGAACTGAAATTTGCGGTTCTTTAATCCTTGATGAAGATAACAATCCAGTTTTCTTGGCTGAGCCGACAACAAAGGAAATAAAAAAGTCTGAAGGAGAAGAATACGTTAGGTTTTATGCAGGAAATTGGCTTATGGCAAGTGCATGCGTGGGAGTTTTGAAGGTTTTGGAAAATGCAGGGGAGGATATAAAAAAATACGTGGAAGAGAGAACTCTAAAAATACCAAAAAGCTTGTGGGAAAATCTGCCTGAGCTTTACGCGGATTATCTTCTAAAGGACAAGGAAAGTGTTAAGAGATCGTTGGAAGATTCATACAGACAAAAGGCTGCTGATAGCAATCCATACAATACACTTATATACAGCAGATTAAGAGATTTTCATAGCAATAGCCCGTTTACAAACCAATCTCACGAATATATAAAAAGGCTTAAAGGGGTTTATTCAGAAAATCTTGAAGAAGTCTTGGGAAAAGTTAAAGAAAGCTTTTTAGAAGCCTACAAAAAACTACTCGCTACAACCAAAGACCTTTCAAGCATATGCTTTTTCTGTCATGAAAGACACGCCAAAAACTATGTAGATGCTACTACTTTTACTCCACTGTTTGCAAGCCTTGAAACAGTCAGAAACTTTATATGGGATCCAATACCCATATGTAAGGAGTGTGAATTTCTACTTTACTTTGCAAGTGCAGGATTTTACAGGTACGTAGGAAAGTATCTTTTCGTCTATGTTCCTGATGATCTTTTGGAAACTTACAGGCTAAACCTAATTTTAAGCACAGAAAAGGAGATAGAACAGGAAAAACTTAGTAAAGTATGGAGCGTTGTAAGGTATGTTTTAGACTTGGAAAAACAAAAGAGCAGTTGGGTTTTACAAAACATTTACTTTGTGGAGATAGAAATGGTGGGAGATGCTACTGCAAACATATACTCCTTTCATATAAGCCCAAACTTAGCCAAAGCCATCCGTAAACTGATAGACCATTATCCCAAAAACCTTCAAGACATCTTTTCTGAATTTCTTTTCTACATCTACACGGGGCGATCCCTTTATGAATTTCTATTTCTTATGCTGTCAGGATTTATCAGAAAGGAAAGTTATAAAAAATTACAAGGAGGAACCATTGAAAGCAAAATTTTGCAGGCTGGAAGAAATATGAAATACATAAGTCAAAATTTGCTTTTCTTTATAAACTTTCAGGAGGTGCTAAACATGAACGAGCAAAAAGGTTACATTGATCGGGCTTTTTGGGCAGGAAGAGAACTAAAGAAACTCTACAAAGAAAACGAAAGCACACAGAAAAAGCTTGAACCACTTACATACAGACTGCTTGAAGCTATAAGAAGAAAGGATAAAGAATACTTCATCCACAACCTGATAAGGGCATACCTTGAGGTGGAAAAAGAAATTCCTTATCTTTTCAAGGAAGCTTTGGATGACAAAAACTTTAGCATGATTGCCTACGCCTTTTTGATAGGACTAAACTCTGAGGAGAAAAACAAAGAAGAACAAGCTAACGATTATGGAGAAAATTCAGAATCTGCTTAAAGAACTTTGGGCAAAGGATGACGGAACCAACATAAGAGAGCACACAGATAAGCTTTTAGAAAACCTACAAAAACTCAGGGATCACTACAGAAAGGAAATAGAAGAGCTTATACCAAAGTGTCTTCCTGCTAAGCTAAAAGAAAAATTCTGGGAAATCTTAGAGCTTGCCTGTGAGTATCACGATTATGGCAAAATACACTGTAAATTTCAGGAAAAGCTTGGAAACAAAAGCGTAAAACCTATAAAGGGACTTCCGGAGGTAAGGCACAATCTTTTATCTCCTGTGTTTGTGAATGTGGAGGATGAACTTATCCGAAAAATTGTTAGGCTTTTGGTTTTGCACCATCATCCTGTGGAAGTGGAAGAGGTTTCTATAGAAAGTGTGGAAAGAGTGTTAAAAGAGGAGTTTAAATTTGAGAACAACCCTATAAGGTTTATGCTGAGAAAGAAGGAGGAGGATTATTTAAGGGACAATGTTGCAAAGATGTTTAAAATTCCCGTGGATGGGCTTATCCCATATTACCGCCTTTTAAAAGGACTACTTCTTCGTATAGACCATTCAAGCAGTTCAAAACATGCGCAGGACGTAGAGGATATACCGCCTGATGATACATTAAGCTTTGTGGATGAGTTTTTCAGACAAAAGGGTAGTTCTCCCAATCAGATGCAAACCTTTGTCCGAGAAAACAGAGACAAAAATCTTGTGATAATAGCACCAACAGGTGCAGGTAAGACGGAAGCGGGCTTTATCTATATTCAAAAGAAAGGCTTTTTTATGTTGCCTTACAGAGTTTCAGCCAATGGCATCTATATGAGGGCAGAGGGAATGTTTAGAAATTATGCAGGACTTTTACACTCAAGTGCCTTAAGCTACGTGTTTGAAAGGGAAGAAGACAGAGAGGACATCCAAAATAATCAAGAAGGCGTAGCTTTTCTTAACTACTTCCTTTCTCGCAACTTTGCCAAGCCCATAATCATATCCACTCCAGACCAACTTATGCACTTTGTTTTTAGGTATAAGGGCTTTGAAAAGTACTATGCAACTGCCCTTTACTCAAGGCTTGTGATTGATGAACTTCAATCCTACGACCCTATCACATTAGCTTTTATAGTGCAAGGTTTGGAGGTTTTAGCCCAAAATGGTGGAAAGTTTTTGGTTATGACAGCAACATTCCCTGAGTTTTTGAGGGAAAGGTTTGAAAGAATGGGAGTGGAGTTTAAAACTTTCAACACCCAGAAAAAACCATACCATCATGTTCAGGTTATAGACGATAGCATAGACAATTATGTGGAGAAAATGATAGAGCTTTCCCAGAAGGCTAAGGTGCTTGTGGTGGTAAACACTGTAAGAAAGGCAATAGAGTTAAAGAAAAAATTTAAAGAGGCTGGACTTCAAAACGTAAAGCTACTACACAGCAGGTTCATACTCAAAGACAGAAAGGAAAAGGAAAAAGAGATAATGAAATTCTTTAATAGCCAAGAAAAGGGCTTGTGGATTACCACTCAGCTTGCGGAGGTCTCTTTGGACCTTGATGCGGACTATCTTTTCACGGAACTTTCCACTGCGGACAGCTTGATACAGAGGATAGGAAGGTGCAACAGAAAAGGACAAAAACCAACCAATCAACCTAACGTGTTTATATTCACAAAAGACTGTTCAGGGGTGGGTCCTGTGTATTACAAACATCTGCACGAGAGCACTTTAAGGAACCTTAAAGACGGGCTGTGGGATTGGAATTTTAAATGGGATCTTGTGGAAAAGGTTTATTCAAAGTCCGCTTTGTATGGCACCAAATATTGGGAGAAGTTTAGAAAGGCAGAGAACTACATAAAGAGCCTTTGGGAGGGAGCGGATAGTCTTATAAGGAGCAAATCGGAGGCACAAGATCTTTTTAGGGATATAAACGCAGTGCAGGTTATTCCCGAAAAGTTTAGAGAAAAGGTAGAAAGCCTAATTCAAGAGTGGGAAAAGGCTAAGGGAGATTTCGTAAGGAGAGCAAAGCTTTTAAGCGACATCCTTGAATACAGCTTTTCTCTTCCCGCATGGTCTATTAGAGAGTTAGAAAAACAGAAGATCCACGATAGACTTGGCATATACTATATAGAGGGAGACTACAACGAAGACACGGGCTTTGTGCTAAAGCCTACCGCAGACACAGAGGAGGTGGAGAACATTATATAACATGGATCTAAGGGAGCTAAAATTCAGGGGTACACAGGTTGCCTATTATGTAGTTTGCCAAAGGAAACTCTGGCTTTTTACAAAAGGGATAAGCTTTGAAAAAGAATCTGAATATGTTCAACTTGGAAAACTTTTGGACGAGATTAGCTTTTCAAGAGAAAAAGGGGAAGAGTTTGCTTATGAACCCGTCAGCATAGACTTTTTTAGCACAGGTGAAGGTTTGGTGGTTCATGAGATAAAGCATTCATCCGCGTTGGAGCAGGCCCACATCCTTCAGGTGAAGTATTACATATACTACCTAAAAACAAAAGGAATAAAGGTCTCCCATGGAATAATTCACTATCCTAAACAGAAAAAGCTTTTAAAGGTTGAATTTGACGAGAAGGATGAGGAACTTATAAATGAAGTTGTCAGAAAGATGGATGAGGTTGTCAGAAAGGAGATACCACCAAAGGTTATAAATAAACCGTATTGCAAAAAGTGTGCCTACTGGGAATACTGCTATGGCTGAGATTTACTACATAACCACCAACGGCACCCTAAGAAGGGACGAAAACACCATAATGTTTGAAAGCGGAGAGATAAAAAAGAAAATACCCATAGAAAACACTTCCGAGCTTTTTATTGTGGCAGAGGTCAGCACCAACACCAAGTTCCTTAGCCTTTTGTCCCAAAATGGGATAATTGCCCACTTTTTTAACTATTATGGCTATTACATAGGGAGCTTTTATCCGAGGGAAGGCAACCCATCTGGACATGTTCTTATAAAGCAAGTAGAACATTATCTTGATAAAGAAAAAAGGCTTTACCTTGCCAAGACCTTTGTGCTTGGTTCCATCATAAACTCTGAAAAACTCTACCAAATAGACGCAAGCGAGCACTTGGAAAAACTAAAGCAGGCTTCCAACGTCCAGGAAGTTATGCAAGTGGAAGGGAGTTTTAGAAAGCTTTGCTACAAAGCCCTTGAAGAGCTAACAGGTTGGGAATTTGAAACAAGGACAAAAAGACCACCACAGAACCCTTTAAACGCATTAATTTCCTTTGGAAACTCCTTGGTTTATGCCAAAGTGCTTGGGGAAATATACCACACTCCTTTAAACTCAACAGTTAGCTATTTGCATGAACCGTCGGAAAAGAGGCATTCCCTTTGCTTGGATGTAGCAGAAGTCTTTAAGCCCATCCTAACGGAGGGCTTGATCCTTGAGCTTATAAGGTCGGGAACCATAACGGAAAATGACTTTTTGGAGGAGACAGAATATTGCTATCTAAATTTAGATGGACGGAGAAAATTCCTAAGAGCCTTTGACAACCTTTTAAAATCCACCGTGTACTACCCAAAGCTAAAGAGGAAAGTATCAATAAGAACACTGATTAGGCTTGAGCTTTATAAACTAGTAAAGCACCTGACGGAAAACGAGCCATACATACCTTTGAATTACCACAGCTTGAAGAAATGAGGGTAATACTCTTTTACGATATAGACACCACAGAAAAGGAAGGACAAAGAAGACTTCAGAGGGTTTTAAAAACCGCAAGAAAGTATTTAAACCATGTTCAAAAATCAGTATTTGAGGGAAATCTGAACATTTCGAGCATAGAAAGACTAAAACACGAAATGCTAAGAGTGGTAGATAAGGAAAAGGATTCCCTGATAATTTATATCCTTGATGACAATGCTAATTACAAAAGGGAAATATTAACAAACGTCAAAGACCCTACGGATAACCTGTTATGATAATCCCATGCGGTTTAAGGTGAAGCTTGTTAGGGCTGTGGAGGACAATTCTCCCATAAGCATAGACTACAGGAGAAGGTTCATATCCCTTTTAAAGAAGATCTTTGAAAAAGAATTTGACGAGGAAAGCCCAAAGCCCTACACCTTTGCGGTCTATCTTGGAAAAAACGCAAAGATACAAGGAGAGTACATACTGGGAGTGGAAAGTATAAACTTTAGGTTTTCTACAGGAGACCCACAGACAGCCATATCCTTTTACAACGGAGTTTTAAAACTCATCAAAGAAAACCATCTTCACAACATGAACCCAAAGCTTGAGAATGTGTATTTTAGAATCGTCAGTGTGAATATTGAAAAGGAGAACGAACCAACGGGCTTTTTTAAAACGCTTTCTCCTGTGGTGGTGGAAAGGTCAACAAATTCAAAAAATCCCGAAGAAAAATACGCCACTCCGAGGGACAAAGATTTTAAATGGTGGCTATTAGAAAACACACAGAAACGCTACAGGGCTTTGGTAGGAGAAGATTTAAATGTAAAAATCCTTGAGATTGAGCCAATAAGCGTAAAGGAAGAGTTCATAAAGCACTACGGTGGTTATGTTAGGAGCTTTTTGGGAAGGTTCAGGCTTCACACAGAAAGCAAGGAGCTTTTAAGGTTTGTCTATCAGTATGGCTTGGGCGTCAGAACCGGGCAGGGCTTTGGCTACTTGGAAACCTTAGACTGAAAGTGTGTTATGATTTTCTTGCCTCGTTGGGGAACTGAGGGTTCCGCAAGGACCCTTGTCAACTTGGCAACTGAATAAGGAGGGTGTAGTCTTCCTAAATGAGATAGTCCTCTGCATTTACAACTCCACCGTATTTTTGCTTGTATTCTTCCAACTCCTTCAGCTTTTGGACAATGAGTTCTCCCATGGACATTTTCTTGGTTATGGCTTCTATGCGTAGGGCTTGATGTACATCGGAAGGTAGCAAAATTGTGGTTTTTACCACTTTCTTCTTTTTGCGTCCCATAGGTTTTAATTATATACTCTCGCCGTAAAACCGTAAAGCCGTAATTATGTAATGCCGTAATGCCGTAATTATGGTCAGTGGCGGAAAGCGTTGGGAGACAAGAGTTTAAATTTGACAATAACATACTCAACTTTGCATGATCTCGGATTTCGGAAAATTAACTTCATTTGAAAGGGGTGCCCTCTTGACAAAATTATTGATATGTCTTATCTTAGTTAATGTGGTCGTTTGGGGTTCCTAATGTACTGTGTGGAGTTGAAAGTAGAGGGGAACACTTACCCCCTCGGCGGGCATATCCAGTTCCTAATGTACTGTGTGGAGTTGAAAGCGGTTTCTCCAGCCACGCCGAATTGCTTTAGGGTTCGTTCCTAATGTACTGTGTGGAGTTGAAAGCCACTTCAACCCTCTGCAGATCTGCGGATCGTAGGTGGTTCCTAATGTACTGTGTGGAGTTGAAAGAGCTTATAGCTTTGGTTTTCAGTAGTATAGCTAAAGGTTCCTAATGTACTGTGTGGAGTTGAAAGCAATTTTTTCAATTTTCAAGCGTAGGTCAAAAAGAAAGTTCCTAATGTACTGTGTGGAGTTGAAAGCCTCTTCAGTGAGGAAAGCAAGGTATTCCTTAAAGGGGTTCCTAATGTACTGTGTGGAGTTGAAAGAAGCACGAGTAAAATCAAAGCGACCTCCATAGCGGTCAAGGTCAATTAAAAGGTTCCTAATGTACTGTGTGGAGTTGAAAGAAGTCTTAACTATGTAGTCCCTCATAACCTCATCCTCCAGTTCCTAATGTACTGTGTGGAGTTGAAAGCTCTATCTCTCGTGCGTAGCCTTCCCAGACCTGAAGGTTCCTAATGTACTGTGTGGAGTTGAAAGAAATACCCACAAAAACGCCAAACTCTGAACCCTGAGGTTCCTAATGTACTGTGTGGAGTTGAAAGCAAAATAATATGGAGGTAAGGTTGTCCCTAAAGTCGTTCCTAATGTACTGTGTGGAGTTGAAAGCAAAATAATATGGAGGTAAGGTTGTCCCTAAAGTCGTTCCTAATGTACTGTGTGGAGTTGAAAGTAGCTTGCTGTGAAAAGTCCCAAAAGCGTTCCGACAGTTCCTAATGTACTGTGTGGAGTTGAAAGTGAAACGCCGACAGCTGGACACCATCAGAACGCCACCGTTCCTAATGTACTGTGTGGAGTTGAAAGCTCTGACTCGTTGGAAATTCTGGAAAGGATGTGGGCTAATGTTCCTAATGTACTGTGTGGAGTTGAAAGTTCTCCAGTTCGTTTTGGCATTTTGCAAGGAAAGAGGGTTCCTAATGTACTGTGTGGAGTTGAAAGCAGCTTATCCCTAAAAGCATAAGCAGGATACCAAGTGTTCCTAATGTACCGTGTGGAGTTGAAAGAAAGAGACAGCATACTATACAAGGACAATGTCTTTCTGTCTTTGGTAAAGAAAGAAGGACCTTTTGGTGTAAGTACTTTCTTAAAGGGAAGTATCACGCCGGGACTTAGGCTTGTGGAGATTAGATACGGATACATGGAAGTATTAGACATTGATAGAGCTAAAAGCAGTTGGAATTTACGAAAGAGCCATATTCTATGGAGTTGAATACATATACACAGATAAGTTAATCTAGAAACTTTTTAGTCTTCTAAGGCGTGTCATACCAAACTTTGTGGAGTTTTACAGATTTCCTCCCGGCAAGCTTCATGGTGTAGCGGTCAGAGTTGAGTTTTAAAATGAGGTTTAAAAGGTGTCCCAGTGGAAAATTTTAAAACAGCCTACCTCTATATCTTGGTATAATAAAGAAAGGTTGCAGTTGTCAATAAGAAGAAACCTAGAGGAGGAGTATAATGTCAAAGGAGTTTGAGCTTGGCATAGGGCTTTTGAAGAAAATATACACTGAACTGCAAGCCCTAAGCACAGCAGAAGATAAACGTCAAGTAAAGGAGTTGACGCAGGCTATTATAAACCCTCTGGTGGCAGGGGCTTATCAGATAAAGGTAGGAGAAGGGCCTCAGAAGGACAAGCTTTTGGAGATTCTCTTTCCCTTGATAAGAGAACTTAGAGATATGCAAAACCTTGAATCCATCAGAGCTTTGGCTGGTGAGTTGGTCAATGCCTTGAACGCCATAGAAGCAGAGGTAGCTACACAAGAGGGTAGCAGTTAATGAAAACCACCATTCGGACCCTTTTCAATAAAAAGGAAAAAGGACAAAAGATCACCATGATCTCCACTTATGATTATCTGTCTGCTAAGCTGTGCGAACAGGTGGGTATAGATTGCATACTTGTAGGTGATTCTTTGGGTATGGTTTTTCAGGGGAAAGACTCCACCTTGGAGGTCACCGTAGAGGAAATGATCTATCACACAAAGGCAGTTAGAAGGGGTGCCAAGGAGAGCTTTATTATAGCAGATATGCCCTTTATGAGCTATCAAGTTAGCGTAGAAAAAGCCATCGAAAATTGCGGTAGGCTAATAAAGGAAGGTGGAGCCAACGCGGTTAAGTTGGAAGGAGGAGAAGAGATAGCGGATTTGGTTTATAAACTTGTACGTATAGGCATTCCGGTGGTTGGGCATCTAGGTTTTACTCCTCAGAAGATAAACACAATAGGAGGCTATAGGGTGGTTGGTAGGGAGGAGGAGGCAGAAAGAGTTAAGAAGGATTTTAAAATATTAGAAGAAGCGGGTGCATTTATGATAGTGCTTGAAGCAATGCCCACAGAGCTTGCTAAGGAGCTCACAGAATCCGCTAGATCTATAACAATAGGCATAGGGGCGGGGCCCTATTGCCACGGGCAAGTTCTCGTTTTTTACGACCTTGTGGGGTTAGTGGAAGATATAAAGCCAAAGTTTGTCAGGAGATACCTGAACTCCGCGGAGCTTTTTAGAAAGGCTTTGGAAGAGTTCAAAAGGGATGTAGAAAGTGGAAGCTTCCCTTCTGAAGAAGAAAGCTATGGATGAGGCAAAGCTCTTAGAGTTTCTCAGCAGGCTCGGATACATAACAAAAGACCAAGTCCAAAAAGCAATCTCTTCCAAAGAGAAGAATGAAGACATTATAACAACCCTTCTAAGACTTGGTTTTATGGATGATGAAAAACTTTTGGATTTTTACACAAAATATACACCACAAAAGCTGTGGAAAGGTGACTTGAAAAGCATAAACATACCCGCCGAGATCCTCAACAAAATACCTCAGGATATCCTAAAAAAGCATCTAATTGCGCCAGTTTCTTACCAAGATGGCAAGCTAACTATAGTCACGGTCAATCCTTTCAATCAATCTGCTATAAATGAGCTAAGATTTGCCAGCAAGATTGATAACATAGTATCCTACGCAGCGCCTAAAAAAACAATAGAAGATATACTAAACAGGCTATATCCACAAACACAGGACATACTTGAGGAAATCAGCGAGGTTAGCGAAATAGAGATAGAAACATCAGAATCAGAACTATCTTTGGATACTATAAGTAAAGAAGCTGGAGAAGCACCCATAGTCAGGCTTGCAAACTTTCTTATTATGGAGGCAGTAAATTTAGGTGCATCCGATATACACGTAGAGCCTCAGGAAAAAAAGCTAGTAGTCAGGTATAGGGTAGATGGTGTGCTAAGGATATTTCATGAGTTTCCCATAAATATCAAAGATGCACTTACTGCAAGGCTTAAGATAATGGCAAATCTGGATATTTCTGAGAGACGTAAGCCCCAGGATGGTAGGATAAGGGCAAAGATAGGTAATAAAAAGGTAGACCTAAGGGTTTCTACTGTTCCTGTAGTGTATGGTGAAAAGATAGTTATGAGAATACAGGAAGCAGAGAAATATTTAAGTGTGAGGTTGGAAGACCTTGGGTTTGAACCCGATGACCTTGAAAAGTTTAGAAAGGCAATCTGGACACCTTGGGGTATGATTTTAGTAACTGGTCCGACGGGTTCGGGAAAAACGACTACTTTGTACGCCGCTTTGATGGAACGTAACAAGCCCGATGTTAACATAATGACCGCAGAGGACCCGGTGGAGGTTTCTATCCCCGGATTAAATCAGGTGCAAGTTAATGAAAGGATAGGACTTACCTTTGCTACAGTTCTAAGAGCCTTCTTAAGACAGGACCCAGATATAATCCTCATAGGTGAGATAAGGGATACAGAAACAGCAGAGATAGGTATAAGAGCAGCCCTCACGGGTCATTTGGTTTTTTCTACCTTGCACACCAACGATGCTCCATCTTCCATAACAAGGCTTGTTGATATGGGTATAGAGCCCTTCTTAGTGGGTTCATCTATAATACTTGTTGTAGCACAAAGGTTAGTAAGAAAACTGTGTCCCAAGTGTAAGCTTGTAGATGATACTCCAAAAGAAGCTTTGGTTAGATTGGGAGTGTTGAAAAGCTTAGACGAGAATATAACCATATACAAGGCTAATCCAAAGGGGTGTGATGAATGTAAGGGAACTGGCTACAAAGGAAGAACCGCAGTTCATGAGATTTTAGAGGTGGACGAGGAAATGAGAAAGCTGATCGTTAGAGGTGCCACTGCCGAAGACATAAGAGAGCTTGCTAAAAGGAAGGGTATGCGTACCATCTATGAGGCGGGAATACTGAAGGTGCGTAGAGGAATAACAGATATAGCTGAAGTGGAGAGGGTTCTCGCAAAGTGATCTACAGAAGGAGGGTACAATTTTACGAAACGGATGCGCAGGGTGTTATGCATCATTCAAACTACTTCAGGCTCTTTGAAGAGGCCAGGGGCGAGCTACTCAGAAGTCTGGGAATTCCCTACTCCACACTGAGGGAAGAGGGCTATGAGGTGGTCCTTTTGGAGGCAGAGTGTAGGTTTAAAAAGCCTATCTTTTACGATGAAGAGGTGTGCGTGGAGATAAAATTGGATAGTATGGACAGGTATTTTTTCAGCTTTAGCTACCGGGTGTCTGTAGAGGACAGCCTAAGGGCGGAGGGAAGAACTAAGCACTGCTTTGTTAAAGGGGGCAGACTAACATCTATTCCCAAAAAGGTAAGGGAACTTTTTGATGTTTGAAAGGCTTATCCTTTCCCTTTACACAGGTACGCTGTTTTCCATAGTCTTTTTGGTAGCACCCATTCTTTTGCGGACCGAAAAGGACAAAAACCTTGCGGGTAGATTTTATGGAAGGATTCTCTGGAGGTTTTATAAACTTGCATTTTTTACGCTTTTGTTTTATCTTTTAATAGCTGATGAAAAAGTATATGCGCTCCTGCTTATGGTTGGTCTGGCGTTGAACGTAGGGCTGTCTTTCTACCTAAAAAATCTCAAAAGGGAGTTGGGGGATATAGACCAGATTGATTACAATCATCCCAAGAGAATTAAGTTCAGAAGACTTTCTTTGTTATCCACAGCCCTTCTATTTATAAACTTTTTGCTTTCAACTTTCATTCTAATAAAAACTTTTGGAGGTGCAGATGGAGTATAGGATAAACAGGCAAATAAGGGCAAAAGAAGTTAGGCTTATTGACCAAGACGGAAAGCAGATAGGCATAGTACCGCTTCAAGAGGCTTTAAGAATTGCAGAGGAGAGAGGGTTGGACCTGGTGGAAGTAGCCCCAAACGCCAACCCTCCCGTTTGTAAGCTATTAGATTACGGAAAGTTTTTGTATGAACTAAAAAAGAAAGAGAAGGAGGCAAGGAAGAAACAAAGGGAACACTCTATGGAAGTAAAGGATATTAATCTTTCCTTGCGTATTGATGAACACGACCTTAAGGTAAAACTAAAGCACATGAGAGAATTTTTGGAAGATGGGGACAAGGTGAGGGTTAGAATAAGGTTCAGGGGTAGAGAAAATGCCCATCCAGAACTGGGAGATAGATTGGTCAATAGGATTGTGGAGGAACTCTCAGACTGTGGGCAACTTGAGGGACCACCAAAAAAGGAAGGAAACTTTTTGACCTTTGCCCTTTTGCCAAAAAAGAAGTAGTTTTTTGGTGGAGCGGAGGGGATTTGAACCCCCGACCTCCTACACGCCAAGCAGGCGCTCTCCCACTGAGCTACCGCCCCTCTATACAGAAAAATAATTATATCAAAAGATTATCGCTGTCAAGAAGTAGTCGGATATTAGCACCAACATAGAGGATGCAACCACACTGTTTGTAGTGGCTCTCCCAACACCCTCGGTGCCACCCCTTGTGTAAAAGCCAAAATAACAGCTAACCGCGGTGATGATAAAACCAAAGAAGGTAGCCTTGTATAGTCCGCCTAAGAAGTCATGCAGTTCAGTAAGGTCCTTCATCTTTTCCCAGAATAGATATTCGTTAACTCCAAAGAGCTTTACCGCCACAAACCATCCACCAAAGATACCCGCTATGTTGGACAAAACGGTTAGCATTGGAACGCCAAGCGTTCCAGCCACTATTCGGGGTGTGATAAGATAGCTCCGAGGGTCTATACCCATTACCTCTAAGGCGTCTATCTGTTCTGTTATGCGCATGGTTCCTATCTGAGCGGTCATAGCAGAGCCAACACGTGCAACCACCATAAGGGCGGTAAGCACAGGGGCAAGCTCTCTACCCATAGAGAGGGCCACCACTGCCCCTATTAGAAATTCTGCGTTGAACCTGTGAAAGGTGCTGTAGGTTTGCAAAGCTATAACTCCACCACTAAACAGAGAAGTTATTAGCACCACTGGGGTGGTTTCTGCCCCCAAGTAGGTGAGCTGTTTTATAAAGTGGGTCAATCTTGGAGGATTTTTAAACAGAAAAAATATAGCCCAGAGGGTTAGAAGGGTCGCCTTGCCTATTTCTTCAAAAACTTTTAACATGTTCTAAGTAAATTCTGTACCTTTCCTTTACCTCTTCCATAAAGTCTCCGCCCAACTTTTCAAGAAAGGCATCTGCTAAGACTAAAGCTAAGGCGGATTCACCCACCACCGACGCAGCAGGTACTGCCACCACATCTGTTCTCTCCTTTCCCGCTCTTACTTCCTCTTTTGTTAAAACATCCACGCTCCTAAGAGGTTTGGTTAGGGTGGGTATGGGTTTCATGGCACATCGTACTATTATAGGCATACCGTTGGTTATACCTCCCTCCAAACCTCCCAAGTTGTTGGAATACCTAAAGTATCCTTCGCCCTCTCTGTAACCGATCTCATCATGGACCTCAGAGCCAAACCTTTTGGCTGCCTCAAAGCCGAGCCCTATTTCCACCCCCTTTATAGCCTGAATGCTCATCATGGCCTGGGCTATCCTTCCGTCCAGCTTTCTATCCCAATGCACATGACTGCCAAGCCCAGGGGGCACACCAACCGCAAAAACTTCAAAAACACCCCCTAAGCTTTCACCCATTTCCTTTGCCCTATCTATCAATTCCATAAACTCCTTATCTTTGCTTGGATCTGGAAATCTAACCTCCGACTGTTCCGCCAATTGATGCCTCTTTATTAAGTCCTGCTCTTCTATAGGAGGACACAATGGACCTATGCTAACTACATAGCTTCCCACAAATACTCCAAGCTCTTCCAAGAATCTCTTGCACACCGCTCCCAAGGCAACCCTACAGGCAGTCTCTCGGGCAGAGGCCCTCTCAAGTATATTCCTAAGGTCCCGCTGGTTGTACTTTATACCACCCGCAAGGTCTGCATGCCCCGGTCTTGGTCTTGTGAAGGGAACTGCTGTTTCCGGTCTTTCCCCCTCCACCGCCATCTTTTCTTTCCAGTTCTCCCAATCTTTGTTTTCAATGAAGAGAGCTATGGGACCACCGAGGGTTTTGCCAAACCTTACACCCGAAAGGATCTGGACCCTGTCCTTTTCTATCTTCATTCTGCCCCCTCTACCATAGCCCCTCTGTCTTCTTTCTAATTCCCTGTTTATATACTCGGAGGAGAGCTCCAAGTTGGCGGGTATACCCTCTATTATGCAGACTAAACCCCTGCCGTGAGACTCACCAGCAGTAAGAAATCTTATAGGCATCAGACTAAGAGAACTTTACTGCCTTAACTACCTTACCCGCCTTTAGACACTTAGTGCAAACATATATCCTTTTTACGGTGCCATCCTCAAGCACCGCTTTAACCCTATGAAGGTTAGCCTTAAAAAGTCTCGGGTTTCTCTCTCCGGAAAAGGTCACACTTCTTCCTACCTTGGTAGTCTTTCCGCAAACGTAACACTTCGCCATAGTTTTATAGATTATCTTACATCCTTTTAAAAAAGTCAAGCAGTCTAAAGAGCCTGTGTTAAACTTTTCCCAAGCAAGCTAAGGCTTGGCGGGGGTATAGATTATCCCGACTTCTATAGGCGGGAAGTGTTATAATCCCGACAAGCCTTAGCTTGCCGAGGGGGTAGTTTGTCCTTTTCAAAGCTTTTTGAGATTGAGTATCATTTGCAAGCGGTTTTTAAATCACTTGACTTTTTGGGTTAAATGCGGTATAAAAAGGGGAAGGAGGCGGGGCAATGAAGGAAAAAGTCTTAGGCTGTGATGTTAGCAAGGATTATATCATACTCCATGATGGAAATCAAGCATACAAGCTTAGCCTTGAAAACTTCAAAAGCCTTCAAAAGCTGGTAAATAACAGCATTGTGGTTTTAGAACAAACGGGTGCATACGGGCTTAGGTGGGGGCAAGTCTTAGAAGACTTGGGAGCAAAGGTCTATATTGCAGATGGCAAGGACTTTAAGAACTTCAAACTCTACCAAGCGGTAAGAAAGAAAGATGACTATACGGATGCATACTACCTTAGGCTTTTCTTTTTTGAAAGACCTAAAAGAGTTTGGCGGTTTAACAAAGAGTTAGCCCATCTTAGGGCTTTGATTAGGCAACATATGAGAAATGAAAAGGACATAACCAAGCATGCAAACAGATTAAGCCAGTATTTAGCGGTTATCTTTCCCACTAAAAATTACTGTGATTTGGACAGAAAGAAGTTTCTAAAAGCTTTGGATGAGATAGAACAAGAATTAAAGCAAACTCCACATGCATTAAGTGGCTTGGCTTTGATGGAACTAAACAAGCTTAGGGTTGTGTTGGATTGACATAGCAAACTTGAAGAAGAGATAACAAGCATAGCAAGGAACCATAAAGACTATGAAATTCTCAAGTCTTTTCATGGCTTGAACGATATTCTGATTGCTACCTTGATAGCTTATTACTGGGACATAGAACGGTTTAAGGATGTGGATAGTTTCATTGGCTATATGGTTATGGGTGCAAATCCTGAAGTTTCGGGAACTTCACTTAACAGAATGAAAACGGACAAGGCAAGGGCAGAAGTTAAGGGCAAGTTTTTTATGCTTTTCCTTCAATCCCACAAAGATAACAGTCCATACAAGCCATTAATTGACTTGCTTAGGTCAAGGCTTGGCGGTGGGAATAATCAAAAGAAAAGGTATATCAAGTTTTTAACTGACTTGCTGGAGCTTGTTTATTATGCTTTGAAGTATAGGCTAAGCTTTGACCAAGCGGTGGCTTGGAAAGTCAAGGAGTTAGAAAGGGAAAGGGCAAGGCTAAGAAACCAGTTAGAGAAAGCAAGGGAGCAAGGGAACCAAGAAAAGGCAAGTCTTTTAGGCTGGGAACATGAAAACATCACATTGAATAAACAAGCTTGGGAATTGGTTTTAAGCAAGGTGGGAAGGTGTGAAGATATTCCCGACAAGTCCCCAGAAGGAGCCAAGTCCGATGGCTTGGCTTTGGATGGGGGCTTGGCGGGGCATCTACCTTATTCTTCCACTTGCTTAGAACCAAGCCAAAGCTTGGAACCAAGCCAAAGCCAAAAGCCAAGCCAAAGCAAGGAACCAAACCAAAGCAAGGAACCAAACCAAGAACCAAACAAAGAACTAAGCCAAAGCTTGGAACCAAGCCAAACATTAAGCCAAGAACCAAGCCAAGAGATAGGTCAAGGCTTGGAGTATGCTTTAGTTGGTGGTGGCGGTAAGAGAAAGAAAAGAAAGCGGTTAGAGAGTTAGCAAGGACAAGCAAGGCATAGGTGTTTAGCTTTGTGCTTGGTTAGGTACCAAGCAAATGGGCAAAGCTAAAAAGCAAGGCAAGGGGTAGGTCTATCTTAAGGTGCCAAACAAACAAGCAAGGGTTAAGTGCTTGCTTGATGCTGTGCGGTAGTGCTAAGCAAGGTGGATAAGCAAGGGTTTGGTCTATCTTACATCCAAACTTTGCCCCGCCAAGCCTTAGCTTGCTTGGGAAAAGTTTAACACAAGCTCTTTAGACTGCATCCAATAAGCAAAGTTTAGCTTGGTGCTTGGTAAAGAAAGGATAAAAAGCAAGGAGTAAGGAATAGAGATAATAAACTTAAACTGGATATACCTTATAACACTATACGAAGGCTGATAAACTGCCTCCATATTAAAGTCAATAATATAATCCTTAAACAGGAACACCATGGAAACCATAGAAGAGCTCAAAGTTCATTACAACTGGACTGAGGAGGACGAAGAGAACCTACGCAGGGTTGCTTGGATAGGTGAAAAATACAAGGAAGAGTTTGTAGAAGAATTTTACAGACACCTTGAAAATTTCCCGGATGCGAGCAAATATCTTTCCAGCAAAGAGATAAGGGATAGGCACAAAGAAAAAATAAAAAGATGGTTTGCATCCTTTTTCACTTCAAAGTATGATGCTCAATACCTAAAAGGACTATACCGTGTGGGAGAGGTTCATTTCAAGATAGGGCTCCCACCTCACTATGTGCAAGCATCCATGAACTTTGTAAGAAGTTATCTAATGAACATCATAAATAAAGAGATGGGAACCTCTGCAGAAACCAATAGAATACTGATCTCGATTAACAAGGCTTTAGACATAAACCTTGATGTAATGATCAATTCTTTCAGAGAGGAAGAGTTGCGCCTATATCATGCAATGGGAAAGTATCAAAAAATTCTGATAGAAAACGTTAAAAGGATATCGTGGTTTTTTGACTTTTTCATAGTTTTTACCCTGGCAGTGGTAGGTGTTTTTCTCATTGTTTGGATCATATACGAAATTTGGCTCATTCTCACGGGAGTGTTGCCTTTGGAAAGGGGTGGTTTGAGTGTGCTAGGTTCTATCTTAATCCTTTATGCAATCTCTGAGCTTCTTTCTGAGGAAATAAAACACATAAAAGGTTCTGCCCTTAGCTTAAAAGTATTTGTAGGCGTTGCCTTGGCGGCAGTCATAAGAAAGGTATTGATACTCTCTTTGTCTCCCGAGAAGGTTCAGGAGTTGATAACACTCTCTCTTGTGATTTTAGCCTTGGGGGTAGTATTTTGGCTCATATACAGAGTTGAATCAAAGCTTTAAAGTATAATTTTTCTATGAAAACCACACCTTTGCATCCTTTACACATCCAATTAAAGGCAAAATTTACAGAGTTTGCGGGATACCAAATGCCTTTGCAGTATTCCTCCATAGTAGAAGAGGTTATGGCGGTCAGGAGTTCTGCGGGACTTTTTGATATATCCCACATGGGAAGGCTTTGGGTTAAGGGAAAAGATGTAAAACAAAAGCTTGACTTTTTGACTACCAACTCCTTGGACAAGCTAAAATATGGTAAAGTGCAGTATAACTTATTGGTCAACGAGAGGGGAGGTGTAAAGGATGATATAACTGTTTATATGATGGGGGAGGGGGAATACTTTTTGTGTGTAAACAGCATAAACAGGGAGAAGGTTTTAAACTGGCTTGCCTCTTGGGGTCTAACTGTGGAAGATTGGACCTTTCAGAGTGTGCAAATAGCCCTTCAGGGCAAATCCGCAGAGGAAAAATTGAAGAAGTATTTTGACGTTAGTGGTTTGAAAAGATACAACTTCTTGACAGTTGGGAACGTAATAATTTCCCGTACAGGCTACACAGGAGAGGATGGCTTTGAAATTTACGCACCCATCAAAGAGGGCATTGAAATTTTTGAGGCCCTTTCAAAGGAGGTGCAAATCTGTGGACTTGGTGCAAGGGATGTTTTGAGGATAGAAGCTGGTATGCCTCTGTACGGACACGAACTTTCGGAGGATATCTCTCCTCTGATGGCAAGCTTAGACAGGTTTGTAAGCAGGGAAAAGGACTTTTTAGGAAAGGATGAGATGTTTTCAAAGGAGCCACAGAGAAAACTCTTTGGTCTGGAGTTGCAAGAAAAGGGTGTGCCTAGGGAAGGCTACCGAGTAGAGATAAACCGCAAAGAAATAGGTGTGGTCTCAAGCGGAACCTTTTCGCCCACCTTAAAAAAGGGCATAGCCCTCTGCTTTGTGGATAAGGAATATCTGCAAGAGGGCGCAGAGGTTGAGCTTATAATTAGGGAAAAGCCCGTAAGGGCAGTTCTAAGAAGGTATCCCTTCATAAGGTAATGGCATATCACAGCCTTCTGAGGAAGGTTATAACCCTACAGAGGAAGACAAAACTGATCCCTCCCAACAGTGCTATTCTTGTAGCTTTCTCCGGGGGCATAGACTCCTCCTCTTTAGCGGTAGCCCTGCAAAGGTTAAGAGAGCCCTTAAAGATCAAACGCTTAGCCCTTTTACACATAAACCATCTTTTGAGGGGAGAAGAATCTTACAGGGATGAGAACTTTACAAGAAGTTTCGCCCAAAAATACTCCTTAGAGCTCTTTGTGGAGAGGGTGGATGTGCCAAGCTTAGCCAAAAAAAAGGGAGGCAACATAGAGGCGGTCGCAAGGGAGGAAAGATACAGGCTCTTTGAGGAGGTGAGAAAGAGGGAAGGCTTTGACTTGGTAGCAACTGCCCATCACCTGGGGGACTTGGTGGAGACTATAATTCTTTGGCTCACACGGGGCACGGGGCTTGAGGGACTTTTGGGCTTTGAACCAATGGAAGGCAACATTATAAGACCTTTTTACCTTGCCACTCGGCAGGAGATAGAGGATTTTGCCAAAAAGCAAGCCATTGAGTGGGTGGAGGATTCCACCAACTATGACCTTTCTTTGGCAAGAAACAGAATAAGGCACAGGGTGGTGCCCGAGCTAAAGGCTATAAACCCAAACCTGGAAGAGAGCGTGCTTAGGATGAGGGAGATTTTAAAGGAGGAGAATGAACTTCTTGAGAAGTTAGTCCAGACTGCCCTTTTGAAGGTAAGGGAGGAAGGAAGGGAAGGCTTTTTAAAGTTGGAGCCAGCCCTCCAAAGGCGTGTGGTAATGAAGCTATACGGAGTAAAGAACTTCAAAGAGGTGAGCAGGATCATAAACAGGATAAAGAAGGGTGATAATATATAGCGTTTAAAGTATGTTAAACAGGGTCTTTAGAATCTTCAGAGAGAAGGGTGGAATACTCAAAGCCCTGGACCTTTGGGATTGGTATGAGTCTTTGGAGCCCAAGTGGCAAAAGAAGGTAAAGTATTACTTTTCTTTAAAAACCATAAAGAACTTGAACTTTCCTTACAAGGCTAAGCACTTTGACAGCGGAGATGTTCAAACTGCCTACACAAAGAGGACTTTTCTTGGGAGCTTAGCCCAAACCGCCCTTTTGGAGAAGGACTTTGAAACTGCCCACTGGCTCTATTGGGAAGCCCTAAAGCAAGAAGGCACACCCTACGAGGAACATCTGATCCTCAACGACCTTCTTTTGCTCTATCAAAAACTCAAAGACTTTGAGAAGATGGAGGAAGTTGCAAAAAGAGATGTGGAGCTATTTCCAGAGTATGCGGAAGAGCTAAAGGAAAGAAACGGTGGAAAACTGCCACAGATCAACTCCTTTGAGGTTTTGGTGTATCTTTACGAGCGAAAGGGTCTTTTTGAGGACGCCTTGGCACTGATAAAGAGAATAAAGGAGCTTGGCATTCCCTACCCACATGAGGAGGAAGTTCTAAAGAGAATTTCTGATAAAATAAACTCCCTTTGACATGGGATTCAGCTGTGGAATAGTAGGGCTTCCCAACGTGGGAAAATCAACCCTTTTTAATGCCCTTTTGCAGTCGGCAAAGGCTCAGTCTGCCAACTATCCCTTTTGCACTATCGAACCCAACGTGGGCGTGGTAGAGGTGCCAGACCAAAGGCTCTACCACATAGCCCAAAAGGAGAGGTCAAAAAAGATCACACCCACCTTCATAGAGTTTTGGGACATTGCGGGCTTGGTAAGAAACGCCAGCAAAGGGGAGGGTCTGGGTAATCAGTTCTTGGCAAACATCCGAGAGGTGGATGCCATAGTTCAGGTTCTGAGATGCTTTGAGGACCCGGATGTGGTGCACGTAGAGGGAGAGGTTGACCCAATAAGGGACGCCCAGATTATAGACTTGGAGCTTATAGCCAAAGACTTGGAGACGGTGGAAAGGAGGTTAGAAAAGGTTCAAAAGATGGCAAGGCTTGTAGACAAAAAGGTAAAAGAGGAGCTTGAACATTTGGAAAAGATAAAGGCAGTCCTTGACAGAATGGAGCCTCTGAGGAGGCACAAAGAAGAGCTTGGAGAGGAAACCATAGAGTATGCAAAGAAGACTCTATTTCTGCTTTCTATCAAACCCATCATGTACGTTGCCAATGTGGGAGAGAAAGATTTGCCAGAGGGCAATGAGTGGTCCGAAAAGGTAAAGGCTTACGCAGAGCAAGAGTCTGCGCCGGTGGTGGTTATGTGCGCCAAGCTTGAGGCAGATTTGATCGGATTAGAAAGTCAAGAAAAGCTTGAACTTTTGAAGGCTTACGGGCTTGAAGAACCGGGATTAAATAAGCTAATAAGGGAGGGTTACCGTCTGCTTGGACTTATAACCTTCTTTACTGCCGGCGAGAAGGAAACCAGGGCTTGGACCATTAAAAAGGGCACAAAGGCACCACAAGCGGCGGGCAAGGTTCACTCGGATATGGAAAGGGGCTTCATAGCGGCGGAGGTCATCAACTACGAAGAATACAAAAACCTCCCATCCCTCAGCAAGGCAAAGGAGCTTGGTTTAGTAAGGTTAGAAGGCAAGGATTACGTGGTTCAAGACGGAGACATAATGTACTTTAGGTTCAATGTGTGAAAATCTCAAGAATTTTGTTTATTGTCCTTTGGGCGGAAAACTTTTCCCAATATAGCTTTTGGGAGTTTTGGGAGAAGGTTTCCCAGTTCTCCAGAGCTAAGGAGAGCTTTTCCTTAAGTGCCTCTGGATTTCCTCTTTCAAAGATGTAGCCGTTGAAACCTTCTATTACCGCCTCCTTTTGCCCTCCCGAGTCGGAAACTACCAAGGCACAGCCGCTGATTAGCGCTTCAAGGGCAACCCTTGGGAAAGCTTCCTCTCCCTTTGATGGAATAACGCATACATGGGCTTGGGCGTAGTATTTTTCCACCTCTGGGGTATAGCCCACAAAGAGAAAGTTTTCCCGGTAGTTTTGGACCATAGCCTTCAAATCCGCCTCCGCCCTTCCGTTGCCCACAAAGATGCATTCAATGGGATAGCCCTTTTTTAAAAGCTCCAAACAAGCATTTGCCAAGTCAAAGACACCCTTTCCTTCATCCAGCTTGCCCACAAAAAGAACCTTTAGCTTGCCGTTCTTTGGTTTTTGAGTAGCTTTGAACCCGTCCTCCTCTATGACGTTGTAAACCACCTCCACCTTTTGCGGTGGCACGCCTTCCCTTATTAAGTTTTGCCTAACATGTTCGCTTACCGCCAAAAATTTATCCACAAAGGGAAAGACAAACTTCCGGACTGTCCACTCTCTCATACGGGACATGTGCCTGAAGAAAAAAACCTTACTACCCGCCAACTTTCCGCAGTAAAGAACATCTGGATACTCCTTTCCGTTGTTGGCTACTACAATATCCGGCTTTTCTGAACTTATTGCCCTATACAGCTTTATCATGCTCGGCAGTGTTAGGCTGTGGGGAAAGGGTATGTAAAGCTTTCTTACAAAGTCTGTATTTTTATCCATAAAACTGCCCTTGGCACATATTAGGGTTATGTCAAAGAAATCCTTCAGGTATTTTAACATGCTTACGGTGTGGAGCTCTGTGCCTCCAAAGTTTGGGTTTGGATTGCCGTTAACCCAAAAGACCCTCAATCTTCCTCGTAATCCAACTGGTTATAAACCGCAAAGATGTTGGCGTTGTAAAATTCGTTATACATTTTGTAGTCCTTAAAGGGATTTTCCGCCAGTGCTTGCCTTATCTCGTCTACACTTTTGCCCTCTTCTTTCATCTTTTTTACCCTCTCCCTAAGAAAGGTAAGGTAGTTCAGAGTATCATCTATGGCATCCTTTTTGAGAGGTTCGTTGTGCCCGGCCAGGATAACCTCCACATCCATACCTTTGAGCATCCTAAGAGCCTTTATCCATCCTCCTACACTGGCGTTTCTGTCCCCTGCGAAAATGATCCTTTTGTAGCTAACCAAATCTCCCGCAAAGAGCACCCTCTCCTTTGGCATATAAACCACAAGGTCGTTGTTAGTATGGGCACTGTGTTTGAGGGGAATAAGCTTAAAGGTGTATTCTCCCACCTTTAGTTCTGTGTCTTCCTTTACCACTATATCTGGTGGCACCAAAACCACATTGTCAAAGAGACCCTTGAACCTCTGCTTGGCACCATCCAGAGCCATCTGGGCTTGACCGGATTTGTATTCCTCCATCAAAACATGGTGGGCTATTATCTTTGCTCCAAGCTCTTTGTATGTTTTTGCACCATACCAATGGTCTGGATGGTAGTGGGTTATTATGGCATACTTTATGGGTGCCCTTTTGACCCTGTATAGGTTCTCCACAAACTCCTTTGAAAGCTCAGGAGTAGACAGTGCATCCACCACCACCCATCCTTCTTTGGTTAGCACCGCAAAGGCGTTGGACATGAACCCCCTGTTTTCCAAAGAGGGCAGGGCATCCACACCTCTAACCATGTAGATGTTCCCCGAGACCCTTTTTAGCTTCATCTCGGGGGCAAAGGCAAAGGCAAGCACCACAAAGAGCAGAGTAAGTTTAAAGAGCTTATACATTTTTTACTCCCTCATAAAGGTTGTTCTTTTCATAAAGCTTTGAAAGGTTTGCGCTCCTTCTCGTTAGCCAATTGCTCCTGTATAGATGCACCTCCACCAGACCTTCCTGAGGGAACAGTTCCTCAGAGAGCCTGCTTATACTTCCACCCTTTGGAAGGCTATCCAAAAGGCCCTTTAAAAATTCCTGAAGGCTACCACCCTCGGGCAAAAAGCCTTTTGTTTTCCTTTTACCCATGAGGGTTGAGTAGGTCCCTTCCTCCTCTCCCATCAAAAACATGGGCACCCTAAAGTAGGACAGGGAAGATAGCCCATCTAAGAAGGGAGAGAAGACCACAAAGTGTTCTACCTTTTCCCTAAGCTTGGAAATTCTTTCTGAGCCATAAAGGTCAAAGAGGTCCTCTCCAAAGATCAGAAGGTTTCTTACCCTTCCCTCCTCCACATGCCTTATTATGCTCTCTATGGGAGTGAGCTCCTCCCAAGAAAAGTTCCCAAGCACGCCCAAAAAGTTCGCCTCTTTGCAGACCAGCATAACATCCCAGCCCTTTTCCTCTTTAAACTTTCTAACCTTTGCACCCCACTCCTTGGCGGACTCTCCAAAAACACCCTCTAAGTTAAAGATCAGCAAACCTTTGCCATCAAGCTTTTGGACATCTCCCCAGCTTATCACCTCTGGGTTTAGCTTTGCGTCCCTTTCCACATTGCCCACCTTGAAGACCTTACCCTTTATGTAATAAGAGAGCACCGGTGCTGTGGAGGTTAAGTCCTCTCCCACCAACAGAAACTGGGAATAATTCTTGAGCTCCTCAATGCCTATGGGCTTATACTCTCCGTAGGTTTGCAAGAAGGGATAGAGGTTGGCGGTTAATGTGGTGCTAACCAAGGCGGAGCTTCTTTGGGCAATCTCCTTAAGAAGGGCTAAGTTTTCGTTGCTGAGGTATCCAGATATAACTATGGCGTTGGTGCCCTCACCCTTTAGGTAGGTGGCAAGGATCTGGGCGGTGTTGCCAAAGGTCTCCTCTTTACCAAAAAGCTGGGGCTTTCTTAACCTGCTGTCGTTCAAAAGGTCGTAGCCAAAGAAGGCTTTGGCACATATATCCAAGCTATCGGTAGGCTTCGTTCTATACACCTTTTCTTTGGACCTCCAGTCTCCCACGCCGTATTCTATTTGCACCTCACAACCCACTGGGCAAAGGTTGCAGGCAGTTAGGTCCCTTTTCAGTAGCCAGCTTCTGGTCCAGTACTTGAAGGGCTTTGAGATTATGGCACCCACTGGGCATACATACACACAGATCCCACACATCTCACAGGTGGAGGTGTCCATAGGTCTTTGGGCGGGTGCTATGTTTGCCTGAAAGCCCCTCTCTTCCACATACAGAGCCCTTGCACCCACCACATCGTCGCACGCCCGGGTGCATCTATAGCACACTACGCATCGGTTGGAGTAATATTCCAAAAAGTCGCTCTCCCAGTCCAGCTGATGCCTCTCCTTCTCAAGGGCAGAGACGGGAACTATTTGTTTTTGAGGTCCAAAGAGGGCACCATAATTTTGCAGGTCGCATTCTCCCGCTTTGTCGCATATAGGACAGTCTAAGGGATGCCTTGTCATGAAGGCTTGCAAGAGGTATTTTTGATTTTCCACCACCATAGGATGCTTGGTGGATATAACCATCCCCTCTTCCACGGGTGTATTGCAAGAGGTTATAAGCCTTCCCGTCTTCTCGTTATATACAATGCACATCCTGCAGGCACCTATTATTCTCAACCTGGGATGATAGCAAAAGTAAGGCACATCTATACCTGCATCCAGCAAAGCCTGAAGCAGGGGCTTGCCTTTTTCTACCTCAAGGGTCTTCCCATCTACTGTTATAGTAACTATAGATGTCATGCACTTTCCTCCTTAATATCTATAAGATAGGATAACCCATCTGCCTTTAAAACTGCAACTTTAGATTTTCCACTTTGCTTGGCTTGGTAAAGGGCTTTATCCGCCCTTGCTAAAACCTCCGAGTATGATTTGTCATTGTCCGAAGGTTGGCTTGCACCTATACTAACAGATAACTTTGTAAAAAATTGGATACCGCTCACACATTTAATAATTCTTAAAGCAACCTTTTCTCCATACTCTATGCTTGTGTTGGGTAATACCATCAAGAATTCGTCTCCACCCCATCTTGCTGCTGTATCTGAAGACCTTGTGTGCGCCCTTATACACAATGCAACTTTTATTAGTGCTTCATCTCCTGCGGTATGCCCATAATTGTCGTTTATTTCCTTTAGGTTGTCCAGATCTATGAAAAGCAAAGTATAAGGCTGTTTGTATCTTTTCCATAGGTTGTGTGTTTTTTCAAGGAAATTAAGCATAAACTTCCTATTATACAGTTGAGTTAAATTGTCAATGAAGCTAGACCTAATATTGTTTATATTGGTTATATTAACCACACTTTCGTAAAACATTCCCCCCCATGGTATAACACCATATCCTCTTAAATAAGATTCAAATTCAAGATCTACTATATCAAATCCACTTTCTTTTCCATATACAGGGCATTTTATACCACGCTGATAACAAGGTGTTTCTAAGTTGTATAGCACTTTATAGCATTCTTTTCCAATTATTTCTCCAAACATATTCTTTGCGGTTTGATTGGCTGCCACAATTCGGTAATTGCTATCTATTATTAAAGATGGCAGAAGCCTTTCTATACCTTCCATTACCTTACCTCAAATACCACTTTTTGTCCTCTTTTCATAAGCTCCTCCACTACCTGTACTGCAGACTCAAAATCAAAGACCTTTCCTCCAAAGCCTTTTGCAAACTTCTCCGCGTCTTCTTTATTGCCAAAGGCTATGGCGGAGGGACTACAGCAGGGCACCGCCGAAGAATCTACCACATACCAAGCGGAAAAGCAGTTAATTGGATTGCCCGATATAAAGTCTCGGGTCATGCAAGATTGGACTTCATTGCCCTGAAGTTCCTTAAAGAGAAGAAGCCCACAGTGGGCACAGCAGGCGTAAACTGTTTTACCCGTAAGCCTATACACAAACTCCAACCGTTTGTCGGATAGTTTCCCACAGTAAGCACATACACCTATCTCTTGAACCTGCTTTTCTTCCTCCTTTTTCAAAAGAAGCTCCCCGTGTCTTCTTATGATCTTTCCTTCCCTCTCCAACTCCCTAACATCCCTGTATATGGTCATGAGGGAGACGCCAAAGTGTTCCGCGAGGGTTTTAACACTGTTGTATCCCTTTGCTATCAGTTCAAGTATCTGTTCCTTCCTGTTCATTTGTACTATAAATTTAACATGGTCTGTATAAACTTTTCAACTCCCACCGTTGCCTTTTCCCTTATAACTATGTCCGCTATCTCGGATATGGGAGTGCTCTCTGGGTTTATTTCTACCACCTTGGCACCATGCTGTTTTGCCACAAAGGGAAGAAGTCCCGCCGGATAGACAACTCCCGAGGTTCCTACCACCAAAAATACTTCGCAGGACTTTGCCAAACGCTCAGCCTCTTCCAGAGCATCCATTGGCAAGCTCTCTCCAAACCAAACTACCGCTGGCCTTAAAAGCCCATTGCAAAATTTACACTTTGGAGGTATCTCCCTTAAGGGTACCTCGTAATTCTCATACTCCTTTCCACAGCTTGTGCATCGAACCCTCCATATGTTCCCATGAAGCTCTATGACCTTCTTTGCGCCCGCCCTTTGGTGTAAGCCATCCACATTTTGAGTAATTATTACAGCATCTATCTGTGCCAACAGCTTGTGAGCCTTGTTGGGCTGTGCTTTGCTTATAAGCTGTCTTCTCCAATCATACCATTCCCAAACCAGTTTGGGATTTTTTCTAAAAGCCTCAGGCGTTGCCAACTCTTCGGGCTTGAAGTTCTTCCAGAGCCCTTCCTTACCCCTAAAGGTGGGAATACCGCTCTCCGCAGACACACCCGCCCCCGTTAAAACCACCAAATTCATCATAAATTTAATTTTTAACCATGATCGTCCTTTTTGCACTCTTGCTGAGTGTTCTTTTAGCCTTTGGTAGGGATATAAAGGTAGGATTTACCGCGGTCATCACAAGGGAAGATGTAAAAACCATAAAGGACTTTTTGGACTACCTTTCAAGGAAAACGGGCTTTAGCTTTAGTCCAGTCTTTGCGAGGTCCTACGATGAAATGGATTTTTATCTTTTCAACGGAAAGGTTGATTTGGCTTACATCTGCGGTGCTCCATATGTGGAAGGGCACAAAAAATACGGTTATTACCTCGTCGCGGTCCCACTTACCTCCGATGGTCCCTACTACTATTCCTATGTTATAACCAAAAAAGACAGATCTTATCGGTCAATCCTTGATTTTGAAGGAAAACCTTACGCCTTTTCGGACCCAAAGTCCAACTCAGGTTCCGTTGCCCCCACTTACTTTCTTCTGAAAAACGGATACTCTCCCACTGAGTTTTTTAAACCCTTGATATACACTTACTCCCATTACGAGTCTATAATGGCGGTCTATAAGGGATTTGTGGAGGGTGCCAGCGTAGATAGCATAGTCTATGAACATACCAGTTTAGTGGCACCGTATATCACCAACAAGCTTAAAGTTATCCAGAAGTTTGGACCCTTCCCGGCCACACCTATTGTAGCAAGCAAAAGACTGGACCCAAATATAGTAAAAGTGGTAAAGAGAACCCTTTTAGAGATGCATCAGGATGAGGAGGGAAGGAAAATCCTAAAGAATATGGGCATATTGGGCTTTACCTACCTTGAGCCAAAACATTACGAAACCATAGCCCATATGATAAGCTACATAAAGAAAATTAGATGAAGGCTTTTGCTGAAAGGCTCAGAAAAGCCAGCATAGGACTAAAACTTTCCCTCACTTTTGTTTTTGTAATCGCCCTCTGTTCTCTACCTATGTCTTTGCTAACCATAAACTATCTGAGCAACAAACTAAAACAGCATGTGATGAACACCATTGAAGAGTCTGTACAATCTCAAAAGGATGAACTCATAGAGCTTATCCTTATGGAAAACTACTGGAGAGCCTTTAACAAAATTGAAGCCCTCTCTCAAATACCAGGTGTAAAGGAGGTGGTCCTTGTGGATGCCAACAACCGCGTAATCGCTTCTTCAAAACCAGAGGAGAAGGTAGTGGGAAGATACTTTTCTAGCAGCACAGATTACCTAAAAATCCCCATAGAAAGCTATTCATACACTATAGGCTATCTCTACTATCAGATCAAAAGGGAATACATAGAGGGTATCGTATCTCCCCTTAGGTTTATTACCTTGGCTTTTACTTTCTTCTTTACCCTTGTGGGCGTGCTCTTGGGAGTGTTTGTTTCCCTTAGAATAAATGAAAGGCTAAGGCAGGTGAGGGAAATGATAGAGGAGTTTAAAAGGGGAGGTATGCCCACCAAGAAGGATTTTTGGGAGAGGGATGAGTTAACCGAGTTGGCAGACTTTGTGCATAAAAGCTTGAGCGACCTTAAGGGTATCTTTTCCAACTTGGAGTTTGCAAGAAACTTTTATGAGAGCCTGTTTAACACCCTACAGGAGATCGTTCTAATATTAGATGAGGCGGGAACCATATACTTTTGCAACAAGGCAGTAGAGAACTATGGCTTTTCAGTGGAGAGCCTGCTTGGAAGAAAGGTGGGAGTGCTTTTGGGAGGACCGAGGGAAAGAAGAGAGGTAAGGGAGAGCATAAGGCAGAAAGGAACCTACACGGGCGTGGTAAAGCTCAGAAACAAGAAAGGGGAAGAGAGCTACGCCTTGGCGGTCTTGGTGCCTTGGGTGGATGCCTTTATCTTTACCCTAAAGGATATAACGGAGCTAAAAAGGTCCGAGGAGTTGGTAAAGAGGATGGAGGTTTTTTCCTTGCTTGGGGAGATGAGCGCCTACCTCGCCCATGAACTAAAAAATGCCATCCTCCCTCTGAAGCTTTTATCTGAAGTAAGCGAATGGAACGAGGACGATATAAAGGTGGTTAGGGCTTCAATAGAGAGGGTTGATAAAATAGTGAGTAGCTTTTTACAGTTTGCCAGACCTGTAGAGGAGAAAAAAAGAGAGTTTAGCTCCTGGCAGTTGGTGGAGGATGTGTTAAAGATCTACGAGCCCGCCATAAAGAAGAAGGACATAGACTTGGTTTTGGATGTGATGGACTTTAAACTATACACCAACAAAACCGCTTTGGAGATCATCCTCAGCAACCTACTCAAAAACGCCATAGAGGCAGTAGATGAAAAAGGTAGGATAGAAGTTTCCCTCAGGAAAGACGGAGAAAAGACAATCCTTATGGTAAAGGACAACGGGCACGGGATACCCAAAAAGCACATAAAGAAAGTCTTTGATCCCTTCTTTAGCACAAAGCGGGACAGCACTGGGCTTGGTCTTTCTACGGTAGCCAGGTATGTGCAAATGCTTGAGGGAAAGCTGAGCGTTTTCTCCGAGGAAGGAAAAGGTTCTACCTTTTTAGTGGAGGTGAAGGCATGAGAGTTATAGTGGTGGATGATGATTTTGGGGTTTTGCATTCTATAAAAAGGGTCCTCAGTTCAAAGGGCTTTGAGGTGGTTGCCCTGCAGTCCCCGGAGGGCTTGGAGGAGTATCTGCCAGAGAGCAACCTACTTTTGATGGATATAAGGTTGGAGGGTGAGAGGGGGACGGATGTGGTGGAGAAACTGAGGGCAAAGGGTTTTAACATTCCGGTGATCTTTATAACCGCCTATGCGGATGCGGACGCGGTGGTAAATGCCTCAAGGCTTGGTGCGGTAGATGTATTAAAAAAGCCCTTTAGTAGCCAAGAGCTTTTGCAGGCGGTAAAAAACGCCCTGGAGTTTGTTCCAAAGCTTGAGCCCTCTTACAGCAGGGAATTAAAGGTAATTGGCTCCTCAAGGGCTATGTTTGAGGTGTTCAAAAAGGTGGGCTTAGCCTGTCAAAATGATCTGAATGTTTTGATAACAGGAGAGACGGGGGTAGGAAAGGAAGTTGTTGCCAAACTCATCCATGAAAACTCTCCGAGGAGAGAGGGACCCTTTGTAATACTGCACTGCCCAGCCATACCCTGGGACCTCTTTGAGGCAGAGCTCTTTGGTTATGTGAAGGGAGCCTTTACGGGCGCATTGGTGGATAAAAAGGGAAAGGCTAAGTTGGCGGAGGGCGGAACGCTATTTTTGGATGAGATAGGGGATTTACCCTACAAGCTCCAAGCCAAGCTTTTGGCTTTTGTGGAAAGAAAGAGCTTTTTCCCCTTGGGTAGCTCAAAGGAGGAGAAGGCAAATGTAAGGCTCATCTTTGCCACCAACAGGGACCTAAAAAAGATGGTGGAAGAGGGAAAATTCAGAGAGGACCTATACCACAGAATAAGCCAGTTGGAAATACACGTGCCACCACTCAGAGAAAGAAAAGAGGACATAAAACCCTTGGTGGAATACTTTGTAGCCCTTGCCAACGCCGAGTTGGGAACGAGCGTGGAGGGAGTGGAGGAGCAGGCACTAAGAAAACTCATGGACTATTCCTTTCCGGGGAATGTTAGGGAGCTAAAAAACTTAGTCTATAAGGCAGTGCTTGAAACAAGGTTTGGAAGGATAAAGGACTTTGCCCTTCAGGAGGAAAAAAAACATTCTTCTTTTGAGAAAGCTTTGGAGCTTTTGCTTGATGCGGTGCCAGAGGAGGAACTTCCAAACCTCCTTGAGAGGGTGGAGCTATACCTTATAAAAAAGCTTCTTGAAAGATACTCAGGGAACAAATCCAAAGTGGCGAGCCTTTTGGGAATATCCAGAAACACCCTGGAAAGCAGACTAAGAAACCTCAAGTAAAATCTGCTCAATTTTTGAGCACCCATTGTCAAAATTTGAGCATTCTCGGGGAGGTTTCCTTTTGAAAAGTCTTGATTTTTCAATGTTTTAAAACTGGCACGAAGTTTGCAGTATATAAAAAGCGAAACCCGTTAGGAGGTGTGATGATGTTTATGACTAAGATTTCCAGAAGGACCTTCATAGGGGGGAGCGCAATGATGGGCGCTCTCTTGACCTCGCCGGAGCTGGTGAAGGCCCTTACGAGCCAGCCCTACCCAAGGGTAAAGGTGGCAAACATCAGGAACCTGAGGGTAGGCGAGCCTGTTAGCTTTAACTACCCAGATGAGCACTCTCCCGCAGTGCTCATCAAGCTTGGAGAAAGGGCTTATGGCGGTGTGGGACCGGATGGGGATATAGTGGCATTCTCTTCCCTATGCACCCACATGGGCTGTCCTGTTAGCTATTCCAAAAAGCGGTTTGTGTGTGCGTGCCACTACTCTATGTTTGATCCCGCAAAGAACGGACAGACCTATCAAGGGCACGCTTCTGAATGGCTCCCTCAGATAATCTTACGCTTTGAGCCAAGCACAGGAGACATATACGCGGAGGGAGTGGAAGGGCTTATTTGGGGAAGAGTTAGAAATGTTTTGAAAGCTACAAAAACTACCAAAAAATAAAGGAGGTGTAAGCCATGGCGCTGTTTCCAAGAATGGACCGCATACCAATACCACCAAAGGATGCCCAAAAATTTGTCACCGTCTGCCAATACTGTAATGTGGGCTGTGGCTACTATGTCTACAGGTGGCCTATAGGCAAGGAGGGTGGTCTAAAGCCCGAGGAGAACGCCCTGGGTATAGACTTCACCAAGCAGGGAGTAGCCCTGCAAACCCAATCAATAACTGAAACTATGTACAATGTAGTAAAGGGTGAAGACGGCAAGCTTTACAACATACTCATACTGCCCGCGAAGGACTCGCCCATAAACAGAGGAAACTACTCCATAAGGGGTGGAACCAACGCACAGGCAGCCTATTCACCCACAAAGCCCACCAGAAACAGGCTACACTATCCTCTGATAAGGGTTGGTGATCAGTTTATGCCCGTTAGCTGGGATGAAGCCATAGACCTTATCGCAAGGGTAGTGAAGGGCGTCAAGGACAAATGGGGACCGGACTCTATAGCGATGAAGATCCACGACCATGGAAACTCTGGCGCTGGCTTTGAGGACAACTGGGCGGTAGGAAAGTTCTTCTTCGTAGCTGTGGGCACCAGAATGCTCTCTATTCACAACAGACCCGCCTATAACTCCGAGGTCTGGGGGCAAAGGGAAAGGGGAACCCACGAGCTTAACTACACCTACGAGGACGCAAGGCTCGCGGACACCATCGTGCTTTGGGGTGCTAACTCCTTTGAAACCGCATCTGTCTTCTACACAGAGCACATGCTACCAAACCTCCAAGGTGCAACCATAGAGGAAAAGAAGAAAGAGTATCTGAAGGGAGAGCCCGCAGAACCCGCAAGGATGATCATCGTGGACCCCAGGAGAACTGCCAGCGTAACGGTTGCTGAAGCAGTGGCACCCGATAGGGTCCTCCACCTTAGACCAAACCTTGGAACAGACTATGTGCTTGCCAACGCCATAGCAAGGGCTGTCTGGGAAAAGGGATGGTGGGACAAAGAGTTTGTGGAAAAGAGAACAGATCTGAAAACCTTTGAAGATTACAAGAAGAAATCCCTAATGCTTGATGTCCCTTACGATGAGTTTATGAGCAGGGTGGAAAGGCTAACGGGCGTCAAAAGGGCAGACATAGAAAAGGCAGCGGAGTGGATCGCCAAGCCCAAAGCAGGAGGTTTTAGAAGGAGAACTCTTATCATATACGAAAAGGGTGTAATATGGGGCTATAAGAACTACGACACCATTGCAGCCATTGCCCAACTAGCTGCACTTACTGGAAACTACGGAAAGCCCGGCACAGGCTGTGGAAGGCAGGGCGGACACCAAGAAGGCTATGTAAGACCTCACAGCAAATCCAGGGCAAAACTTGTGGGCTCCATATACGCAGGAGGACCACCACCCAACATAGACGAGTATGTAAAGAACGACCCAAGGGCGAAGGTTTATTTCGTGGCTGGAACAGACCCGTATCTCTCCACACCAAACTCTCAAGCCTATAAGAAGAGGGTGCACGAAAGGACGCTTGCGCTTACAAGATATCTCTCTGAACAGGCAAAGCTGGCAGGAGAGCCCTCCGGCTCTGAGGAGAGGGCAAAGAGGATCCTTGAAGGTCTTGAAAAGACGGACGGTCTGTTCATGGTGGTTATAAACATGTATGAGATTGAAACCGCAAGGGATGCCCACGTCATACTACCCGCAGCGGGCTGGGGAGAAACACCTACCACCCACATAAACTGCAACAGCAGGCTTCTCAGGATCGCAGACCAATTTATGGCACCTCCCGGAGAGGCTAAGCCCGACTGGTGGATTTGGGGAAGGATAGCTACCAGGATGAAGGAACTATACGAGGCGGAAGGAAACCGCGAAGAGGCCAAATACTGTGCGGGTATGGACTGGAAGAGTGCGGAGGAAGTATTCTTGGACGGAGCAAGTGAGTTTCCGAACAACAGGGTCTCGGAGGCAGACGAGGCAATGCTACCCGCAGAGTGCTACAAAGGTGTGACCTACGAATATCTCAGAAAGGTAGGACAAAAGGGCATACAGACTCCCGTTCGCATAGACCCCAAGACGGGAGAGCTTGTGGGCACAAAGAGAAGGTATGTGCACAAGTTTGGCACACCGGATGGTAAGTTCAAGTGGTATGGCACAGACCCATGGGATCCCGACCCCATGAAGTTCTACCCACCCCAGATTACCAAATACTTCAAAGATGGAAATGATAAGAAATTCCCCTTCTGGTTTACCAACGGAAGATCACAGATAATTTGGCAAACGGGCTACAACGACAGGTATCTGCCTGAGAAGGTCTATACCATACCCTTGCCCTACATAGAGATGAACCCGGAAGACGCCAAAAGGCTTGGAATTAAGAGCGGAGATATTGTAGAGGTATATAACTTGGAGGGCAACGCCATAGCCCTTGTGTATGTGAACGACGCACCTCCTCCCGGAACGATATACGGCATAATGTATCACTGGAAGGGTTCCCTCAATCACCTTACCACCGACTACACAGACCCCAAAACCACCATACCCTGGTATAAGGCTTCAAGGGTGGCAGTAAGAAAGCTAAAGGGTAACCTGCAGGATGTGCTCAAGAACACCTCCCTACTGCCCATAAACGACTTCAAAACCTAAATCTAACTGGGGGCTTGTGCCCCCTTGGTATAAAAAAACTTTAGGAGTTATCCAAATGATAGACCCTGAAGTCCTTTCAAAGGTGCGCACATTCCTCAGAGCGGAGGGGTGATAATTCCTAAGGGACCCATAAAGGAGTTTTACTCCCAGCTCATGAAGCTTTCTGGTTTTGGCATAGGTGGTCTGCTTAAGCAGTGATGGCTTTTATTGAGCATTGCTTAATTTTTGAACAGCTGTGCTCAGTCCTTGAGCGAGTTCTAAGGACATGCCCTTGATTTTTCATGGCTTTAAGCTTTACCCTATGTTGGCACGCTTTTTGCATAAAATCTACGGAGTGGAGGACCACGGATGATAAAGCACTTTGATGTGGTTGTGGTGGGCAGTGGTCCGGGTGGTTTCACCAGCGCCTTGATCCTTGCAAGACAGGGTTTTAAAACAGCACTTGTAGAAAGGGAAAAACTGGGTGGTACTTGCCTTCAGAGGGGTTGCATACCAAAGGAGGGTATGTATCAGATCGCGCGCTCCGCTCACTTTCTAAAAAAGCGTCTAGGAGTTTCTGTCCCTTTGGATTTTGAAAAGGCCCTCCTTAAGGTTAGAGAAAGGATAAATAAGATAGAAGAAAACGCAAAGTTTTTACTCAAAAAGGAGGGTATTGTCCTTGTGGAGGGTTCCGCAAAGCTTGTGGATGAAAAGGTCATCAAGGTTGGGAGAAACACTTACCTTAAAGCAGACCACATTATTTTAGCCTGCGGTTCAAGACAAAAAGAGGCTGGCGTAAGCGCGGAGGACCTTCTAACGGGCAAAGTTAAGCCAAAAGGAAAGATCCTCATTGAGGGCTCTGGTGCTACCGCCTGCGAGCTGTCTTTTATACTCTCCGTCTTCGGCTTTGAAGTGTTCTTAAAGGTGGAGGGGAGGCTTTTGAAAGATTATCCAGTGGAAGAAGAATTCGTTGAAAAGCTTGAAAGGGAGTTGGAGATGTGCGGTGTAAAATTCACCACAACCAACGAAGACGCAGACCTTCTTGTAAAGGCAACCGGTAGGGTCCCAAACCTCTGTGAGGAGGAATTTCCCTTCCTTGAGAGGGACGAGGAGGGTTATGTAAAGGTTTCACCTTACATGAGAACGAACCTTCAAAATGTTTATGCGGTGGGAGACATAACAAAGCCTATGGGTGCATCCCATGCCATAGCCAAGGCAAAGAGTGCCTGTCAGTGTATAATGGGATGTCCGCAACCCTACAGACCGGAGCTGGTGCCCGTAGTAATATGCTCTGCATTGGAATTGGGCTTTGTGGGAAGTATGAAGGAAGGCAGGAGAATAGTTAAGACCTTAAACGCCAACACAAAGAGCTTTGTGAACGGATGGAACGGTATGATCAGCATTATTGTGGACGAAGAAGAAAGGCTCTCTTACTCTTCTATGTTAGGTGAGTGCGTAAGCGAGCCCATGAACATAGCCTCTGCCATTATCGGAAGTGCCCTCTGGGACCAGTTCTTCTTTTCCAACAACTACACACACCCCTCCATCTGCGAATCCTTCTCCGACCTGAGCTTGGAGTTTATGTTCAATTTGCTAAACCTTTGAATTCTTCAATGAACAGAGCGCTCCTTTAAGAGTCTTTCCACATACACATCCAAATCATCCAGAGGCACTGTGCCAACCTTTTCGCCTCCCAAGAACACATCCACCGCCAACTTTACTTCTCCGTTTATCTTTACCTTGGTGCCCACAAAGCCTATGTCTCCCGCACCGTGCTGTCCGCAACCCTTGGCGCAACCAGACCAGTGCATTCTTATGGGTTCCTCTCTTGGTAATCTCTCCGAAAGGTAGTTGGCAAGCTTTATGGCGTCAGGTTTGTTTTCTATGACCCCAAAGGCACATGTCCTGCTTCCCTGACAAGCCATAAGCCCTTCAAAATAAGGGCTGTTTGAGATCCTATATCTTTCAAACAATTCATCATCAAGAAGCCCGTTAAGGTTTTCCTCCGGCACATTAACTATGTAAAGGTTTTGGTATGTAGAAAGCCTGATCTCACCGCTTCCATACCTTTTGGCAAGCTCTGCCACTCTTTCAAGGTCGGTCCCAGTAAAAATGCCCGTTGGAACCACAAGGCTCACCGCATACAGCCCGTTCTTTTGCCTTATTATCCCGCATCTCTCACCAACCTTTTGGACAAGCTCCTCTCCCCTTCTCCATAAGTTTTTCATGAGCCTCTGCTCAAGCTCTTTTCTAAAACCATCAACGCCCAATTCTTTTATCAAAAAATACAGGCGGTTTTTATTCCTATCTTCCCTGTTTCCCATATCCGAATACAGTTCAAAAATCCCTTTGGCTATGTCCAAGACTTCGTGCGGTCTTACAAAGATGTTCAAGTCAAAGCCAGCTATGGGTCCTCCGGAGCCTATCTTCCCACCTGCATAAACATTAAAGCCTATCAGACCGTCCTTTTGGGCTAGGTAAAAACAAAGGTCGTTATATTTGCAATTAACAGCGTCCACCTTTGAGCCCAAGATAGCCAAGTTAAATTTTCTTGGGAGGTCCGCGTATTGCTTTTTCCCTAAAAATAGCCTTTCAATGTTCTTAGCTATGGGGATGGTATCTATAACCGATTCCTCTACGAGCCCCGAGAGGGGGTCTCCCGTTATATTTCTTATGTTATCCATTCCAGTCTGTAAAGTTGTCAGACCAACTGTTTGTAGAGCCATCAGCACTTCGGGAAGGTTCTTAAGCTCTATCCATCTTAGCTGAACCTGTTGTCTTGAGGTAAGGTCTACGTCATTTTTGCCGAACTTCTTTGAAAGGTGGGCTATTATCTTAGCCTGCTCCGATGTGAGCCTTCCGTGGGTTATTCTTATCCGCACCATAAAGTAGCCGGGCGTTGCCTTTCTGTAGAAGATGCCATACCATTTTAGCCCAATGTCTCTATCCTCCTCCGGGCTCTCCTGCCAATCCTTCCACTCTTCAAGCTTTTTCAAAAGTCCCCTTTCAAAGGGATGTTTTTGCTTTTTGTATTCTTCAACTTTGTTTATTCTTGCTGGCTTTAACGTTGCATGCTTTCTAAGAATTTCCTCTACAACAACTGCACAGCTACCGCACGAGGTAGAAGCCTTTGTAGCCCTTTGGATATCCTCCAATGTTTTGGCGCCCTTTTGTATGGCTTTTAAAATTTCTCCGTAGCTCACCACATTGCAGTTGCAAATTATGTCCGACGGTTTCCATTCCTTCCTTTCTTCTATGAGCAGGTCCCTTATTAGGAAGAAGGGGTCGTCTATGGTTCCCTTTGTTCGCAAGAGTTCCATAAATCTTTCGCTTCCCTTAAGGTTGCCGTAGAGAATAAAACCTTCCAACTTCCCATCTTTAATAACCGCCTTCCTGTAATTTTCCTCATCCTTATAGAGGAATACCTGATCATCTTTGCCTTCATGGACCTTTCCTGCGGACATCAACCTAACGCCCGCCACCTTTAACACGCTGTAGTCTAAAGACCCTTCGTATCTTTCCACATTGCCATAGACAAGGTTTTTGGCACATACCCTTACCTGTTCCATTATGGGATAAAGTGTGCCGTAAGTTTTGCCTCTATGCTCAATGCATTCCCCCACCGCGTAGATGTAATTGACGGAAGTTTCAAGAAAATCATTTACCAATATTCCCCTGCGGACCTTTAGTCCGCTCCTCTGTGCAAGTTCTGTGTTCGGTTTTATACCCGTTGCTATAACCACCAGGTCTGTCTCCAAAACTTCCCCATCGGCGAACCTAACGCCCTTTACCCACCTTTCTCCTAGTATCTCCTCCGTCTTTTTGTTCAAAAGAACCTTAATGCCAAAGCTTTCAAGCTTTTTCTGAAGCATTTCACTTGCGGTTGCATCCAACCACTGTTCCATAAGAATGTTCAGAATATGCACCACATACACCTCAAGCCCAATGTCCCTTAGAGCCTTGGCACACTCCAAGCCAAGAAGTCCTCCTCCTATCACCACAGCCCTCTTTGATATTCTTGCCACCTCCAGTATGCCAAAGACATCCTCAAGGGTTCTGAATAAGAAAACTCCCTTCTTTTCGTAGCCCGATATACGAGGCACATTTGGCAAACTACCCGTGGCTATAACCAGCCTGTCATAAGAGTATGTTTTACCCCTTGAGGTTATAAACTTCTTTGATTCTGGGAATATTTTATCTACCCTTTCTCCCAAATGAAGCTTTATGCCTTCCTCTTCAAACTTCTGAAGGCTCTTTAAAAGTAATTGGCTGGGCAGTTTTGCCCCAGCCAGAAGGTCTGTTAGGTATATGCGATTGTAAGGGGGCGTCCTTTCCTCTCCAAAGAGATGGATCTCAAGGGATGGCTCAAGGCTTAAAAGCTCATCCACAAGGGCACTCCCTGCCATTCCTGCACCTATTATCACAACCTTCATACTTTCACCTCCAAACTTACATTCTGCAAAAAGCATGCCATGTGTTGTAGTTTTCTTTAAAGCTTAGGAGAATGGATACCGGAATGTTCCATGGTAAGAATTGCTAACATTTTTACATTTTTGTTAGCATTTATACAAAATAGAAAATGACCAGATCTAAACAAAATTATTGGCAGGCAAGCGTTTAAACATTCTATACCTCTGGTATTGTTTTTGCAGGTAATAGGGTAGGAGGTGAAAACAATGCTAACACGCAGAGAGGTTGTCAAAGGCTTTGCCGCAGGCGTAGGTGCCACCCTTATGGGTCCTTATATTTCAAAAGGTGCGGGGAAAATGAGGATCGGCTTTATACCCCTCACCGACTGTGGGAGCGTTGTTATGGCAAAGGAGCTTGGGCTGTATAAAAAGTATGGAGTGGATGTGGAGGTGACTAAGGAGGCAAGTTGGCCCAATGTTAGGGATAAGCTTCTCAATGGTGAGCTAACCGCCGCCCACACTCTTTTCAGTCTTCCGCTTTCTGTCTATACGGGCGTTGGAGGACCAAAGGGCAAAGTTATACCCATAGTTATGGTGATAAATTTCAACGGGCAGGCAATAACGCTTGCCAACAAGTTCAAGGGCAAGGTGGGCTTTAGGGATATTAAAAACGTAAAACAGGCAGTTCAGGAAATTATAGCAAAGGAGGGTGAATGCACCTTTGCAATGACCTTTCCGGGAGGAACGCACGATATATGGTTGAGGTATTGGTTGGGCGCCTGTGGCATAAACCCAAACAAAGATGTAAGGGTTATTCCAAACCCACCGCCTCAAATGGTGGCAAACATGAAGGTGGGAAGGATGGATGGCTTTTGTGTTGGTGAGCCCTGGAATGCGGTAGCTGTGAGAGAAGGAGTAGGTTTCTCACACCTTGCCACCCAAGATGTGTGGAAGCACCATCCCGAAAAGGTCCTGGCTTTTAACAACGAGTTTTTTGAAAAGAACAGAGAAGAGGTGAAGGCTATAACGAAGGCGGTGCTGGAGGCTGCCAGATGGTGCGACGACATGAAAAACAGAAAAGAGCTTGCAAAGGTTTTGAGCCAGGCAAAGTATGTAAATGCTCCTGCAGATGCCTTAGAAGCTAGGCTCTTAGGTATTTACGACCTTGGCGTTGGAAAGCATACCTACAAGGATGACTATATGCTCTATTATAAAAACGGAGAGGTGCCCTTTCCCAAAAAATCTTATGGCATCTTCTTCTTAGCCCAGTTCAGAAGGTGGGAAATGGTCAAAGAACAGATCAACTACAAGGCTGTTGTGGATACCATAATCAAACAGGACTTTTATGTTAGCGTGGCAAAGGAGATGAACATACCCATACCGAAGGATGACATGAAGCCCTTAACGGGCTTTATAGACGGTGTGGTCTTTGACCCCAACGACCCTGAGGGCTCTATAAAGAAGTATGCGGTTAGGGAGGTTTAAACATGAGGCTATTTAGGTATTCACAGTCCATACTCCTTGCTATGCTTGGTTTCTTGGGTTTTGTCATCTTATGGTGGCTTTTAACATACTTTCTTGTCAAAGAGCTTCCACAACCACCGCAGGTATTTAGCAACCTCTTTGAGCTTTTAAAGAAGCCTTTTTACGATGCGGGACCCAACGATAAAGGTATTGGCTGGCAGATCTACTATTCCCTCAGGAGAGTGCTTACGGGCTTTTTTATCGGTAGCCTTATTGCCATTCCCCTTGGCTTTTTGATAGGTATGTCCGGCAAGCTCCGTGCTATGTTCAATCCTATAATTCAAATTCTCAGACCTGTTTCTCCTCTCGCATGGTTTCCCATTGGTCTTGCAGTGTTTCAAGCCTCCGACAAAGCTGCGGTTTTCTCCATTGCCATAACCTCCCTTTGGGCTACGCTACTGAACACCGCCTATGGTGCCTCCTCTGTGCCAGAGGATTACAAAAATGTAGCCAAGGTCTTTGGGTTTTCAACACTAAGATACCTCAGGTATGTGGTGGTGCCCTACACGCTACCCTTCATGCTAACAGGTTTAAAGATCAGCATAGGTATAGCGTGGATGGTGATAGTAGCCGCTGAAATGTTGGCTGGTGGCACTGGCATAGGTTTTTACATATGGGACTCTTGGAACGCCTTGAACCTAAATAATGTGATCTCTGCCATTTTGCTAATAGGGGTTGTGGGCTTTATCCTTGACTACTTCTTTAGCTATCTCCAAAGGAGGGTTCAAATATGAGGGCATACTTGGAAATTTTTAATGTTAGCAAATACTTTGGAAGTTATACAGTGCTCAAGGACATAAACCTTCTCATAAACAGAGGGGAGTTTATAAGCCTTATAGGGCACTCTGGATGTGGAAAATCCACCTTGCTTTCCATAGTGGCAGGGCTTACAGAGCCAACTACGGGCAGTGTGATCCTGGATGGTAAGGAGGTGGTCTCTCCAGGACCCGACAGGGCGGTGGTCTTTCAAAACTACAGCCTCTTGCCTTGGTTAAGCGTATGGGACAATGTTATGGTGGCTGTAAAGTCTGTCTTGAAAGGTCTGAGCAAAAAGGAAATGGAGGAGAGGGTAAAACATTACCTTAACTTGGTGGGAGTTTATGAGCATAGACACAAAAAGCCAAGCCAAATTTCCGGTGGGATGAAGCAGAGGGTTGCCATAGCACGGGCTCTGGCGGTGGAACCTAAAGTGTTATTGCTGGACGAGCCCTTTGGTGCTTTGGATGCCCTTACAAAGGCTATTTTACAGGATGAGCTTTTGCGTATATGGGAGGAAAGCAAGCTAACATGCATTATGGTGACCCACGACATAGAGGAGGCTTTATACCTTTCTGACAAGGTGGTTGTTCTCAGCAATGGACCTTCTGCAAAGGTCTTTGATGTGGTAGAGGTAAACATCCCAAGACCGCGGGTTAGGGCGGAGATTGTAAAGCTAAGGGAGTATATAGAAACAAAAGAAAAGCTCCTCTACTACTTAACTACAGTTCTTAGGAAAACCGCATGAGTGCGAAATTTCAGTGTCCATACTGCGGCGTGGGTTGTGGCCTCCTCATGGGGGAGGGGAGGGTGAGGGGGGATAAAGACCACCCTGCAAACTTTGGGGATGTGTGTAAAAAGCCTCTCTACTATCCAAAGGTTATGAACAAGGGGAGGCTTCTTAAACCTATGTATAGAGAGGATAAAAAAGAGCCCTTTGTAGAAATTGACTGGGGCACCGCCTACGAAATTTTGAGACAAAAGCTAACGGAAATAGAGAGAGAAGGGCTTTATTTCTATGTCTCGGGACAGTTGATGACAGAGGATATTTATGTGATCAACAAGTTTGTTAAAGGCTTTTTGGGAATAAACAACATAGACGCCAACTCAAGGCTCTGTATGGCTACTCCAGTGGTTGCCTACAAGTTAGCCTTTGGCTCCGATGGTCCTCCATGCACTTATGAGGATGTGGATGATACGGATGCCTTTGTGTTTGCAGGCTCCAACGCCGCATGGACCCATCCGGTGCTTTTCAAAAGGGTATTAAAAAGAAAAAACGAAGGTGCAAAGGTGGTGGTAATTGACCCAATAAGGACGGAGACCGCAAGGAAGGCAGACATTCAAATACAACTTAGGGCTGGAACAGACATAGTCCTCTTTAACTCGGTGCTTTACATCCTATACAGAGAAGGATGGATAAACAAACAGTTTATAGAACAATATGTGGAAGGATTTGAGGATGCCATCGCAGAGTGTATTAACCATCCTCCCGAGGTAGCATCAAAAATATGCGATGTGGAGGTAAGGGATATATACAAACTTGCTGAGCTTTATGCCTTTAGTAAAAAGCTCATATCCTTCTGGTGTCAGGGTTTGAATCAGTCTTCCCAGGGAACTTATGCGAACCTCGCCCTAATAAATTTACATCTTGCCACAGGAAGATTAAACGATAAAGGCTGTCCCTTTTCTCTGACCGGACAACCAAACGCCATGGGTGGTAGAGAAATGGGATACCTATCCAACGGACTGCCCGGATACAGGGATGTAAGGAATGAAGAAGATAGAACCTTTGTAGAAAGTTTCTGGGGTTTGGAAAAGGGCACCATCAAAGCCCAGCCAGGTCCCACCATCACCGAAGCCATAGACCTTATGCTGGATGGGAAAATCAAATTCCTGTGGGTAGTATGCACTAACCCTGCCCTTACATTGCCCAACCTTAATAAGGTAAAGAAAGCCTTGGAGAAAGTCTTTCTGGTTGTTCAGGATGCCTACTGGAATGAGGCTTGCTCCTTTGCCAACTTGCTCCTCCCAGCTGCACAGATGGGTGAGAAGGAGGGTGTAATGACAGGGTCGGATAGGACGCTAACCTTTTGTGAAAAATTTTCTGAACCGCCGGGCTTTGCAAAACCAGACTGGCAGATATTTAAAGAGCTTGCCCATCATCTTGGTTTTGAAAAATATTTTCCTTATGAGAACTCTAAGGATGTTTTTGAAGAGCTTAAGGAACTAACAGAAGGAAGGTTGTGCGATATTTCAAGTTATTCCTACGATGTTCTACCAAAGAGATGGGGAAGAGGATGGCTTTATTGGGACCTAAAGTTTCCCACAGACAACGGAAGGGCTAAGATGTATCCAACTCCCTATAAGCACAGACCCGCAAAGTTCATACTTATCACTGGCAGAACAAAAAATCAGTGGCACACAATGACAAGGACAGGAAAAAGTGAAGAACTACTAAAAGGTGAAGAAGAACCTTTTTTACTTATGAGCCAAGAGGATGCTTTGGCGCTCGGAGTTTCGGAGGATGATGTGGTTGAGGTTAGTTCTGATAAAGGAAAGGTGCAGTTAAGGGTGCGCCTTGGAGATGTAAAAAGGGGACACCTTTTTGCACCCTTTGGATACGGAGGTGTGAACGCGTTAATAGGAGATGAATCAGATCCCTTTTCAAAGGAGCCCGAACTGAAGTTTATAGAAGTAGAGGTAAAAATGCCATGAAAAATAAAAGGGTAGCCATATGTGCTACAAGGAGGGCGGACGATATAGCCAAAAAGGTCCTTGAGCTTGGTTTTGAGCCTTTTATAGAGGATGTGGTTATTATGGAAAAATTGCCTGAAAATGTGATGGCGGAGAACATAAAAAAAGCTCTGGACCAGGAGCCGGATGTGTTTTATTTCACCACGGGAGAGGGGACCCAGTTAATCTTTCAGAAAGCTAAGGAGCTCAATTTAGACAAAAGGCTAAAGGTTCTAATGGAATCTGGTAAAGTGTTTGTAAGGGGCTATAAGGCAAGAGGTGTCCTTTTATCGGAAGGTTTTAAAAACTTTATTTATGTTGAAAGCACTCACGATCTAATAGAAAAGCTAAAGGATGCCAACCTTTCCAACTTGAGGGTCTTTATTCAGATGTATGGTGAAAAGCTACCCGATTTGGAAGCCTTTCTTTTAAGTAAAGGTGCTTCTGTGCTTGAAGTTTGGGTTTACAAGTATCAGGTGAACCTAACTAAGATGGATGCGTTCATAGAAAAGTTGATGAATGGCTTTTATTCTGCTGTCCTTTTTACCTCAGCCTATCAGGTGGATTATGTGTTCAAAAGGGCTGAAGAAAACTCTAAAAGATCAGAGCTTATTAAAGCCTTGGGTCAACTTCCTGTAATTGCAATGGGACATACTACCGCGGAAAGGCTATTCAAATATGGAGTTCTAAAGGTTTTATATCCTGAAAAGGAAAGATTAATTTACGCCCTGGACATTTTAGAGAGGGTCCTCAGCGATGGGTAAGGTGTATTTAGTGGGGGCAGGACCTGGAGATGTAGAATTGCTGACCTTAAAAGCCCTCAGGCTAATAAAATCTGCGGATGTTATCATTTACGACAGGCTCATAAATCCAGAAATTCTTACCTTCGCAAAACCCGAGTGCGAGCTCATGTACGTGGGAAAGGAAGAGGGCTACCACACATTAGAACAGGAAAAAATAAATAAACTTTTGCTTGAGTATGCCCAAAAAAGGGATGTGGTTGTTAGGCTGAAGGGTGGAGACCCCTTCGTCTTTGGAAGGGGAGGAGAGGAGATGCTCTTCCTTGCTGAACATGGTATAGAGGTTGAGGTTATTCCGGGCGTAAGCTCAGCAACAGGAGTGCCAACCTCTGCGGGCATACCCTTGACCTTCAGAGGAATTTCTTCCTCCTTTGCGGTGATAACGGGGCATGAGGACCCAAGGAAAGGGAGGTCCAGCATAAACTGGGAGTGTTTAAAGGGCATAGATACACTGGTTTTTCTGATGGGGGTTTCAAGGAGGCAGTTGATCGCCCAAAGGCTTTTAGAGGTGGGAAGGGACCCAAAGGAGCCCGTAGCTTTTATTGAAAAGGGCACCACCTCTGAGGAGAGGCTTGTGGTATGCACCTTAGAAGGGCTCGCAAAGGAGCCTCCTGATGTTAAACCTCCTGCGGTTATGGTGGTGGGTAAGGTGGTTGAGCTTAGGAAAAATATTAAAGATAAAGCAATTGCCAGCTTAATAATTTAACACCCATTTGGTGCAGAGGTGGTAGCTAGGCTCTTTTGCTTTGGAGATATTTTAGTTTCCCATTGTCAAATTTTATTAGCCAGATTATATTTAATCCAGAAGGAGGAGTAAACATGGAAGACCTGAAGAGGTCTGCAGAAGAACTGTTTCAGAAGGCTTACATACTTCACATGGCGGGCGAGCTTGATAAGGCAATAGAACTTTACGAAAAGGCTGCGGAAATCTATCCAACCGCTCAAATATACACCTTTATGGGTTGGGCATACAGCATGAAGGGAGATTACGAAACCGCCATAGAACTGTGCTTGAAGGCTATAGAACTGGACCCAGATTTTGGCAATCCCTACAATGATATAGGCTCATACCTTATCGCTTTGGGAAGGTATGACGAAGCTATTCCTTGGCTGAAAAAGGCTATAACCGCCAAAAATTACGAACCAAGGCACTATCCACACATAAACCTTGCCCGTGTCTATCTGGCAAAGGGTATGTTCAAGGACGCCCTGCAGGAGCTGGAAACCGCCATCAAGATCGCCCCAGACTATAGACCAGCCCACATACTAAGGCATCAGATATTAGCAATGCTGAACTAAATTATTTGCTCTCAAAGAGCACTTCCCTCTCTATCTCAAAGTAAAGGTGATAGGCATTGACCGGATTAACATCAAAGAAAACGGGCAATTGGGAATAAGCTGGGTCTATCTTTAGCATCTCTTCGTTGGCTCTTGCACGAACCTCTTCCACGCTTAATCCCTCTTCGTAGAGCTTTCTCACCACGCTCCTTATGTCTTGGATGTACTTTTTAGTCCACGCTACCTGCCTTTTGATGTTTTCCTTTCCAAAGAGAGGCTCTCCATGACCTATCAGGAGAACTTCTGGCTCCAGCTCAAGTATCTTGTCCAAGCATTCTATCCAACTTTTAGAATTACCCGAGCCAAGGAAGGGGACCCTTCCACCAAAGACTATGTCCCCGGATATGAGAACCTTCTTTGAGGGAATCCAAAGCACCAAATCTCCATTGGTATGCGCCTTACACCAGTGATGGATTTCAAACCGTTCTCCTCCCAACAGTATCACCAAGCTTTTATCTACCAAGAGGTCTGGGGCTAACTGCACGGTGCCCTTCATTAAATCCTTTCCGAGCACGCCCAACCTTGCGTTGAACATCCTTTGGGCTTCATCACTACCCAAATACTCCAAGGCGTAGGGATGGGCTATGATGATGGCTCCCTTTTCTTTAAAGGCTTTTGCTCCGTAAAAGTGGTCTGTGTGATAGTGGGATATGATCAAATACTTTATGGGTTTTTTGGTCTTTGTCTGTATGGTCTCTACGAGCTCTTTTCCCAGTTTGTAAGTGCTGAGAGCATCAAAGACTATAACTCCATCCCTTGTGATGATGAAGTAGGCGTTGGATATAAAGCCTCTGTTTTTTGGGCTTACCTGTTCATAAACACCAAAGACCCCGTATATGCCCGGGCTAAGCTCCTTTAAAGTTTCTTTAACATGCTTGGGAATTGCAAAAGATATAGAAAGAAAAAGGAGCAGTAGGCTAAAAAGCCTACTCACCCCTTGCCTCCTTTATGGCAGACTTTATGTCTTGGTCCGCCTTGCGGAAGATGTTTGCCTTGTCCTCTTTGAGGTACTTGCTGTAGGTTTGTAGGAGGAACGGGATGTTTATGTAGCCTACGCCCACCGTCCCGTTAGGCTTTTCATAAGTATAGACCCGGCAGGGTGCCAAGGTGCCAAACTGAGGAATATCCTTAAGGATTGCCTCTCCGTAAGAGAGGTTGCACGCCAAGAATATGGAAAACTTGGGGCTCTCTTGGGATACCTCTATCACATCCAGCACGTTCATGTTTACCCCGTCCAAGGAGGTCTTGAAGAGGGTTTTAAACTCATCGTATCCTAAGCCTTTTACCTCCTCTTCATACACAAGCTCCTCCTTTGGTGGGGGCACTCTAACCGCCTTTAGCTTTTTCCCGCTCTTTTCGGAGAGTACCGCCCTGAGCTGTCCGTAGGTTTTTCTTACTGCCAACCTTTCCTCTTTGTTTAGCCTGTTGCCATACTTAGAGAGAAAAACATTTTCGTTTATCAGGGTTGCGTAGATTTTTCCATCCTTTGATTGATGCACCACTACGCTACAGGGCACCACATTGCTGAGGACAGGAGCCTTAAGGAGAATGCTTTTCATCTCTGGCATTTCACAGCCAAAGATCACATAGTAGTTAGGAAAGTCTTCAGAGCCCCGTGCCCTTATGGCGTCAGAGATGGTAAGGACCCTTATAACCTTTATTCCCTTTTCCTCTATTCTTTTTTTTACATCATCCACCGCCTTCTTGAAGTCCCTTTCCTTCAGAGGGTAGGTAAGGTACATCACCTTTATTGGGTCCATTCCAAAGGAAAAGAAAAAGAGGGAGAGGAAAAGAACAAGAAACTTTGCCATTTTTTACCTCCAGTAGCAGTCTGTGTTGTATGGGTGGTCTAAAACCTTCACATTGGGCTTTCTTTCCACCACCAACTCTTTCTTCTTTTTAATGTAGTTTATTACAATCTCCCTTATGTCCGCCTTCTCTGGTTGCACTCCGGGTGGGGGTGGTCCTCCATAAACCGCCACCAGGTATTCTTTGTTCTCTTCCAAAGGTTTGCCCTTGATCCTTACATTCCTGATACGCTCTCCCTGTTTGGCATTTACCTTTAGCTCATACTCTACGCCGTATATCCTTGACATATCTCCGCCCTGTTGGTATAGAGGGTTGGGATTAAACACGTTGTCCGCCACATCCTCCCAGAGCACCAAAAGGTCTCTGCCCTTCCTCTTGAGCAAGAATACTTGAGGATAGGTAATTCCGAGCACATTATAAACATCCTCAACCCTTACGGGACTGTTCGGTAAAACTGCCGGTCCCCACCTGTAGCCGGGGGAGGTCGCCACATCCAAGCTCATTACCGCATCCACACCGTGGAAATAGTCCGCCAAGGCTTCGCCTATGAGCCTGTCCCAAGTGCTGTATAAGGTATCTCTCTTGTAGAGGAACGTCCTTGTGGTGGCTATAACTTCGTTGAACTCCTTCTCGTAAGGTTTATACCATTTTTGCACCAGTTCCTTAGCACCCTTGTCTTCGGGGATAACATCCGCAAGGATGGGGACAAGCTTGAACCTATAGCCCACCAGCCTTTTGTTTCTGACCTCCAGGTCCATCACTCCCACGAACTTTCCGTGGCTTCCGGGGGAGACAATTAGGGTATCTCCCACCTTTACCGGAGTGGGCGTTACATCGTGGGTGTGCCCAGAGATCACCACATCTATACCCTTTACCATCTTCATAAGGGCTATATCCAGGGGTAAGCCGTCGTGGGAAAGTAGCACCACCAGGTCCACCTTGTGCTTTTCCCTGAGTTCGTTCACATAGTTCTGTAGTTCCTCCGGTCTTACGCCAAAACGCCAGCCTTCTGTATAAACCCTCGGGTTTGCCAAGGGAGTAAATGGGAAAGAGCTTCCTATGATGCCCACTTTTACACCATTAACTTCTTTTATGTCGTAGGGTGGGAATATGAGGTCACCAAAGGTATCGTCGGTTATGTTGTAAGAGATAAATTTAGCCTTTAAGTGTTTATTGACGATCTCCAAAAACTTTTCCTTTCCTACTGTCAAATCCCAGTGGGCAACAATGTAGTCGTAGCCCACATAGTTTAGCCAATCCACTATTGCCATTCCGTCGGTTTTTAGGGCTATGCCAGAGGTCACCCAAGTGTCTCCACCGTCAAGTATTAGGCATCTGTCCCTTCCCCTCTGATTGACCAATGTTTTTATAACCGTTGCCATCTGAGGGGCACCGCCCGTTTTTCCATACTCCTTGGCTAACCTCAAAAAGCCCATGCAGGTCATAGTGTAGGCTTCCACTGTGTTGGGCTTTAGGTTGTAATACCTGAGAAAGTCCATACCCGTCAAAAAGCCGGGTGTTCCCTTTAGGTTCTCGGGGGCAATAAGGTTCATCGGCTCGGGGAAATAGACGGGCTTTAGGTGCCCATGGATGTCTGAAGTAAAGATCAAAGACACATTACCGTAGGGCTTAGTATCCAAAAGCCTCTCAAAGCTTGGCTTTTTGCCAAAGGACAACCCACTAAAGCCAAGGGCTATTACCGCTGAGTATCCGAGTAATTCCCTTCTTGATAGCATTTTTCCCTCCTACGAAAAATAGAGGGGGCAGAGCCCCCAAGCTTTTACTTATTGACGGGCGATTCGGGATGTAAAAGGTATGTGGCTATGTTTATAACATCCTCGGGAGACAGCACTCCATGATAGCCAAAGCGAGGCATAGAGGAGCAGGGATAGGCATGCCAAGCGTTATAAATGATCTTATAGACCGTCTTTAGCTTTTCCAAACCCTCAGGACTGTTCATATTCTCCTTGGTTATGCCATACCTTTTCCCATAACCAGTTAGCTGTGGTCCCATGGTTCCACCGGGAACGCCCTTCTCTATAAGGTGGCAGGCGTAGCAGTTCCCGCCCTTGTCGGTGGGCTTGTCGGAAAAACCATAGCTCGCAAACCTTCCACCCCTTGCGCTATCCACCAGCTTTTTACCTTCTTTCCAATCTCCCCAAGCGATGCCCCACTGAGGATATTTTATATTCTTGTTTTCAAGCTCTATAACTCTTTGTATTGCTTGGGCAGGCATGGCTTCCCTTGAGGGATACTGGGAGCATATCCTTTGGGACTCGTCCTGCTCTAACTTCCATAGGAACCTTGGGTCCTGTTCAAAGCCAGAAAGGAGCACTTGCCTAACCTCTTCCGGCTTCACTCCAGCCTCTTTTTTGGTGGGTTGTTTTTTCTGTTGGGCGGGGGAAATACCAACCAAGCCAATGGCTAAAAGTCCTAAAAACAGTGCTTTTCTCATTTCTTTTACCTCCCTATGCCTGGAACTTTTATCTCTGTGCCGTTGCCGTTGCCATACAAAAAGGTAGACAGTGCAACCGCCAAGTCTGAGTGGGGTTCAAAGGTGGGCCATCTCATCTGTCTCATACATTCCGCATACCTGTAGTGCAGGGTCATGGGTTGAGCCCACCGCACCAAATACTTTGGGAATATTCCTACCGCCTTTCCTGCCTCCCCTCTGTCCGCACTCCAGAGCACTGTTGCCCTTATTCTAACTTCCTTTTGACCCGCATGGCAGGTAGCACAGTTGAAATCCCAAGGTCCAAGCCTTGCGTAGTAAATCTGCTTACCTATCTCATACATACGCTTAACTTGTGGGTCTTTGAGATTAACGTTGATCTTGTATCCGTTAGAAGCCATAGACACATACATAACTATGGCGTCGTATTCACTCATACATTGGCTCTTACCCCAACACTGTGTGACAAACTTTTTAACCTGTTCTGGCGTCATGCCCGCATACTGCTGAAGGCACCACCCGATCCTAGTCTCAAGGTCCATCACCCTTTTGGCGTCAGGGAAATACCTCGGCAGCTGTGCCAACGCACCCTCTATTTTACCCGGTCCAAGCCCAAAGTCGCACTTATCAAGGTTGTACTTCTTGAAGGCTTCCTTACCCATCTCCGCCCATATCTCACCGGGGTTTATTCCCTCCGCCATCATCCTGTTGAACTCTTGCACAAGCCTGATCTCCTCTTCGGGAGACAGCTCTTGATCCTGGGCTTTAACGGCTTGGTAGCCCAAAAGGCCCGCACAAGCGAGCCCAAAAACCGCGGAGGTCAAAAATATTTTCCTCATGGTTTTTACCTCCTTATTTAACGGTTATCTCCGCAGTCTTTTCCCACTTTCCGCCCCTGTTGTCTTCGTAAGCGATCTTTATCACTCCAGAGCTCTCCACCTTTAAGGGCAGAGCTATGAACGGATTGGCGCTAATACCTGCTGCCATGTTCATTTCGCTTACAAGCTGGTCGTTGTAAAAGAGCTGGAGCTTGGTCAGGAAATGCCCGGGAGTTTCCTGACCGGTTTGGGGATCCCTCCTTGTGGGTGTCATAGGGTGGGTGATGACCATTTGCACCCTAATAACCTGTCCCTTCTGTACTTCTTTTGGCACACGGACTATAGCTGTTCCTGTAGCCATTCGGACACCTCCTTTATAGGATTTTCAGTTTGTTAGCTTATTTTATCCGCAACCACCGGCGGTTACCTTAACCTCCTTGGTTGCCATTACAAAGGTGCCGTCCTTTAGTTGCAAAATAGCCCTAACGTTGGATGTCTCTCCCATTTTGATCCTTGTGGACAGGAACACCTGTCCATTTTGGGGCGTGAATTTCACGTCCGTTACCCAAGGAATAGGGTTTTTGTCCACGAAGATCCAAAGCCTTTCCACTTTGTCTACTGGTATGTCCGCCTCCACGGTGATGGGCACATTGGCACCAGATTCTGCAATGGTGGGAGCGGTTAGCTTGATCTCTGCTGTTTCTTTAATTGCCTTTAGCTCCACTCCAAGCCTCTTTTTGATTTCCTCTTCAAGCTTGGAAGCGGCAAAGGCAGGCTTAATGGCTGGGGCAAAGGTAAGCCCCGCTACTGCTACTGCGCTGAGCAGTAAAAACTTCCTCCTATTCATGGCTATACCTCCTAACAGGTTTTTATGCTATAAAGTTTGCAAGCTTTATTTATTGTGTTTAGGTAGTCTCCTTTGGGTCTGCTACCAAAGATAAGGCTAACTACCCTGTCTTGCTTTGGGTCGTATATTACAAGAGTGGGAGTTCCGGGCACGCCAAACCTTCTTGCCAACTTGCTCCCTTCCTCGGACCTAATGTCCAGTTCCACAAAGAGAAAGTTCCTTAGCTTTTTTGATACTTCTTCATCAGAGAAAACAAATTCCTCTACTTGAGAACAGTATGGGCAAAACTGACTTTTGAAGTAGAAGGCTATTAGCTTGTTTTCGGATACCGCCCTTTGAATAGTCTGCTCTACTGGGTTTGCAAGGGCAAAGCCCACCCACGCAAAGAGCAACAGGAAAAGGCTATTAATGAGCTTGTTTATCATACAAATAAAGTATAAGCATTGGTTAGCAGTCTTATCTTAATTTTTTCTTAAGTGTGCATAACAAGGACTTATATAAGGATTTTTGAATGTTCTTATAAGGGCAACCTCTTGTGCTTTACGTAATAGAGAACTGTAAGGGCAATTAAAACTAAGGTTATCAGAGCAGAAATGGGAAATGCCAAGGTTCTGTTTATCCTTAAAAATGTGTCAAGGAGTAAAAGGAAGAGCAGATAAAAGCCGTAGGCCACCAGCACGAAAGATAAAAATTGAAAAAGGTAGTGTTTGACCTTTTTTAGCATTCAAGCCTCCAGCATTTTTTCAATGGTTATCGCAACGCACTCTCCTAAAGCTTTTAGGTTGTAGCCTCCCTCAAGGGCAAAAAGCACGGGCAGGTCCATTCTCTTGGCGGTCTTTAGAATGCTTTCCACGATCTTTGCCACACCCTGTGTGCTAACGTTCAAAAAGGTTAGCGGGTCATCTTTGTGGATATCATATCCCGCGGAGACCAAAAGAAATTGGGGGGAGTACTCGTAAATTAGCTTGGGTACCAAGTTGGTGTATATGTCCTCATACTCTGCGTCCCCTGTCCCTGCGCTCAAGGGCACGTTGTAAGTGTAGCCATAGCCTTTTCCTACGCCCTTTTCCTCTGCAGAGCCTGTGCCCGGATAAAAGGGATATTCGTGCGTGGAGAAGTAAAAGACCCTGTCTTCTTCGTAGAAGCTCTTTTGGGTGCCGTTGCCGTGATGGGCATCAAAGTCTATTATGAAAATCCTATCAAAGCCTTTTTTTAATAGGTAGTGGGCGCCGATGGCTATGTTGTTAAAAAGACAAAAGCCCATAGCCCTTGACCTTTCTGCGTGATGCCCCGGTGGTCTTATGGCACAAAAGACTGCAGAGACCTCCCCAGACAAAAGCCGGTCAATGCCCTCAAGCACTCCACCCACCGCATAGAGGGCAGTTTCATAAGACATACTGTTGGCGTAGGTGTCTGGGTCCAAATATCCTCCTCCTGAGGCGCAAAAATCGTGGATCTCTTGGATGTAACTTATGTCGTGGTTTAAGCTCACTTCCTCCACCGTTGCCCTTCTTGGCTTGATCTTCTGTAGATGCTTAAAAAGCCCGCTGTTTTCTATCTCTTGCACTATGCTTATAAGCCTATCTTTGTTTTCGGGATGTCCCCTTTCGTTGTGCTCCAGATATATGTTGTCATAGACTATGCCCGTTTTCATTGAATACCTCCTCCAAGCCTTTCCTTTAGTTCCTCCAGCTTAGTTAGCTTTTCCCAGGGGAGCTCCTCTTTGCCAAAGTGTCCGTAGCAGGCGGTCTTTTTGTAGATGGGCTTTCTCAGGTCCAAAAATTCTATCATCCTCCTTGGGTTTAATGGGAAAATTTCCCGCAGGGCTTCCTTTATTCTCTCCTTTTCCACCTTTTCGGTGCCGTAAGTTTCTATATCAAAGGCAATGGGCTCGCTGACGCCAAAGGCATAAGCCAACTGAACAAGGCAACGCTCCGCAAAGCCTCCAGCCACCACATGCTTTGCCATCATCCTTGCCAAGTAGGATGCGCTCCTGTCGGTCTTTGTAGGGTCTTTGCCCGAAAAGGCACTTCCTCCCGAGTAGGCGGTGTCTCCGTAGGCGTCGGAGACGATCTTCCTCCCTGTCTGCCCTACGTCAGCCACAGGACCTCCAAGCACAAACCTGCCGGAGGGATTAACAAGAATTCTGGTTTCCTTGCTTATATACCTGCTTGGCACCACCTTCTTTACCACTTCCTCTACCAGGTATTCCTTTAGCTTTTCCAAAGACACATCTGGGTCATGCTGGGCAAAGAGTATGATGTCTTTCACAAAGAGTGGCTTCGTGCCTTCATAAGCAACTGTAACAAGGGCTTTTCCGTCCGGTCTTAAAAAGGGTGCCCTTCCCGTTTTGCGAAGGTCTGCCAACTTTTTAGAAAGAAAGTGGGCTAAGCTTATTGGAAGTGGCATGTAGCTTTCCGTTTCGTTGCAAGCATAACCTATCACCACCGCAGTATCTCCCGCACCCTCTTGGGAGAGCCCAAGCACTATTTCTGGACTTTGCTCCTCTATGGATATGATCACTGCGGAAGCATCCGCATCAAAACCAAGCTCCGGTCTGTTGTAGCCTACCTCCTTTATAGTGCTCCTAACGATTCCCGGAATATCCACGTAGCCTTCGGTGGATACATGCCCCGCCACAAAGGTCATGCCCGATATTACCATCACCTCCAAAGAAACCCTGCTGTAAGGGTCCTTCCTTAAGAACTCATCCAAAAGGGCGTCTGCAATGAGGTCTGCCACCTTGTCCGGATGTCCCTCCGTGGGAGATTCCGCCATCCTTATATGCATGGTGTTTAAAATTATAAACCGTACCTAAACAATTTCTATTATTCAAGCCAAGGCAAGATTCTATGCCAAACTGATGGGAACCATATCTCATGGGCTCATGTTCAATCTTTCAACTTTATAATTAAAACATGGCTGGTGTTTGGGAAGAAGCCTTAGTGGAAGAAGCCATCTATTTAATAGCCCACCTTGCCCAATCGGAACAGCATCTCATGGAGATAGAGGGGGAGACAAAGTTGGAGGACCTAATGCCCATAATAGACGGGCTGAGGAACAAAAGGAAGGTGGTAGGGGATGTGCTCTTTTCAGTGCTGAGGATAGAGGGGGAAAAGGAAAAGGAAGAATTCCGCACAAAGCTTGAGAGCCTTTGGTGTTCCCTAAAGCATCTCGCCATGGCGTTGGTGCATTGTGATGAGACGGTGGAAAAGCTCATAAGGAGGCTTGAGTGCCATCTGCAAGGCGGAGATATGGAAAAGGCAAAGGAGTTATCTGAAAAGGTAAAGGAGCTATACAAGGTTAGGCAATCCATCAGAAATTTTATGAAGGAGTAAAGCATGCCCTACAAGGACCTAAGGGAATTTTTAAGAAGGATTGAGAAGGAAGGAGAGCTGGCAAGGATCAGGGAGGAAGTTTCTCCCATCCTTGAGATCACCGAGATCACAGACCGAGTTTGTAAGATGCCCAAGGGCGGAAAGGCTCTTCTCTTTGAAAGGGTAAAGGGCTACTCCATCCCAGTTTTAACCAACATGCTGGGCTCCGAAAAAAGAGTAAAGTTAGCCCTTGGTTATGAGAACCTTGAGGACATAGGCTGGAAGCTATACAAGCTTTTGAGACCGGAGATTCCACATACCTTTTTGGATAAGCTAAAGAAACTGCCCGAGCTAAAAAAGCTAAACGATGCCCTCCCAAAGGTGGTAAAGGATGGTCCCATCCGGGAGGTGGTAAGGAGGGAAAAGATAGATGTCCTTGAGTTTCCCATCTTGCAATGCTGGCCTGAAGACGGCGGAAGGTACATAACCTTTGGGCAGGTGATTACCAAGGACCCAGAGAGTGGAATAAGAAACGTGGGACTTTATAGGGTTCAGGTGCTCTCTCCCACCGAGCTTGCCCTACATTGGCAGATCCACAAGGACGGAAACCATCATTACTGGAAGGCAAAGAGGCTAAAAAAGAAGCTGGAGGTGGCCATAGCCATCGGTGGAGACCCGGTGCTCTCTTATGTGGCTTCCGCACCACTTCCACCGGAGGTGGATGAATACCTATTTGCGGGTTTAATAAGGGAAGAGGGCGTGGAGCTCATAAAGGGCATAACGGTGGATTTGGAGTATCCAGCCCACGCGGAGATCGTTATAGAAGGCTACGTGGACCCAGAGGAGCCATTGGTGGATGAGGGACCTTTTGGAGACCACACGGGCTTTTACACCCCGGTGGATAAATACCCCAAGATGCACATCACCGCCATACTCCACCGGAGGGACCCTATATACGTGGCTACCATAGTGGGAAAGCCACCCCAAGAGGACAAATACATCGGCTGGGCAACAGAGAGGATATTTTTGCCCCTTATCAAGTTCAACCTGCCCGAGGTGGTGGATTATCACCTGCCAGCGGAAGGATGTTTTCATAACTTCTGCTTTGTGTCTATAAAGAAAAGATATCCGGGGCATGCCTTTAAGGTAGCCTACGCCTTGCTCGGGCTTGGTCTCATGTCCCTAACAAAGCATGTGGTGGTCTTTGATGAGGATATAAACGTCCATGACTTTGGAGAGGTTCTGTGGGCTTGGGGCAACAACGTGGACCCATCAAGGGATGTGCAAATTCTGAAGGGTCCTATAGATGTTTTGGACCACAGCACCAACGAAGTGGGCTTTGGTGGAAAGATGATAATAGACGCAACAACTAAGTGGAAGGAGGAGGGCTACACAAGGCAGTGGCCCAAGGTTATTGAGATGTCGGAGGAAGTGAAAAAACGCATAGATGCTATTTGGGATAAACTGAACCTTTGAGTTAAATTAATCCCTATGTGCGGTATTTTTGGAATTTTTGGAGTGGAGAACGCCGAAAAGTACGCCTTTTTTGGTATATACGCCCTCCAACACAGAGGACAAGAAAGCGTAGGCATTGCGGTTTCTGACTTTGAAAACATAAAGGTGGTAAAAAAGGAAGGATTGGTGCTATCTGCCATAAAGAAGGAAGACTTAGAACAGGCCAAGGGCTACCTTGCCATAGCCCACGTTAGGTATGCAACCGCAGGCAGGTCTGGAGCCTTCAACGCCCAACCTTTTTTAAAAAAAACACCCATAGGTGAAGTGGCAGTAGCCCACAACGGCAACCTGATAAATTTCAAAGAGCTAAAGGACGAGCTTTTGCGAGAGGGAGAGGCTTTTGAGTACGATTCCGACACAGAGCTGTTTCTTTCCCTCCTTTGCAAGGGGACATACACACCCGAGGGCTTAAAGCTACATCCCGAGGATGAACAGCTTTTACCATACTTTTTTTATGTTTTAAAAAGGGTACAGGGTGCCTATAGCGTGCTTTTCCTTTTAAAGGACCGACTCATAGCCATAAGGGACCCATACGGCTTTAGACCTTTGCTTATGGGAAGGTTGAAGGATGCCATACTCTTTGCCTCTGAGAGCTGTGCCTTTGACATTCTCTCCGGGGAATTCTGGAGGGAGGTAAAGCCGGGGGAGGTGGTGGTAGTAAGCAAAAGCGGTATAAGGAGCTACTTTCCCTTTAGTTCCTCAAAGAGGGCTATGTGCATCTTTGAGTTTGTTTATTTTTCAAAGCCAGAAAGCTACATATTCAACGAGTGGGTTTATAACGTAAGAAAGAAGATGGGCGAGGTGTTGGCACAGGAGGATGAGCTGATTGCGGACGTGGTGGTGCCTGTGCCAGACTCGGGCGTAGTGCCAGCCCTGGGCTACTCTCAGAGAAAGGGTATTCCCTTGGAGCTTGGACTGATCAGAAACCACTACGTGGGAAGGAGCTTTATTGAACCAACCCAAGAGCTGAGGGACATAAAAGTGCTCATGAAGTTTAACCCAAACCCGGCAGTCCTAAAAGGAAAAAGGGTGGTGGTAATAGATGACTCCCTCGTCAGGGGAACCACCTCCAAAAAGATCGTGAGCATGTTAAGAAAGGCAGGGGCAAAGGAGGTGCATATGCGTATAGCATCTCCTCCGGTTATCGGTCCCTGTTATTACGGCATAGACACACCCACAAAGGAAGAACTCATAGCTACAAAGTTCAGCGTCCAAGAGATCGCAGAGTTTATAGGTGCAGACTCCCTTAAGTATCTATCTTTGGAGGGGCTAAAAAGCTGTGTGGAAGACCCAGAGGACTTTTGCACCGCCTGTTTTAGTGGGCAGTATCCTTTGGAGGTAAAAGAGGAGGTTCAGAGGATAAGGTAGATACCGCGTCCTTTATAACTCTTATGGTCTCAAGGGCTTTTCTCAGGTCCTTTAAGGGAAGCATGTTTGGTCCGTCCGAAAGGGCTCGGTCTGGGTCTGGATGCACCTCCATAAAGATACCATCACATCCCACCGCCACCGCTGCCCTTATCAAAGGCAAAACAAACTCCCTCTGACCAGCAGACCTATCGCCAGCACCACCCGGCAGTTGCACACTGTGGGTGGCATCAAAGATCACCTTGGTGAATTGGGACATGATCACCAAACTTCTGAAATCTACCACCAAGTTGTTGTATCCAAAGGATACGCCACGCTCAGTGATGTAATAATCCACCGCACCACCCGCCTTTAACTTTTCCACTACATTCTTTGCATCCCAAGGTGCCATAAACTGTCCCTTTTTCACGTTCACAGGCTTTCCACTCTTAGCACAAGCCAAAACCAGATCCGTCTGCCTACTCAAAAAGGCAGGAACCTGCAACATATCCACCACTTGGGCAGTAGGTTCCACCTGCCAAGTTTCGTGCACATCGGTGGTAATTTTTAACCCAAACTCTTTTTTTACCTTCTCAAGGACCTTAAGCCCCTCCTCCAAACCGGGACCCCTGAAGGACCTTATGGAAGACCTGTTGGCTTTATCAAAGGAGGATTTGAAGTAAAAATCAAACTCAGGAAACTCCAAGGAAAGCCTGCTGAGTTCCTCTGCTACCCTAAAAACTACATCCTCGTTTTCTATAACACAGGGACCGGCAATTATTAGCATGAAGGAAAATTATAAGCCCCCGCGGACGCGGGGAGTGGAGCTTATTGAATTTCTATCTTTACCTCTTTGGAGGTCTTTTCCTTGGGAAGCCTTATTTCCAAAACACCATCCTTGAACTCTGCCTTTATACCCTCAAGCTTGACCTCCGCCGGAAGTGCCACCACCCTCTCAAACTTTCCATAGACCCTTTCTACCCTATGGTAGGTTTCTGTCTTTTCTTCCCTTTCCTCCTTCTTTTCTCCTTTGATGATCAGGCTGTTGTCCCTTATCAGCACTTCCACATCTTCCTTTTTCACACCGGGCAGCTCTGCCTTTACCACCACCTCACTGTCCGTTTCATACACATCCAACGCGGGGGCAAAAACCCTCTCCACAGGCTCTTCCTTGGCAAAGAATTCTTCCATAAGCCTGTCAAAATCTCTCCTTATCCTCTCAAGCTCCTCAAAAGGACGCCACACCAAAAGTCCTCTCCTCATGGCTATCACCTCCTTTATAGGTTTTCTATGAAAAAAATTTAGTCTGCTCTTATCAAATGTCAAGGGGTAAAATTTCTCCACCTTCCTTATCCACCGGATGGGATGGAGGCACCCATACGAAAAGTTTATACCACCGAACAGCCAAAAACTGGTTTATAATAGAAAACAAGGTTTTTGAGGGTTCCAGTTGGGACCCTTGTCAACTTGGCAACTGAATATGGGTTAGTGTGTCCTTTCGGTGGGCTGTTTCAATTTTGAGAGGGAGAAAGTCTTGACTTTCAGGCTTTTTGGGAGGCAGTATCACCGTAAAACCGTAATTATGTAATGCCGTAATGCCGTAATTATGGTCAGCGGCGGGAAGCATTGGGAGACAAGGGTTTAAATTTGATAATAACAGACTCAATTTTGCATGATCTCGGATTTCGGAAAATTAACTTCATTTGAAAAGGGTGCCCTCTTGACAAAATTATTGATATGTCTTATTTTAGTTAATGTGGTCGTTTGGGGTTCCTAATGTACCGTGTGGAGTTGAAAGTATCAAAGGGATGGAGAACACGATAACGAAAAGCCTTAAAGGGTTCCTAATGTACCGTGTGGAGTTGAAAGGACAGCATAATATGTTTTCCCTGATCCGGGCACTCCAAAAAGTTCCTAATGTACCGTGTGGAGTTGAAAGACAGACTGTTGCTTTCTTCTGGCAATGGTAGAAGGTAGTTCCTAATGTACCGTGTGGAGTTGAAAGACTTTATACAGGTTTTGGTGGTAAGTATCTTTCAGGTGTTCCTAATGTACCGTGTGGAGTTGAAAGACTTTATACAGGTTTTGGTGGTAAGTATCTTTCAGGTGTTCCTAATGTACCGTGTGGAGTTGAAAGATAAAATCATCAAGGGCTTCAATAAAGACCCTCACATTGTTCCTAATGTACCGTGTGGAGTTGAAAGCAGCAAGAGCAATCCAGCCAACGGGGGAGGCAAGCAGTTCCTAATGTACCGTGTGGAGTTGAAAGTAGCTAAACCCTCCTTAAAACGATAATTCATCACTCGTTCCTAATGTACCGTGTGGAGTTGAAAGCTATTTTTCGTAGTCTTTGCTCCGGCTACCCTACCCGTAATGTTCCTAATGTACCGTGTGGAGTTGAAAGAGCATAGAACCATCTTTGCACCTTCAAGCCTGCAGTTTGTTCCTAATGTACCGTGTGGAGTTGAAAGTCAGGTTCGTAAGTGTTCCTTCTGCTGCTTCAAGCACGTGTTCCTAATGTACCGTGTGGAGTTGAAAGTCAACCTGAACAGTGTGCCCCGTGTTTGCTAAGGTTATTGTGGTTCCTAATGTACCGTGTGGAGTTGAAAGTAAGTAGCAAAAACGCCAAAGTCTATAACATCAACGAGTTCCTAATGTACCGTGTGGAGTTGAAAGGTTATTTGGTGATGGGTGGAGCGTGATTATCCTTTTCCAGCCACCTGTGGGTATGCGGTTTTTGATATGATTTTTCAAATGCGAGTCAAAAAGGAGCTTTGGAGGAGCTACCATTGGCAAATTCAAAATAGAGTTAAAACTCAGGAGGAGCTTGAAAGGTTCTTAAGGCTTTTGCCAGAGGAAATTGAGGGCATAAAAAGAACGCAGGGAATATATCCTATGGCTATAACTCCCTACTATCTTTCTTTGATTGACCCCCAAGATCCGCAGGACCCAATAAGGCTTCAGGCTATCCCAAGGGCGGTGGAGGTGGATGAAAGGGTTCAGTGTCATGGAGAGCCCGATGCCCTAAGGGAGGAGGGAGAGATCCCCGGGCTTACCCACCGATACCCCGACAGGGTCTTGGTGCAAACTACCACCTTTTGTGCAGTCTATTGCAGACACTGTATGAGAAAGAGAATATTCTCTCAGGGAGAAAGAGCTATAAGCGTAGAGCAGATAAAACAAATCACCCAATACATAAAGGCACATCCAGAGATTAGAGAAGTGCTACTCTCTGGCGGAGATCCTTTGACCTTAAGCTACGAAAAGCTTGAACTACTACTTTCAGAAATCAGAAAAATCCCCCATGTGGAGATCATACGCATAGGCACAAGACTTCCTGTTTTGGCACCCCAACGCTTTTTTGACCAGAAACTCTTGGACATCCTTGAAAAATACTCTCCCATATGGATCAGCACCCACTTTAACCATCCCAAAGAGATCACCCCAGAGGCACAGGAAGCAGTGGAGAACATACTTCGCAGAGGCATACCCGTCTTAAACCAAACAGTTCTTTTAAAAGGTGTAAACGACGACCCCCAAACCATGCTTGAGCTTATGAGGTCTTTGATAAGGATCAAAGTAAAACCCCAGTATCTCTTCCATTGCGACCCTATAAAGGGCGCAGTGCATTTTAGGACTACCGTAGAAAAGGGCTTAGAAATAATGGATTACCTAAGGGGTAGAATTTCCGGATACGCCATACCCACCTATGCCATAGACCTACCCGGTGGTAAAGGAAAAGTGCCTCTACTTCCTCAGTATCTTTTGGCAAAGGAAGGAACAAGGCATGTTTTTAGGAGTTGGCAGGGTGAGCTCGTAGAGTATGATATACAAGAGTTTTGATGGTAAAAAGTAGGCTTTTGGCACTGTTTTACTCCCTTAAGGAGATATTTTTGGGAGATGTTGGTCTCTATGCTTCCGCATTGACCTTAAGGTTTTTGATGGTAATCAGTTCTCTTTTGCTCTTTTTTGGATTTTTGGCGAGCTTTTTCCCTTTTCTAAACCAAGAGAAGATTACGCAGGTTATAAGCCAGCTTACTCCAACGTATGCAGAGGTGCTTATCAACAAGCTTCTGAAAATATACAAACACAGAGAAATAGGTTCTGTGTTCTCCTTTTTTATCTCCTACTTCTTTTTGGTAGGCTACGCCAAAACTCTCGCTAAAGCAATTTCTCGTGTTCTAAAGGAAGATATAAAACTCAAAGAAACTCTTCTTTGGATTTTTATTCCAGTTTATCTTTTGGGTTTTTCTGTGTTCATACTGGTAGGTTCTGCGGTCCTGTCCCTTCTTCAGTCTTTTATTCCCAAGAGCCTAAGCTTTGCCCTTAGTCTTTCTAAACTGCTCTTATTTTTGCCCCTTATATACTTTATGTACTGGTTCTTTTTGAGAGACACCCTAAAGCCAATGCGTATACTGGAAACTTCCGTGCTTTTCCTTGTTTTCCTGATGCTCTTAAACTTCATCTTTGGTAAGTTTTTCATCAAGCTGATAGGTCTTAATCCACTGTACGCAGTTTTGGGTTCTCTGCTCTCTTTCTTGGTATGGCTTGAGCTTACCTTTTCCTTCCTCTTGGGTGCGATCATTTATGCCAAGAGGCTGGAGCCAAATCTCAAGGGAGGATAAATCAGTTTATCTTATACATATATGCTTGAGCTTATAAAGTCTGCACCCACCCAGTGTGGAGTTTATCTCTTCAAGAAGGGCAACAAGGTCCTTTATGTGGGAAAAGCCAAGAACATAAGGGAGAGGCTGTTGCAACACTACAAGCAAGCCCAAGAGAACAAAAAGGAGTATGCCATAGTTAACAGTTCGGACCGTATAGATTGGATACTAACCCGCAACGAATACGAAGCCCTGGTGTTAGAGGTGGACCTAATACAACTTCATAAACCCAAATACAACGTCCTGCACAAGCACGGTGGGGGCTATCCTGTCCTCCTGCTAACGGAGGATGAATTTCCAACCATAAAGGTGGTTAGAGGCTCCGAGCATGAGGGGAAGCTCTTTGGTCCCTTCTTCACCGCCAAGAGGGCCTACAGGGTAAAAAGGCTCATCCATAAGCTTTTTAAACTTCGCACCTGCGACCCAATGCCTACTAGAGCCAGCCCATGCATGGATTATCACCTGGGGCTATGCAGTGGTCCCTGTGCAGGTCTGATTAGCAAAGAGGATTATTCCTTGGCGGTGAAATCTGCCCAATCTATGCTCTCGGGGGAGGTCTCTGAGGTTCTACCAGAGCTATACCAGAGGATGGAAGAACATATGGAAAGGCTTGAGTTTGAAAAATGCGCCCTTATCAGAGACCAAATAAGGGCTTTGGAAAAACTCTCCTTGGGTCAGAGTGTAAGCGGACTCCCCTACCAGAGAGCAGACCTCTTTTACAGAATAGGCAGGCTCTTGGGAGTCTTTTTGATAAGGTCTTTCAAGCTGGTGGATAAGGAGGTTTTCCTTTTGGAGACGGAGGAAGAGTTGGAAGAGACCATTATAGGCTTTTACTACTCCAATCCATTGCCGGAGGTTTTGCTCTTGAACTTTGAGCTCTCGGAAGAGGTCAAAAGGTGGCTCTCGGAAAGAGGGAAGGTTGAGATCGTTCAAAAGATAGACCAGAGCTTGGAAGAGCTTGTCAAAGAAAATCTCCACCACTACATGCCACCAGAACTTTGGCAGGAGGAGTTCTTGAAAGTGCTAAAAATTCCTCCACCAAGGATCATAGAGGGCTTTGATGTTTCCCACTTTTATGGAGGCTATACGGTGGCATCCTGCGTGGTTTGGGAAGAGGGAACTATGAATAAAAAGAGATACAGAAGGTATCGGATAAAAACGGTAAATCAGATTGACGATTACGCCTCCCTGGAGGAGGTGCTGAGCAGAAGGGCAAGAAGGCTTAAGGAAGGGGAGGAGACCATGCCAGACCTGTGGCTCATTGACGGAGGACTCGGACAATTGAGCGTAGCCATTAGGGTAAGGGACAGGTTTGGCTTGCCCATCAAGGTAGTTTCCCTCGCCAAGGAGGAGGAAATTCTGCTAACCGAATGGGGACAGAGGGTAAGACTAAAGGAACATCCTATACTCTATAGAATTTTCGGACAGATTAGGGATGAAGCCCACCGCTTTGCCCTTTCTTACAACAGAAAGCTCAGACTAAAGGAGGGGCTAAAGGACATCCTTGACCGAATAAAGGGCATAGGAGAGGTCAAAAAGAAGATCATTTACAACAACTTTGAGAACTTATATGAGCTTTTAAAGGCGGAGGACAGACACCTCAAGAAGCTGGGCATAGACCCATCCATAAAGCAGGAGATAGAGAAGTATTTGACTTAAGGAATATTAGAATGCCCCGCAGGGCTGGAAGCCCTTTGGGGTTGTTTGATCAGGGTGCAATCCAGTTTTCCTGCTGGAGCAATTCCTCCATCTTATCGGAAACATGCTGGGATATCTTGTAGGCGCAAAACTCAGGACCGCACATAGAACAGAATTTGGCAGTTTTGTAGCCCTCTTGGGGTAGGGTTTCGTCGTGGTAGGCCCTTGCGGTCTCTGGGTCTATGGCAAGCTCAAACTGCCTGTTCCAGTCAAAGGCAAAGCGAGCCTTGGACATTTCTAAGTCCCAATCCCTGGCACCGGGGAAGCGTTTGGCTACATCTGCCGCATGAGCTGCTATCTTGTATGCAATAACTCCTTGCTTTACGTCCTCCACATTGGGAAGTCCCAAGTGCTCCTTGGGCGTCACATAGCAAAGCATTGCAGCACCATAATAACCCGCCAAGGCGGCGCCTTGACAGCGAACAATTGTTCATTATATTTTTTATCTTGAGGAAGGTAGTTATGCGCTGTCATAAACCTACTATTTTGGAAGGCTTAACAGTAGGCAAGGCAAAGGAACGACGAAGTATGTGGGTAAACTGTTTAAGGATAAAAGAAAATGATCTTTTAGGAGGTGTGTGATGTGCTTAGCAATACCAAGCCAGATAGAGAAGATAAATGAGGACAACACAGCAATAGTTAATACAATGGGCGTCAGGCGTCTAGTTTCCTTAGAACTTCTTGGAGAACCAGTAAAGGAAGGCGATTGGGTACTAATTCATGTAGGTTTTGCAATTTCAAAGCTAAACGAAGAGGAGGCGCTAAAAGCCTTAGAGCTTTTTGAAGAAATTTTAGAAATGGAGGAGCAGTATGAAAACTATTAATCTGAAAGCGTTCAGGGATAGTGAAAAGTTAAAAGGTTTAGAATACAGCATAAAGAAATTCGTGGAAAAAATTGGAAGGACAATCAATATAATGGAATTTTGCGGAGGACACACTCATACCATAATAAAGTATGGTATAGACCAGCTTCTGGAGGGGTATATTAGGTTCATACACGGTCCCGGATGTCCGGTGTGTGTAATACCCTCTTCAAGGATTGACTTAGCCATAGAAATTGCAGGACAAAAGGATACCATTCTTTGCACTTACGGGGACCTTCTTAGGGTTCCAAGCTCAAACAGAAAAACCCTTTTAGACCTGAGGGCGGAAGGATACGATGTGAGAATGGTAAATTCCTCCTTAGAGGCTTTAAACATTGCGCTCTCGGAGAAAGGTAAAAGGGTTGTATTTTTTGCGATAGGCTTTGAAACAACAACTCCCCAAACCGCGGTATTACTACTAAAGGCTAAAGAATTGGGTCTAAAAAACCTATATGTAGTATCAAACCATGTTATAACACCCGCAGCAATACAGCATATACTTAATTCTCCAGAGATAAGGGATATTGGAAAGGTTGAAATTGATGCCTTTTTGGGCCCTGGGCATGTAAGCACTATAATAGGGACAAGACCTTACGAATATTTTTCAGAGGAGTTTTTAAAACCTGTTGCTATTTGTGGATTTGAGCCTTTGGACGTTATGCAAGGAGTGTGGTTGGTTGTTAATCAGATAGCAAGAGGTGAAGCGTATGTAGTTAATCAATACACAAGGTTTGTTAGCAGAGAAGGAAATATAAAAGCCCAAAAACTTGTATCAGAGGTTTTTGAACTTAGGAAAGTCTTTGAATGGAGAGGTTTGGGAATTGTCCCCTACAGCGCCTTAAAGATAAGAAAAGAATTTGAAGCCTTTGACGGAGAAAAATCCTTTGATGTAAAACTTCCGCCACCTAAGGAGCATCCAGCCTGCATATGTGGAAAGGTTATAAGGGGTGTGGCACTTCCCACCGAATGTAAGCTGTTTGGAACGGTTTGCACACCGCAGAACCCAATAGGCTCATGCATGGTATCTTCCGAAGGGGCTTGCGCGGCATACTTCAAATATAAAAGGCTATGAGAATACTTTTCCTCTGCTACAGGTTCAACTCCCTGTCCCAACGACTCTATTGTGAACTGACTGAAAGGGGACATGAGGTGTCCATAGAGCTAGACGTCCATCCTGAGCTTACAATAGAAGCAGTTAATAATTACAAACCTGACTTAATAATTGCACCCTTTTTGAAACGCAAAATTCCTCGCGAAGTATGGAGCAGGGTAAAAACCCTGGTAATACATCCAGGACCTCCCGGAGACAGGGGTCCTTCTGCGTTGGATTGGGCAATACTTAGACAGGAAAAAGAATGGGGAGTAAGCCTTTTGGAAGCAGTAGATGAATACGATGCAGGTCCGGTATGGAGCTACAGAACGTTTCCAATGAGGAAAGCCAGAAAATCCAGTATATACAGGAATGAAACAACAGATGGAGCGGTTGAATCTGTGTTGGAAATCATAGAACAACTATTGGAAGGAAAAGAACCTAAAAAACTTTATCCAAAAGGAATATGGAATCCGAGGATGGACCAGTCTTATAGGTATGTAAATTGGTCCGAGGACCCAACGGGAGAAATTTTAAGGAAAGTTTATGCATCAGACAGCCAACCCGGTGCTTTGGCACGGTTAGGGGATGATGAATACTATATTTTTAATGCTTATAGAGAAGACTATTTAAAGGGAAAGCCGGGAGAAATAATAGCGGTACGCGATGAAGCTATATGCATAGGCACTTTGGACGGTGCGGTTTGGATTACACATCTAAGAGAAAAAGGTAAAGATTCAATAAAACTCCCGGCAGCAAGAGTCATAGGGCATCTTCTGAAAAATATTAGAGAGGAGTCTATAAAACCCTGGGAGATTGTGGATTTTGCTACTTACAGAGAGATAATCTACGAAGAAGAGGGAGGGATAGGACACATATTCTTTAACTTTTACAATGGTGCCATGTCCACGGAACAATGTGAAAGACTTTTGGAAACCTTTAGGTACGCCAAGAAAAGACCAGTTAAAGCCATAGTGCTTTGGGGACAGGAGGACTTCTTTTCAAACGGCATGAACCTAAATACCATTGAAAATGCGGAAAGTCCCGCAGATGAATCTTGGAGAAACATAAACGCCATGGATGATCTATGCGAAGAAATACTCAGAACAACGGATAAGCTAACAGTAGCCTGTATGCAAGGTAATGCAGGAGCTGGTGGCGTATTCCTTGCTTTAACGTGCGACCTTGTGTATGCAAGGGAAAGTGTAGTGCTGAACCCTCACTATAAGAACATAGGGAATCTCTATGGTTCGGAGTTTTGGACATACACTCTACCCAAAAGGGTTGGTTGGGAAATGGGAAAGAAAATTATGGATAACAGAATGCCAATAAGTGCCAAGCAGGCTTTTAAAATAGGTTTGATTGACAAGGTCTTTAAAGGAACGCAAAAAGAATTTAGGGAAAAGGTTATCAGAGAACTCAAAGATTTTATCGACTCAAGGGATTATGAACTATTCATAGAAAATAAAAAAACTCAAAGACTAAAGGATGAACTACAAAAACCTCTTTCTGAATACAGGAAAGAAGAGCTTGAAATGATGAAGTTAAACTTTTACGGTTTTGACCCAAGCTATCACGTGGCACGATACTATTTTGTTAGAAGAATACCACCCTTTAGAACTCCTCCATACCTTGCTATTCATCGCAGACTAAAATCTAAGCCTTAAGAGCATTCCATATGTTAGTTGCAACTTCATGGGTGTATTCCATAAGCGGTTTTTCCAAAAGACCTTCGTTATGTAAAAACACCATACCACCAAGGGTACCCATTATAGTTGTAAAAGCTGGGAAGAAGCTTTGATTTCTTAACTCACCCTTTTCTATACCGTCTGATAAAAGGATCATAACTTCAGCCACCACTTCACCAACGCATGCAAAGCCCTCACAACCTTCCTTAAAAATCTCTCTATTTACCAAGAATACCCTCAGAAAGTAATTTATAAGCTCTGGTTCTTCTAAGGCAATCTTGAAAAATTCCTCCGTATATTTATAGATCTTTTCCTTGGTGCTTATATTCTCTTGGTTTATCTTTCTTAGCCTTTCTGCAACCCAATTTGAAACTGTTATCATAATTTCCTTTGCAAGTTCCTCTTTAGACTCAAAGTAGTTGTAAATATTCCCCACGCTCATATTCAAGGCCTTTGCTATATCTGGGATTACCGTGTTGTAGTATCCCTTCTCCGCAAAGAGCCTACAAGCGGTTCTTATGATATCTAGCTTCTTCTTCTCTTTTAACAATCTTCTTCCCATAAGAAAATATCTTATATTATAACTCTTTACACGCCAGGTGAGAAATTCAGATAAGCTGTGAGTCTCTTAGGAAGAAGTCTCGGCAAGAAGGTAAGGTTTAAGGAGATGCAGTATGGCGTTTTGGTTATGGTAGTTTGCGATAGCGGAGGAATTGTACATAACCGAAGTTTCAAGTATGAAGGTAACTTCTTACCTCTCGTATTCCTTTGATCCATGTCTTGCTCACGCAATACACGTTTATAAACACACTGATGATAGAAGAGACTTATAACATTCCACCAACTCAATGCAAATGATAGTATGGTTTGTCTTTATGCTTATGCACAAGCCCTGCGTTTATGAGTTTTTCCTGATCCTTAAGGAAAGCCTCCGCCTCGCCATCGTATATTATGCTCCCTCCTTCTCTTAGCACTATCAACCTGTTCCCTAACTCAGGTGCCAAGCTCAAATTATGCGTTGAGGTTATCGTTGTTACCCCTTTCAGCTCGTTTAGAAAATCTATTAACCATCCTGTGCTTTTAGGATCCAAGTTAGCGGTAGGTTCATCAAGGAGTAAAACCTCCGGTTCAAGCACCAGCAAACATGCCAAACATAACTTCTGTTTTTGCCCACCGCTTAAAATAAAGGGTGGTTTGTTAAGATATTGTGTAAGTCCAAAGACTTCAGCCCAGTATAGAACACGCTCTTTTACAACTTTTTCCTCAAAGCCTAACTGCCTCAGCCCGAAGGCTATCTCATCATAAACCGTTGGATTAAAAATCATGGCATCAGGATTTTGAAAAAGAAGAACAACCTCTTTCCTAAAAGCCTTGATGAAGTTTTTATCCTTGAACGCATTTTTTTCTATATTCTTACCTTTGTAAAGATATGTTCCCTTAGTTGGGAATAAAAGTGCATTTAAAAGCTTAAGTAGTGTGCTTTTCCCAGATCCATTTATTCCCAAAACCACAATCCTTTCTCCTTTCTCTACCTTCAGGTTTATGTCCTTTAACACAAATTCACCGTCATAACTAAACCAAACATTTCTTAACTCAATCATAGAAACCCCTTGACTTCATAGCTTGATATAATTCCTCGGAAGTGCGAATGGATTTCTCAAAGAAGAACTCTAGCAACCTGCTAATGAATACCATCTTTACATTACTGCCTATGTGCCCTATGGTCCTACTTTTTAAAGCGTTCTTGAATTCTTCAAAAAGCCTTAGATAAGTAAAAATATGACTTGAGACTATTATCATTAAAAAACTAACACTTTTTGAAAAGTCAAAAACTTTATAAATGTTTATAAGTCTAAAAGCAATAAACGTAGCAAGGGCTATGGAAAAAGATCTTAAAGATATCATGACTAAGTATTCCCATCTATTTTGGCCGGACAATAGACCTATTAGAAAGTATGTGAAAGAGACCAAGAGGTTAAAAAGCAAACAAACATAAAATGCTTTCCTCAATATATCTATCTTTTTCTCTAAGGGTAAAACCAAAAGTGCCAGTAGAAGAAGGGATGTGCTCATTGCCAATATTTTTAAGGAAGAACCAAAGGAAAGGAGAAAAATAAACAAAAGATAGAAGCTAAAAAGTGCTTTATCTTTCAACTTTTAACCTCCTATTCAGAACCTTTATCGCAATGGAGCTTAGCAATCCCTCTCCTAAGCCTACGAAGATGTGTGGAACAAGTATAGCAGGAATCGTAATATATAAACCAAAAGGAAAATAAAGCGGAGAACCGTCTGCTTTTTTGAAAAGGTAAGGGTGTATTCCCAATATCGTAGCTATCAAAAGTGCAGATAACATTACAGACACAAAGCTTGAAATTACGATAGAAACTTCTTCTTTAAAGATGCTAAGGGCTTTATAGGTAAAAAAAGCTGCAAAAGAACCAACAAAGCCCATAGATATAGAATTTATTGGGAAAGTTGTTATTCCGCCCTCTCCAAAAAGGACAGCTTGGAGAAAGAGGATCAAAGAGTAGCTAACAAAAGCAACCCAAGGACCAAAGAGTATTGAAAGGATAGGGATTCCAGTCCCATGAACGGAAGTTCCGCCGGGTAAAGGTATAGTTATAGAGGAAATAACAAAGGAAAGAAGCGAAACAGAAGAAAGGTATGGGATCGCTCTCTCGTTTAGCGAACGTTTTATCCTTCTAATAGAGTATGCTAAGAGTGAAATATCCAATATGTAGGCCGGTAGGTATATCTGTGGAGCTACAAAGCCATCGGGTATATGCATGTTTAGCCTCCTAAAATAGCGTTGAGAGTGTAAAAATTAGTCTATACTTTTCCTTTCCCTCCGCACCTTGTTGCTGTTCTTCTTCGTTTAAACGTTTCCAAACAGGAAGTTTTACTCCTACACCTGCGGAGATGTTCTTGTAATATAACCTTGTGCCAACTGTCCCGTAAAGGATTTTCCCACCGGAACCTTCTAACTTTACGCCATCCTCCTTATCCCTCTGATTGTATTGAAAGTTCGCTTCCAAAAGCAGATCCGCTCTAAACTTTCTTTCCAAATTTGTGTAAAGCCTATAGGCAAGTGCAGTATTAAGTCTTAGCTCATCTCCAAACTTAAACTTCTTTTTAGGACCATTAGGATCTTCCCTAAAATTATAAGTGTGTTCCAAGAACTTTATATAGTTTGCATCAAAGACAAAAGTTAAACGCGGGAAGCTAACAATTTGCTTTGTGGCGGTAAAGCCAAATGTAAAGGAAGGCTTTCCAAAACCGGTTGCCATATCTGGCTCAAACTCACCTTTTGGATCTCTCGCCCTGTCATACTTATTGGAGTCCCCTGTGGGCAAGGTCATTCCACCATATACAGTAAAATGCCAATCCATCAAATCATCGAGGCTTTCGTTTTTTGGCACAAGCTTAAAACCTCTGTCGTATTTGAAGCCCAACACCGCCATAAGGGATATATCTGAAAACCCAGAGTTTGTATAAAAATACTGTCCCTGGCTCGGGTCGTTGTTTATGGATTTAACTTCTTTTTTAACATAGTAGGGAATAAAGAGATAAACAGATAGCCAAGGTTTTACTCCGTATCCTATTCCGTACATCCAAAAGTCATAGCTATCCTTTTGGTCCGGAAAATGGTCAAAGCTGTATTTTTTCCACTTTACATGGTCCAACTTTAGATAGAAAAGCCAACTGCCCTCTGGTAGTGTAGCGGAGCTTGAAGTCTCCAAGGGAGCCCCAGGTCCCTCAAGACCCGCTGCCCCTAAAGAAGCAACTCCATGATGAGCAAAAGAAAAGCCCATAATAAGAAGGCTTAATGGGATCGCTTTCCTAACCATTTTATAAACCTCCTCAAGTAGATTTCTGTAAGCCCAAATATGCCAAGTATGAAACCCATTCCAACAAAGAGTTTTTCATAACGATCGAACAATGAAGGTGTGGCAGTAGCTGTAGCATTATCAACATACACTTTTACCATTTTGCCGTGCCCATCCTCAGAAAAAGCTTTTACAATCCATTCACCGCTTTCATCAGGACAAAACACAGCCCTACCCAAGGCATCTGTTCTACCGACTTGGAATGGAGTTTTACTGTCATTTTTGTATATTTCAAAGCTCTCATATGAGAATTTTGTATTATCTGGAAAATAAAAATGAACAATTACACATTTTCCTTCCGTGAAAATTTTATGCTGTAAATCGTGAGAGAAAGTTAAACCAATAAAAAAGAAAAAGCTCAAAAACCACATCCTACTTCACCTCAAAGACAAGGCTCGTGGTTTTCACAACATAATCAGCCTTAGTTCCATCTCCTTTTTCCTTCACAGAAGCTTTAATAATTTGCATTCCTTTGTGCTTTATTCTTACATTAATTTTCCCTTCTTCATCAGTTGCCCCCACTGTTTTATCTTCGTATGCTACGGGTACATCTTTAACAGGTTTTCCTTTTTGATAGACTACCAATGTTATTTTGTCTCCTACATTTAGCGTTAAAGGGTTATTCAGTGGCACAATTTCCAAGTCGTCGGTTAAGGGTTTTTTGAAGGCTTCAGTCCATCCATCAATCCTCTTTACACTTTCATAAGACAACCAACTTTCCAACGGTTCCTTTGTTTCGTTTTTTGGTTTGTTTGTCAAGCCATACACAGTTTTAGTCCAGTAGCCCGAAGAATAGACCGCATATACCGCATAACATTGAGCATTGAACTTTATCGGATAATTTCTTTCAAGTTTCAATGGTATGCTCTTTCCGAAGTGGTCAAAGCATTCAATCCTTAAAACATCCTCTGGCTTATACTTAATAAATTTCTCCTCTCCTTCCTTTGGGTTCAAATGCCCATAATACAGCGTATAAGAGTTACCCTCCCTCTTTACCCACAGCTCATGGGAAAAGGCTAAGCATACACTAAAGAGAAAAAGTCCGAGCTTTCCTTTTATACCTTTCATAGCCATCCTCCTTTGAGTATTACTTTTTTCATAGAAATAATATTAATGATTAGTCGTTCGTTTGTCAAGGGTTATGAAAAATTTCAACCTTCTGCGTTAATATAAGACTTATGAAGCAAGAAACTGCTAGGTTCTGTGTGTCTTTGCCACAGGACCTCTTAGAAGAACTGGATAAAAGGATAATAAAAAAAGGATACTCCTCAAGGTCTGAGTTGATAAGGGATCTAATAAGGGAGCTTCTAATAGAAGAAAAATGGGATGAGGGGCAGGAGGTCATGGGCGTTTTGGCTATAATATACGACCATCATCAGAGGGAGCTAACTAGAAGGATGCTTGACATTCAGCACAAATTCTATGTAAAAATCTTGTGTAGCACCCATATACATTTAGACCATCACAACTGCCTTGAAGTTATCGTCCTGAGAGGAAAACCTACGGAGATAGAATCTTTATCCATAAGCATAGGTGGGCTAAAGGGAGTAAAGTTTGCTAAGCTAATAAAAACCGCCACCGTGCTGTAGATTATAAGAAATACTTATGAAATTATAGGAATTTTTTTCTTGACGAAAATCTTTACTGGTGTTACCATATTGAATGAATATTCAATAAAGTAAGGAGGTGTGAAGATGGAAACCTTCTGGGAGGCTTTTAAAAGGCAGGGTGTAAATAGGCGGGACTTTTTGCGTTTTGCCTTTACCATCACAGGACTTATGGGATTGTCTCCCTCTATGTTTCCGGAGGTGGTCAAGGCATTGGAGACAAAACCGCGCGTTCCTGTGCTTTGGATCCATGGACTGGAATGTACTTGCTGTTCTGAATCTTTTATAAGGTCTGCAACTCCTTTGGCTTCAGATGTGCTACTTTCAATGATCTCTCTTGAATACGATGATACACTGTCTGCTGCAGCTGGGGAAGCTTTAGAAAACCACAGAAAGGAAATTATTAAAAAGTATTGGGGGAATTACATCTTGGCTGTTGAAGGAAACCCTCCCTTGGGAGAGGATGGAATGTATTGTATAGTAGCAGGTGAGCCCTTTTTAAAACACCTAAAGGAATCTGCGGAGGGGGCTAAGGCTGTTATTGCCTGGGGTTCGTGTGCCAGTTGGGGGTGCGTGCAGGCGGCAAAGCCAAACCCAACGACTGCTGTATCGATTGATAAGGTAATAAAGAATAAGCCGATCATAAAAGTTCCCGGTTGTCCTCCTATAGCGGAGGTTATGACTGGAGTAATAATGCACATTGCCCTTTTTGACTCACTTCCTCCTTTGGATGCTCAGGGGAGACCAAAACAATTTTATGGAAATAGGATACACGATACATGCTACAGAAGGGCATTCTTTAACGCCGGACAATTTGTAGAAAGATTTGACGATGAAGGTGCCAAAAAGGGATGGTGTTTGTATAAGGTAGGATGCAGGGGACCAACGACATACAACTCCTGCGGAAATATAAGGTGGTATAACGGACTTTCTTATCCAATACAAGCGGGGCATGGTTGTATAGGCTGTTCCGAAGAAAACTTCTGGGACAATGGACCCTTCTATCAAAGGCTTACCACAATTCCCGTGCCGAATGTGGAGGCAAACGCAGATAAAGTTGGAATTGCTGTGGCAACTGCAGCCGCGGCGGGTGCTATAGCCCATGGCGTTATTTCTAAATTCAGAAGCAAAAACAATAAAGGAGGTGAATAAACATGGCAAGGATTGTGGTGGACCCAGTAACAAGAATTGAGGGACACCTAAGAATTGAGCTTATTGTGGATGAAAAGACTGGAAAAGTGGTGGATGCCGTCTCTTCCGGCACTATGTGGCGCGGTATTGAGCTCATTCTCAGGGGAAGGGATCCAAGGGATGCGTGGGCTTTTGCACAGAGAATCTGTGGAGTTTGTACATCTATTCATGCTCAGGCTTCCGTCAGGTGCATAGAGGATGCCCTTGAAATTCAGATCCCTAAGAACACCAACTATATAAGGAACATAATGTACGGAAGCTTACAGGTTCATGACCACTTAGTGCATTTTTACCATCTTCACGCCCTTGATTGGGTATCTCCCGTGGAAGCTTTGAAGGCGGACCCTGTTCAAACTGCGGTACTCCAGAACAAAATTCTTGAAAAATACGGTGCTATAGCAGACCTATTACCAGATCCCGTAGGACATAGGGCGTATCCCAGAAAGTTTCCCAAGGCTACGCCGGGATACTTCAGGACATTCCAAGAAAAAATAAAAAAGCTTGTAGAAAGCGGACAACTTGGTATATTCGCTGCTCATTGGTGGGACCATCCCGATTATAAACTGTTGCCTCCAGAAGTACATCTCATGGCTGTAGCCCATTATCTCAATATGCTTGATGTTCAAAGAGAATTTTTCATTCCACAGGTAGTGTTTGGTGGGAAAAACCCGCATCCTCATTACATAGTAGGAGGAATGACCTGCTCCATATCTTTGGATGATATGAACGCTCCTGTCAACGCGGAGCGCTTGGCGGTTGTTGAGGATGCAATATATACCCAGGTTGAAGCGGTTAACTTGTTCTACCTTACAGACCTTTTGGCAATAGGACACATATATGTTCAAAAAGGGCAGGTTTATGGAGGTGGTCTTGCAAAGAGAAGGGTAATAGGCTACGGTGAATTCCCCGACGAACCCTATAAGGGTATAAAGACCGGAGATTATCACAACAAAATCCTATATCACTCTAACGGTGTTGTAGAAAACTTTGTAGAGGGCGTTGAAAAGGCTAAGTATTATCCTCTTGTGGGTAAGGATTTTGCGGACCCTGAAGTTATCCAAGAGTTCGTGGCACACTCTTGGTATAAGTATCCCGATGAGAAAAAAGGCTTGCATCCTTGGGATGGTATAACTGAACCAAACTACACAGGACCGAAGGAAGGAACAAAGACTCATTGGAAGTATTTAGACGAGCAGGGTAAATACTCTTGGATAAAGTCTCCAAGATGGAGAGGAAAGCCCTGTGAGGTTGGTCCACTTGCAAGATACATAGTGGTTTATACCGCAGTGAAGCAAGGTCATATAAAACCATCCTGGATGGACGAAATGGTTGTGAAACAGATAGACTTTGTGTCAAAGGTTCTTGATATTCCACCTCATGTATGGCTTACAACCACAGTTGGTAGGACTGCTGCAAGGGGTCTTGAAGCACAGCTGGGCGCAGCTGCAAACCTATACTTCCTCAAAAAACTTTACGACAACATAAAGGCGGGGGATACCTCGGTAGCCAACATGGAAAAGTGGGATCCATCCACTTGGCCCAAAGAGGCAAAAGGTGTAGGAATTACGGAAGCTCCAAGGGGTGCTTTGGGACACTGGGTGATAATAAAGGACGGAAAGATCGCCAATTATCAATGCGTAGTTCCTACTACGTGGAACGGTAGTCCAAGGGATCCGATGGGTGGGCAAGGTGCCTTTGAGGAATGTATGAAAGACACACCACTTAAAGTGGTAGATAAACCTTTGGAAGTCTTAAGAGGGATACATTCCTTTGACCCGTGCCTGGCGTGCTCTACGCACATTTACAACGCAAAGGGAGAAGAGATAACCAACATAAAAGTTCAAGGTAGTGTGCCAGTCTGCTTTACAGGAGGTTGAGCCATGAGGGAAGAGCTTGTAAAAAGGATATATATATTTAGTCCCTCACTGCGTATATGGCATTGGATTAATGCCTTATGCATAACTATTCTGTTCATAACTGGTATTTACATAGGCAATCCCTTCTTCATAGGTTCCCAGGGGTTTGAAGCCACTTACGCCTATGCCCACAATCTCACAATGGACTTTATAAGGTTCATCCACTTTTCGGCGGGTTATGTGCTAATGGTTATGCTCCTCTTCCGCTTTTTCCTCCTTTTCTTTAACAAGGGAGACAGGTTGATCATTCCCAAGGTATGGAGGGCGGATTTTTGGAAGGGCATTGGAGAGATGGTTCTTCACTACCTTTTTATTAAGCCATGGCACAAAACCTACATAAGGAACCCATTGGCAAGGCTCGCTTACTTTCTGCTATACTTGGTCCTTATCTTTATGGTAATAACAGGCTTTGCAATGTATGGGCTTTCTAAACCCTCGGGTTTCTGGGCAAAGCTATTTGGCTGGATCGTTCCTCTTCTTGGTGGAGAGTTTTTGGTTCATATGTGGCACCATTGGTTTGCCTGGCTTATAGTATTTTTTGTGATCCTCCATGTGTATCTTGTTATAAGGTTTGATGCAATAGAAAAGGAAGGTGAAGTGTCTTCTATGTTCAATGGAATGAAGAACTTCAAGGAAACACCTGTGGATGTGGAGGATGTAGCTTGAGCATACTTGTTTTAGGAGTGGGAAACATATTACTTTCCGATGAGGGGTTGGGTGTAAGGGTGATAGAAAAGATCAAGGAGGGCTATGTTCTTCCGGAAGATGTGAAGTTACTGGATGGTGGTACTCTTGGCATAGAGCTTCTCTACTTTCTTGAAGGTTCAGAAAAGCTCATAATAGTGGATGCGATAAAGGGCGGGGGTCCCCCGGGGACCCTCTACAAATTTTCCGGGGATGAGGTGAAGGCTTACTTTAAAGGAAAGATCTCTGCCCATGAACTTGGTATTCAGGAGGTTTTAGGCATAGCCCAATTAACCGATAGGTATCCCAAAGAGGTGGTGGTCATAGGTATGGAGCCAGAAAGTTTAGAGGTATCTTTGGAACTTTCGCAGACTGTAAAAGATAACTTAGAAAAATTGATAAAATCAGTAATAGAACAACTCAAGGAGTGGAATATAGAGGTTAAACATGTTGATGAACGCGCCCGCCATACTGTATGAGATCTTACAAGCCTTGAAGGACTTTTACAACAAAGGTGAAAGACACATTATTTATATAAACAAATTGCCTCTCACCGAAGAAGATAAGCATGTTATACTGGATGTTCTAAGGGACGGTCAGGTGAAAATATTTCTCAAATCTGCAAGCCAAAAGGTAGAGTGGAAAGAGACGGGAATAAGCGGTGTTTGGATAGGTGTGTTTTTTGATAGGGATGAAAAACCAATCTTGGAGACAATAGAGATAACAGATTTTCCCATGCTTGCAATGAGCCAAAGGGAAGATGTAGAAGAAGCCATAAAAACCCTTGAAGATAGAATAAAAAGCGTCATTCCCAATGCTAACTTAGGCCAATAACGTAGGCTACCTGCCCTAGACAAAGCCCCCCATCGTTTGCTGGCACCTTTTGATGGGTATATACCAAAAAGCCATCCTTAGTAAGCTCTTCTTTTATTTTGCTTACCAATGGGTCGTTTTGCATCACGCCTCCCGAAAGGCACACTTTTTCTATGCCTACTCTTCTTGCTATGTCCAACGCAATCTTTGCCAAGGTGTTTATAAACCTTGAAGGTACCTTTTCTCTTTCCTTATCCTGCAGTATGTCTAATATCGTTGTACGCCAGTCTATAATCTGCCCTTCGATTGAATAAGAATAATGATCTTTTATAGTTGGGTTGTATAAGTCTTCCAAAATCATGGCAGATTGACCCTCGTAGCTGTTGATGTGTCTAATGCCCAAAAGGGAACAAACAGCATCAAACAGCCTGCCCACAGAGCTGGAGAAAGGAGAGTTAATTCCTTTACTCCAAGCATTGAACAACATTTCAAGCTCTTTTCTATCAAAGGGTAAGTTAAAGCCAAGGGCTTTCTCTCCGAACAGTTCTAATAGCAAGGATAATGCGACCCTTCTTGGTTCCTTTATCGCCTTTTCTCCACCTATAAGTCTAAAGGGTTTAAAATGGTGGACACGTTTGTAGTTCCTGTAGTGGCATACTAAAAACTCACCACCCCATAAAGTTCCATCCTCTCCATAGCCTGTTCCATCCCAAGCTATACCCAACACTTCATCTTCTATTCCGTTCTCCGCCATGCAGGAAAGTATATGGGCATAATGGTGCTGAACCTTTAACAATGGAATATTTCTCTCTTCCGAGAAAAACTCTGCCCATTTTGTTGTTTCATACCGGGGATGCATATCGCAAACGACGACCTCTGGCTCAAACTGGTAAAGGTTCATAAGGTCAAAAACCATCTCTTCAAAGCTTTTTAGGGTTTGATAGTTTTCTACATCTCCCACATGCTGACTAATAAACACTTTGTCATTCCAAGCTATAGCAAAGGTGTTTTTAAGCATACCGCCCGTTGCTAAAACTTTATTCTTTAACTTGTAAGGGAGCTTTACAGGCAAAGGTGCATATCCCCTTGACCTTCTTATCGGTAAAGGGATGCCTCCAACCACTTTAACTACAGAGTCATCACATCTTCTTTTTATCTCTCTGTTATAAACAAGTATTAGGTCTGCGATCTCCGACAGTTTGTTCAACGCCTCCTCATTGTCCTTTACTATAGGCTCTTCTGAATAGTTTCCCGATGTGGCAACAATGGGAACATCAAGCTTTGAAAGAATTATATAATGCAATGGAGAGTAGGGCAGAAAGGCACCTATTCTCTTAAGCCCGGGCGCTATGGTCTCTGGCAAGCTATCTTGAACCTTTTCAATAAGAACTATAGGCCTCTGCGGTGAAGAGAGAAGGGCTTCCTCCAGGTTGGTTGGGCGAGCATATTCTCTCAGCTGTTGCAAACTTTTAAACATTACCGCAAAGGGTTTTTCCTGCCTTCTCTTTCTCATCCTTAGAGTATTAACCGCTTTTTCATTGGTGGCATCGCATATTAGATGAAAGCCTCCTATACCTTTTACCGCCACTATTTTTCCCTCTTTTACAGCTTGGATAGCTAAATCTATAGCCTCTTCACTTTCCCCAAGCAAATTGCCCTCTTTGTCGTAAAGAAAAACCCGTGGACCGCATTTGGGACATGCGTTTGGTTGGGCGTGGAACCTTCTATTGGTTGGGTCGTTGTATTCTCTTTCACACTCTTGGCACATCTTAAAAACTTTCATCGTGGTGTTTGGTCTATCGTAAGGAAGCTTTTCAATTATGGTAAACCTTGGTCCGCAATGGGTGCAGTTTGTGAACGGATACATGTATCTTCTGTCCTTTGGGTCAAAGACCTCTTTCAGACATTCATCACAGGTTCCCACATCGGGCAGTATAAAAACTTCCCTTTTACCTTCCGAGTGGCTCTCTCTTATTTCAAAGTCGGTGTAGCCCACCTCTTCTGCGTACTCAAAAGAAATTGAATAAATATAGGCTAAAGGTGGTCTCTCTTCTTGGAGCCTCTTTAGGAAGACATCTAAGTTTTCTCCTTCAACCTCTATTTTTACACCCTCCGGTGTGTTTATAATCCATCCCCTAAGGTCAAGTTCCTTAGCCAACCTATATACAAAGGGTCTGAAACCTACACCCTGAACTGCACCGATTATTTCAAGCTTCATCCTCATACTCTAACTCCAAGCTTTTCAAAAGTAAATCCTGACCACCTTCTATAATTGTGTTAAAAGAACCACAGCACGGGCATATCACATTAAGCTCTTCCTTTTGAGAGACCATACCACAGTCCAAACACCTAAGGGTTAGCTTTTCTATTTCTAAAATAAGTTCTGCGGAATCGGCTACGGTATTTTCCTTAAAGGTATCAAAGGCAATTTTAAGAAGATGAGGCTCCACTCCAGAGAGGACTCCCACACTCACAACTATTCTACTAACACGTTTTGCGTTATATTCTTCTACATATTTTTCAATGAGACCCATCAAGCTTTGCACTATTGAAAATTCATGCATGTTAACAAATCCTCGGCAAAAGCTCTCCCGTTGGAGGTTCCAAATGTCTGAGTGTGTTGTAGGCTGTTTTTAACAGAACCTCTGGTCTTTTTTCAACGGGCACTGCCCTACCGATAATAGCACTGTCCCTTCCCAGGGGATGCTCTTTAAGGGCTTGTAAGACTTTTTCCGCGTCCTCTTCCTTAACCGCTATTATTACTCTACCTTCACAAGCTAAATGGTAAGGCTCTAAGCCCAAAAATTCACAGAGCCCACGAACGGGCTCTTTTACAGGTATGTTTTCCTCTTCTATCACAAAGGAGACCTTTGAAGAGCTTGCCCACTCGTGCAGTACTGCAGAAAGTCCGCCTCTTGTGGGGTCCCTCATTGCATGAATTTCCGCCCCAACAGAAAGAACATTCTTCACCAAATCCCATAAGCTTGCACAATCACTTTCTATTTCTATGTCAAAGCCCTCTCTCTCCGCTAATATACAGGCTCCATGGTCACCCAAACTTCCCGAAGCTATTATTATGTCGCCCGGCTTAACGTTTGATGCGGATAGCCCTTCATATATTACCTTTCCTATACCGGATGTGCTTATGAATATACCGTCCAAATTTCCTTTTGGAACCACCTTAGTATCTCCTGCCACCACTACTACACCAGTTTTCTGGGCTTCCTCTTTCATGCTTTGGACTATTTTTTCCAAAGTCATCAAAGGGAATCCTTCCTCTATTACAAAGCTAACTGACAAGTAAAGAGGTTTTGCACCCATAACCACAAGGTCATTGACTGTTCCTGCTATCGCCAACTTCCCTATGTTTCCTCCCTTAAAAAATATGGGCTTTACGGTAAATCCGTCGGTGGTATAGGCCACTTTGCCGTTTAACTCAAGTATGGCGGCGTCTTCCAATTTACTCAAATATTGGTTATCAAAGTACTTTAGGAAAACTTTCCTGATAAGTTTCCAAGTGCCCTCTCCTCCTCCGCCATGCAAAAGAAGTACCCTTTCCATAACACACCTCCTACCTAACCGTGCATACAGAACACACATCAAAGCTTTTTAGCACCATCTCTGCATGTATAGGATTATCAATGCCTAACATAGCCTTTTCTGCAACTCCTAAGAATTTCTTGCACCTTGGTCCTATGTTCCACATGGAAGGAGTTACTATTCTGTATTTTACGATCCTACCTTTTTCCGCTTTTACCTTATGTATTAGCGTTCCCCTTGATGCTTCTACGACGCCTATACTCTCTCCGCTCAACTTATTAACCTTGTCTATTAAATCCACACAGGAAGGTTCATCTATTATAGACAAAAGGCTGTTTAGATGCTTCTCTACTTCAAGTAGCAGTTTCCATATTTCCAAAACCCTTGCCAACACTCTACTTAAAAAGGTTGAACCATAATTTCTAAAAAGCCTTTTTACTATCTGGTTTTCTGCAAGACACATCCTTGCCAACGGTCCCGTCTCATAAGGAAGTCCTTTGTATCTGACTATGCTAGTTTCCGAATATAGACTGTTGGAATGAACCTGTATTTTGCTGTATTCAATTGGTAAGATTTTCTTCTCGGAAGGAAAAGGTATAACATAGTCAGAAGTTAGCATTCTGTTGTAGCTTTTACCCTTGTTGTCTAAACCGTGCTCAAGGGTTAGCTCTATAAAGGTGCCTATGTCTCCTTTCAATCTCTCCCAAAGTCCCAATTTTTCTATTTTTTCATATTCATCCCTTTTCATGCCCACCATTTTTTCCAAGAAAAAGTCTTTAACCTTTCCTATAATCTGGAGGGCTAAATTAACCTGATAATTGTCGGGATGGGACGTTATTCCGCCGGGAACCGCGTAAGAGGAGTGGGGCCATTGCCCTGAAAAGAGGGCGATAGCCTTCGCCACCTCAGAAGATACGTGAATAGCCCTTTTCCATGTTAAACCGCGATAAGGTTCAAGGTCTGGCAAATTTTCTCCAAGCCTAATAAAATCAGGCATCAAAAAAAGATAGAACCACTTGATGTGATTTTGTATCCTTTCCAGGGAAAGGGTTATTTCGCGCACTATTTTGGCTTTTTCGGGTATTTCAACCCAACCCAGCAAATTTTCTACCGCTTTGACGCTTGCCATCAGATGGGCATGACCACATATTCCGCAGACCCTTGGAGTTATAACCATGGCGTCCATTAAGGGCCTTTCTTCTAAAACTTTCTCTATTCCCCTTGAACCTAATGCACGAACCCTTGCATCTACTATTACGCCATCCCTCCATTCCAATTCTAACTGGGCATGTCCCTCAACTCTCAAAAGAACTTTCTTTTCAATCCTCAAGTTTTAGCCTCTCGGGAGCAAAGGTTTTTGCAATTCCTGCAAGCATTATGTAACCTCGTTTTGAAACACCAATAGGGAGTTCCACAGGCAAACCAGCAAACAGCTTTGTCTCAAACAGCCCTATTCTAGGAAAGTCAAACTCAGTGCATCCAAAGCACGGAGTTCCTGCCCTTGTCTTTGAATTGACGCCGTTCCAAAGGATCCTATTGCAGGAAGAATATGTCATAGGTCCCCTACAGCCAAAGTAGTAGAAAAGACATCCCTTTTTTGAACCTAACTTTTCCATTTCGATTTTCCATTCAAAGTATTCGTTTCTTGTGCATCCCCAATGGGTTAAGGATGAGTAAAAAGTCTTAGGTCTGTTCCACTGATCCAATTCAAGTTTTTCTCCATTGTATAGAGAGAGCAAAACACCAACAATCCAATCGGGATGGGCTGGGCATCCCGACAGGTTTATAACCGGATACCCTCCTCTGCTCACAAAATCCTCTCCGAGCAAACCGCCTTTAATCTTGAACCTAAACTGCAAACCGCCAACATCAGCCTTTGTAAGGGCTGGTATATTCCCGTAGCACGCACAGTTACCCACTGCTATAACAAAGTCTGCCAAATGACAAAGTTTTTTTATCTTTTCATCTTCCTTAGAAACCGCTCCTTCCACTATCAACACATCCAGCTTTATTTTTTCCTCTAGTATAGCATCAAGGACATTACCTTCTTCGACGGAAAGGGATGGATGATAAAGGATGTCTATCTTTTTCAAAAGACTATCTAAATACTCGTAATTCAGGAAAGAATGTGTGTTTCCACAGCAGGTTATTCCATGAACCCAAACGAGCTTCATGCCATAAAGCTCTTCTTAGCAATTCTAACCTTAAGCTTTATATACTCAAGCCAATCTTCTAAACCTTCCTTAGTTTTACAGGAGAGGGCTATAAAATCTATGTTTGGCTTTATTTTTCTTGCGGACTTTACCGCCCTCTCTATGGAAAAATCCACATAGGGTAAGAGGTCTGTTTTTGTTATAACAAGTAGGTCTGCGTTCCTAAACATTACGGGATATTTCTCAGGCTTGTCATCCCCCTCTGTAACTGCCAGAAGGACCACATTCATGTGGGCACCTACATCATAGGAGGCAGGACATACCAAGTTTCCCACGTTTTCTATAAACACAATGTCCAAATTTTCCAAAGGTAGGTTGTGAATTCCCTCATGAACCATAAAGGCATCCAAATGACAAGCACCCCCGGTGGTTATTTGATAAGCTGGAGCTCCTTTATTTTTTATGCGCTGTGCATCCAGGTCTGTTTCAAGGTCCCCTTCTATAACTCCTATTCTTACCTGATCTTTAAGAGCTTCTACTGTAGCTTCTATCAAACTTGTCTTTCCCGCACCCGGAGAGCTCATAAGGTTTATGGCATAAACTCCATGCTTTTCAAAGTGTTCTCTATTTTCCTGAGCTTGTCTATCGTTTGCGTCAAGGACCTTGGTTAAAGCCTGAACTACTTTCCTGTCTGCTCTGTGGTTTTCCTCACCACACCCGCATTCTTTACACATGGTTTACCTCCGAATAGTTATTCATTTTTATATTTCTTATAATTTATACTACACCCACCAAAGAGGCAATAACATGAAAAATCACATCTATAGTTTATACCAAATGGTCTTAAAGTCCATAACCTCCTACCTTGGAGTTGATCAGGAAAAGAAAAGGGCAGGCAGACCTCCTAAAGTCTCTGACCTCCAACTCTGTGCCTTGTTCATCCTATCCTATATCACAAACACTCCAGTCTTCACATTGGCTAAATCCTTGATTGACCCCAATATCAAGTCCTATCATCTCTTCCGAAAAACAAGAACCCAAAAAGTGTATAGACTTTTGAAAGAATACAGAAACAGAAGAATTCTTAGCATTTTGTTTGCTAAACTGCTGCTTGGAAAAAAAAGGTAAAGCTTATAGTGGGTGGAACTATTCTTGAGGTAGCAAACCTAAACAGGGCAAGGACACAAAGGATAAAGCGATTTTCTGGTAAAGCCTTTTGGGGCAAGAAAAAGAGAAACCTTTATAGTGAGCATTACAAAGAGAAGGTAAGGTTTGAGGAGATGTATTATGGCGTTTTGGTTATGGTAGTTTGCGATAGTGAAGGGATGGTGTATGACCTGTGGTTTCATCCTGCGAGCTATCATGAGTTGAGGTCTTTGAGGATAAGGTATAGAAAGAGTAAGTGGCTTAGGTTTTTAGTGGATAGTTTTGGGCTTATGGGAGACAGGGGATACAGGGGTTGTGAGTATGTAGAGGTTTGCAAAAGCAAGGAACAAAATAGTATAAGGCAGGTGGTAGAGGGTGTAAATTCTCAGATAAAGCTTTTCAACCGAGTAAGCAGGTGGAGGAAGGGGATTACCTTACTTGCCTACCTTTATGGCTACGCTATAGGCTCGTAGCTTTTTCAGGAAGTCTCAAATATGGGGGTAATTTCTCACCCGACGTATTAAAAGGAGATTATAAAGCCTTTGGCTTGAAAATTTGCATAATCCTCCACCCTGTTATGCTCTTTTACAACCCAATTAACTAATACTCTAAAAACCCATTATAAGTTTTTGCTTATTCTTTACCATTGAAAAGCTGAGCAACTTGTTTTAAAAGCGTAAATACAAAACCTAAGGCGAGTTGTACATCTGGATCCCTTAGCTCTCTATAAATGCCAAGTAATCCAACCTTCTTAGGATTTTTCTTTGTGTATTGGTAAGCTTCGTAGTTAGCCCTTGCAAAGTCTGCAAGATTACCAAGCTCAAGGGTGCCTACAAGTTCCTTAACTAGAAAGTCTAATTTCTCTGCTCCAGCCTTTACAGACTTTTCTCTCTCTTCCCTATTAGTTTCATGTATGTATACTCTCAGATCTTCTCTCGCTTCCACATATACGTGTAGTATCTCTGCAAAATACGCGAGCGCATCCATGCTGTTTAGGAAAGTAGTAAGATGCCTTATATTTTCTTCTTTCTTAAAGTACGCTTCCACAAGTTCATCTTCTGGTCTTCTCAAAAAGACATAGCGATTGTTCATGCCCTCACCTCATAGAAGATCCCATCTTTTTAAGGGCAAGAAGTACAAAAGCCAAGGCTCTTTGTACATCTGGGTCTGTCATAGCTCTTACTATACCCGTGATGCTTGTCCTATAATCATGTTCCTTGACCTCTTTGTAAGCTTCAAGCACCCCGTTCAGAAAGGAGGCAACATTCTCTTTTTCGAGAAATTCCATAAGGTTGTAAACAAGCTCGACCACACCTTTAATACCGTCTTCCGACTCTCTAAACTTCTCTCTAAAACGAATAACCTCAGAACTTATAGATTCAAGAATGAATGGTATTCTTTGTATTAACTCCTCAAGGGAGGAAAGTAGAAAATTGACCATCTCAAGCTTGTCTATAAGTTGGCTGAGCTGTTCTTTTGCTTCACCTACTGTTAAACCTTCCAAAAGCGTAGGTTCGTGATAGCTCATGGCTAACCTCCTTAATCCATTTTTCTTACAAATATATACAAACAATCGTTCGCTGTCTATAAGTTTTCCTTATAGAGGGTATAAGTAAATTGAATGGACATTCATTTGGTAGATGGGTATTTTTTTTCTTAAAAATGATTTGGAGGTATGTATCATGGCTACACTGCTTTGGCTACACGGTGGTGCTTGCAATGGTAACACCATGTCTTTTTTAAACGCTGAGTATCCTTCTGTCTGCGACCTGGTTACTGATTTCGGCATAGAGATCCTCTGGCATCCATCTGCAGGGCTTGAGATGGGTAATCAGGTGCAGGCACTTTTGAGGGACATACTGGCGGAGAAAATTCCCTTAGACATTTTTGTCTTTGAAGGCACAGTGGTACTGGGTCCCAATGGCACTGGTAGGTATAACATGTTCGCCGGAAGACCTATGAAGGATTGGGTATATGACCTTGCCCATGTGGCAAAGTATGTAGTGGCTGTTGGGAACTGCGCTTGCCAAGGAAACATACCTGCTGTACCACCTAATCCTACAGAATCTACCGGGCTCCAGTTTCACAAAACAAAGAAGGGCGGTTTCTTGGGAGAACACTTTGTGTCTCGTGGGGGACTACCTGTAATAAATATACCCGGATGCCCTGCACATTACGATTGGATAACGCAAGTGCTAGTTGCTTTAGCTGTAGGAAGAGCTAAGGACATACAGTTAGACGAATACCAAAGACCCCTTACATTCTTTAAGACTTTTTCTCAAACAGGATGCACCAGAGTTCAATTTCACGAGTGGAAGATCTCTGCGGAAGAGTTTGGACAAGGCACAAGGAAGGGTTGTCTTTTTTACGAGCTTGGGTGCAGAGGACCACTTACACACGCACCTTGTAATAGAATACTCTGGAACGGTGTTAGCTCAAAACAGCGGTCAGGGCATCCATGCATAGGTTGTACAGAATTTGCCTTCCCGTGGTTTGACCTGGCACCCGGAACCATATTCAAGACACAGAAGGTTGCTGGAGTTATACCAAAAGAATCAGTATACGAAGCTGATAAATTCACTTACATGCTTCATGCGGTAACTGCAAGGATAGCTGCACCCAAGTGGGCTACTGAAGATATGTTTGTAGTTTGAAAAAAAATTAAGGAGGTGTGTGCCATGGCTACTAAGCAACACTTAGTTATAGACCCTCTAGCCAGGCTAGAGGGTGATGTGAGAGCAGACGTGTTCGTAGAGGACGGACACGTTGTAGATGTTCAAGTAGAGGCGGTCATGTTCAGGGGTTTTGAGATTATCCTTAGAGGAAAGGATCCTCTCGCAGGACTTATAGTTACACCAAGGGTGTGCGGTATATGCGGAGGAAGCCACCTTTATAAAGCATGTCAGGCTTTAGACACAGCTTGGAGGACGGAGGTCCCCCCCAACGCATGGCATATAAGGAATATAGCCCAAGCTTGTGAGACACTTCAATCTGTTCCCAGGTGGTTCTATGCTATATTTGCTATAGATTTCGTAAATAAAAACTATGCCAAGAGCAAGCTTTACGATGAAGTTGTAAAACGCTGGGCGCCTTTCGTGGGAACCTCGTATAAGATAGGGCTTGAGATATCTGCACTTCCCGTAAAGGTGTACGCCATGTTTGGTGGTCAGTGGCCTCACTCAAGCTTTATGGTTCCTGGTGGTGTAATGTGTGCGCCTCAGCTTGATCATATAACGCGGGCTTACGCTCTTCTTGAAAGATACAGAACTGAGTGGCTTGAAAAGGTATGGCTTGGTTGTTCTGTAGACAGATGGTTAGAGAATAAGACATGGGATGACATACTCAATTGGCTTGACGAGAGTGAAAGCCATAGAAACTCAGATTGTGGACTGTTTATAAGGTTCTGTTTGGAAAACGGTCTTGATAAGTACGGTGCAGGTGTAAATGCTTTTATAGCATGCGGTACCTATATAGATCCAGAGTTTTACCCTGTCTCTCTACCATTGAAGGAAGGAACCAAGCCTTACAGTCACCTTCCGGTGTGGTTTATAACGGTAAATACTATGTGTTTGACCAAATGAACATAAGGGAGGATGTTACACATTCTTATTATGAAGGTTCTTCTCTGCTACATCCTTGGGAAGGTGAAACAGTGCCCCTTGACCCAGAGGTAGCAAAGCGTCAAGGTAAGTATTCATGGGCAAAAGCCCCAAGGTACCTAATAGATGGTAAGCCAGTGCCCTTAGAAGCCGGACCTTTGGCAAGACAGGTAGTTGCAGGCTATGAAGAAGCAAAATTGGCATGTCCAGCAGCAGGACGCCTAGAACACGCCATAGATCCACTATTTAAGAACATAGTCAGCAAGATAGGACCGAGCGTTATGGTAAGAGTCCTTGCAAGGATGCACGAAGCTGTAAAGTACTACAAGTGGGTAAAAGAATGGCTTGCCAAGGTGGACTTTAAAGATGATAGGTTTTATAAAAAGCCTAAAGAACTACCTGAAGGCAAAGGATACGGAGGTACAGAAGCAGCAAGAGGAGCTTTGCAGGACTGGATAGTGATAGAGAACGGTAAAATAAAGAACTATCAAATAGTTACCCCCACCGCGTGGAACATAGGACCTAGGGACTCCAAGGGACAGATGGGTCCAATAGAGAAGGCTATTGTAGGTGCTCCAATAAAGAACCCCGAAGACCCCATAGAGGTGGCTCATGTGGCTAGAAGCTTTGACTCATGTCTTGTCTGCACTGTTCATGTTTATGACAGAAAGCGTGGTAAAGAGATAGCAAGATACAAACTCGGTACTTTCAAATGAGAAAAATAGTTATAGTGGGCTGTGGAAATCCTATACGCGGTGATGATGGGGTAGGTCCGCGCCTCATAAGATACCTGTGGGAGCGCGGGCTTCCCCCGCATGTAAAACTTGTAGATGGTGGAACATCTGGTATAGATGTAATCTTTCATATGGAAGGTGCTGATGAGGTGGTGATAGTAGACGCTTGCTACACAGGAGAAAAACCAGGCACAGTTTTTAGAGTTCCTGCTGAAGATGTTGAGGAATTACCTTCTCAAGAAGAAGCTAACCTACATTCAATAAAGTGGTACCACGCAATAGCTTTAGCCAAATACCTTTTGAATGGAAACTATCCAAAGAGTATAAGTGTGTACCTCATTGAGGGTAAGAATTTTGAAATAGGCGAGACTTTGTCTGAGGAGGTAGAAAACGCCATGAAAGAGCTTGCAGAGTACATAATGAAAGAACACAACATAGAGGGAGGTGGTGTTTTTGAGGTAGAACTCAGGGAAGATGGATACCTTTTAGTCCCAGCAGCAGTAGCAGAAACTTATTTTAGCAATTGCATGAGTGTTATAGTAGTTCCAAAAGGTATGCAATTCACCATATTTCCTCTGCCTACAGATGTGCAAGGTGGCTTGCTGTTCAAGAGGATAAATAAAAGTGGTGATAGAGCTGTCCTTGTGTGGGAGCTACTCCCTCCCGGCATACCTTTTGGCAAGAAAAAGGCAGTGTGGAATAGTGAAGAGAAGGGACTAGTAGTATCTCTTCTCTGAAGGAGGTGGTTATCATGTTTAAGGAAAAAGCACTTCTTGCAGAAACCTTTGTAGAGGAAAAAGATGGGCAATGGAGTGTTTTTATAGAAGTCCTTTTTAAAGATTCTTCCGTAAGGTACGAAGTGGGAAGGTACTTCACTAAGGAAAAGGCTCAGATAGCAGCAAACTACATAAAAAGGTGTGCGAATAGAGATCTTCCCTACCCTAATGATGGCTTGGGAGGATGTTGTTAATGAACTGGAAAGAGGTTTTCCCTCAACCCGTAGGTATCTTTCCCTTTCCCTTTGATTTCCTTATACTTCCTTACTGGGATAGGTGGAAGGAGTATGTGGACTCTATTCTCATACTGAAGTTTGAAAAACTACCACCTGAATGGGAGATCCTTTCAGCAGTAAAGGATGGAAACTGGGAATTAGCTTTCCAAAGCCTTTCAAACATTCAGGAAGAAGATGTAAAAAACTATAACTTGTCTCTGCTTACTGGACAGAAACAAGTGGTAAAGGACTATACTCTGGCTTACCTCCTTGATGTGGTGTTTTCTGAAGATTTTGATGTAAGAGATGTGGGTAGAGAAGACATAAATGCCCTAATATTGTATAAAAAAGCCCAAACGCTTGAAAAAAAAGGTAAAATAGAGGATGCTCTCCTTATGCTTGAAAGTGCGCTGAAACTTGTTAAGGATGTTTCTCCTGTTTTTTCTACAAATATTCTTCTCAAAAAGGTAAAACTCCTTATGGAACACAGGGGTGTAAATTACGCTACAATAGCACTTCTTGAAGAACTAAGCGAAAGATTATCCGGAAGTGGTGCAGACTTTCTGAAGGGGGATGTTCACTTTAATTTGGGAAACGCTTACTCTTCTATGGGAAACCTACAAGAGGCCATAAAACATTATTGGGAAGCTCTTAACTTCTTTACCTTGGACAGGGATCCTTACATGTACGCTTTAATAAACAACAATATGGGGCTAGCTTACCTATCCACTAATGTAAGCGATATTGAGGATCAAGTTAGGTTAGCCTACGGAGTGCAGTGCCTTAAAAATGCACTTAAAGTGTTTACCAAAGAAAAGTATCCTAAGGAATGGGCAAGCACCACCATGAACTATGCTAATGCACTACAGTATTTACCCACAGCTAATCCTTCAAAAAATCTTCTGAAAGCCATTGAGCTATACCGGGAGGTGCTAAACTATCGCAAGGAGGTTAAAGATGAAATAGGCTACGCGCGCGCTTTAGCTAACATGGGCAACGCTTTGGCACACTTAGGTAAGCTATCAGAAGCGAAAAAACATCTTATGGAGGCCTTTGATATTTTCAATAAGTACGGGATGGAAGAGGAGATGGTTGGCATAAGGGAAATATTAGAAGAGATACACACGCTTATGGGGGCTCGCCATGACGGAGGAGCTTAGCTTTGAAAAGTTGGCAGAGAGGATAGACGAACTTTTTAAAAAGGTGAGGGATTTTGAAGATGAAAAAAGAGAGATAGTGGGCGAACTTGTAAAGAGTATTGAGGAGTTCACAAAAATAGCCTTAGTTAAACTTGTCAGGTTCATGAAAGAAGATCCTACAGGTAAGGAGCTACTCTTAAAAGCTGTGAAAGAGCCGGAGGTCTATAGTCTTTTCCTAAAGCATGGTTTAATTAGAGAAGATGACAGGATTAAGGCAATTAAAGCGCTTGAGCTCATAAAACCCTATATAAGGTCTCACGGAGGAGATGTAGAGTTTGTAGATCTGAAGGACAAGGTACTTTATGTAAGGTTAAAGGGGGCATGCACTGGTTGTTCACAAGTTTCTTTCACTCTACAACAGACCATACTTGAAGCAGTCCAATCCTTTGTTCCATACATTGAGAGGGTAGAGCTTGCAAAGGATACACCTGTCGAAGCCTTTATTGAGTTTTCTCAAAAAAAAGAAGATTATATAAAGGCTTTTAATGTTAGTGAGCTAAAAGAGGGGCATGTATACAGGTTTTTGCACGAAAAGATTGATGTAATACTAGTACTTTGGAAAGGAAAGATTTACGCATACAGAAACTCTTGTGCACATCAAGGCCTTCCCCTTCACGATGGAGAGCTTACAAAAGAAGGTATCTTAATATGTCCTTGGCATAACTTTGAGTACAGTATAACTTCTGGTGAGTGTCTTACCGCTAACCATGTACAGTTAGTTCCTGTGTATACGAGGATAGAAAATGGATATGTGTGGCTAAAGGTAGAATGAAGGTAGAGTTTTTAAGCGTTATAGGAGCAAGTTCTGAGTTTAGTCTGCAAGTACCAGACGCAAAGGCTTCACCTTGTACCCTTTACGGTCCTAGAGGTGTGTTTCTGAAGGATAATACTTTAATAGTAGCGGATACAGGTAACCATAGGGTATTAATATGGAAGGGTTTGCCAAAACAGAACCAGCCAGCGGATGTGGTGCTCGGTCAGAGGGACTTTTACTCTGATCATCCTAATGCAGGGGGTGATACGGAAAGAGGTCTTTTTATGCCTACTGGTGTGTTTGTATCAGATGAAGGTAAACTTTTTGTAGCGGATGCATGGAATCATAGGATACTCCTATGGGATAGGGTACCTGAAGAGAGTTTTTCAAAACCTGACCATGTAATAGGCCAACCTAATCTTAAACAGGTAGATAGAAATCTGTTCTTTTGGTGCTTTGGTGTATACTACAGTGAAGGTTATCTTTATGTTTGTGACACAGGCAACAGGCGTATCCTTAAATGGAAAGGCATACCAGATAGCATGCAAGACCCAGATGATATATACGAAGGCTTCAGCTGGCCACATGCTATCTGCAAAAAGGATGAATACTTCTTTGTGGCAGATGCGGGTACAGGAGTAAGCAAGGTTTATGCCTTTAGGAACTCACTCAGGTGTGCACAGCAGGCTGACTTTTACTTGGGTCATGGAGAGGGATGTGGACGGTTCAATTTGAACCTACCTTATGGCGTAAGTGCAAACCATCGCTTACTTTTTGTTGCAGACACCTCAAACAACAGGGTCCTTATCTTTGAAGAACGAAAACCTATAGCTGTACTAGGGCAAAAAGATTTTTCCGAGTGTGGAGAAAACCGTTGGGAAGGAGTTTATAAAGACACTCTGTGCTGGCCTTATGCGGTTTTTTCTACAGAGAATCTTCTGCTTATAGCAGATACTGGAAACAACAGAGTGGTCCTTTACAGTTTTAACGCTTGAGCTTTACCTCAAAAACGCATAGTTTTTTACCTTGAGCTTTGCACTCAAGCTCCTTGCATTCCCACTCTCTGCCTGTGATCTCCTCAAACACTCCTGCCAAAGCACCGCTTAGTGGCATACACAAAGGGTGTTTCTCTCCCACTATGCTTCTTATGTATGTACCTGCCATTTTTCCCGCCTTTTTACCAGAGAAAGTAAGCAAACCACCTATGCCAAAGCCTGAAAGTTTCATAAGCTGGGAGTAAAACTCCTTTATAGGACCTTTGGGAATTATTACCCCTTCTTCTCTGAGAAATACACGCACCTTGGAAAGAACCTCTGGATCCCTCATTTACACACCTCCTGCTTTATTGACAGTATTTCGTTCATTATTTCCCCATAAGAAGGGTGGGCAAAGGGTTGTTCTTCTAATTCTTTGCCTAAAAAGGTAGCACATAGGTTAAGTATTTCACTTACATCTTTGCCTATCACACAACAATAAACAAGCCTTCCGCCATCATCAAATCCTAACCTTATAACTCCGTTCTTTTCTGTAACATATGCCTTAGGGTTTATACTCAGAGGTTTTGTTGCAAATACCTTAGCATCTCTTATGCTTCCTACAAAGCCTATCTGATGAGCAGAAGAAAAAATTACTGGCACCCTCTTTGGATCAAAGACTTTTTCCTTACCGTAAAGTATGTTATGGACTACTACCCTCGCTTTTTCAAAGGCATAGCCAGCACCCATTGGGGGTACTATGTCTCCTGCCGCAAACACTCCTTCAAGACTTGTTTCTAAAAACTCATCAACCCTTACATACCCGCATTCATTTACAGCTATAAAGGGAAACCTTTCCTGACAAAAGTTAGGTATCCTTCCTGTTGCTCTTATAGTCAGGTCTGCATTTGTGTCTTCCATCTCTTCCACTAACTTTACACCACACCTCTCTAACTCATCTTCCAACTTCTGAGCAAATTCTTCTGGGATGTTTTCGTAACCCTTTAAAACAGTGTCTTTTCTTACTAGGAACACCTTAAAACCAAAGGAACGCAGTATAAAGGCAAGCTCACAGCCAGTAGCACCTCCACCTACAACACATACACTATGCTTAGGAATGACCCAGCCCCTAAGTAGGTCTTCTGGAGATATCCCAACCTCCCTCGGTCTTGAGCCACAGGCAAGGATCACATATTGAGCGGTTAGTCTTCTATTTCCAACTTTTACTACCTTTTCGTCAATAAGTTCAGCATCACCTTCTATGTATGTTAGTCCCTTAGAAAGCAAAGACTTTAGTGCCATATTCCTTATCTCTGCGACTTTTCCCTGAATCCTTTGAACCGCAACCCTCCACCGAGGTTTGCTCTCTCTAATGGCAAGTTCATAAAGCCCCTCCTTTGGGATACAGCCAGCGTTGAGACACACTCCACCAAAAACAGACCTCTCTATAAGAGCTACCCTTTTACCTTTCTCAAGGAGAAGCTTAGCGCTCATATAACCACCCGGACCACTACCTATGATTACTACATCAAAATACTCCATGGGTTAATTTTAAATTATGAATGAATATTCGTCAAGTTTTGTACCTCCACCCTTTCCATAAGAAGCTCTGCTATGTCTTTCCTTATCATCTCCTCAGGTGGAGTTTTACCTTCTCTAAGCATGTTTCTTATCTTGGTCATGCTAACATATATCCTTTTGCTTTCGTCATGCCCACAACTTTTCTCAGAGGCCATGCATCCACACTCCTTGCAATAAAAAACAGCAGAGACTTTTATTATCTCTATATCTATGGATGAAGGCAATCTATCAAATATCCTATGTGCATCATAAGGGTCGTAAAAGTCTCCTACACCTGCGTGATCCCTTCCCACTATAAAGTGTGTGCAACCAAAGTTCTTCCTTATTATGGCGTGAAATACCGCTTCTCTGGGTCCGGCGTATCTCATTGCTGTGGCAAGTCCTGAAAGCAATACCCTGTGTCTGGGATAGTAGTTGTTTATAAGATGTTCGTAAGCTACAAGGACCGTTTGTGGGTCAAAATCATCAGACTTCCTCCATCCTAATACTGGGTTTATAAATAGCCCGTCCGCAACTTCAAGACCTATTCTTTGTAAATACTCATGTGCCCTGTGTGGTGCGTTTCTTGTCTGAAAACCAACCACAGTCTTCCATCCTCTGTATTCAAACACCTTTCTTGTCTCCTCCGGCTCCAAAAGCCATTCTCTAAAAGGAAAATTAGTTTTTTCCAAAAGCCACACTTCACCGCCTACAGCCCATTCACCCTTGGAGTAAAAGAGTCTTACTCCCGGATGCTCATCGCTCTCTGTTCCCCAAACTAACTTGGCTATTTTCTTCAGGTCTATCTTATACACCTCTTTTACATCCATCACCGCTTTAACCTGGCCTTTACCATCCTTTATAGCTATCCTTCCACCTATCTTTGGCTCCTCTCTAAGCTGAAGGAGTATAGGGATGGTCCATACAATTCCGTTCGGTAGAGTCATGTTGTGTGCTACGCTAAGGAGCTCTTCCTTAGTCATAAAACCCTTTAAGGGTGAAAAAGTCCCCACTGCTATGTTCTCAATGTCAAGGAGACTGTCTGTATCTACCTGAAGGCTCGGAAGCTTTTTTACATCTTCAATGATCTTTAGCTTTTCCCTTTCGGGAACTACTCTGTTAATTAACTCTCCACCGTGTGGTAGTATCATACCAGAACCTCCTCAATAGTTTTTTTAAGTATCTCTCTAAGCTTTACCACCTTGCCCACCACCATAACCGCGGGCGGGCTAACTTCTGGAGGACTCTGGGAAACTTCCAAAAGATTGCTTATTACAGTCCTTTCTTCGTGGGTAGTTCCCCTCTCTATAAAGGCTACAGGCTCTTTTGGGTTCCTTCCTACCTCTATGAGCTTTTTGGCTATCTCCCGCCTGTTTTTTACTGCCATCAGGAAGACAAGGGTGTTTATACCTTTCAGACTTTCCCAATCTATGTCCGAGCGTTCTTTTCTTGGGTCCTCATGCCCTGTAATGACTGCGAAGGAGGAGGAGAGCCCTCTGAAGGTCAACGGTATGCCTGCACAGGCTGGCACAGCTATGGCAGAGCTAACACCTGGCACTACTTCAAACTCCACAGAATGCTGTGCCAAAAAGAGGGCTTCCTCTCCACCTCTACCAAAGACAAAGGGGTCTCCTCCTTTTAACCTTACCACTATATCCTTAGTGTGGGCATACCTGAGCAAGAGCTCGTTTATCTTTTCCTGCTCTACGGTATGCTTCCCATCCTCTTTGCCTACATACACGAGCTCACAATCGGGCTTTGCAAGGGACAATATCTCTTGGTTTATGAGCCTATCATAAAGGATAACATCCGCAGATTTTATGAGTTTGTAAGCCTTTAGGGTTAAAAGTTCCACATCTCCAGGTCCTGCACCTACTATGTACACTTTACCCATCAGCTCAACCCCTTTTGTATAAGGTTTATGGCAATTACAACAAGCAGTATTGATATAGCTACTTTTAGGGGTTTGGGGTTTAATGTTCTTGCTAAGTGGGTTCCAAGCAACACTCCGGCAAGACCACCCAAGGACATGGGAATAAAGATCCCTGTGTCCGTATGACCCTGTAGGAAGTGTGAAGTACCACCTACAAGGGAGCAGGCCAGACCGAACGCTATATCCACACCAACCGCTTTTGCGGGGCTCAGTTTTGTAAAGTATAAGAGCAATACCATACCCAAAGCTCCAGCGCCGGCGGAGGTAAGACCCACTTCAACGCCTATCAAGAAACAAGCAACGGGCAAAAGATACTTATACTTGGTTAAGTCAAACCTCCGACCTTTCCAAACCATAAGGAGGTTTAAAAGAACAGAGAATAGTACGGTGATCCCAATAATCAAGAGAAGGATCTTTTTTAATCCTGAGGTGTCTAATCCTAAGAGTTCGTGGAACAGTTTAAGAAAAAGAGAACCCAAAAGTGTGCCAGGAACTCCTCCCGAAAGCATGAGAAGAAGGGTTTTATAGTCAATATTTTTATAAAGCGCATGGGTAAGCATTGCGGGAAACTTCACCGCCGTAGAAAAGGCAAGGGCAGAACCAACAGCCTTTGCAGGGTCTAAGCCAAGCAATATAAGAAGAGGTGCGGTAAGCGTTCCAGCACCGACACCAGTTAATCCTATGGCAAAGGCTATGAAAAAGCCAAGCGCGACATATTCAAACATGATACCCTCCTCCCGGCTTCACAGGCAACGAAAAGCCCAGCCTGTGGGAAAGTTCCTTTACCTCTTTCATCAGTTCTTTCATACCCTCCGAATGCACTCTGGAATTTTCCTCCTTTGGGAGAGACAGAAAGTATGGACACTCCTCCATTACCGCGACCCAAAGGTATGCTTCAAATTCCTTAAACATAGCTTGTTTTCCATTGAATTTTCCCTCTTTCCAACCCCTTAATGTCAATTCTTTTATTAAGCTTTTTTCATCCACTCTTTCAAAGACTCTTATGGCCATCCTTGTCCTCCTTTATCAGTTTGTCAGCTATCTTTTCAAAGCCTCCCGTCTCTATACTGCAGTGCATACCGCATTCTTTTGGAGCGTCCTTTTCCCACCACCACCTACCAGCCCTTGGGTCCTCATAAGGTGCCACTGGCCTTGTGCAAGGTTCGCACCCTATGCTTCTGTATCCCATCTCGTAAAGCTTGTTATAAGGTAGGTTGTTTTTCTTTATATACTCCCATACCTGCCTTTCGCTCCAGTCCGCAAGGGGATTAATCTTTACTATCTGTCCGTGGTCATGGTCTACCTCTATTTTCATAATATTCTGCCTGCTAGCCCATTGTTCCCTCCTAAGCCCTGTGAACCAAGCGTCTACCTGAGAAAGAGCCCTCAATAAGGGTCTTACCTTTCTTATATGACAGCACAAGTGTCTAAGTTCAACGGATTTGTAGAAGCAGTTGATACCGTGTCTTTTGACCAGCTCTTCCACTTCCTGTGCTGAAGGAAAGTAAATTTCCACTTTTATGTTATACCTCTCTTCTATCTCCTGAATAAGTCTGTATGTCTCTTCGTGTAATCTTCCTGTATCCACCGTAAAAACCCTAACCTCTGGATTTATCCTCCAAGCCATGTCCAAAAGCACCATGTCCTCCGCCTGACCACTGAAGGCTATGTAAAGCTTGGGATGGAAGTTTTCTATAGCCCATGAGATTAGTTCCTGTGGGGGCTTATCCTCAAACTCTATAGCAAGCTCGTGCAATTCAAGTTCATCAAAAGTGGGTGAGCCTCCAGCGAGAGCGGGATATAGCATGATATGATCACCCTCCTTTAGCTCTGTATCAAGTCCCTTCAGATAAGAGATATCTTCCTCGTTAAGGAATACCTTCACAAAGGGTTTTAGATGCCCTTGATCATCAAAGAGCTTCCCTCTAAAGCCTTCAAACTCCTTCTCAAGAAATTCAAGGGCGGAACGGACAGTTTGAGCGCTCACTTCAATTTCAGCAAGCCCTCCAGAGAAGCGGGTTAATGGACCAAATATGGTTATCTTAACAAGCTTCCTATCCTCAACAGCTTTGGCAGACATTATACTGATGAGCTCTTCATCACTTTTGGAGTTTACAAAAGAGTGAAAATCTTCAAACCCCGAGTTTCTAAAGGCAAGGATAAGGTTTTTCAAGTAGCCTTTTAACTTTTCAAGGGGAACTTTTTTGACAATGATTTTTCCTACCTTTGCATGCTTTCCGTACCCTCCTCTAAGGACTAGGTTGTAAGTGGTCTCTACAGAACCGTCTGGGTGTCTAAGGTATGTTGCTTGCAAACCTATATCGTTTAGCCAATGGTGGGCACAGGCATGGGGACACCCATCAACGCCTATGGCTATGCCTTCTATCTTTCCCAGCTCCTTCTCAAGATATTCAAGAAGTTCTAAAAGTGTCTCCTTAGAAGGACCTACCGAGTAGTTGCAGAAAGGATCACTGGTGCAAGCAACCGATATGGCTCTGGCTTCGCTCACATCAAGATTAAAGCCGAGTCTTTTTATTTCCTCCTTTACCGTCTCAATCTTATCCTCTGGAATGTCTGTTAGCACCAAGTTCTGTCTTTGGGTGATCCTGAGGGAAAGGTTAAACTTTTCCATGAGCTCAGAGATCTTTAAGAGCTGGCTTCCCTTTATCCTTCCAGCGGGGATAGGTATTCCCAAGTAGTAATAACCTTTCTGTTTTTGTTCTCCTAAACCTGTGTGGAAGTATCTTTTTATAGGTATTGGCTCTTGTTCAAGGGCTGCTGGCACAAAGCTGAGCCTCTCTAAAAGCATCTCCTTTATCCTTTCAACGCCCAACCTATCCACCATGTATTTGAACCTTGCCTTCACAAAGGATTTTCTGTTTTCTGGGTCATTCTTCCATATATCTACTATCGCCTTAGCTACTTCAAGCACTTTATCCCTTTCCACAAAGATACCAAGCTTTCGCGCTATTCTTGGTGTAGAGGATAGACCACCTCCTACCCATACCGCAAAGCCTTCGGTGCCCTCCAAAGTTGTTCCTACAAAGGCAAGGTCGTGCATTTCTGGCATGTTGCAATGGTAAGGACATGCGGAGATCGTGATTTTAAACTTTCTTGGTAAGTTGAAATACTCTCTATTTTCTGGGTTATGGAAAAATCCTTCAAGCTCGCGGATGTTATCCATCACATCAAAAAGTTCATACTTTTCCACGCCACAGAGTGGGCATGTGGTAATATTCCTAACGGTATCACCGCAAGCTCCTACTGGAAAGAGTTCCACACTTTTCAGTCTATCAAAAACCTCCGGAAGGTCATCTAACCTTACATAGTGAAGCTGTATATCTTGCCTTAAGGTTAGCTCTGCGTAGTCGTTGAACCTATAGGCTAAATCTCCAAGAACCTCTACATGCCTCGCGGATAGAATACCGCCCGGCACCTTAACCCTAAGGAGAAAGTATCCTACTCTTGGCTTGTCATGGTAAAGTCCATACCACTGTAGCCTTACAAGGTCCTCCTCGGGCGTCTCTTCGTATCCCTTCTTTATGATCTCAGAAAGTTCAGAGAGAATGTCCAAAGGATGTTTCTCTGCCTTTAGCCTCTCTCTGGGGTTTATCTCCAAAATTTCTTTCTCCATGCTTCAACCTCCTTGAATGAATATGTTGCAAATTTCGTGCCAAAAAGCTGAGGTTGGGAAGACCGCAGAATGCGTAAGAGGTGGTGTATAACATATGAGCAATATCATGTATATTGTATAAGCAGGTTGTATATTTTATAAACATGGAAAAACTCCTCTACACTAAGGACCCAAGCTTGAGAGTTGAAGGTTTTCAGAAGGTTGAAGAGCTTCCAGAGGAATTGGAAAAGGCTGTTGTGCTTGTGGATATAGACACGGTGGGCGTTTCAAGTCTCCCAGACCTGAAGGAGGGGGGAAACATACCGGTGGCGATTACCTCTAAAAGTATTCCGGGCTACACAATAAAGCTTGTAAGCCTCGGGTTTTATGATGTTCTGCGAAAACCCATAGATGAGGAAAGGTTAAGGAGGATACTTCAAAGGTTGGACGGTTCCCAGAAAGTCCAAAGGATCATATACATCCACAGACAAGAAGAGGAAATCTCCGGGGAGCTGTGCAAAGAACTCTGTTCCATAGTGGGAAATCCTGAAGGTAAAATGAGGGAAGTGCTTTTAAGGGTAGGTAAAGCCGCTTCCCTTGATGTTCCCGTTCTTTTTGTCGGAGAAACAGGCGTCGGGAAGGAGGTTTTTGCGAAGGCGTTATGGAAGACATCCAGAAGATGGAACGGACCTTTTGTTGCGATAAACTGTTCTGCAGTGCCCTCGGAACTGCTTGAGGCGGAACTTTTTGGATACGAAAAGGGTGCCTTTACGGGAGCAATATCAAGCAAGGAAGGGCTTATAGAGTCTGCCAAGGGGGGCGTTCTCTTTTTAGACGAGATAGGGGACTTACCTTTACACTTACAGCCTAAACTTTTAAGGGTGTTGCAAGAAAAAAAAGTAAGGAGGCTTGGGAGCACTAAAGAAATACACTGTGATTTTAGATTGATAAGTGCCACCAACAAGGATCTTAAAAGGCTAGTAAAAGAGGGTAAATTCAGAGAAGACCTTTACTATAGGATAAGCACTGTAGAGATCTACATACCACCCCTTAGAGAGAGAAAGGATGATATACCCTTGCTGGTTGATTGTATATTGCAGAATATCTCGCGGGAGACAGGTAAAAGAATAGTAGGCTACACGGAGGGATTCTTAAAGAAAGTTTTATCTTACAACTGGCCGGGCAATGTGAGGGAGCTTGAAAATGCGCTTACAAGGGCTGTAAGCTCTTGCTCTGGGGTTGTTCTCCAAGAAGAAGACCTTGATATTGTAACCCAAGATTACGAAGATTACAGTCTTGAAAGCCTTGAGGATGCGCTAAGAAGAGAAGTTAGAAGGTTAATAGAAGGCGGAGAAAGAAACATATATTACACTCTTATGGATAGGCTTTCCAAAGCCATTGTGCGGGAAGCCTTTTCTCTTTTAAAGGGAAACTACTCAAAGACAGCAAGGACGCTTGGTATCAATAGGCTAACCCTCAAAAAGATGTTGCAGGAAGGCGCTCGATGTGTTCCAAGAGTATAAGGTTCTTTTTAGCTCGTTCTTTACTTTTTTGGTCAAAGCCTCCTTTTATAAAGCTTTCTGACATGAGTCTTAGCTTGTCCCTTTTTTCTTCCATATGAATGAGCTTATTCTCTCCCCACACTTCTTCTCTTGCAAAATCAAGTATTACTTGACCACTATTCATGATCCATCTTCGTGTAGGTTGTGGATACTGCCATGCAGTCCTTATATAAAAAGGTACATCATCCGCTCTGCCGTGAGGTTCCCATACTTTGTTGACAGTAAGCTTTTCTATCCTAATACTTTCAAAAAACAGCTGAAGTAAGTAGAGGTCATGCCAAGCAAGGTCCCACAAGGGAGATATGTAGCCTTTTTCCTTTCCTAACCTTTCTATCTGTATGCTCTCTACCTTTTGTGGAAAAAATTTCAAGCACGAAGAGAATGTTTCTATCTCAGAGAAGATGTCAACTTTTGGCATCCATAGACTGGGGTGGTTGATGGTTAGGACCTGAAGCAGTTCTGATACGCTTAGAAATATGGAGGCGATATAAGTAATAGAAGAAATACTAAGCAAAGTTTTTAAGTGGCACAGGTTTCCTGTAAGCCTAAAATCAGAAGCTGTGCTCTTCTACTTTAAGGGACTTTCTCTAAGAACAATAAGGGAGTTCCTACTTCACGGGGATTATAAAGTAAGCATAGAGAAGCCCTCAGAGAATGGTTCCATGCGGTAGGAAAAGCTCTTCAGGCAAATATACACAACCGCTGTTTGGGTCTATGTGGATAAGACAAAGATAAAAGCAAGGGATAGGACTTACTACCTGTGGCTTGCGGTAGACGAGAGAGGTTTGCCTGTGTCTGTGCATCTTTCAAGAAGAAGGGACTCTTAGACCGCTAAATTGGTTCTTTACAAAACAAAGGCAAAGGGATGCACCACTAACAAAGGACCTTATCCCGCTAAAATAAACAGTTATGACAAAGGGGGAATTAATTTCAAATTTGTTTGGTTTAACCCAGAACGAGCCTTTGCAGGTGTGGACCTATAGACTTAAGGAGAAAGAAACTGCATCTAATAAGCATATAAGGTTTCTCTTAAATAGTGCGTGCTGGCGTTTGCTTTATACGTATAAAGAGTATGAAAAACCCTTTTTCTACGACAGGGAAACAATAATATCTTTAGTGGATATAGGTGATAGTTTTGAGGATGATTACTACGTTTTAGAAAAGGAATCCTCTAATCCTGAGTACTTTTTTAGTAGTCCACAGGCGTGGAGTACATTCATAAACAGTTTTGCAAACCTGTTAATGATTTATAAGAAGGATACGGTGCGTATATCCAAGGGAATAGCAAGAAAGTATATTTTGGGTACAGAGTTCATAGACCAGCGTGCTTACCTAAGGATAGACTTCAAGTATATGCTATTCTTTCCAGAAACCTTATACAGGCAGTTGGAACGAGGTGAACAACCAGAAATCGGTGGGAAATACTACACACCTAGTAGAAGCGTAGCAACATTAAAGGAGTACAGAAAGGTAAGTGTGGAGGAATATGAAAAACTGATGAAGGAAATGCTACCAAGATCTAGTGAAATAACAAAGGATAGATGGGAAAAGGGACTGGAGAAGGCTAAACAGCGTGGATATGGATATATAGCCATAGTTGTGTTTGATGAAGTTGATGAAGATGATGGAAGGGAATATACGTATCCCGCCAACGCTTTAGTAAAGGTGCGGTATATAGAAGACTTAGACAGAGAAGAGTTGCAACGAATAAGACCTAAATCCAAGGAACGATGGGAACTTATTGAGAGGTTTAGGGATAGGGTGGCGTCTCTGTTGAGAGAGCATTCAATAGGCCTTGATGAGGAGCCTTACACAAAAATAGAGTATATTGCACCAAGTTTTGAAGTCGTAGATGGTGGTGGTGGCTAACAGTTGCCATTTTCCGTTCAAAAGTGTAAAATCTTAGCATAGCATGGTGCTAAGTATAGCAGGTAGCAAAAACTTTAGCGAAGAAAAAGCCCATAAACTCTACATAACTCTGGAATGTATGCTGGAGTTTGAAAAGGAAGAAGAGAAAGAAAAAGTATTAGCTTTAATGCGCAGGTTTTCTTCCGCAACAAGATATGCATACAAAAGACTGTTAGAGGGAGTAGCAGAAAAAGAAATAGAAAAAGCAACTCAAGAAAAGCATAAACTAAACGCAAGGTATGTGAAAGACGCTGTCTTAATAGCAAAGCAAGTGCTAAAGTCCTGCATGCAAAGAGGTCAAAATCCCAAAAAGCTTGTGTTTGGTTCAAGGGAGTTGTTTGAAAAGCTAAAGAAGAAACATCTAACAGGCAAACGTAGAGAAAAGCTACGCCAAAGGTGGGAAGAAAGGAGATATTGCTACCTCTACTCAAGAGGAGAAAAGTTCCACAAAGGAAACCTAAACCTTAGGTTTGTAAATTTGAATAACCAATGGCATCTGAGGATTAACTTAGGAAACGGTGAGTATGTATGGGCTAAGGTTGTAAGGAATGCAAAGAGACACAAAGACAAATGGATTGACTTTACATGGAGACTTTTGGAAGCGGAAAAATCAGGTGAGTGGTTTGCGTATAACGTGAGGTTGAAGGTGAGAAATGGCAAGTTTTACGCACAAGTCAGTTGGGAAGAAAAGACTGTAGAACCTGTTATAACTAAAGCTTACGGAGTTATAGGTATAGACATCAACGCTTATCCCTTTCATTTAGCTTTAGCTTATGTATCAACGGACGGGAATTTAGAAAAGTTTGAACGCATAGATTTAAGGGAGATGGAGGGCAAAACCAAAAATCAGCGGGAACACATAGCATGGCATATAGCAAGGCAAGTGGTAGAGAGGGCTTTAGAAAATGGAAAGGCTATTGTTGTGGAAGATTTGCAAAAAGTCCCTAAGGGCAGAAGAGGAGACGGTTTGGCTAAATTAAGGAGAAAACTCCATAAATGGGCGTATAGGTCAGTCTTAGAGAAAATTGAAGTCTATGCAAGGAGTATGGGAGTTCAGTTGATAAAGGTCAATCCTGCCTATACATCAATCATTGGCAAGCTTAAATATTCTCCCATGTTAGGCATAGACAAGGATGTAGCGGGTGCTTATGTAATTGGCAGGCGTGGGCTTGGGTTTGAGGAAAGGCTTCCCAAGAATTACAGGGAACTACTCAAGGACAAGGAGTTTTTGGCGTATGCTATTGCTAAGGTGGATGAGAGGATTAATAAGCTGAAGAGTGAGTTAAAGAGAGAGACCAACGAATACAAGAGGAACGCCCTCAAGGAGAGGGTTAAGCGGTTAAGGAAGTATCTTGAGTTATTGCTTTCCTATACACGGGACAGCGGGAAGAGTGAGCCAGCTACCCAACAAGCGGTTAATCGTGAGATGAAACCGATGAGGGGTAGGGCAAAGTCCCTACAAAAAAGCTGGCGAGTTCTTTCCGTAGCCCTTGCGGTTTTGCTTGCCACTACTTGCCTTGAGTGGTGTAGGGACCACTCTCCCTTGAAGCGTGTTTTGATTTCAGGGGATTGGGCAAGGGTGGCTGGCAAGGGTAGTCCCTCCCTTCCAGGTCAGGGGACGACTGCACAAAATAAGTGCAGTTTTATACACTTTGGGTGACCTGGGAAAATCTATCAAATCAACGGGTCTGTTAGGAAAGTTTTAGAAACTCAGGACTGGAAGCCCATAATTAGAAATCCTCGTATCTCTGTGGGTTTTCTGTATTTATACACAAACAGAAACTCATTGAGAGATTTGGAAAATAGGGCACGAATTATAGAAAACACTGTGCTTAAAAGAGTTTCTTCTCTTGGTCTTTACATAGATCGCTTAAAACCTATTCCTATACCTATTCCAACAGATGTGAAGGAGTTTTCTTTATTACCTCACGTAGGAGATTTAGAGGGTTCAAATACCTTCTTATTCGTATTAACCGATGCTTCAAAACTTGATGACGAACTTTACTTAGATATAAAACGTGATTTGTTGGAGTTTGATATTCAAAGTCAGGTTATCTACTACAGAACAAATGTAGGAGATAGGTATGTAGCCTGTAATTTGATGCTCGGCTTACTTGGTAAAACAGGAAACTATCCATATTTTCTAAAGGACTCTTCAAACAAAGTATTTGTTGGTATAGACCTTTCAAGAAAGGCAAGGAGTTCAAATAAGGGTATCGTACATGCTGTGGGCACTGCTATCATCGTGGATACTTCTGATGGAGGAACTATAACTTACAAGAATATTAATGTTCCTGCTGGAGGAGAAGCGGTAGAAAAGGCTTATGTGAAGAGTTTAGCTAACATGCTTTACAAATACAAGGATAAATTCATTGTCATTCATAGAGATGGAAGAATGGGTGTGGATGAGCTTAATGCTTATGTGGAAGTCTTTAGTAAACAATTTGGAAGAGAAAATTTTGCTTTAGTAAGCATAATAAAGTCTGGAACTCCAAGGATTTTGCAGATAAACAGCAATATAGTGGGCAATCCTCCTAAAGGGTGTGCTATTTTGCTTTCTGAACGAGAGGCGGTTATTTCTACTTACGAGGTTAAGGAATCGTTTGGAACCCATATTCCCTTGAGGATAAAAGTCCTGTATGGTGATTATCCTTTAAATGAAGCTATAGAGGATGTGCTGAGGCTTACACTTCTAAACTTCTCTTCCTTTACACTGAACAAGTTGCCCGCCACTGTAGCTTTTGCGGATAGGATAGCATGGTATAACTTGCACGGCATTGGTCCAGAGGATACAGATGGAAATCTTTTCTTCCTATAGCACTCCAATAAATACGGATACAACAGGTGAGAAATTACCTCCATATTTGAGACTTCCTAAAAAATCTGTGGTCTATAGCGTAGCCATAAAGGTAAGCAAGTAAAATAATCCCTTACATCTACCTGCCTTATACCCTCTTGTTCTTCGCTTTTGCAAACCTCTGCATACCTAATCGTTGCCTTTATCCAGCGTGATCTACCTTATAGCAATCCTGTTAATTTGTTAATATGTTGATAAGCTTGTTTATTAACATATTAGCCAAATAATCAGCTGAGGCCGTTCTATAAATTTACAAGTTCTGAAGATGTTTTAATCCCCAATAGGCACTTGATAAACATACAAGGCAGTGGTGCAGAACTCTGCAAAAAAGCTAGTTTCAATCCCCTATAGGCACTTAATAAACATGAAGGCATAGACTTTCATCACGCTAACCTCCTGACGTTTCAATCTCCTATAGGCACTTAATAAACCGAATTTGACCCTCTACCTACTGTGCTCCCTGCATAGTTTCAATCCCCTGTAGGCACTTAATAAACAAGCGGGCTTGATAAGCTTGAAGCGAGAATCAAGTTGTTTCAATCCCCCATTAGGTACTTGATAAACTTCGGGAAATTATTTTAGTCAAATTTTCCAGAATGTGTTTCAATCCCTACTAGGTACTTAATAAACCTTCAGGTAAAGATGCTGGATCGGACTCTACAAGTTCGTTTCAATCCCCTATAGGCACTTTATAAACGGTCATTGCCTCCAAATATTTTTTTTTGTGCTGTTTGGTTTCAATCCCCTATAGGTACTTAATAAACCCACCGCACCATCAGGCAGAATGTCTTGTTCAGATAGTTTCAATCCCCTATGGGCACTTAATAAACTTTGTTTGCGAAAGAAAGCGTGGGTGCGGAGGTGTAGTTTCAATCCCCTATAGGCACTTAATAAACTTTGTTTGCGAAAGAAAGCGTGGGTGCGGAGGTGTAGTTTCAATCCCCTATAGGCACTTAATAAACCAGACATTCGCATTATCTATCATATTCAGTTGCCAACTTAGAGACAAGGGACTTTTAAGAGTCCCTCTACTTCATTGCCCTCATGACTATTATAAAGCATTTTCCCCTCCCTTAATGCGGAACCCTATTTCACCATCATAATACAAGCCTACATTCTCCCTTCTAACTACCCGAATTTTTAGTCTGTCATCTAATTCAATCTCACTATCTTTGCTTAGTGCCACGCTTATTACATAACTGTAGAATTCAGCCTTTAACTTTTCAAACTCTCTCTTTGCCTCCCACAAAGAGATTTCTTTTCTTTGCCGTTGTTCCCAAATTTCCTTGACTGCATTAAGCACACTCTCCGCTTTATAATCAACAGCCACAAAAACATCCTCTTTATAGGGTTGGTCTTCTATCAGCTTAAAGTTTTTATAAAGAAAGTCGTGTTTAATCCTATCCAATGCTTCAAGCAGTTCATCAGACTTGTCGTGAGATATTTTTGTCCATAGTGTCTCAAAATACTCATCTATCACATCCAAAAGCTCCCTTTCCGTTAGTTCTTCGGTTAAAAATTTTTCAGTAGCGGAAAGCAAAACAATATCATATATTCGCCTTGAGTATTCCCTTCCGTTATCATCCACAAGCTTTACCACTCTTACCTCTCCCAATCCTCTAAATCCATGCCTATTACACCTTCCCGCAGATTGATTTATGCTATCTAAAGGAGCAAAATCTCTACACACTACATCAAAGTCTATATCCACGCCCGCCTCTACCACTTGCGTAGATACCACCACCTTATACTTCCCTTGTTTTATCTGTTCTATTCTTTCCCTTCTTTGTTTTGGGATCACCGCAGTGGAAAGGTAAGCAATATCCACATTCACCAAGTCTTTAAGCTTCCTATAGAATTCCTGAGAACTTTTTATGGTGTTTAAGATTATCAGGAAAGTTTTGTCTTCCTTTCTTACCCTCTCTGCCACCTCCCGTGCTAAATCTTCAACGGTCCTTTTCTCAAGATCGGGAATTACTCTGAACCGCTGCAAACCTTCCCTGTATTTGGCTTTATCAACTAAATGCAAAACATGGTCTCCCTCTTCAAACACAAAAGGATTTGTAGCGGTCATCAAAATCACCCTACTGTTTAACTCTTCTGTAAGCTTTTTAAAGCATTCCTTTACAAAACGCCAATATCTATGCGGTAAGGCTTGCAGTTCATCTACTATTACCACACTGTCCTTAAGCTTGTTGAAGCGTCTAAGATAGGAGTTCTCCGCCCCAAGAAGTGCGTATAAGAATTGATGGAAAGTGGTCAAAATAACACCCGAGTTCCAACCCTCAAAGAATACCCTTGCGGTGTCAAAATCGTATTCTCTTTCTCTATCTCCCTGAAAATAGCCAATTTCGGAAAGATGATGATGAACTATAAGTTCTGTGCTGTCTTTTAGACCAATACCTCGTAAAACCAATTCCGTTTGGTCTATTATGCTGAGGAAAGGAAGACTATACACAATCCTTTTTAATCCAAGGTTCTTAGCAAGCCCTGCCGCAAAAGATAGCCCCGTGAGAGTCTTACCCATCCCTGTAGGGAGCGTGAGTGCGTATAGCTTGTAGTCCTTGGCGATAGGCAGTTTTGCCATCACCTCTTTAAAAGCCTCTTCCCTCTTTTGATTTATTTCTGAATCGTTTTTTCTAAGCTGTTCTCTGTATATCTCTATTCTTTCCAAGCTTAAAACCCGTGTTTCAGGGACGCTATCCTCTTTACTTCCAGCCTGCGTTTTGTCCGCATCAAGCAAAACAGAAAAGAAAAGATTAAAGTCAAACAACCCTTTTTCAAGTTTCAGTCCACCCACAATCCTTCCAAGATTGCCTACTATCAATTTTAGCCGATTTAGGACTTCTTCTCCCAAAAAGGCTTTGCTTTTTATTCTTTCAGGGATATCAAGCAACTCCACAACTCGGTTGAACTTTTCCACCTCAATTGCTTCTATTTGCTTTAGGAGAATGTCCCTTCTTTCCTTTGATAGGAGGTCATCAAACGTGTTTTTTAGTCCCTTTAAATCTGTGTGATGTTTCAGAGGATATAGAAAGCATTCTGTTAGCCTGTCATCAAATCCTAAAGAGTGTGCGAGGTTCAAGCAATACACCGCAGAAAGATAGGAATGGTCTGAAAATTTGGTCTTCTTACCACTCAATATGTAATCCTGAAAATATTTAGTGGATTTACCAAAGTCGTGGAAAGCCAAGGGAACATAGAACCATTCAGGGATATTCTCTCCATAAAGCTGTTTGGCAATCTTAATAACTCCATTTATATGGTCTTCCATAAAAACGTTGGGATGGGAATAAAGTCCGCTACACATGGGGCATAAAACAGACACCTACCTCACCGCTTGGCATTGCAACAAACCACAACTTTTTAAACTTACCCTCTATAGTAGTGTTTGGCTCTTTCGGATACAGCACCTCCGTATAGCTTGCGGTCCTGTCCTCTTCCATACGATAGGGTATAAGTTCTTTGCCAATCTTTATAGAAGTAATCCTCAAATCCTCCAACAACTCCAGAGGGCATACACTATAACACCTACCCTCTACATCTTCCAACTCTTTAACTTCAAACGTCCCAACATACTCTATCTCAGCTATATGTTCTGAAGTGCCCAAAACAGGCGTATAGAAAAACTTTCTCAGTTCTAAATGTTCTCTCAGTGTTTCAAAAACATTACCATCTCCCAACACAAAGACCCTGTAGCGTGGGTCTTTTACCAACTGTTGAATAACTTGAGTTCGTGCGGATTCCTCAGCCTTTGACTGAGCTTTTAAAGATGGTTCAAACCCTCCACCTTTTCTTTTTGTGTTTATGAAATTCACAGAAATTGTAAGAGTTTTTACTGGGCTTAAGATTTGGACTGCAAATTTCAAATCTTTGGTGTGCGTTAGGTATTCTTCCCTTTCTAGCCCAATTATGGCACCTACCAGACCACGCAGGACAGTAGGTGGAGGAAAGGGATAGGTTAGGGCAGAAGAGGTGGTGTAGAATTTCCTAAAATGTCCTAAGCTACCAAAAACTTCAAAGACCAAAGCTTCCATCAGAATTCCAGCTTCTCAACCGTAATACCTTGAAATGCCTCCTCAATAGAAGGTTCTACACGCAACTCCTCGTCAGCAATATACCTGATTTTCTCTACTTTGTCCTTAAACCTTAGTATCTTCTGTGCTAATCTTTCAAGAGAAAGCTTGTAATCTTCGGGACCTCTTATCTCCTCATCGTTCTTATCAGACACAACATCCACAGCCCTATGAAGTCCTCCTATCAAGTCAAGGGACCCTTCTTTATGGACTACATCAATCAAAAGCCTTGACGTGTGTCCAATCTTTGACCCAGTAAGCAGAACACTACCGCCCCTATGCCCTATCCACAGGGCTTTTAACATAATCTCAAAGTCCTCATCCGTCATTCTTGTATGCTCCGCAGCATTTTGGTTAGCCACACCATAAACCGCAATAAGACCGTAGGCTATTCTATAATCGTCAAGCATGGTGCCCTGTTTTTTTCCTTCTTTTGAAGGCATAACGGTTGTTCCTTTTATGTTCAGCATCTTTACCCTATGCAGGGATACTCCGTATGCAAACTGAACAGGGCCCGTCCAATTCCAAGGGTTTTTCTTAACTGCAAAAGTCCCGCCAAAAAGCCTGATATCTATGTAGGTATCTAATATCCTGTCCCTGTCCAAATTACCAACCTTCTCCTCTTTTGTCTTTAACTCTCCGTTGTCCTTCCTTTCTTCTATGATAAAGACATTGTACCCCATTTCCGCAAGCGTATCCCTTATAGTCCGTTTTATCCTCGCATCCCTTACAAATACCCTGCCCGTCTCCTCATCGTAGCGTGGCCTGTTTTCGTCCAAAGGATCCCCATTAGGATTTGCCATACTCACATCATACAAAAAGAGTATTTCGTGCCTTCTACTAAGGATACTCATTCCTCTACCTCCTCGTTGGTTTGTTTTCTATTAAACATCAACCCTCCGTATATACCATAAAGTCCCATCCCACTTGCAAAGTAAAAGTTCAATTCTCCCACGCTTGCTTTGGGTTTGGTGGATTGTAAAAGTGTCTGGGAAATCTCTCCAAAAAGCATCTTAACAGACTGATAGTCAAAAGCCTCATACTCTTCCAACTTTTGTCTCAACTCGGGAAGTAGCTTGATGATGTCCCCCCAATCCATTTTAAGGCTTTTGAGTTTTTTCAAAAAGGGCTTAGATTTTCTTTCTTTCCTTTGTTCTTCTAATAAATATTCCGTTAAAAATCCCATTAGAACCAGTCCGTATTTCCAGTCTTCCGAGCCAATGCTTGGTAGGTTTTTCACCCAAACAAAAAACTCTTCAAGGCTTTGTAGATTTTGGCTTTGTTGCATGCTTAACCCCTCCGTAGTTATTCTAACAAAGAGATATACCGCTAAAGCTTCACCAATCAATTTGTAATCCGTACGCTTATCCCACTCCTTAAAGCTCTCCCTTATAACATTCATCAACCCATCACAAAGAAATGCATTCTCAACCCTCTTCCCCCAGAATGTAGCTTCAACCATTTGATAGAACCCTTTCTCTTTGAAAAACTCGTTGATAAGCCTATAATCAAAATTTCCGACAATCCCAAGCTCTTCAATAAACCCTTTTACCTTAAAAAGATAGTCAATTCGTGAAGGGAAAACATCTGAAATATACAGTTCTATTGCTTCTCTACTTTGTTCCCTCTTTATAAACAGAAAATGGGCAATGATAATATCTTTAAACCTACTAAATATTGATAGAATGTCAAGCCCTCTTTCCCCTGAGATTTCCTGAAGGTTATCAAGTATGCTAAATATCAGGTTTTTATCCTCTTCCCTTACAAGTCCTTCAAGCAGGTCGTATAGATGAACCTTGTCTAAATTGTCAAGGTTTAAGTTATTTTCCCTGAGATATTCAAACAATTCCTTAAGCTTCTGAAGATTTTCCTTTTTTAATGTCTCCGGGATAAGCATATACTCGGTGCCTGCTAATTTAAAAGTAGCGGACTCCAAGTTTTGCCTTGCTATTCTGATTTTTTCATAACAATCAAAACAAATTGGACTGTTTTTGTATGCTACATCTTCTCTAAACCCACCTACTATATATCCAGGCTTGTCGTAGGTCAAAAAATTAAAGGGTAAGTCTTCAGCCACCTTTTTCTCCTCTCCACATATGGAACATATGCCATTTTTCTCATATGAACCTTTTATAAGATCGCCAACTGCTTTGATATATTCGGGCATCTCTCCTATGTATTTTCCATTGAACCTAATGGTAATCAGGTAGGAGGTTGATTTCTCAGTTCCTTCTATCATACCCCGTATCCGCTCTGCAACGGTTTCTACATCAATGCTTATCTGTGGAACGCCTCTTAGTTTTCTGTTGACTTTAATAAGGTTATTCAAAGATTTGCTAATGTCTTCAGTATTAAGGCGTAAAGTGGGCGAGTAGGTAGGCGGGTTGCTGCTCTTAGCCCTTCTATAAAGATACTTGTTTAGCTTATCCTCTGAAAACTCCTCAAGGCTAATATCTTTTAAAGTTGCGTTGCCAACATTGTCCAGTTCAAACTCAAGCACAATAACCTTGTCCGCTTTAACTTTGTCGTATATTGGTCTTTCAAATAGTTCTCCCCACTCTTTTAAAGCCCTAAGCATGTTCCTTCTTTCTTATTTTAGCAATACAACCAAAGCCCGCACTGTTTTTTACCCCCAATCCACATTCCAGCCCAACCTTCAGCATATCCCTCTTAGCTTTTATCTTAAACAAACCCTCCCACGCTGTAATAAGTGTTCCCTTAAATACAATCTTCTTTTTATAAATACGATTTGTGTTAACTGGGGCTATTTCAATATCTTCCGTATACCTTTTACCATAAACAAGTTCATATTTTTTCATCAAGTTGCTTTTAAGCATAGCGTAGAACTGCTCCTCAAACGGTGAGAGATAGATATGCCTTCTTGAACCCTCTGGCGTCCTATAGACCACAATGGGAGAAAGACAAACCACAGTTATCTCCTCGCTTTCTATTTCCTCCTCTAACACCTCAACCTCTGAAAGGAAAACATATTGCTTATGCATAAGCAATCTTTCTTTTTTCAGTAAAGACATGGCTATGGACTTCATATGTGTGGTTATCGGAGTGGAAAAATACACATGAACGTTTGGAGGGTGGAACAAAATGTTGTTTTCGTTCTTTTCCTTAATCTTGCCAAATATTTTTGAGAATGTGAAGAGTTTAAACTTTCTGTGGTTATACACAAAGCCCACTTCATGCAATATACTGGCAAGGATTGGGTCCATGTTCTTATAAAAGAACCCCTGGAGCACGCTGTTGTAATACTTGGGCAAACTTAAAGGTTGGTCAAAGCTAAACTTGAATTTTAGCTTATAGCTTTTATAGGTTCTTTCCGTCATCACTAAAATTTATAATAGCCTTCCTTCTATTGGGCATGGACGGGAAATGTTTTATAATAGTCATGAGGGCATTGATGTAGAGGGACTCTTAAAAGTCCCTTGTCTCTAAGTTGGCAACTGAATATGATAGATAATGCGAATATCTGGTTTATTAGGTGCCTATAGGGGATTGAAACACTTGCTTTCTCATTGCTTAGCCTCCAGCTTATGCAAGTTTATTAAATGCCTATAGGGGATTGAAACGCCCTCTGTTCAGATGCTCCGATGCAGACTATGAACTTGTTTATTAAGTGCCTATAGGGGATTGAAACATCCTTAGAACTTGTAGATTTTTTTAGAACTGCCTCAATTCTAACAGTTAGACTTCTACAATCATGCAGAGTCTCGCTAATTTGTTAATATATTGGCAAATTTGTTTATTAGCATATTAACAAATTACTCTCCTTGCTTATTAACAAGTTATATGATAAACTTATTAACATGAAAACCTTGTCAGTAGTCAATCACAAAGGAGGTGTGGGAAAAACAACGCTTACTGTAGTCCTGCTTCATCTACTTGCAGAACGAGGCTTGAAAGTCCTCGCTGTAGACCTTGACCCTCAAGCAAACTTGACCCTGTGTCTTACTCAAAACATCTCTGAGGATATCCCTCAATCTTACCACTTACTCATCAAAGGCTCTTCCCAACCCATAAGTTTAGGAAATATTGACCTCATTCCTTCCTCCTTGCTCCTATCCCAAGCGGAGTTTGAACTTGTCAGTATGCATGCGAGGGAGCTTAGGCTAAAGAGGGCACTGTCTACCTTTAACAGCTACGACCTAATCCTCGTAGATACCCCGCCGAACCTCGGCATCTTAACCATAAACGCTCTCATAGCCTCCGACGGTGTGCTAATTCCTGTAGAAACTCAGTTTTTCAGCCTCTCTGGTTTAAAGCATATTTTTATGGTCCTGCAGGAGTTAGAGGAATACACAGGAATAAAAACCCAAGTAGTAGCATTGGCACCTACCTTTTACGAAAAACACGTAGCCCTTCATAACAAGGTCCTTGAAGAGCTTCAAAAGCTTCCTTATAAGGTTCTACCACCCATTCCCAAAAGGGTGGGCTTTCAGTATGCCAGTATAAATAGGGGAGATTTAAAACAGCTGGATCAGGAGGCATTAAAAATACTATCTACCTATGCAGAGGAGGTTATAAAATGGCTAAGAGGAACTTAGGCATAGTTTCAAAGATTCTCAGCGATATGTCAGCCACAGTGTCAGAGGAGCCAAAGTCCGAGGAAGCAATGAAGAAGGACACTTTGGAAGAAAAAAAGGAAGCTACCAAGAATAGGAAACTAAAGGGCTTTTACCTAACCGTGGAAAACGAAGTGAGGCTTAAGGAACTCCAGATGATGTATTTGAAAAAGGGCATACGGGTAAGCGAGTCTGAGTTGGTTAATAGGGCTTTGGAAGAATTCTATTTCAAGCATAAAAAGGAGTGATTAACGAATTGGCTTATTAGCTAATTAATTTGTTAATAAACCAACAAATTTACCATAGCCTTGTGAAACTAACCTTTACCTCTGCGATGTAGAGATTGTTGGCAAGTTGACTTACTAATATCTTAACTTGCTGATTTGTTAATACAGTCTGACGTTTTGGATGAGTATATGTGTTGTAAAGTGCGTGAACGATTTAATTAATTTATTAACAAGCTTGTTTATTAACCTATTATTAGGTGGAGAAGGTGGGTTATCGGTTGGTCGGATAGGTGGAAAGGGTGGGAGGGTGAAGGAAGTAGCTGTTATTGAGGTTCCTCCGCTATGTGCTGGGTTCTTATAATCCTTATTCTATTGTGTAAGAACTTACATCTTTGATTGTTACCCTTTTACCCTCAAAGAGTTTTAGGGTGTGCCCTTTCTTTTACTGAGCAGGACGGTGAACACCACCCAGTCTATGACTTTCTCGCTACAGACACGCAGACCATAAACAAAATCCTTGACCTTGCCCAAGAAGATGGTTTGGCTGTCCTCTGTAAAAACTTGCTTACCTGTTACGAGGAAATATAGGGCATCCTAAAAGCCCACGCTTATGATTTCAATCAGTGTCCAGTGGTATGAGCCTTCGCACTGCTTCCACCTTCTTTAGGTCCGCATAAACCAAAAGGACGCTATCTCCCACTTCCGAAAAGGCAAGGGTGTTGCCCCATGGGTCGTATATGGCAGAGTTGCCTGCATACTCCTCTTCTCCCGTCCTTCCCCACCCGTTGGAAAGCAAAAGGTAGCTTTGCAACTCCACCGCCCTCGCTTGCGACAAAACCTTTAAATGCTCTTTCCTTTTGGCACCCCAAAGGGATGGCACCGCAATAATCTGGGCTCCCTTCTTTCTCAGCTCCCAGCCCAGGTTTGGGAACCTTAGCTCAAAGCATACAAGCACTCCCACTTTTCCATGCCTTGTTTCAAAAACTGGGTTTTCTTGCCCCGGGCTAAAGTGTTCCCCCTCTCTGTACAGTGGAAAAAGCTTTATCTTGTCCCTTTTGCCTACCAATAACCCATCGGAGAGCACAAAGGCGGTGTTAAACAGCTTTCCCTCCCTCTCCTCTGGGTATGTTCCTATCAGCGTCAGCCTTTTTTCCTTAGAAAGTTCCCTGAGCTCTTCCAAAAGTTTTTGACTCTCTTTGGCGTGGTTTTTTAAGTTATCGTAGTCAAAACCGCAGGGAAACATCTCCGGCAGGACTACCAAGCTATCCTCCAAAGGGCTCAGTAGTTCAAGGACCCTTTTTCTGTTCTCTTGGATGTTGCCGAAGGCTATTTGCCACTGCAAAACCGCAAGCTTTATCAAGGAGCTGGAACCTCCTCCAAGATGGATTTTATTAAGGCTTCTGCGTCTGTGCCTTCCCTCACAATTATACGGTGTGCCAAGCAATAAGGTGCCAGGTCTATTATGTCCTCGGGAACCACAAAGTCCCTTCCCCTGCAGTAAGCCAACGCTTTTGCACAGCTAACCAAATGGATGGCACCCCTTGTGGAAACACCCAAAAGCACATCTGGGTGGTTGCGGGTCCTTGACACAATTTCCACCACAAACCTTGCCACTTCGGGCGACACATAAAACCTGCTTATCTGTTGCATGGTTGCCAGTATTTCGTGAGGCTTTACCATAGGGCTCAGCTTTGCCACACTTTCCAGGGGATTTTCTCCTCGGAGAATGCTTATCTCTGTTTCTTTATCTGGGTAGCCAAGGGAAAGGCGCATGCTAAAGCGGTCCAGTTGAGACTCGGGCAGTGGAAAGGTGCCGTACTGTTCCACCGGGTTTTGTGTGGCTATCACAAAAAAGGGCTTTGGCAGTTCGTAGGTGACCCCATCCACGCTAACCTTACCCTCTGCCATAGCTTCTAAGAGGGCACTTTGGGTCTTTGGAGTAGCCCGGTTGATCTCGTCAGCCAAAATTATCTGATGGAAGATAGGTCCCTGCTTGAAAACAAAGGCTTTTTTGGACTGGTCATAAATGCTCACGCCCAATATGTCCGAGGGTAAAAGGTCGCTGGTAAATTGGATGCGGGCAAAGGAAAGCCCCAAAACCCTTGAGAGGGACAAAGCCAAAGTAGTCTTTCCTACCCCCGGCACATCTTCCAAAAGCAGATGCCCTCCAGAGAGAAAGCAAACCAAAGATCGTAAAACTACCTCTTCCTTTCCTTTTAGGACTGTGCTTACGCTATCTATGATTCCTTGGATGTCCATGCAAGCTTACAGTATTATAAGAACACTTACATAACAAATAAAGACTAAGTATCCGGCAATTCACCCTTTAGGAATTTATTGTAAGCGCTCAGGTCAAAGTAGCCATGCCCTGATAGGTTAAAGAGGATAGTCTTTTTCTCTCCAGTCCTTTTACACTCCAAGGCTATGTCTATTACCTTTCTTATGGCGTGGGCGGACTCTGGGGCTGGCACTATGCCCTCCGTCCTTGCAAAGAGAACAGCCGCTTCAAAAACATCCCTCTGTTTATATGCACTGGCGCTTATAAAACCCTCATTGTATAGCAAGCAAACCAAAGGTGCATCTCCGTGGTATCTCAAACCTCCCGCATGAATGGGAGGAGGCACAAAATCATGTCCCAAGGTATGCATCTTTATAAGGGGCGTTAGCCCTGCGGTGTCTCCGTAATCGTATCTGTATTCACCCTTCGTAAGGGTAGGGCATGCGGATGGTTCCACTGCGATAACCTCAAGGTTTGGCTTTTCGCCCGCCAGCTTGTCCCTCAAAAAGGGAAAGGATAAACCCGCAAAGTTGCTACCACCACCCACCGCACCCACAATTACATCGGGATAATCACCGACCATTTCCATCTGCTTTTTGGCTTCCAACCCTATGATTGTTTGATGGAGCAAAACATGGTTTAACACACTACCCAGGGAGTATTTAGTGTCCGGAGAGGAAACCGCACGCTCAATGGCTTCGCTTATGGCTATTCCCAAACTTCCCGGATGCTCTGGGTCTTCTTCATAAAACTTTCTGCCAGACTGGGTTAGATTGCTGGGAGAAGGCACCACCTTTGCTCCCCAAGTCTCCATAAGTATTCTTCTGAAGGGTTTTTGATTGTAGCTAACCCTAACCATAAAGACCTCACACTCCAAACCAAAGAACTGGCAGGCAAAGGCTAAAGAACTTCCCCACTGACCCGCCCCCGTTTCTGTAGTCAACCTCTTCACACCGGAGATCTTGTTGTAATAAGCTTGGGCTACCGCAGTGTTTGGCTTATGGCTACCCGGTGGTGATACGCTCTCGTTTTTGTAGTATATCTTTGCTGGCGTGCCCAAGTACTCCTCAAGCCTTTTAGCCCTGTGCAGTGGCGTTGGTCTCCATAGGGAATATACATCAAGCACCTCTTGGGGGATGTCTATCCACTCCTGCTGTGAGACCTCCTGCTCCACTATAGGCTCTGGAAATATGGCAAGGAGGGCTGAAGGATCCACAGGCTCCATAGTCCTTGGGTCCAAGGGAGGCTCCAGAGGCTTTGGTAGATAGGGCACAATGTTAAACCATTTCTTTGGTATGTCTTGGGTGCTCAAAACTACGCGCATAGTGGAGAAAATTTTAACTTTTTTTAGGTTTGTATCTTTATACATCGGAAATTCAGAAAGGCTAGAAATCTCTTAGGAAAAAAGCCTTAGCAAGGAGAGAACTTAACTCACTTATTCAGACTAATTCCCCTTGTAGATTAGCACCCAAGGTGTATATACGGGCTAATTTTTATCATAGATTAGCAGGCTTAAGGTTTTAAATTCTTATAGCAAACTTTTTAGGAGGTGGCCTATGCTGAGCGCGGAGTGGGTAGAAAGCAGGAAGAAGTTTAAAAACAAGACCCAGATGCACCTTGCCCGTCAGGGCATAATAACAGAAGAAATGCGGTATGTGGCAAAGAGGGAAGGATTGCACCCAGAGTTTGTCAGGCAGGAGGTAGCAAGGGGTAGGATGATCATTCCTGCCAACATAAACCATCTTCACCTTGAGCCCATGTGTATAGGTATAAACTCAAGGGTAAAGGTCAATGCCAACATAGGAAACTCGGGCTTGGCTTCTGACATACCTACCGAGTTGGAAAAGCTAAGGGTAGCCATCAAGTACGGTGCAGATACGGTTATGGACCTATCCACCGGAGACGCCATAAAGGAAACCCGAGAAGCCATCATAAAAGAGAGCACGGTGCCCGTGGGAACTGTTCCCATATACGAAGCCTTCAAGAGGGCAAAGGGACAAGTCAAAAACATGACCGTGGACCTTATTCTTGATGTTATAGAGGAACAAGCCCAGCAGGGCGTATCTTACATGACCATCCACGCGGGTATTCTCAGGGAGTTTTTGCCCATGGTCCAGCACAGGGTTATGGGTATAGTGTCCCGTGGTGGTGCCATAATGGCTCAGTGGATGATAGAACACGGAAAGCAAAATCCACTCTATGAGCACTTTGATAAGATATGCGAGATATTCAAAAAGTATGATGTTTCCTTCTCCTTGGGAGATGCCCTCAGGCCCGGAGCTATTGCGGACGCCAGCGACGACGCCCAGCTTGCAGAGCTAAGGGTCCTCGGTGAGCTAACGGAAAGGGCATGGAAACACGATGTTCAAGTGATGGTGGAAGGACCGGGACACGTGCCATTGGACCAGATAGAGTTCAACATGAAGATCCAACAAAAGATATGCCACGAAGCGCCTTTCTACGTGCTTGGTCCCCTTGTAATAGACGTGGCCCCTGGGTATGACCATATTGCATCCGCCATAGGTGCTGCGTTGGCGGGTTATTATGGTGCTGCAATGCTTTGCTATGTGACGCCCAAGGAGCACTTGGGACTTCCCAATGTGGAGGACGTAAAGCAAGGAGTTATTGCATACAAGATAGCAGCTCATGCGGCAGATGTAGCCAAACGCTTCCCCGGTGCCAGGGATTGGGACTTAGAAATGTCCAAGGCTCGCTTTGCCTTTGACTGGAACAGGCAGTTTGAGCTTGCCATAGACCCAGAGACCGCAAGGGCCTACCACGACGAAACCCTACCCCAAGAGGGCTACAAAACTGCCAAATTCTGTTCTATGTGCGGTCCTGAGTTTTGCGCCTACAAGATATCCCAGCATGTTTCCGATAAGATGGAGGAATTGCTCCAGCAGGAAAACTGGATTGCACCCTGATCAAACAACCCCAAAGGGCTTCCAGCCCTGCGGGGCATTCTAATATTCCTTAAGTCAAATACTTCTCTATCTCCTGCTTTATGGATGGGTCTATGCCCAGCTTCTTGAGGTGTCTGTCCTCCGCCTTTAAAAGCTCATATAAGTTCTCAAAGTTGTTGTAAATGATCTTCTTTTTGACCTCTCCTATGCCCTTTATTCGGTCAAGGATGTCCTTTAGCCCCTCCTTTAGTCTGAGCTTTCTGTTGTAAGAAAGGGCAAAGCGGTGGGCTTCATCCCTAATCTGTCCGAAAATTCTATAGAGTATAGGATGTTCCTTTAGTCTTACCCTCTGTCCCCATTCGGTTAGCAGAATTTCCTCCTCCTTGGCGAGGGAAACTACCTTGATGGGCAAGCCAAACCTGTCCCTTACCCTAATGGCTACGCTCAATTGTCCGAGTCCTCCGTCAATGAGCCACAGGTCTGGCATGGTCTCCTCCCCTTCCTTAAGCCTTCTTGCCCTTCTGCTCAGCACCTCCTCCAGGGAGGCGTAATCGTCAATCTGATTTACCGTTTTTATCCGATACCTTCTGTATCTCTTTTTATTCATAGTTCCCTCTTCCCAAACCACGCAGGATGCCACCGTATAGCCTCCATAAAAGTGGGAAACATCAAAGCCCTCTATGATCCTTGGTGGAGGAATTTTTAGCACTTTCAAGAACTCCTCCTGCCAAAGTTCTGGTGGCATGTAGTGGTGGAGATTTTCTTTGACAAGCTCTTCCAAGCTCTGGTCTATCTTTTGAACGATCTCAACCTTCCCTCTTTCCGAGAGCCACCTTTTGACCTCTTCCGAGAGCTCAAAGTTCAAGAGCAAAACCTCCGGCAATGGATTGGAGTAGTAAAAGCCTATAATGGTCTCTTCCAACTCTTCCTCCGTCTCCAAAAGGAAAACCTCCTTATCCACCAGCTTGAAAGACCTTATCAAAAAGACTCCCAAGAGCCTGCCTATTCTGTAAAAGAGGTCTGCTCTCTGGTAGGGGAGTCCGCTTACACTCTGACCCAAGGAGAGTTTTTCCAAAGCCCTTATTTGGTCTCTGATAAGGGCGCATTTTTCAAACTCAAGCCTTTCCATATGTTCTTCCATCCTCTGGTATAGCTCTGGTAGAACCTCAGAGACCTCCCCCGAGAGCATAGATTGGGCAGATTTCACCGCCAAGGAATAATCCTCTTTGCTAATCAGACCTGCACAGGGACCACTGCATAGCCCCAGGTGATAATCCATGCATGGGCTGGCTCTAGTAGGCATTGGGTCGCAGGTGCGAAGTTTAAAAAGCTTATGGATGAGCCTTTTTACCCTGTAGGCCCTCTTGGCGGTGAAGAAGGGACCAAAGAGCTTCCCCTCATGCTCGGAGCCTCTAACCACCTTTATGGTTGGAAATTCATCCTCCGTTAGCAGGAGGACAGGATAGCCCCCACCGTGCTTGTGCAGGACGTTGTATTTGGGTTTATGAAGTTGTATTAGGTCCACCTCTAACACCAGGGCTTCGTATTCGTTGCGGGTTAGTATCCAATCTATACGGTCCGAACTGTTAACTATGGCATACTCCTTTTTGTTCTCTTGGGCTTGCTTGTAGTGTTGCAACAGCCTCTCCCTTATGTTCTTGGCTTTTCCCACATAAAGGACCTTGTTGCCCTTCTTGAAGAGATAAACTCCACACTGGGTGGGTGCAGACTTTATAAGCTCAAGCATATATGTATAAGATAAACTGATTTACCCTCCTACCCGTACAAGCTTGTTTAGGTTCTGCCCGCCCGCCTATTCAGAAAGAAGTAGAACGCATTTAGGGATTAGAGTTGAATAGGTTCATGGAACGTATTTAGGGAGGAGGGTTAGCGTAGGGGTATTCCAAAGAGTTTGCCGAGTTTTAGGACCTTTTCAGGGTTTTGGAGGAAGCTTAAGGTTTTATGGATTTTAGCGAGGGCTTGAGGGTCTGATTGCCTTTGGTATAGTTCTAAGGGTCTTGGTTTCTTTCCCTCTCTGTCTTTGAGTTTGGGCAGGTCATATGTGAAGAAGGAGAATATCTCTTTGCAAGTGCAGAATTTGGCGTTTTGGACGAGGGTTGTAGCCATGAGGTATTGGATGAGTTTAGAGAGGGCTTTTCCGTTTATGTGCTTTTGGGTTTTGTTAGCCCAGTCCTTAAAGACAAGGTAAGCATAGTAGAGTGTCATCTGTTGGGAGTGTGAAAGTTTGTATCTCTGTTTTTGGCTGAAGACAAGCATTCCAAGTTGGAGTTCTCCTTCTTTAAGTAGCCTGCCTAAGTTCCAACATCGGCAGAGGTCTTCCAGTGTAATTCTCCTTTCCTTTTCATCGCCCCATAAAAGGCCTGCATACTTTAGGGCTTTTTTGCCCTTGCGTCTTCCTCCTTTTATCCTCCAATCATCTTTGGCCATGTTCCTACCAAACTATTATACGCTTTGCTTAGGCTGTTCTAAAAATCTACACCTATTAACACTATCTGCGATTAACTAAGTGGGTTTCTTTCACCTTGGAGTTAGTTAACCCTGCAATACTTTACAATAAGTAGGAGTAAGCCACTTAGTTAACTCTTTTTAACCCATTTCCATAAGAAGCCTCCATGAAGCCACGGAAACATCAATGCGAGGTTAACTAACTCTTAACCAAAACAGGAAAACTTAGTTAACCGCCTAACATGGTTAACTAAACTTTTATACAAAAGCCCAAACTTAGTTAACCGTATTCCGATTTTTGGTGGGCTTATATTTAAGCCTATGGAAAAAACAACCCAAAGTATAAAGGAACTGTATGAAAAGGACTTCTACCTTTGGGTTCAGGAGAACCTAAGGCTTCTCAGAAACAAAGAGTATGACCTTGTGGATTGGGAGAACCTTCTGGAGGAAATAGAGGATATGGCAAGGAGGGAACTGAGAAGTCTAATAAGCTTCATGGCGGTAATCTTGGAACACCTTTACAAGTGGGAAAACTTTAGGGACAGAGAGGATGTGGGACACAGCTGGATAAAAAGCATAAACAATGCAAGGAATGAACTTGATACAATCCTTGAAACATACCCAGGCATAAGGAAAAAAGCAGCAGAGGAGTTGCCCACCGCTTGGCGTATTGCTGTAAAAAGGCTTGTAAGATGGTTTAAAGAAGATGAAAACCACGACCTTGCTAAAAAATACTTTGGCAAATTTCCCACGGAAAAAGATTTTCCACAGGAATGCCCTTATACCTTTGAACAGGTGATGGAATACGAGCCTTGGGTTTAATTTTCTTGAAGGTTCTCTGTATTGGCTTGTGCCTACGGTGAGTTTTATGATAGCAAGCTTGGGAGGGTATGCGTTTCACAGCTTTGCCACGGGGCTTGGAGGTGTTGTTCAGGGCACAGCCCAAAGCTCAGCTGGTGATGTAGCAAGAGGAAGCTTCAATGCAGGGCAGGTAAATTACAGGAATGTATCGGCGGGAACTACAAGCTTGGGGAGTTTTGTTGGGTGGAGGACAGATTTCTTCACAACCTCTGGGCTTCAACATACTGTGGGGAATATTACAATGCAGGGAGGAAGGGTAGAAGGGAAGGGGCTGTCAGTTGATAATGCATTGAAGTTAGCGGCTATTCGTGGAGATGATTTTACCCAAAAAGTTATAGCATCAATGTCAGCTATAGCTGGTCAGGGTGCTTCTGCAAGTATGGTAATAAACCCACAAGGGAGGCTTGAACATGCAGAAATGGTTAGTGGAGATGGTGGGTTTAAAGTGGTTTATGATGGGCGTGGTAGGCTTGTTGTAATGAAGGGAGGCGTTGAACACGGAAGTATAGAATTAGACGAAAAAGGAGAAATAAAAGGGTTTGAGACCAGCGTTCAGGTTGGTGGGCTAAGTTTAGACTATGTGAAGACTAAGGCGAAAGAAATTACTGAGACTGCACGAGCTTATAGTCAGGTAGGAGAGGCGTTTAAAACTATTGCCTCTAAGGGCATAGAGGCTGTGGATCTTAAATCCCTTAGAGATAATCTGTCTAAAATTGTGCAATCAGATTTTGCTTCATTTTTGGAAGCTGCAAAAGCGTGGGGGGTGGATAAGGATATAGTTCAGGCAATTCTTAAGACTTTGGGGCAGAAGTATGGTAGTGAGTTTAAAACAAGGGATAGCTTTGGGTTTGAATTTAATTTATCAGGTGGTGTTGGTGTAGGAACTGGTGGTGGAAACAAACAAGGTGGTTCGTTCTGGCCTCTTCAATTTGGTGGAGGTGCGTCAGGAGGACTTAATTGGAATTACACAGATGAACAGGTAAAGGCTATGTCCACTTATCTATCAAGAGACGAGAAAAATGAACTGGTAAATAAGTTTATAGAGTCTTTGCAGAATAAGAGTGGACAAAGGAGCAGTGATAGTCAGACCAAGAAGAGTGAACAGTCATATACCCAAGGCAAAGATGTTTCAGAGAAAGCAAGCAATAGCAAAGTTTATGAAGTAGCTGAAGCTTTTGGGAAGCAGGCTGAAGAGATGCTTGCTTATGCAGAAAGGTTGCAGGCAAGCTTAAAACAAGACCCACTAAACTACTATGCCCAGCAGAAATACAAAGAGGCTTTAGCCGCAGGCAAATCAAAGGGAGAGGCGGTAAGATACGCTATGGAAGAGGTTGCTAAACTAAGAAGCAATCCAGAGGCTTTGGAAAAGTGGTTAGAGGAGTTTGCAAAGGGACAGGGTATAAGAGACCCAAAGGTAGATGAGAAGAGATTGGAAGGAATTCAAAGTGAAGTTCCTGACCCAAAGAACGTTCAGGAAAAAGGAAAACAATTACAGGGAGAAGTTAACCAACAAATAAACAAAACTCAAGAAGAGATGTCTCAGAGAAAGAAGGAGTTAGAAAGCTATAAGCCTCCGAAAGCAAAGCTTTTCAACTTGCAGGCACCAGACATTGATTTAAGATTTAATCTTAACGATCCAAAACTCCGAGCATATGAAAAAGATGCCCAAAAATGGTTTAAGGAACAGCCGAGTATTCCCGTGAGGATTTTCAATGATGGCAAGGCTGCTGTGAATTGGGAGATAGACTTGGGTAAAAACCTTGCCAAGAACCTCATAAACGCTCCTAACCCAAAAGTAGGAGACAGATTAAATACGCCACCCCTTCAGGGAGTGCCTTAATTTACGCTTTTGTGTTTAAATCTTTCATACTCCTTTTTTCCACTACGAAGAGTGAAAAACCAAGCAATCCCTATCATAAATAGAATAGAAAAAAAGAAAATGAAGACCCAAGCGTTTCTGTCCCTTTCCTCAGCAGGGGTAAGAAAATAGCCAAGAAGCCCCAGAGGCCCTAAACTTCCCACCAAAATAAAAACTATAGAGATGATATACATTATCCACCAGCCCACCTTAGATACTCCCTCGGTTGCTCCGCCAAGTATTTCCTGTCTTGCTAAGTAGTCTATGGGTCTTTCCTCTTCCCTCTTCTTGTTCTTCTCCACCACCAAAGCAAGCAACTCCTCCCTCAACTTCTCATCCTTGACCTCCTCCATAATCCTCTTTATCAGTTCCCTGTCGTCCATGACTATCACCTCGCACAATATTTATTTTAGTAAACTTTAAGTATACTTTAGGGTGTAAAAGTCCCTACAGGGTTAACCAAGTCTCTGGCAAAAACAAAAGAGTTAGTTAACCCTCTATACTTGGTTAACTAAGCGTTCCGCAGAGGCTGGTTAACTCTCTCTACAGGGTTAACTAAGTTTGTGTTTTTTGTGTAAGAGTTAGTTAACCGTGGTTAACTATGTTTTCCTTGCTATGGGTAGAACTGCTCTGGGAGTGTTTCCCCTTCCCTCTCCCTTATCTCCTTACCCTTTAGCCCCACCATATACCGCATTGCAGCACGCGGCATAACGCAATACCGCATTACAGCATGCGGCATAACGTGTTCTCGCAAATGACCAGAAAAGGGATAAGTAGTTATTCTCGCAGATTAGGAGACTGAACCACTCCAACATTAAATCCCTCAACTTCTTGTCATCAGAAGTTGAAGCTTTGAAAATAAACAAGATGAATAGAGGATAGCAGGGAGGTCCCTGAAAATCAAGGACTTTAAAAGATGAAAATTCTTATCCTACACCGCCGAATGTAGGGTAAGAAAACTTTATTCTCTGAAGACTATATTACGGGACAACGGTTCGGCCGATTTCCAGAGTGCCCTCTGACCGAACAAAAGGGATTAAACACGGTAATCAAAAGGTTTACACACTCGGCAAACCATTTGGAACAATAGCACGCTTTGTGAAGCTTTTTTGGGTTAACTAAGAAGATGTTAACTTTGAGCCCTCATAGGCTGGATCAGTCAAGCATGCACCGTAGTTAACTTCCAGCGGGTTAACTAACTCTGAAGCCAAAGGGAAATACTTAGTTAACTGTAGGCACGGTTAACTAAACTGCCCACCCATGGTTAACTAACTTATCCTAACTTGATTGGGAGTTAGTTAACCCGTCTGAAGGTTTAATCCTTTTTGTCCGGTCAGAGAACCTACCTTAGGGCTTTTATCTCCCTCAGTATTCCCCTGCCGTTTTTTCTACCTTAATTCAGCTTCCATACATTTTGATGCACAATTGTTATAGGTCTGGAATATATCCCGACGGGGGATTTGTAGAACGGCCTCAGTAGCTTACTTCAAATTGAGACTACCAAGCTGAGGTCTTTGTGCAATCTTTGCTTGATTCTTGCGGTTATACTAACAAACTACATGCATTATGAGTGAAATACGCTTCATAGTAGATAGTTCTACATTATCAAACTTTGCCCGTGCTGGGTATTTGAACTTGCTAAAGACCATATTTCATGCAGGTTTATTAACTACCTCCGATGTGATAGAAGAGATTGAACGAGGTTCTGAAAAAGACCCAGAGTTGCGGATGGTTCTAAATGAGCTAAACTTATGGCTAAAGGTTGTGGATGAACTAACAGAAGAAGAGCAAAGCTTGATAAGAAACTTAAGAATTACTCACGAGGAATTTGAAGATGGAGCGGATGCTTCCCTTTTGGCTGTGGCTAAGGAAAGGAGTTTGGTGTTAATAACTGATGATAAATATTTGAAGAAGGTTGCGGAGCAAGAGGGTGTAAAGGTTGATGGAACTGTGGAAATATTAGAGGAAGCAATTAACAGAGGATTAATCCGTAGCGAAGAGGAACTAAACCAGATTGCTAGAGATATGGAACATAGGGCACGCTTTAGACTAAAGGATTCTGACTTGAAAAGGCTTGGGTTAAGTTTAGATTTGTTATAACAGATTTATAGCTTTGAGGTAAGTGCCTACATGAATACTCTGGAAATTATAGGACAGAGACTCAAACAAGCACGGGAGACGGCAGGCTACACCCCAGAAGAAGTCTCCCAAAAGCTTGGAATTACCAAGGATGAACTTTCTCTTTTTGAAAGTGGTAGAAAAGGCCCGCCGATTAGCCTTCTAATAAAGCTTGCCAAACTTTATGGAGTTTTCGTTAGCTACTTCTATGGGATAGACAAGCCTGAGGGAACCGCTTTTACCCTTCTTCTTGATAAAGCCAAAGAACTCTCCCTACCTCCTGAAACCATAAGTCAGGTTCACCGCTTTGTTTTTCTGTGTAAAGAGATAGTAAAGCTTAGACAAAAGCTGGGATTTCCAAAGCCTGAAATTCCTTACTACACTCTAAACCAAGAGTCAATAGATGAACAAGCCAGAGAGGTAGCAGAGGCAGAAAGGGCTCGTTTGGGCTTGGGAGATAGCGTGGTGCCAAACTTAGGAGAACTCTTAGAAGACCTCCGCATTCCAGTTATTAGGCTGCCTTTAGGCAGGGAACTCTCCTCTGCAATGGTTTATGATGAAAACTTCTCTGCGTTCATATTGGTTAATTCCGATGAACCTCACCAAAACCAGCTTATTGCCTATGAGTATGCCCATATCCTTCAAAGAAAAGACAAGGTCCATCTAAATAAAGATGGACAAAGGGATGATTTTAGCGAACGTTTCGTGGTTCATTTTTTAATGCCAGAAAGTCTTGTTAAAAGGCTTGTAAGGCAACACCACAACCTAACCGACGTGTGGGCTTTGATAAGTTTAAGACGCACCTTTGGCGTTAGCTATGAGACCCTTATATCCCGCCTTCACGAACTTGGTGAAATTGACGAAAAGGACCTAAACAGATTGCTAAGGGCGAACCTGTGGAACTTGGAAATAAAGCTTTTTGGAGAACCAAGTCCTCCTGTGCCTTGGAAAGTTTCTAAGGTCTTGTGGGAACTCGTCCTGACTGCGGTAAAGCATGAATTCATAACCACCAGCTACGCATCCGATTTGCTTGAAATAAGCCCTATGGAAATCCAAGACATCCTTTATGAACTTGAGGAAATAGAACTCAGCCGATCTTGAACCAGCTTTGAAAAATTACTCATCGGGATTGTCCCAACTTCTAAAGATGAGAAGGGTTTCTTATCCTACACAGCTGGATGTAGGATAAGAAGTCTTTGTGCATACTAAAATGAAACCTGAAGGAGGTGCTGAAATGTGTGTAATCATCTATAAGCCAGAGGGGGCTATTGTTAGCGACAAGCTATTTGACCATTGTTGGAAGCTGTTTAGGCATGGCGGCGGATATGCAGTTTGGGAAAATGGGAGATGGGTATATGAGAAGGACTTTATGGAGAAGGAAGAGTTTTATGAAGCAGTCAAGGAATTCATTCACTCGGAAAACACAAGAGTTGTTCTACACTTCAGATTTGCCACAGAGGATGCAGAGGGAAAGAGAAACATCCTCCCAGAATTCACACATCCCTTTGAAATCCAGCTTCAGGACACAAAAGCCTTGCTATTTGTTAATGGGCGGTTCAGTGAGAGTTATAAAGGCATTGTGGGGGCACCCAAGATAAAGCGGTTTGTAGAGGATATAAACCAGCTAAAACTCAAAAGATGGCAGTATGAGAAGCTTTTAGCAGAAGAAGGACTACTTGAGGGCTTATTCCGATACAGAGGAGAAAGGGCAAGACTTCTAACACTTTTTGAAGAAGACAAGGAACCTTTCTTTAGCCCAAACCCTCCGAAGGGATGGGTAGAATACGAGGGGCTGATGCTTTCAAGGAAAGTCAGTTTGTAGGTTGTCAGAATATACCAAAAAGGTAAGTTATAGTATATAAGGGTATGGTAGCAGTTAGGGAGGAAAACAGGAGAGTGAGCCTTCCTAACAAGGGAAGGCTTTCTCTGAGGGGTCTTTGGGCCCCTTATTGCGAGGAGGTAGCTTAATGGCTTACCTCTTCGTCTATGGCACCCTCAAAAGGGGTGGATCAAGGCACAGTCTCTTAAAGGGCTGTCCTTTCTTAGGGCATGCCTTGGCAAAAGGCTTTGCCCTTTATGACCTCGGCGCCTACCCCGGGATGGTTCCCGGAGATGGGGTAGTGCGTGGAGAGGTCTATGAAATCCCAGAAGGGCTCCTTAGGGAGCTTGACTGGGTGGAAGGAGCTCCTTTCCTCTTCAGGAGGGAGCTTATTGAGGTGGTCCTTGAGGACCACACTCTTTTGCGTGCCCACACCTATCTGTATAACAGAGAGGTGGAGGGTGCGTCTTTAGTGCCTTCCGGTGAATGGGAGGTATAAAGTGAGGTCCCCATGGGGGACCTTTTTAAAACCAAAAACAAAGGAGGTCGGAGATGAAGAAGTCCCTATTAGCCGTGCTTAGCTTAGCCTTAGCCCTTTCAAGTTCTGGACAAGAAAACATTCAAAAGCAAACATCGTTTAGGGAACTGCTGTTTTCTGGTAAAAAACAGTTTTTATTCTTAAGCCCTTCAGAGACAGAGACGATAATTATCGGTGGGATTTTTGGTGTTGATGCGGAAAAAGCCATTGAATACTGTTCTGCTTTTGGTGGAAAGGCATACCTTGTGAAATACAAGCAAGTAGAAGGTTTTGGAGGCGGATATGTAATAGAGGAAAAAAAGCCTGCAGAAGCTGGGACTGGACTTGGGGGTCTTCTAAAGGGAGCATTCACAGCAGCAATTTTGGGAGATGTTGCCAGTAGCAATGCACCCGCTACCCTTTGTGAAAAGGATGGGAAAGAAGTTTTCTTTATTCAGAGAGGCAGGTTTATAGGCTACCGATATCCATCCCAAAATCAATGGTTGGAGTCTTGTTTTATTCAGGTTGCAAGGCATAAGCCTGAGCCGAGAATAACTTCTTTTGAATTGGAATGGGCGGATAAGATTAAGGCAAGCACCAACCTTATAGAGTTTTTACAATCAAATCGTGTAAAACTCCAAACTCTGCCTGATGGTTCTTACAAGATAAAGGACACTGTGAACAACAACTGCCATCCTCTAAACTCTGATGTTTTAAGAATGCTTGCAAGCTATTGCTATCAAAAGGGAGGAACTTTTAGAACTGCAGATGGGCAGGACTTTAAGGACTTTATGGCAAAGGTGCTAACCACAGACCCGCCACCTAATGTATTCGTGGTAGACTACTGGCTTAGGGAGATAACCAAAACCACATATTATTGCGATGGTCCTGAGAAGTTTATGGTTCGCACCACCGCAGAAAGAAGTGCATCCGATATTCAATCATTCATAATTCCCTATGTTCATTATGTTAAGCTGGGTTTAAACGAGGGGCTAATGGCTCAGGCACAAACAAGAGTAAGCCAACCCACACCAGCCCAAAATGATGCACTTATCTCTATGATAAAGATGACTGCAAGTTCTAAAATGCCCTCTATGCAGGTAATGGGACAGATGCAGTATGAGACCATCTATATGTATCCAGATGGTGGTTGTGATCTCGTAGCCCTAATCACAAGAGGTCCAGGATACACTACGGTAGATAACTTCAAAGTTTGCCAAAACGATGTTCAGTCTATAGGTCGTTCAAATGATTACAAGGTCATAACTGTGGATAGGATAGACCCAAGAACCGCCATGCAGCTATATACCAACTGCAGATCCTACGGAAGAATGACAAGCCTTTACAGTGGATACAGAATTGATTGTAGAATTCCCAATCCACAACTTCCTTGCAATGGTGAGATTATCATAACAAGAGATAACAAGCTTGTAGACTTTAAGGTAGAAAATATATGCAGGTAAAACTCGTAAGGAAGTTTGAGGGTCTGAGGTTCCCCCGCCCCTCACACCTTAGACCCTCGGCAGGGGCACCTGAGGCTGTTCTAAAAATCCAAACCCATTGACACACAAGAGTTTTAAGGCTAAAATCTAACTCTGATGTTTGTTAGCTTACAATTCAAGCTTGAACTGAAAAGAGAAGACAAAGAAAAGCTCATAAAGCTAATGCGTAAGCAATCTTCAGCCATTAGAGTGGCATACAACATGCTAAAAGAGTTGGAAAAAGAGAAAACAAAAAACCCACACGCCCAAATATACCACAGACTAAGACAGCTATTTCCTGAGTTGCCAACAAAATATATTGATTCAGCCATATACAAAGCTAAACAATATCCCACAGACAAACCAGTAGTCTTTGGAAGCAAAAGACTTTTTGAAAAACTTTGCAAAAATCACCTTACAGGGAAATTGAGAGAAAGACTTAAAAAGCGGTGGAGAGAACTAAGACAAGGAACACTTATAAGCATTGGGTCAAAATCAAAAGAAGATAAAGGGAACAGGCTACTGAGATTTGAGGACAAAGAAGGACAGCTGCACCTCAGGATTACCATAGGAAACAGGGAGTTCATCTATGCCAAAGTGTTAAGGGAACCAAGCAATAGCAAAGACAAGTGGCTCACCTTTATGGCTATGCTTTTAGAAAGTTGGCAAACAAAAAACTACTTTGCCTATACAGTGGAGTTAAAGCTAAGAGATGGAGAGATTTATGGGAGTGTATCCTTTGAAATCCCAATGCCTAAAGTGAAACACACAAAAGAGAACGGAGTAATAGCCATAGACATAAACGCATCACCCATACACTTAGCCATAGCGGAAGTGTCAAAAACTGGAGAACTACTAAGCTATCAAACAATCAGCTTACACCACCTTTTAGGACTTTCTCAAAACAGCAAAGACCATCAGGAGTGGATATTAGCCCATCGGATAGTAGATTTAGCCATTCAGAAAGGTAAAGCAATAGCAATAGAAAACCTAAAGAAACTCAAAAAAGGAATGCGTGGAGATGGGAAAGCTGAGTTAAGAAAAAGACTTCATCAGTGGAACGCCAAAAAGTTTTTGCAAAAGCTAAAAAGGGTAGCAATGTTAAAGGGAGTAGAAGTAATAGAAGTCCATCCAGCCTATACATCAATCATAGGCATGCTAAAGTATGCACCACAGTTGCACATAGACAAAGACGTAGCGGGTGCTTATGTGATAGGAAGAAGGGCACTGGGCTTTAAAGAGGACATGCCTGAGAATTACGAAAGGCTGCTAAAAGACAAAGCATATTTAGAGTTTGCCCTAAAGAGGTATGAAAAAAGGGAAGAGGAACTTAGAGAACTTACAGAGAAGGAAAGCAACGAATACAAGAAAAACGCACTAAAAAGCGAACTAAGGAGTGTAGAGAATGCAAGAAAGCTATTAATCAATCTCATACAAAGCCTTCAGAGTGAGCCAAGTTCCTGTGAGGGAGCCAATGGAAGGAATCCCGAGCAGGGAAGGGTAGCAAAAACTACCCTTCAAAGTGCTTGGGTAGTTCTGAAGGTAGCCCTCCTCTTCCCTATCCTTGGAAAGGTCTTACCAAGGGACCTTTCTCCTCTGAAGCCCGTGTTGGTGGAAGGGGTGTGGGATAGGGTGAGGCGTTCTAACGGGTTAGTTCCCTTAGAGGCTGGGGGGACGTCCCGATGAGGGATTTTTAGAACAGCCTCTAAGCACTTGGCTAAGAAGATTTTTAAGCACTTGCTTGGCAAAAACAGAAGACCAAGGTTTGAAGGCATTGCCCTTCACTTAGATGGGAAGGTGGCTGAACTTGAACCAAGGAAAGAAGGCAAAGCTAAAGCTTTTGATTATTGGCTAAAGCTTTCAACCGTGAGCTGCCCCACATTGAGGCTTCCTGCTTCAACGAGGGAAATTCCCTCTCCACAGGCTTAACTTCGGGCCGCTCCAGCCCTACGAAGTAAAGGTTTATAGATGCATTTACATCCCTGTCGTGGACTGCCCCACATACAGGACAAGTCCAAATTCTTTCATGCAAAGCCAGTCCTCTTTTTTATAGCCACAGCAATGGCATAGCTTGGAAGATGGAAAGAACTTATCTACTTGAATAAAAGTTCTTCCATACCACTCTGCCTTATACCTGAGATAGGTCAAAAACTTTGACCAGCTCCTGTCTGAGATGGACTTGGCAAGGTTTGACTGCATTAGTCCTTTCACATTTATGTCCTCCACCACCACGACTTGGTTTTCGTCTATGATGGCTTTGGACAGTTTATGCAAAAAGTAATTCCTTGCGTTGGATATGTAAGCGTGTAATTTAGCAAGTCTTTGCCTTACCTTTTCATAGTTCTTTGACCCTTTCTGCTTCCTTGATAAATCTTTTTGAAGTTTCTTTAGTCTTTTCTCCGCCCGCCTCAGGTGTTTGGGATGTTCTATCTTATAAGTCCCAAAATCATTGGTAATAGTGGCAAAGTGTTCCAGACCTAAATCTATTCCACAAGCTTTGCTTTTAGGTTCTATAACCTTGTTTCTTGGTTCTTCTGTCTCCACCAAGATGGAAACATAATACTTACCGTCTTTTGTCTTTCTCACGGTGGCAGATTTTATCTGACCCTCAAAGGTTCTGTGTAGTTCAATCTTTATCCCATCCTTTATCTTTGGCAAATACAACAACCCTTTTTCAAAATCCACTTTTATGGAACCATTCACATTGTTTGTAGTGTAAGACTGCTTATCCTTTTTTCTTTTGAACTTAGGCAATCTAAAGTGCTTTTGTTTTTTGAAGTAGTCTCTGAAGGCTTTTTCAAGTTGCAACTGCACATTAGCGAGGGCAAGGCTATCTACTTCTCTAAGAAAGGGAAACTCTTCTTTATACTTGGCGGGCGTAATTCTTGGTATAGGTTCTCCCTTTTCGTAGGCAGACAGCTTTTCTGCCAACATCTTGTTTCAAACAAACCTACAACACCCAAAGGTCTTGGTGAAGTATTCCTGCTGTTCTTTTGTGGGATAAATGCGGTATTTATAGGCTTTTTTGATTATTTTTTGCTATTGCATATTTAGTTGTTATTCTATCCCGAAGCCAAATACCTGTCAATCTTTCTGCAATTTCTCTCCACCTTATAGAAGATGGAGACTTATTGCGGATTTGGGTTAGAGTGGTGAAAGAACTCAAAAAGAGAAACTATGTTCCTGCCACAGACACTATAGCTATAGATTTAGGGCTAAATCCATTGATAGCTACAAACAACGGTGATTTACTGGGCAGGCAGTTTTTTGACTTTCTAAAGAAGATGGACGAAAAGATTACTAAACGCATGGCACAGGTTCAAAGAAACGGAGGACTGCCAAGCAGAGATAACAGGTATAGGGAGTATGTGAGAAGGTTAAGGGAGTTTCTCAAAAACGAAATAAACAGAGTGTTAAACAGGCTTATAAACCTTTACAAGCCAATGAAACTCGTTGTAGAAAGACTTGACTTTAGAAGTCCTGAACTATCCAAGAGGATGAACAGGCTTATTCAAAACTTTGGCAAGCGTTATGTGAAGGAGAAGTTGGAACGGCTGCATCAGCTTTATGGCATAGAGATAGTAGAAGTCAATCCTGCCTATTCAAGTCAGGAGTGTAGTAGCTGTGGGTATGTGGATAGAGAAAACAGGAAAAGCACGCAAGAGTTTGAGTGTAAGTGCTGTGGTAATAAAATGAACGCACAAGTAAATAGTGCTAAAAATCTCCTTGAGAGAAGTTCTCTCAGGGAGTTTCATCCACACCTGCCGAAAAAGCAAGTCCTTAAGGTGCTGATACAAAGGCACCTTGAGAGATTAAAGGGGTGCAAGAGTGCTCCCCTGGATATTCTCAAAGGTAATCCCTATTACAGGGAGTTCCTTGAGAATATCCTAAACCCTCGGCAGGGCCTAACATTAAGTTAGGTGTGCATAGACAGTAAAATATCTGTCTATGCAAAGGGGAACTCTATTCCGCCCTGCAGGAGTGATTATATTTAATAGCATTGGAGGACTGAAATGGAACTGACTTTAAACTTTGGCAGTGATGAAATATACGATGTGATCATCATCGGAGCCGGTCCTGCCGGCTCTTCCGCTGCCATATACACCGCAAGGGCAGGACTATCCACCTTGGTGCTCTACAGGGCAGAGGCGGACGGTGCCTTGGGAGTAACCCAGCAGATAGAAAACTACCCTGGCATAAGGGGTCCCATCTCTGGCTATGAGCTTTTAAAACTTATGCGGGAACATGCAAAAGCCTTTGGTGCCAAATTTGTAAGGGGTAAAGTTATTGCCACAGACCTGTTGGGAGATATAAAGAAGGTCTATACCATAGACGGAAGGGAGTTCAAGGGCAGGGCGGTTATAGTAGCCTCCGGTGCCATGGAAAGAACCAACAAATACAAGGGAGAGGAGGAATTCTTAGGAAGGGGAGTGTCTTACTGTGGCGTTTGCGATGCGGCATTCTTTAAAGGAAAGCCCGTGGCGGTGGTAGGGGAGGACGATTACGCCTTAGAGGAGACGGAGTTTATAAGCAGGTTTGCCAGCAAGATATACTTGGTGGTTCCATCCTCTCGCATAAAGGCACCACCAGAGATGATAGAGGAGATAAAGTCCCATCCCAACGTGGAAATCCTCACCCACCACAGGGTTATACAGATTTTGGGTTCCTCCTTTGTGGAGGGCTTGGAGGTCCAAAACATAGAAACCAAAGAGAAAAAGATCCTACCTGTGGATGGTGTGTTTATATTCCTAGGAGGGAACAAGCCTTCGGTGGATTTCCTTATGAACCAAGTGGAGATGACAGACGGAAACTGTATAGTGGTAAATGAGGAGATGATGACCTCTGTGCCTGGTGTTTTTGCAGCGGGGGATGTGCTCTGCAACAACATAAAGCAGGCGGTTATTGCGGCGGCGGATGGTGTAAAAGCAGCGTTGGCGGTGGACAAATACCTCAACAAGAAGGCAAAGATCACCTCCCAATGGTAAATGTTTGTCAAAGAACTTCCGGAGGAGGTAAGGTTCAAAATATCCGCAGGTGAAGTTATAGAGAGCCCTGCGGACTGTGTAAAGGAGCTAATAGAAAACTCCCTTGACGCAAAGGCAAAAAGGATAGAGATAGAAGTAATCAAGGGTGGAAAGCACTACATTTCCGTCAAAGATGACGGCGTGGGCATACACCCGGAGGACCTCCCTAAAGTAATCCTGCCCTTTCACACCAGCAAGATAGAGAGGTTTGAGGACCTGCTTTCGTTGAACACCTACGGCTTTAGGGGAGAAGCCCTCCACGCCATAGCCCAAGTTAGCAGGATGGTCATAAGCTCCCGTTTTTACCAAGAGGACAGGGGCTACGAAATGAGGTTGGAAGAGGGAAAGGTGGTGCATATAAGGGAAAAGGGTATGGCGGTAGGCACAAGGGTGGAGGTCTTTGACCTTTTTTACAACCTGCCAGTAAGAAGGAACCTTCTGAAGAAGGAAGATACAGAGAGGGCAAAGATTCTGAGGCTTGTAAGAGACTACGCAATGGCAAGACCGGAGGTATCCTTCAAGCTCATAGCGGAAGGAAGGGAACTTTTGAACCTACCTTCCACCCAGAGCGCAAGGGATCGGTTGGAAGAGATATACAAAACCAAGTTTGAAGAGAGGGAGATTGAAAGGGATGGCTTACACCTGAGGGTCTTTGTTTCCCTCTCCCAAAAGAAAGGAGAGGTAAAGCTTTTCGTAAATTCAAGACCTGTCCAAAACAAAAGCTTAACGGAGTACATAAAAAGAACTGTAGGAAGGCGCATAGCGGTTTGCCTTTTGGAAGTTCCACCCTTTGTGGTGGATGCCAACATCCATCCCAAAAAGCTTGAGGTGAAACTTCAAAAGGAGGGCAACATCAAAGAGCTTTTCAGAGAACTGTTTAAAGGACATAAAACACACATCCCATCCTTGAACCAAGAGGGACATCCATACAAAGCTGAGCCGGAGCTTGTGGGCATCTTGGAGGATACAATACTTATAGTGAATTGGATGGAGAGCCTTTACTTCATAGACCAGCATCTGCTTGCGGAACGCATAAACTACGAAAAGGGACAGACCTCCGATAAAGCATGCAGAGGTGCCATAAAGGCAGGAGACAAGCTATCGCCCGCCCAAGTTAGGGCTATGCTTAAAGAGTGGGTGGAACTACAGAACCCTCACACCTGCCCTCACGGAAGACCCATATACTACCGCCTGCCTCTTAAAGAAATCTACCAACAGATAGGAAGGGTACGCTGATGCTTGCCAAGAGAATAATTCCGTGCTTGGATGTGGACAAAGGAAGGGTAGTAAAAGGTGTAAAGTTCCAGAACCTAAGGGATGCGGGGGACCCGGTGGAGGTGGCAAAGAACTACGAAGAGCAATCCGCCGATGAGCTTGTCTTTTTGGACATAACCGCCTCCGCAGAAGAAAGAAAGATCATGATAGAGGTGGTGCAAAGGGTAGCGGAAACGATCTTTATACCTTTCACGGTGGGTGGTGGTGTATCCTCCTTGGAGGACATAAGGAGGCTTTTGTCTGCCGGTGCGGACAAGGTTTCCATAAACACCGCAGCGGTAAAAAACCCACAGTTGATTTACGAGTCTGCCAAAAGGTTTGGTTCCCAGTGCATAGTGGTAGCCATAGACGCCAAAAGGTCCGAAAGGGGATGGGAGGTTTATATTCACGGTGGGAGGACACCAACGGGGCTTGACGCGGTAGAGTGGGCAAAGAGGGTGGAGGGCTTGGGAGCGGGGGAAATCCTGCTCACTTCAATGGACGCAGATGGCACAAAAAAGGGCTACGATATAGAGTTATGCAGGGCTGTAGCATCGGCGGTGAGCATCCCTGTGATAGCCTCCGGGGGTGCGGGCACAATGGAACACTTTTACGAAGTCTTCACACAAACAAACGTGGACGCAGCCCTCGCAGCGTCCCTCTTTCACTTCAAAGAGGTAAGCATCCCAGAGCTAAAGGCATATCTTAAAAACAAAGGTGTTCATGTGAGGCTTTAAGATGTTTGAGCCAAAAACTCCGTACTTGGCGGTGGATGGTGTGGTCAGACTTTGGGAGGGAGAAAGGTTTAAGGGCATTGTGCTTGTAGAGAGAAGGTATGAACCCTTGGGCTATGCCCTGCCGGGGGGCTTTGTGGAGGTGGGAGAGACGGTGGAAAAGGCAGTACTGCGGGAAGTCAAAGAAGAGACAGGACTTGATGCACAGATTGTTAAACTTTTGGGTGTGTATTCGGAACCCAACAGGGACCCACGCTTTCATGTGGTGTCTGTGGTCTTTGTTTTGGATGCCTACGGAGAGCCAAGGGGTGGCGATGACGCAAAGAAAGCTGTAGTTTTTCCCATAGAGGACCTACCCTTTGATAAAATAGTCTTTGACCACACAAAAATTTTGAAGGATTTCCTGAGATGCCCGTAGAGAGAGAAGTACCAGAGGAAATAAAGAGAAAAGTATTGGAGAAGGTCTCCAACAAAAGCTTGGCAGAGATTGCCTTTAAATACATAAAGCTTGTGGAAAAAGAGGACGGCACCATTTGGGTAAAGGAAGAACTACCAGACACCAACAACCACGCCCTCATGTTCATGGTCCTTGCCTGCGTCAATTACACCCAAAGAATACTAAGAGGAGAGGACATAGAATGACCACCATAATTGCAGTAAAAAGGGATGGTGTGGTAGTTATGGGTGGAGACGGACAGGTCACCCTTGGCCCCTCTGTGCTAAAGCACGGAGCAAAAAAGGTCAGAAAGATCTACAACGGCAGTGTGTTGGTGGGCTTTGCGGGTTCCGCTGCAGATGGTCTTGCCCTAATGGAAAGGCTGGAGGGAAAGCTGGAGGAGTTCAGAGGAAACCTCTTGAGGGCTTCGGTGGAGTTGGCAAAGGAGTGGAGAACAGACAGGGCTTTAAGAAGACTTGACGCCATGCTTTTGTGTGCAAACTTGGAACACCTCTTGGTAATTTCTGGCACGGGGGATGTAATGGAACCAGACGAGCCCATCATGGCAATAGGCTCCGGTGGAGACTACGCAAGGGCTTGCGCCTTGGCTCTTTACAAACACACCAACCTATCTGCAGAGGAGATCGTCAAAGAATCCCTCTCCATCGCAGCAAAGATCTGCATATACACCAACGAAAGCTTTCACTTGGAAAGACTACCGTAAGGTTTGGTATAATATAAGCAAGGTAGTTTGAGGGTCCCACTGGGACCCTTGTTCAACTTGGCAACTGAATATGGATTAGTGTGCCCTCTCGGTGGGCTGTTTCAATTTTGAGAGGGAGAAAGTTTTGACTTTCAGGCTTTTTGGGAGATGTTTTAAGCCCACTGGGTGGGATGGAGACGGTTTTATAAAAGCATTCTGTGGTCTCATTTCCTCATCTTCATTCCAAGCCCACTGTGTGGGATAGCAACTGGCACTCTTATCTTTGCGACTCTGAAGTTCTCCCATCTGTTCCTAATGCACCGTGTGGAGTTGAAAGGTTTCTGAGGGAAGCTTGGGCTTTGTTTTTGATGGATTTCTTAATGCATCGTGTGGAGTCTAACGGTTAAAATATAGCCTCTCCAAAGCTACACCTTTTTTAAGATTTTAAGATGGAATATATTACTAGTATTACAAATTAGCTAACAAATTAGCTAACTTGTTAAGAATTTTTTGATGCACCGCAACCCATATGCCCCTGCGTTTTGGAAGTGGTGTATCTACATACCAGTCCCGAAGTTCTGGGTGATGTTTGAAATTTACAAGCACCTTGCCCGCAGTTCCCAGCTTTTTCTTAATCTTTTTATACTCTACTTGACGCATTGGTTTTATTTTGTCTTTGTCTTGATATACTTCAGTCAAGCAATCAAGCACAACTTTTGAATTTAGAAAGCCTTGTTTATAAAGTTCATATATAGGTCCATATAAATAAAACGCAAGCACACTTTCTCTTCCAGAACTTGGCTTTTCTCTTTTTGTAGCTGAAACTTCAATTGTAGCTAGCTTTTTATTTATCCAGAATCCAGAAATTGGCTTCTCTCTTTCTGTAGCTGGAACTTTAATTGTAGCCAGCTTTTCATTTATCCAGAAGTGGAGCCACTTTTTGAACCTTTTGGAAAAAGCAATCCACCGCTCGTGCGTTTCTCTATCCAAATATATGCGTCTCAACACAGCATCCTCAAGCACCTCTTCTATTTTCTCCGTAGGCACATTTAGTATGTCATCTTCTTTCATTTTAAGCACTTCTTGAACTACCTTTCTTCCTATCTCTTGAAAATGTCTTCCAAATCTCTCAAGATGTTCCTTTTTGATGTAAGTGGCTATACTGTAGATAAATGGTCTCTTGGCTTCGTCTCCCGCAGGGCATCCTGTAGGTAGTTTCTCATTAAATTTCTTAAACACAGCGTATTGAACACTCAATGGAGCACTACTAAGAAAGTCTATCAGGTCTTGGTCTTCTTGAGTTAGATATACCCGTATTCGTGTTTTGTATTGTTCCTTAAGCTGCTTAATTTCCTCACTTGTCAAAGGTTGTAAATCTTCTGATAAAATTTCTCTTAAAAGTCGCTTAGCTACGGTACTTGACGGTGGCTTGATATCATAGAAAAGCGGTATAGACTTCTGCATAGGTGTGTGTTTTTTCAAGGCCTCACCTCTTTTTAATATTTTGTTTGATTAGTCATATTATACCACATTCATTTTTTAGACTGTGTCAGGTTTTTATACAAAACCTTGCTAAAAGTGGTTGGTTCCTAATGTCCCGCTTGGAGTTGAAAATTTAGAAGTTAAAAGAAAAAGGCTTAAATTTTTAACTATGCAGACAGTTTTATCAAAAAAGGTAGAAAAGCTACTCTCTTTAGTGGAGGAGAGAGACCGAGAGGATGTTTTGAGGGCGATAGAGTTTTTGGAAGAAAGACATGCTGGGCAAAAGAGGGCGTCGGGAGAGCCCTATGCGGTGCATCCTATAGAAACTGCCATAATAGTCGCAAGTATGGGACTAAAAAAGGAAGCTATCATCTCCGCATTGCTCCACGATGTTTTGGAGGATACAAACACCACATACGAGGAGTTAAAAGAACGCTTTGGTGAGACGGTGGCAAACATAGTGGAGGGTGTTACCAAGATAAGCAAATACAAAATAAAGGATGTTAGTTCAGAAAAGGCGGAGAACTACAGAAAGCTATTTTTGGCTACTGCCAAGGATATAAGGGTTCTGTTGGTAAAGCTGGCGGATAGGCTTCATAATATGCGCACCCTTGAGCATCTTCCAAAAGAGAAGAGAATAAGAATAGCCAAGGAGACCTTAGAGATATACGTTCCGTTGGCAAACAGGCTGGGAGTTTGGCAAATAAAGACGGAGCTTGAGGACCTTTGCTTTATGCACCTTTACCCAAAGGAGTATGAGAGGGTAAAGGAGTTTGTTAGAGAGAGGCGTGCCAAGCTGGAGGAATACCTCAAAAGGCACTTCATACCCAAGCTAAAGGAAGCCCTAAAAAGGGCTAACATTCAGGCGGAGATCACCTACAGACCCAAGCATCTTTTTGGCATATGGCAAAAAACCATAAGAAAGGGCATAAGCTTGGAGGATGTGCACGATATTCTGGGAGTTAGGGTCATAGTCAATACGGTGGAGGAGTGCTATTTGGTGCTTGGGATAATTCACAACACTTTTACGCCAGTGCCGGGAAAGTTTGATGATTACATATCCCTACCAAAGCCAAACCTCTATCAGTCTTTGCATACTGCGGTAATCGGTCCCAAGGGAAGGGTGGTGGAGGTTCAAATAAGAACTTGGGAGATGCACGAGAGGGCAGAAAAGGGCATTGCGGCGCATTGGGCTTACAAGGAATCCGTTAATATAAAGGACAACAGCATTTACGGTTGGCTAAAGGAACTGGTGGAGAGCCTAAAGGGTAGCAAAAACGCCCAAGAGATCCTTGAAAACATAAAGCTTGAACTGTTCTCGGAGGAGGTCTTTGTCTTTACTCCAAAGGGAGACCTTTTGGTCCTTCCAAAGGGTGCCACACCGGTGGATTTTGCCTATCACATTCACACGGACATAGGCAACCACTGTGCGGGTGCCAAGGTAAACGGTAGGATCGTCCCTCTGGATTACAAGCTTCAAAACGGAGACCAGGTGGAGATCATCACAAACCCTAACAAAAAGCCAAACCCAGAGTGGCTAAAGTTCGTGGTTACCTCCAAGGCAAAGAGCAGGATAAAGGCTTATCTAAAGGAGTTAGAAAGGGAAAGGCAAATTCAGGAGGGTAGAGAGCTTTTAGAGAACTTGGCAAAAAAGCTGAACATAGACAGGCAGGAGCTTTTGGAAAAGATAAAAAAGCAAGAGGGTATTGAAAGGGATGAGGATGTTTATCTTTTGGTGGGAAGCAAAAAGCTAACGAAGGAAAGGATTTATCAGCTTTTTGGTGTAAAAAAACCGGAGGTCAAAGAGAAGGACCAGAGCCCTCAGGTGCGGGTAAGGATGGAGGACATAGAAAACGTCGCCTATCAGCTGGCAAAGTGTTGCAACCCACTGCCGGGAGATGAGGTTCTGGGCGTGGTTGCCAAGGGTAAGGGATTGATCATTCACCTGAAGGGCTGTCCCAACTTGGAGCATTTTCTAAAACACTTTCCCGAAAGGGTTGTCCATGTGAATTGGGAGAATGCCCAGGGTAAATATCCTGCCATTGTGCGCGTATGGGCAAAGGACCGGGTGGGTATTTTAGGTGAAGTTGCCAGCACCTTTGCAAAACACAACGCCAACATACTCCAAGCCATCACCAAAAGCCTAAAGACCGGAGAGGCGGTGATGGAATTTACGTTAGAGCTCAGCAACGCAGAACACTTAAAGAGGGTTCTCCAAGCCCTAAGGGAGTTGGAAGGGGTGGAAAAGGTAAGCAGGGTGGTTAGGGCTTGAACTCCTCCAAAATTCTGTCTGCACTAACAACACCCACAAAGGTCTTTTGAACCTTTCCGTCCTTTACCACCACAGTGGTGGGCGTAGCCATCACACCCAAGCTTTTGGCGATCTTTTGTCCTTCCTCCGAGAAAACATCAATCTTTTTTACCTCCAACGCTTGGCTTAGCTTTTCCACCTGAGGCTCCATAGCCTTGCAGGCACCACATCTTTGGGAGTAAAAGTAAAGAACTCCGTCCTTTATTAGCTCTACCTCTGCACCTTTCATAGCCTTAGCCTTGTTCAAAACATAGAGCTTTAGTCCGAGCCTTAGCAATACTATAAAGGCAACCGCAAAGAAGAGGATTTTTAGAAACTCTTCCATGACTATTTAACCATTTTAACAGCCTTCTTTAGCATATGGACTTCCTCTTTGGAGAGCTCCCTCCACTTACCCGGGCTTAGCTTTCCCAGTTTTATGGGACCTATGGCGGTGCGCTTGAGCCTTAAAACCTTGTGTCCAAAGTGGGCGGTAAACCTCTTAACTATGTGCTTTCTTCCCTCCGTAAAGACAATTTCCAATAGACTGTTTTTTCCTTCATACCTTATCAGCCTAACGCTTACAGGCTTAGCGAACCCATCCTCCAAGACCGCTCCCTTTTTCATCTCCTCCAAAGTTTTTTGGCTAACCTTTCCCTTTACCAAAACCTGATAGGTCTTTGGCAGTTTATACCTGGGATGCATTATACGGTTTGCCAGCTCTCCGTCGTTTGTTAGGATCAAAAGTCCCTCTGCGTTGTAATCAAGCCTCCCGGCGGGATAGACCCTCACGGGCACGTCCTTTAGTAGCTCCTCTATGGTTCTCTTCCCATCTTTGGACTTTCCGAGGGCGGTAAGATAACAGCAGGGCTTGTAGAGGGCAATGTACATGAACCTTGGCGGTTTTACTACTTTTCCGTCTACCTCTACCGTGTCCTTTTCTGGGTCAATTTTCCAGCCGAGTTCCTTTACCACCAGTCCATTGACCTTTACCCTACCTTCAAGGATCAGTTGGTCCGCCTTTCGCCTTGAAGCAACACCGCACATAGAGAGGTATTTGTTCAGCCTTACCAGTACCTTTCCTCCTTCCACGGGTCCCCTCTCATGTGGTAGCACCTCTGTTCCCAAAAGCCCGGGACATCCTCCTTTAATATCTCAAGCCCCCACACATACTTGGCACTCTTCCAAGCGTAGAGCTTGGGAACCACGAGCCTTAGAGGATAGCCATGCCTTTTGGGAATCACTTGCCCCATCATCTTGTAAGCTAAGATGGTGTCCTCTTCATAGAGATATTCCAAGGGTAGGTTGGTGGTGTAGCCCTCCAAACAGTGCACCAAGACAAAGCGCGCACTGTCCTTTGGCTTTGCCCTTTTGAGAATTTCAAGGGTCTGAACGCCTTCCCATAGGATCTCCTTAACACTCCACCGTGTAACGCAGTGAAAGTCCGCCACCAGCTCCACCGAGGGCAAAGAAAGAAGCTCCTCGTAGGTTAACTCCAAAGGCTCCTCCACCTCACCCCAAACCTTGAACCTGTATGAGCCCATATCCCAGTTGGGAATATCATCCACTATGTCGTAGACTATGGGTGCGGAGATCCACCTCTGCCCAGGCGGTAGCCGGTCTTCCCTGAGGTTTATATCGCTAACAATTCTTTTCTTCATGGCAGAATAAATTTTAAAAGATGGAAACTTGCCCCAAATGCGGAAGGCTTTTAGAGGTTATTGAGTGCTGTGGTGGTGGCATTTTCCTGTGCCCCAAGTGTAATGAGTACTTCTACCCGGGAGAACTCATAGACCCTCAAAGTCCCTCTGAGGAGGTCTCAAAAGAAGCTCCCGGGCTACCTTCAGAGGTTCTTCCCCCTCCACCACCACACGATAAACCGCCCAAGAGATAGGTGCGTATAAGCCGAGCTTTTCTGAAAGCTCCTTTACCGCCTTTACCGTTTCTTTGCCCTCCACCACCTGCCCTATTTTTTCCTGTGCCTGTTCAAGGCTTAGCCCTTGTCCCAGCAAAAAGCCAAAGGTTCTGTTTCTTGACTTGGAGGAGGTGGAAGTCAAAACCAAGTCTCCCAAGCCAGAAAGTCCGTAAAAGGTTTGTGCCTTTCCACCCAAGGCGGTGCCCAACCTAACCATCTCCACAAGCCCCCGGGTGATAAGACCAGCCCTTGCGTTGTCTCCAAAGCCAAGCCCGTCAGATATACCGCATGCTATGGCAATCACATTCTTTAACGCTCCCCCAAGCTCCACACCCACTATGTCCTCCGAAAGATAAACCCTAAAGAGCTCCGAGGAAAAGAGCTGCCTCACCTCCCTCAGAAGCGCCACATCCTCCCCCGCCAGCACCACCGCACAGGGAAGTCCCTTTGCAGTTTCCTCCGCAAAGGAGGGACCAGAGAGGGCAAGAACTTTACAATCTGGGAAAAGCTCCTTTAAAACCTCAGAGACCCTCTTGTTGGTGCCCACCTCCAAACCCTTTGACGCAGATATAAAGATTTTTCCCTTTATGCTTTTCCCTTCAAGCACCTTTCTTATGACCTGCACGGGCAAAGCTATAAGTATGTACTGGGAAAAGTCTAAGGCTTCCTCCAAGTGGGTGGTAGCAAAGGGCTTTTTTTCAAATTCTATACCCCAATAAGGGTCCTTCCCTTCCTTGAGGGCTTCCACCACGAAAGGATTTTTGTCAAAAAGCATAACCTCATTGCCCTTCCGAGATAGAACGAGCCCCAGGGCAGTGCCCCACCTTCCCGCTCCCAAGATGGCAACTTTACTCATGGGCAAAGTCCAAAAGGTGTAGTCTCTTTGGTCTCGTAAGGTCTATTTGATAGACCACCTTCCCCTTCAGCCTTTCTAAGCCTAAGAGCTTTCTGTTTAGGTCTTTGTCCCAAGAGATAAAGCTAAAGCCTGAGGGAGTTTTAAGCTCAAGCCTGTTTTCGTCGTAATTCTTTGGTATCAGCTCGCACTCGCACATAAAGGTGGGCGGAGGGAATCCTTCCCCAAAGGGTTCCAAGCTGTGTAGCTTTTTTATAAGCTCGGGAGTGATCCTTTCCAAGGAGAGGGGCGCATCTATCTCAAGGATCGTGGAAGAAGGCTCCACATCCTTTAGGCTCTCCTCCACCAGGTCCATAAACAGCCCCAACTTTTCCTTTTCCATGCTCAAGCCCATGGCGTAAGAGTGTCCTCCCCACTTCAGGTAAAGGTGGGAAAACTGACTTAGCAGTGAATACACATCTATGCCGTTGGCACTTCTTACGGAACCTACTGCCTGATCACCCACCGCAAAGACCGCAGTGGGCTTTTGAAACTCCGCAGAGAGCCTACCCGCCACCAACCCCGCCACACCACCCGCCCAACTATCAAGCACTACCACCAAAAACTTCCTGTCCTTCTGAGAGAGGGCTTGCTTTAGGGCAAGTTCATATGCCCTTTCACTTATGAGCCTTCTCCTTTGGTTTATCTCCTCTATCCTGTTGGCAAGGGACCTTGCCCTGTCTGGATCCTCCGTCAGGAACAGCTTTAGGGCTACGGAGGGTCTTGAGACTCTACCGGGTGCGTTTAGCCTTGGCACTATAGAAAAGGTTATATCCCTTGAGGTTATAGTTCCGTTGAGTCCCACCCTTTCCATGAGGGCTTTTATTCCGTAAGCCTTTATCTGACCCTTCTGCACGTACTCCAAACACTTTATGCCGTAGGAAACTATTATCCGGTTTGTTAAGTTCAGTGGCATAAAGTCTGCCAAGGTGCCTATGGCGGGTAAGTAAATGTCCAACCTTGGGTCGTAATCTATGTTTAACTCTCTGGTAAGAAGGGCTATAAGGTAAAAGACCAAGCCCACAGAAGATAGCTCCTTAAGTTCCTTGGGTAAATCCTGAGAGAGTTTTGGATTCAGCAGTATGGCTGGAGGGAGCTCCTCTCCCACGTTGTGATGGTCTATTACCACTGCATCCCTTTTGAACTCCCTGAGCTCCTCTACTGCGGTGGTGCCGTTGTCTATGGTTATCAAAAGGTCTGCGTAGTGGGAGAGTTTATCAACGAGCCTTTTGTTTAGACCGTAGCCCGACTGCCTGCTGGGAAGTAGCGGGACCACCGTTATGGGAAAGTTCTTCAAAAATCTGTAGAGCAGTGCGGTGCCAGTGATCCCATCCACATCGTAATCCCCAAAGAGCACAATCCTTTCTCTTTTATCTATCGCCTTCTTTATTCTTTCCACCGCCAGGTCTATGTTTGGTATGCGGTGAGGTGGAAGGAGTCTTTTGAGCCGAAGGTCCAAGATGGACTGATCCTGCCCTCTGTTGGCAAGAATTTGAGCAACAACCTCACCCAGTTCAGAGACCACATCTTCCTCGGGCTTTATTATCTCGCTTAAAAGAACCCACTCTTTACCCGACAACCCTTTCATTCAAAAATTCCTCCGCCCACTTGCCAATGCTTCCCGCTCCCATAAAGACCAGCACACAGTCCCTTAAGTTCTCCTCCAGATAGGAAAACACCTCCTCCTTGGTGGGTAAATAAATGGCTCCACTTTTCTGAGCCAAGTCCTCTGCCCTTACACCCCAAAGGTTCTCCTCTCCGGCGGAGTATATGTCCGTTAGGATGCAAAGGTCTGCGGATTTTAAAACCTCCGCAAACTCATCAAAGAGATAGTAGGTCCTTGAATACCTGTGTGGTTGAAAGACAAGGACTATTTCCTTTTGAGGATAAAGCTCCCTCAGGCTATTCAGCACAGCCCTTATTTCCGTAGGATGGTGTCCGTAATCGTCATAGACCAAACAACCCTTTATTTCGCCCTTTAGCTCTAACCTTCTCTCCGCATTTTTAAAGCTCTCCAGTGCCTCAAAAATCACCTTTGGTGGAATATCCATCTCTAAGCATACGCTTATGCAAGCTAAGGCATTATAAACATTGTGCCTGCCCGGAACTCCAAGCATTACCCTGCCCAAAGGTTTATCCTTGTGTAGCACCTCAAAGGTGTAATGTCCGTTTTTCAAAGTCAGCCCAACAGCCCTAACCTGTGCGTGCTCCTCAACACCGTATGTAATTACCCTCCTTGAGATCTTCGGCAAAAGTTCTCTGCTATTTTGGTCATCCAAGTTTATAACGGAAAAGCCATAGAAGGGCACGCTGTTGGCAAACTCCAAAAAGGCATTCTTTATATCCTCCAGGTCCTTGTAAAAGCCCAAATGCTCCCTGTCTATGTTGGTGATCACCGCAACCGTTGGATGCAGTTTTAAAAAAGAACCGTCGCTTTCATCCGCCTCAGAGACAATAAGGTTGTCCTTTCCAAGCTTTGCGTTGCTACCAAACCTTTTTAGAATACCACCTACTATAACCGTTGGGTCGTAGCCCGCCTCGTGCATCACATGTGCTATCATTGACGTGGTTGTGGTCTTTCCGTGAGATCCACAGACCGCTATACCCTCCCTCAGGCGAAAGAGCTCCGCCAACATTTCCCCCCGAGGGATCGCAGGAATGCCCCTCTCCCTTGCCCCTTTCACCTCCGGGTTGTCCATAGAAACCGCCGAAGAATAAACCACCACCTGCGCATCCCCCAAGTTTTCCTCCCTGTGTCCTATAAACACCTTTGCCCCCATACTCCTCAAAAGTTCCGTGTTTTTGTTCTCCCTTAGGTCCGAGCCGGAGACCCTGTAGCCCATCTGCAAGAGCACCTGCGCGATACCGCTCATACCTATCCCACCAATACCCACAAAGTGGAAGTTTTTTATCTTTTCCCTGAACATAGCAAATGTATTTTAAATATAAGTTTTACTTACGGTGTGAGAGTTATGCTTCCCTCCTGTCAAATCCTTCGTTAAAGTTTGAACCAGGCTTTTGCACTGTATTATTATGTTTCTTGACCATGCTTATAGCTAAGCATCTTCCCTCCGCAAAAGATGCTCGCATATACATGTCTGTTGAAAGAACCTATTTAGGTTATATAAGGTTTTCCCTTTACACCCTGTCTTTTGCGGTTTTTCTGAGGAAGCTGGAGGCACTCGCAGATATAACGCAGAAGATACACGTATCCGTATTTTTGGAAACTGTGGCTATAGCTTTGTCCATAGTGGGCACTTTCCTTATAATCGCAGGCATTCTTACTTTTTATTCTGATATAAGATACATAGAAGGAGGTATAGAAGTGTCTCCGAAGGAAACCACTGACCCAAGGATCTATATGGCTGCGGAAAGGACATTCCTTGCATGGATAAGAACTTCTATAGCTTTAATAGTCTTTGGCTTTGTTATAGAAAAGTTTGAATTCTTCTTAGAACAGTTAGAGAAGGTTTTCAACATGTCCCTAAAGGGTGATCACAGGGCTCTTGCCGGTGTGGGAGTTTTCATAATATTTATAGGACTGTTCACGCTCATACTTGGTGCCATAAACTTTTATAGGACCATAAAGCAGGTGGACATGGGTTATTATAGAACAAACACGTGGCTTTATAAAATTTACGGTGCTGTAATATTCTTTGCGTGTTTGGTGCTAACCCTTTATGTTCTTAAGATCATTTAACAAAAAAGGAAGTTCTTCATCTCTGAAGTCCGTTGATATGTTTGCGATGGGACTTTTCAGGCTTTTTTGAATCTTTCATCCAAGCTATAGTTCAATTTACGGACTTCATATTTCATTTTTTGGTGCTTTTTATTCAACCTTCCTTATAATCTTGACAAAATCAAAAAAATATGTTAAAATAAAAGCAACAATAAAATAGCAGAGGATTAAGAGATGCTAACACAGGGGGAGTTCTGGATTCTTGTACTTGTAGGGCTTTTAATAGCTAACTTAGTATTTCGGTTTTATGTAAGGCTGGATCTTGATAAAAAGATGAACGAGCTTTTGCAAGAAGTAAAGGGTGTAAAGGAAAACCTAGCTAATGATAAAAACGTAAGTGAGCTCCTAAGGGAAGTGAAGAGCATAAAGGAAAGTTTGCTTTATGTAAAACAAGATTTTGATAAAAGGATGATTGAACTCTTGCAGGAAGTAAGTGATATTAAAACGGGTAAAAATGCAAGCGAACTTGTGCAGCAAGTAAAAGATGTAAAGGAAAATCTAATTCATATACAACAAAACTTTGGCAATAAACTGATGGATCTTTTACAGGAAGTAAATGATATTAAAGGGCGTTTGATATTAGATCTTGATAAAAAAGTAAGCAAGCTTTCGCAAGAAGTAGAGGGTATACAAGTAAAGGATATAAAGGAAAACTTAATTCATATGCAGCAGAACTTTGACAAGAAACTGGCAGAGCTTTTGCAGGAAGTGAATGATATTAAGGTGCGTTTAATATTGGAACTTGATAAAAAGATGGACAAGCTTTCACAAGAAGTAGAGAACATAAGGGAAGGAATGGAACAATTAGAACAACAAACAAAGGAACGCATGGAACGTATAGCTAAGCTTTTGACGGAGCCTATATTTGATGAAGACCAACTGAAGATATGATCAATGTAGATCATGCGTGTTAAGATAGAATAGCTGGAGGTTTAAAAGATGCCCACTCAGGGGGATTTTTGGATTCTGATGCTCATAGGACTTTTAATAGCCAATTTGGCACTGCTGTTTTATGTAAAGTTGGATTTTGATAAAAAGGTAGGCGGGCTTTCGCAGGAAGTAAAGGGTGTAAAGGAAAGTCTGCTTTATGTAAAACAAGATTTTGATGAAAGGATTGGTGAGCTTTTGCAGGAAGTAGTTGACATTTTTGATGAAAAGATTGTTGAACTTATGCAGGAAATAAATGGCATAAAGGCAAACGATATAAGAGAAATTAGAGAAAAGATAGAAAAACTGAATACAAAAATGGAGCAATTAGAACAACAAACAAGGGAACGTATAGACCATATAGCCAAGCTTTTAACGGAACCTATCCTTGACGAAAGCGAGCTAAAGATATGATCAACATAGACGATGTTCTAAAGTATCTGAAATATCTGAAAGAGTTAAGCAGAAAGATAGGCACAAGGGTTGATTTTTCCTACATTGAGGGTAGAAGGGGAAGAAAGAAGCAGGAGTTGGACTTTTTGTTTATTGAAGAAGATTGGCACATAGAAAAGGAGGTGGAGCTTGCAGACAGAAAAAATCTGAGAATTTTCATTAGCAGTAGAGCAAATCAGCTAAGGTCAGGTAAAGCCCTTTTCTTAGGGGTGGGGCTTTTTAAACATTCTGAAGTTGAGAACGATAAGCCAAACGAAAAGGCAAAGAAGGCTAAAAATTTTTGCTCCTATTTTTGTGATTAATTTAGAAGTAGATGACCTAAGCGACCCAAAATCCGTAAGCTTGGGACAGACCTTTTTAAACTACGACCTATTCGTAAAACTTTCTCCTGATGACGAAGAAGATAACTCTTCATCCGAAAAACATCTGGAGCGTGTAGAGCTTATAAAGGAAATTGAAGAAAAAATGGAGGAAGCTGAGTCAATAACAGAACTGAGAAACATAGCCATTGAATACATTCCCAAAATAAAAGAAGTGTTTAAACCAGAACTTGAAGTGAAAATAATAAAGAACAATGAGTTTGAAGAAGGTCAAAAAGATATAGACTATTTGAGAAGCATAGAGGATACTTTTTATGCGGATTTATGCTATATTTTCCTTTCCAATTTTCCGTCAGAAATCTCCACATACAATTCTTTAAGGCTTATGATAGAGGAAATTGAAGAAAACAGAAGCTTTACAAACAGGGCTTTAGAAAAGCTATTCAGTGCGGTATTCTCTTCCAGATCAGAAAAAATACAAGAAATAGAAAAATTTAGGTTGGGAGATTTGGAATATTACTTACCGATATATCTTTCTAAAAAGCAAAAAGAGGGATTGGAGAATGCCATTCGCTATGAGATTTCTTACATTCAAGGACCACCTGGCACTGGTAAAAGCCATGTTATAACCGCTTTGGCACTTTTGAGTATTCTTAAAGGCTACAAAGTTTTAATAGTTTCCCAAAAAGCTCCCGCCATAAAGGTTTTATACGAAAAGCTAACGGAAAAGCTTGGGAAGGGAGACGATTATTTACCGTTTATCTATTACCATGACGATTACAGAGGGAAGCTTAAAGAATACATTTCCAAGCTAACATCGTATAATGTTCATGAATATGAACTACTTAATCTTCAAACTAAGTTAAAGAACTTAGAAATCAGACTCAATTCAAGCATAGAGGAGTACAAGAGAAGGCTTAAGCAGTACAAGGAAATATTGAGTTTAAACTATGAATTTTCGGATGTTAGGCAGAGCTTAGCAAGGGAATTGGAAATATTCAACAGAAGCTTTTATGAAATAACCAGAAAGATAGGTTTGTATAGTAGAAATTTGAATGAAAGCTTTTTTGATACAAATTATAGAACTTTTGAAGTACTGGAAAACTGCGGAGATACAATGCTTTTGCGAATAAGAAAGAGATTCCTTATAAAGGAAATCAAAAAGATTGATAAAGATGTGGATAGCAATCTGTTAATGAGGAAGCCGTTGTCTGATTACTTAGCTAAGCTTAGAAATGTCCTTGCCAATTACAAAAAATTGGTTAATATTCGTAACAAAATTCAAACTAAAACTGACCCAAATGAGCTGAAGGAAGAGCTTGAGGTTCGCCGTAAGCAAATAATGGAAGATGCACAAGAATATTTAAGACTGCTTAACCAGAAAAGGATATTTGAAAATGCAAGGGAATACCTAACTGACTTAAACACTTTTAAACAGATTTTGCACTATCAAAAGGTTGATAGGATAAAAAAGGCAAAGGATAACGTAAACTGGGCTAATCTGTTAGAGGTTTTTAACATTTGGATTGTAGATATCCCCAGCGTGGACAGAGTACTCCCTATGGAGCCTGAGCTGTTTGATCTGGTAGTGGTTGATGAGTCCTCTCAGGTAAATCTGGCACAGGTTATCCCTGTTTTTTACAGGGCGAAAAGGATTTGTGTTGTTGGAGACCACAAGCAATTGAGCCTTGAATCCACTGGGCTTGGATTTGAGATAAGCAACAAGCTTGATTCATACACTTGGGAAAAATATAAGCCTGCAAACCTGAGTTATGAAGAAGCGAAGGAAAAGAGAATAACCCTTACTAAGGCGTCTATCCTTGACTTTTTGAGGGAAAAATAATTTCGGAATACCTGAGGTAATGTTGGACGAACATTTCAGGTCTGTTCCCTCTCTCGCAAGGTTCACCAACAGAGAATTTTACGAAAACAAACTGTCCATAATGACAGAAAAACCCGAGTACGAGCTTTATAAAAACTTCAAGCACATAGAAACAGGAGGGCGTAGGTATGGAAGTTCAAAATTTGTTATAGAAGAAGAGGAAAAGGTTTTTGAGATCATAAAGAGCCTTCTAAGCTCAAGGAGCTATCAGGAGGTTCAGTTGCCTGATTATGTCCCAGAGGAATTCACCATAGGGGTTGTTTGCTTTACAAGGGAACAATCGGAAAGAATAAAAATAAGACTTTTTGAAGAAGGAATTGGAGAAAGAGTTTATGCAGGCACTCCAGAGGAACTTCAGGGTCATGAGTTTGATGTGGTAATAATTTCAATGGCACTGGATAAGGCAAGTAACAGGAGTAAAAACCACTATGAAAACAAAAACAGGTTTAACGTGGCAACAAGTAGGGCTAAGTATTTTACCTTTTTAGTCTATGGAGGTTTGCCGGAAAACTTTGATTTAACTAAAAGATACATAGCCCACTTTAGTGAAGAAAAACCCAATGTGGCTTTGGATGAGGATAACATCCACTTTAGTCGGTTTAAATTTGAATCGGAGCTTGAAGAGTTTGTTTATGAAAGGTGTTTAGTGCCCTTAAAAGAAAGCTTCAAGCGGGAATATGGAGTAGACATTGAAATATACAACCAATATAAAACCTGTGGTTATAGGTTGGACTTTGTTCTTTACAATAAACACAATAAAAAATTTGTTGCTTTAGAGGTTGATGGTCCTCATCACTTTGAGGGGGATGGATTGCATAGCTATGCGGACTGGCACGTGGAAAGGATAGAAAAACTAAAGTGGGCTGGCTGGAACATAATAAACACGCCCTATTATAAGTGGTATTCGGAGGGCTGGTTGGACCAAGACCATCCCACCGTGAAGGGAGAGTTAGAAAGGATAAGGAAAGAATTGGAGCATTATCTCCTATAGAACATAAGCTGAACTCCGTGGTAGAATTTATAGAGTAAAAAGTCTATAATATAAATCATCCCTTTTTGAAAGGAGGACCACATGGCAAAGGGAACGGTAGCTTACAAAATTCTTGAAAGCCATTTGGTGAGCGGTAAGCTCATACCTGGCGAGGAGATTGCCATCAAGATAGACCAGACCCTCACCCAGGATGCCACCGGAACTATGGCATACCTGCAGTTTGAGGCGATGGGTGTGGATAGGGTAAAGACGGAACTCTCGGTAAGCTACATAGACCACAACATGCTACAGACCGACTACAAGAACCCCGATGACCATAAATACCTTATGAGCGTGGCAAAAAGATACGGTATTTGGCTATCCAAGCCTGGCAACGGTATATGCCACCAGGTGCACTTGGAAAGGTTTGCCAAGCCCGGAAAGACACTGCTTGGCTCCGATTCCCACACTCCCACCGCCGGTGGCATGGGCATGATTGCCATAGGTGCCGGTGGTCTTGAGGTAGCAAGCGCAATGGCAGGAGAGCCCTTTTATCTGAAGATGCCCAAGATCGTAGGCGTCCATCTGAAGGGCAAACTACCCGATTGGGTTACCGCCAAGGACATTATCCTTGAGCTTCTGCGTAGGCTCACAGTAAAGGGTGGTGTGGGCAAAATCTTTGAATACTTTGGAGAGGGTATAAAGGAGCTCTCCGTTCCGGAGAGGGCTACCATCACCAATATGGGTGCGGAACTTGGTGCCACCACCTCGATCTTTCCCTCCGACGAGATCACAAGGGCATACCTGAGAGCCCAAGGAAGGGAGGAGGATTGGGTAGAAATCCTTCCGGACCCCGATGCAGAGTACGACGAGATTATAGAGATAGACCTGTCCCAACTTGAGCCACTGATTGCTTGTCCCCACTCTCCGGACAATGTGGTGCCCGTCAGGGAGGTGGAAGGTATAAAGGTAGATCAGGTGGTAATAGGTTCTTGCACCAACTCTTCCTTTGTGGACCTAACACGCGCTGCCAAGATTTTGGAAGGTAGAAAGGTTCATCCTGATGTGATCTTTGCGGTAGCCCCAGGTTCCAAACAAGCCCTTGAGTTGATCACCCAAAATGGTGCCCTTTTGACCTTTCTAAAGGCTGGTGCGAGGATATTGGAAAGTGCCTGCGGTCCCTGTATAGGCATGGGTTTTGCACCTCCCTCCGGTGGTGTTTCCGTAAGGAGTTTTAACAGGAACTTTGAGGGTAGGTCCGGCACACCCGACGCAAAGGTGTACCTTGCATCCCCCGAGGTCTGCGTAGCCTGCGCCATTGCAGGAGAGATCATAGACCCAAGGAAGTTGGGTATTCCGTGGGTCAAGGTGGAAATGCCAGAAAGGTTCCCCTACGGCGACGAAGCCTTTATAGAGCCACTACCGGAGGAAGAAGCCAAAAAGGTAGAAATATACAGAGGACCCAACATAAAACCACTGCCAGAGTTTGATGAACTACCAGAAAGCATAGAAGGAGAGGTTTCCCTCATAGTGGGAGACAACATCACCACCGACCACATAATGCCCGCCGGTGCCAAGATCCTACCTCTGCGTTCCAACATCTACGCCATAAGCGAGTATGTATATCACTACGTAGACCCAGACTTTGTAAGAAGAGCGAAGGAAATCAGGGACCAAAAGGGCAAGGCAAACATCATAGTAGGCGGAGAGAACTACGGACAGGGTTCTTCCCGAGAGCATGCTGCGTTGGCTCCGAGGTTCTTGGGAGTTAGGGCTGTTATAGCAAAGTCCTTTGCCCGTATTCATCACGCCAACCTGGTCAACTTTGGTATAGTGCCCCTCGAGTTCAAACACAAAGAGGACTACAACAAGTTCTCTCTGGGCGATGAACTTTTTATCCCAGACCTTAAAAATAGGCTACAGGAAGGTAAAGAAATCGTGGTTATAAACAAAACCACTGGAGAGGAAATAGTTTGCACATACAACCTCACTTCAAAGCAGATTTCTGTGCTCCTCAAAGGTGGTCTCTTGAACTGGATCAAAAGCAAGCAGGGGGTAAAGGTATGAAGCTAAGAAAGGTAGTTTCTGTGGTAGGTGCGGGGAATGTAGGGGAGCATACCGCCGCCCTCCTTGCCCTAAGGGGGCTTGTGGATGTGCGTATGTTTGACTTACCCAAAAAGGACGGAGACAGAATAATAGAACCCGTTAAAGGAAAAGCCCTTGACATTCAGCAGATGCTCTCCGCCCTCAACATTGACGGCAAAGTGGAAGGATACACTGTAAGCGCAGATGGAGAAGGTTACCAAGCCTTAGAGGGCTCCGACATAGTGGTTATAACCGCAGGCTTTCCAAGAAGACCGGGTATGTCAAGGGAAGACCTCTTGGAAAAGAACATATCCATCCTCTCGGTTATAGCCAGCAAAATAAAGGAATACGCTAAGGATGCCATAGTGATAGTGGTAACCAACCCAGTGGACCTGATGACCTACGCGGTTTACAAACTGCTGGGCTTTGAACCTCAAAGGGTCATGGGGATGGCGGGCGTTTTGGATTCAGCCCGCTTTAAAACCTTCATCTCAAAGGAGATAGACGTATCTCCCCAAGATATTCACGCCTACGTGATAGGAGGCCACGGTGACGAGATGGTTCCCTTGATCTCCATATCCAACGTAGGTGGCATACCCTTAAAGGACCTGCTAAGCAAAGAAAAGCTTCAGGAACTTATAAAAAGAACTCAGTTTGGTGGTGGTGAGATAGTGGACCTAATGGGTACCTCCGCCTATCATGCTCCCGCTGCGTCCATAGTGGAGATGGTGGAAGCCATAGTAACAAACAACAAACGCATACTGCCCTGCTCCGTCTATCTTGATGGAGAAGTGGGAGAGTATTATGGAGTGAAGGGTGCCTGCGTGGGTGTGCCAGTCAAGCTTGGCAACTGCGGAGTGGAAGAGGTCATCAAAATCCCCATGCTACCGGAAGAGCGCGAAATGTGGGAAAGGTCCGTTCAGTCGGTGTTAAAGAACTTAAAGGTGGTGGATGAACTCTTGAAGGTTATGGTTTAAAATCTATATCAATGGTGTTTTTACCTTGGAGGTATCTGGTCCCACCTGTCCTTTTGCTTTTAGGGGTGGGACTATTCATCCTTTACAAGGATTGGGAAAAAAAGAGGAACTTTGAGGTATCTTACCTTGAGTGGGAGATAAGAAGGTTGATGCAATCGGGGGAGGAGGAGAAGGCTAAGAAGCTAATAGAGGAAGGACTGAAAAAGGGTGGTGCCTTTAAGCCCCTCCTTCTATCTTACGCCTTGGATGGAAAGGAAGATAGTAAAAAACTTTTGGAGATAATTTCATCCCTGAAGGATGATCAAATAAAGTCCTTATACACCGAGATGCTCGCCTTTGCATACTACAAGGAAGGACAAAAAGAGAAAGCCCTCGGCGTTCTCAACTCTATAGGAAAAGACAGCTTTAACTACTACTCTGCCCAACTGCTTAAGGCACAAGTGCTCTTAGAAAGCAACAGGAAAGAGGAGGCAAAGAAGGTCTTAGAGTCCATCCTCAAAGAGGCAAAGGGAACTTATTGGTCTAACTTAGCCCAAGCCCTTTTAATGGAGATGTAGTTATGAAGCTCCTGATTGAAATAGGAACAGAAGAACTGCCCGCGGGGGTTATAAACCTAGCCCTAGAGAGCCTCAAGGAGGGCATCGAAAAACTCTTAGGGGTAAAGGTTATAAAAACCTACGGCACCCCCCGGCGTTTAGCCATTCTAACAGAAGACTTTGAAAACACACCAACAGAAAAAGAGGAGATCATAGTTGGTCCTCCCGTTAGCGTAGCTTACGAGAATGGGAAACCCACAAAGGCGCTTTTGGGATTTTTGCAAAAGGTCTCTGCCACTCAAGAGGAAGTGATAGAGGTTCAAAAGGGAGAGGGAAGGTATGTGGCTGTTCGTAGGGTTCAAAGGGAAAAGACGCCCTTGGAGAAATTGAAAGAGGAGTTTGAAGGGCTCTTACAATCTATTCCTTTTCCCAAAAGGATGCGTTGGAATTCAGAGGGTTTGACCTTTTCAAGACCTATCCGGTGGTTGTGTGCCCTCTACGGAGAGGAGGTTGTCCCACTTCAATTTGGTAAGGTGAAGGCGGACAGGATCACATACGGTCATAGATTTTTGCATGGTGGTCCCTTAGTTCTCAAAAATGCGGAGGAGTATGAAGAAAAGCTAAAAAGTGCTTACGTGATTCCAGACTTTAAAGAGAGACTGGGCATGGTCTTAGAAATGTTAAGGGAAGAAGCTTACGCCTTAGGTTGCACGCCCCAGTATCCAGAGGGTCTTCCGGAGGAGGTGGCAAACCTCCTTGAGTTTCCCTTCTCTGTGGTAGGAAGCTTTGAGGAAAAGTATTTGGAACTACCCGAGAAGATTTTGATTACAGTCCTTGCCCACCATCAGAGGTTTTTCTGCCTTGCCAACCAAGAGGGTAAACTGGTGCCTTACTTTGTAGCCTTCAGCGGTAATACTCCAAACGATTTGATAAAGACAGGCTACGAGAGGGTTGTAAGGGCAAGGCTTGAGGATGCCCTTTTCTTCTACAGGGAGGACTTAAAGACCCCCTTGGAAAATCTGGTGGATGGGCTAAAGGGTGTGATCTTTCACCCAAAGGCGGGCAGTATGTGGGAGAAGACCCAAAGGCTTATGGAACTCTCAGAGAGGATCGCACGAGCCCTTGGCTTTGGGGAGGATGTTGTAAAAAAAGTAAAAAGGGCTGCATTCCTTTCAAAGGCGGACCTGCTCACCAACATGGTAAAGGAGCTGGATGAGCTTCAGGGCTACATGGGTATGGTTTATGCAAAGGCTTTTGGAGAAGAGGAGGAGGTAGCTAAAGCCATCTACGAGCATTATCTCCCCAAAAGCGCCACAGACCCCTTGCCCGAGGGTGCGGTTTCTCAAATTCTCTCCTTGGCGGACAAGTTGGATAACATAGCAACCCTTTTGAGTGTGGGCGAGATGCCCTCCGGTAGCTCGGACCCGTACGGACTAAGGCGCAGTGCCTATGGCATTTTTGCAATCCTTGATAACGGAGGTTATAACTTGAACCTGAGGGAGGTGCTGGGCTCTGTCCCACAGGGTTTTGAGGAGTTCATGAAAAACAGGCTGGAAGCCTACTTGGAGCCATATGGCTACGATGTTGTAAGGGCTGTTTTGGAGGTGAAGGATCCACTAAAACCATTGGAGGCAATAAGGCTAGTACAGATGCTTGCCAATTTGAAAGAAACGGAAAAATTTAAAGATGTAGTAGAAGCCTACAGGAGGGTCGTTAAAATTCTTCCCAAGGGGTGGGAAGATGACCGTGTTGAGGAGGACCTTATGAAGGAGAAAGAGGAGAGGGAACTTTGGGAAAAGGTAAAGAGCTTGGAGGGTGAAAGGCTTGAACCATTGGACCTTTGGGACCTCAAGGAACCCATAGACCGCTTCTTTGATAAGGTTCTTGTTATGGATAAAGATCAAGAAGTTAGAAGAAATAGATTAGCCCTTCTGTTTAGAATAAAAAAACTTTTTAACCGCTTTGGAGATTTTGAAAAAATAGTTTTGGAGGTGTAGGCATGGAGCAGAAGTTTTTAGTTTGGTTGGATGAGGTGGGCATAGAGGATGTGCCCTTGGTGGGCGGAAAGAACGCATCCCTCGGGGAGATGCTTAGAAACCTCTCAAAGCTTGGCATTAACATACCCTACGGTTTTGTAGTAACATCCAAAGCCTATTATGAGTTCCTGAGGTATAACAATTTAGAAGAAAAGATAAGGAAGATTTTGGAAGGTTTGAACCCTAATGATGTGCAGGACTTGGCAAAGAGGGCATACGAGGTTAGGGAACTTATAAAAGGTGGAGAATTTCCTCCAGAACTAGAGGAGTTGATAAAAAAGTATTACTCTGAGCTCTCTCGGAGGTATAACTCCTTTGCGGTGGATGTGGCGGTTAGGTCCTCCGCCACCGCCGAGGATTTGCCTCATGCTTCCTTTGCAGGACAGCAGGATACATACCTAAACGTAGTAGGTGCGGAGAATGTGCTAACCGCTATAAAGAACGGTTTTGCGTCCCTCTTCACAGACAGAGCTATCTCTTACAGGGAGAGCTTGGGCTTTGACCACTTTAAGGTTGGCATAGCTATGGGCGTTCAAAAGATGGTAAGGTCCGATCTGGGCGCCTCCGGAGTTATGTTTACATTGGACACAGAGTCAGGCTTTAAGGATGTGATAGTTATAAATGCAACTTACGGTTTGGGTGAGCTTCTGGTTCAGGGCATGATAACCCCAGATGAGTATATGGTCTTCAAGCCTACCCTTCAGGCGGGATACTCGGCCATAATAGAAAAAAAGCTCGGTAGAAAGGATAGAAAGATGGTTTATGGAGTGGGGCAAGAGAGGACAAAGATCGTCAACGTTCCACTTTCAGAGCAAAAGCAGTTTGCCCTCACCGATGAGGAGATTTTAAAACTGGCAAGATGGGGAGTTCTGATAGAGGAGTACTATTCCAAAAAGAACGGAAGATGGATGCCCATGGACATAGAGTGGGCAAAGGATGGGGTTTTAAACGAGCTCTTTGTGGTTCAGGCAAGACCAGAAACGGTGCATTCAAGGAAAGAGGAGAACGTACTAAAGGTCTACAAGATTAGCATGCCAGTGGAGGAGAGGGCTAAGAAAAGGATCTTGTATGGCATCGCAGTAGGCGATAAGGTAGTTCATGGTAGAGTTAGAGTCATCCACGACCTAAAGGACGCAGGACAGTTTCAAGAGGGAGAGATACTGGTAACAGACATAACAGACCCAGACTGGGAACCCGTAATGAAAAAAGCAAGCGGTATAATCACCAACAGAGGAGGGAGAACTGCCCACGCAGCAATAGTGGCAAGGGAGCTGGGCATACCCGCAGTGGTGGGTACCCACAAGGCAACGGAAGTGTTGAAAACTGGTGATGAAATCACCCTCTCCTGCGCAGAGGGAGAGATAGGATACATATACGAAGGCTACATACCTTACGAGGTAGAGGAGATCAACCTAAAGGAACTGCCCAAGACCAGAACCAAGGTTATGATGAACGTGGGCAACCCTGAATCGGCCTTCAAGTATTCTTTTATTCCCAACGATGGAGTAGGACTGGCACGTGAGGAGTTCATCATAGCAAACTACATAAAGATCCATCCCTTAGCCCTTCTTTATTACAGGGAGCTTAAAGCTTTGGTGGAAAAGCTTGAAGAGTGTGGAGCCATCGATGAGAGGGGAATTTGTTCTATGGCTTCCATATACAAGCATGCGGAGGAACCCCTCAAAAGCAAGCTGGCAAAGGGTAAAGACAAAAAACAGATCAACCTCAAAAAAACCATAGAGGAGATAGAAAATCTGACCTTTGGTTATGAAGATAAGGCGCAGTACTTTGTTAAAAAGCTCTCCTATGGCATAGCCAAAATAGCTGCTGCCTTCTATCCAAATCCTGTAATAGTGCGCTTTTCGGACTTTAAGTCTAACGAATACAAAGGACTTATAGGTGGTGAGCTCTTTGAACCAGAAGAGGAAAATCCTATGCTTGGATGGAGGGGCGCGTCAAGATACTACTCGGAGGTCTACAAACCAGCCTTTGGGCTTGAATGTCAGGCAATACTGCGGGTGAGAAACAAGATGGGGCTCACCAACACCAAGGTAATGGTACCCTTCTGTAGAACACCGGAGGAGGGCGAAAAGGTTCTCAAGGTTATGGAGGAGTATGGACTAAGAAGGGGAGAAAACGGTCTGGAAGTTTATGTGATGGCAGAGCTTCCATCCAACATTATCCTCGCGGACAAGTTTGCAGAGATCTTTGATGGCTTCTCCATAGGCTCCAACGACCTAACTCAGCTAACCCTTGGTTTGGACAGAGACTCAGGGCTCGTGGCACATCTTTACGACGAAAGGAATGAGGCGGTCAAAAGGTTAATATCCCAGCTCATAAGCATCGCCAAAGAAAAGGGTAAAAAGGTGGGTATATGCGGTCAGGGACCTTCCGACTTCCCAGACTTTGCCCAGTTTCTGGTAGAAGAAGGTATAGACAGTATTTCACTAAACCCTGATTCCGTATTAAAAACTTTATTAGTTATAGCAGAAGCCGAAACTAAAAATAGGAGGGTAGGTGTATGAAAGTTTTGGACCGTATAAGGACTTTGAGTTTTTTTTCTTCCAAAGGAGCTAAAAACTACTTGGCACTGCAGGTTGGTAAAAGCTTCATAAGGCTTTTAGATTTAGGAGAAGATGGAAAGCCCATTTTTCAACCACAGGAGATTATCTTTGAGGATGGAGATGAAAATAAAAAACTTTCAGCCCTAAAAAAGATAGTGGCTGAATATGGATTACAGGGACATAAGGTTATTGCAGCGCTTCCAGCTACCGATGGAATACTAAAGCTCTACAAATACCCTTCCAAAATAAGCCAAAAGGATTTGGACAGCGCCATAGAATGGATAATAAAAAGAGAATTAACTCAGATAAAAGAGGAAGCCACTTACGATTACTTTATCTTGCACGGGGAAGATGCCCTAAGTGTGGCTTTGGTGCTTGCCCGTGCTGAATCTGTCAATAGGCTAGCTAATTTAATCAGTTCCGCAGGGCTAAAGCCTGAGATCATAGACTATGAAGTGCTGGCTATAGCGAATTACGGCATATATCATAAGCTTGCCTTACCTTTTTCTATTCTATACATAGATTACGATTATTCTATACTTTTGACTTACAGTCCTTCCAATATATCCTATTCTGTAATAAACTGGGATTATTTGGGATACATTAAAAAGGCAGAATCACACTCCACCTCTGAGGAACTCTTGGAAAACTTTATTGCAGAGGTAAGGAATCTAATTGTGATAAACGATATTTTTAACGTTTATATTGCAGGTGTTATCCTAAGCAATCAAAGTTTCTTGGATTATATGCTTGAAAACCTGCCCATATTGGGGCTTTTGGACGCTGGCGAACTACCGCCCAACTTTTTTGTCCCCTATATACTTAGTTTAAGGGGGGGATCAAAATGATAAAGATAAATCTACTTAAGGAGAAAAAAGCTAAAAAAACCCTACCACAACCTACATTTGTATCTCTGAAGGAGGTAAAGGTTAGTGATCTTTTAAAACTAGATAAAGCACAGTATTATCTATCTGCTCTCCTTTGGATTTGCGTTTTAGGTATGGGTGTGTGGTATTGGAAAATCTCAAAAGAATTAACACAAATAAAGCTAGAGATAGATCAATTGCAGGTGGAAAAAAGCAGGTTAGAGGGATTGGCAAAACGCATTTCAGAAGAAAAGAAAGAAATAGAGTCTGAGATATCCGCTTTAAAGACAGAAATGAATATGATAGAGCGTAGTAAGGATATACTCGTAGGTTTGAAATCACTGTATGAACCTTTCAACAATAGCTTTGTTAGTTTTTCCAGTTCCGTTCCTTCTGTTAGTTGGATGTTTACTTATAGTCAAAGCCTAGATATGGAAAATAGAAAACTTAAGACAGAATTTGACCTCTCTTCTTTTGACTATGCAAGCATAAGCTCTTATGCCAACAGCCTTAGAAAGAAAAATGCGGAAGTTTTTATAAGTGGTATAGAAAGGAAAGTGACACCAAACGGTTATGAGTATTATTCCACAAAACTTGTTGCGGAAAAAAGTATAGGAGGACAGTGATGGAAAAGCTAAAAGCCCAGTGGTCCGCCCTTCCTCAGTGGCAGAAGTTGTTTATACTTCTAATATTACCAATAGTCATCATAGGATATATCTATGCAATGCTAATTACCCCTTTAAGAGAAGATTTAGAAAAAAGTAGAAAGGAAAAGGAAGAGCTTACCGGACGCATAGCAGAGTTAAAGAGATTGACAGACCCAAAGGCCTTGGAACCTCTTAGAAAGCAAAGAGATGATTTAAAGGCTCAACTGGAAGTAAAAAAGCAAGAGCTTGAGTTATTGGTTGGAGAGATACCTTCCACTGAGGATGTAAGCTCTGTATACAAAAAGTTGGGTGCCATAGCAAGCAAAAGCGGGGTAAGACTGCTTTCCATAAACCTTGCAAAGCCCAATGAGGTGAATTACACCTTGGAAAAAACTCCAGAAGGGAGAGCGGTAGTTAAGATAGTGAAGGAGCAACCACAACAGCAAGGACAACAGCAACAACAAAAACCTCAACAACAAAAATCACAGCAAAAGGCACAAGAGCAAAAACAACAAACCTCCAATGTGGTAAAACATCCCACTGCAGAGCTTAAAATATCCTTTGTGGGTAGTTATGCAAACGTAGTGAATTTCCTAAAATCTCTGGAAAAGGGAGGTTTTGTATCATACCCTTCTACCTTTAAGGTGGAGAGGGTTGAAAAGGGCATGCTAAAAGGAGATTTGACTATATTAGTTATTATGAAGGAGGAGAAAATATGAGATTCCTTTTTCTTCTCTTGGTGGTCTTTTTGTATTCCTACGCAAAAGAGCCCTTTACCGATTTGGAGGGTGTGGTAGGATATATGGTGGTTGAAAAGAATGGAAAGGTAGAGAACTATATGGTGGTTGAGGAAAAGGGAGGTGGCGTTAAGACTATAAAGGTTAATAGAAATCCAAAAGAGTTTTTAAAGAAGACGGAAGATGGCACGCAAAAGAAGTGAGCTAAAGATAGGAGTTATTAGCTTAGGCTGTTCTAAAAACTTGGTAGATACGGAAATTCTTCTTGGAAAGTTAAAGTCAGCGGGCGCAAAACTGGTGGATGATCCCAAAAAGGCAAACACTATAATCATAAACACCTGTGGTTTTATAAACCCAGCCAAGGAGGAGGCAATAGACTACATACTTGAATACGCAGAAAACAAGAAGGTCATCGTTATGGGATGTTTAGTGGAAAGGTACAAAGAAGAACTACAAAAGGAGATACCAGAGGTTCAGGCATACTTTGGAACTGAGAGCTGGGACCAAATTCTTGAGTTTTTGGGCCTAAAGAAAGTAGAAAAAGTTCAAAGGATATTAACCACTCCTAAATCTTACGCCTACCTTAAGATATCTGAGGGATGTAACCGTCTTTGTTCCTTTTGTGCCATACCTTCCATAAGGGGCAAATACAGGTCAAAGAGCATACAGGAACTTGTAGAGGAAGCCAAGTGGATAGCAGAAAACGGAGTAAAGGAACTATGTTTGATTTCGCAGGATACCACCTATTACGGCAGAGATCTATACGGAAAGAACGCCTTGCTTAAACTCTTAGAAAAGCTGGAGGACATAGAAGGCATAGAGTGGGTCCGACTTTTATATTTTTATCCCACAGACGTGAGCGATGAGCTTATTGATTACATTAAAAACTCTTCAAAGGTCCTGCCATACTTTGATATACCACTACAACACGTCTCCAACAGAGTTCTAAAGAGCATGAGAAGAGGCTATGGTAAAGATTTTGTGGAAGGTCTCGTGGAAAGGATCTTTTCCAAAATACCCAACGCAGTCTTAAGAACAAGCTTCATAGTGGGCTATCCGGAGGAAGACACAAAGGACTTTGAGGAATTGATTGAGTTTGTTCAAAAGGGCTACTTCCATTGGGTGGGTGTGTTTAGCTATTCCCACGAGGATGGCACTTTTGCAGAGTCCTTAGGAGACCCTATACCCGATGAGGAGAAGGAGAGAAGGAGGGCACTTATTTACGAAGTTCAGAGTGAGATTATAAAGGAAAAGTACAGAGGGCTTTTGGGTAAAAGCTTTAGGATGCTAGTGGATGGCTACGACGAGGAGATGAATATTGTGCCCGTAGGCAGGCTTTGGTTTCAAGCGCCAGAGGTGGATGGATTGTGCTATTTAGAGGCAGAGAGGCTAGTTAAAGAGGGAGAGATGGTAGATGTGGTGGTAAAGGACTTTAAAGAGCTAGACCTCCTGGTTGAAGAAAAAAGTGGGTGAAGAAAAGAGGATAAAGCTTGAGCTTTCCTCTTTGCCAGTTCCTAAAAGCAACAGGTATATAAGAAAAAAGGGCGGTGTAGTTTTTAAACCCCCAAGGGTTAAAAACTGGGAGATGAGGGCAGTGTGGGAGATAAAACAGCAGTATCAGGGAGAACCTTTGGAAGGCAAACTTTCAATGGAAGTGATCCTGGTTTTGCCCAATCACAGAAAGAGGGATATTGACAACATGCTAAAGAGCCTATGGGATGTCTTAGAAAAGGCTAAGGTTATAAAAAACGACAATCAAATCTACGAAATAAGAACATTAAAGCGTATAGAAAAAGGTGTACAAAAAACAATAATTTACATAAGCCCTATGGAGTAATTTACTGGGTGTTTCTTATATACTCAGTTGGGTCTAGTGGAACACCCTCTTTATTTCTAAGTTCAAAGTAAAGCATGCACTCCTCTCCTTCGTTCTTTCTTCCAACTAAAGCGATCTGTTGTCCACTTGACACGCTATCGCCTCTCTTTACTAAATTTTTCTCGTTGTATGCGTATATGGAGATAAAATCTCCATGATCTACTATGACCATGTTTCCGTAAGCTTTGAGGTCTCCTCCACTGTATATGACCCTTCCACTATCAACTGCCCTTACTGGCTTTCCACAATCTGTGGTTATGGTGATACCTCTACCGTTTCTGGAAACTCTACCATCCACAGGCATAGGTAGACTATTCCTTGATATTTTTACTTCCTGTGGCATTTCAGCTTCTGCCTTAGATGTGCTCTCTTGCTTCCTTTCTTCTAAGGGATTCTCTACTGGACGGACCGCTTGTCTTTTTTCTTCCACCTTTAAGGGCACTTTGACCACCGTTCCCTTTGTTAGCCATTTACCTTTTAGCTCTGGGTTAAGTTCTTCTAATTCCCTTTGAGAGACACCGAGCTTCTTTGCCACATGCTCAAGCTTTGCACCTCTTTGAACTACATAGGTTTTGTAGGGAACCTTTGGCTCTTTCCTTTCAGCCTTTACGGGCACCTTTACTTCTGTCCCCGCAGAAAGCCGCTTACCCTTCAGCTCTGGATTGAGCCTTTCCAATTCCTCTTTGGGAACACCCAAGCGCTCTGCCACATGCTCAAGGCGACCTCCCTTTTTGATTTTGTATACTGTGTATTTTTCTTCCCTTTTTTCCTTTTTCTGCTCTTGCTTTGGCACCTTAACTACAGTTCCTTTTGTTAGCCATTTACCTTTCAATTCTGGGTTAAGCTCTTCCAGCTCCCTTTGAGAAACACCAAGCTTCTTTGCTATATGCTCAAGCCTTGCACCCTTTTGAACTACATAGGTTCCATACTCTTGGGTTTCCTTTTTTTGTTTTTTGGCGGTACCCTTGGCGGGTATTTTTATTTCCTGCCCTTCTATTATCTTTTCAGACTTTAGGTTGTTAAAGCTTTTAAGCTCTTGCACATCAACACCAAATTTTTCAGCTATGCTTTGTAGTGCGTCTCCCTTTTTGACTTTGTATATGGCGTAGTCTTGCGCTTTCGCGGGTGTCTTCTGAGGTATGCATAAATTTTCACCCACTTTTAGTTTGTTTGGGTTTAGGTTTTTGTTAGCTTTTATGAGTTCTTGCACACTAACTCCGTAGTTCTTTGCGATTTTCTCTAAGCTTTCTCCACTTTTTACCTTGTGGTATTTGCACTCTTGGGAAAAAGCTGTTCCAAAAAGTAGGCTAATACTTAATATAAAAACCTCTTTCTTCATGGGTAGGCACCTCCTTTAAAATTTCCATCCGGTCCACCCTTGCGGACCTTGGTCCCTCCCACAGTTTCCATATGAACTGGGCCACAACCTCCTCATCGCCCTCCACAAAAACCTCAACCCTTCCGTCCGGTAGGTTGCGCACCCAACCGCTAAGTCCGTAGCTCTCTCCCAGGTTCTTTGTCCAGCTCCTAAAGCCTACTCCCTGCACCCTGCCAGACAGAAAAATCCTGTAGGCAGACCTCATAGGTTTATTTTATACCACTTCCGAAAAATTCCAAACTTTCAAAAAACTCAAGAAAGGTCTTATTTACATAAACAGAGCCGTCAGAAAACAGCAGAAGATAGCCAAACTGTGGGTGTTTTTCAATAAAATCCCATCTTTTTTTATCATCCATAGAAAAAAGGGCTGTAGATAACCCATCCGCCAAAGTGCAATCCTCATAAGCTACTGTTACTTGCAATAGCTTGCCACCTTTACCGATTATGTGTTCTCTTCTGTAATTTCCTGATGTAGAAAGGCAAAGGTCCTTTTTATTGTAGCCTTGGGCTAAGATTTTGCCATTAATAGGGTTATACACCGCCAAAAGTCTTTTGTGTCCCCATATCCTTAGGTCTCCCGCTATTGCGATAAAACCCTTGTCCGTTTTTATAAACTCATAGGCCTTCTGAATGGCAAAGCCCTTTCCTATGCCTCCCAAGTCTATAGCCATGCCTTTCTCTTCAAGGAATACCCTACTGCCTTCCACCTTGACCTTTTTGTAATTCACCAGATTCCTTGCCTCGTCTTCGGAAATTTCTCTTAACCTTTTTGCCCTTATGGTTATGGCACCTACTGTTATGTCAAAGGCTCCCTCTGTGAGCTCCGAAAGCCAAAGGGATTTTTTTATAACCTCCAAAGTATCCGCAGACACCTCCACCGGTTCCAGACCCGCCTTCCGGTTGATCCTTGAAACCTCAGAATCTTCTATGTAATCGGAGAGTTTTTCCTCAAGTCCCTTCATAAACCTGTAGGCTTGATATGCCTTTTCGGAGGGCAGGTCTATTATGGCATAAGTGCCCATAAGGTGAAAGACCTTTTCCTGAGAGAAGGCAAACAAGGAAAGAAAAAGAAATAGCATCAAGCCCATGGCTTACTTCTCATTAGCATAAGCAGGGCGGAGTAAAGGATAATACCCTGCAAAGCTACAAAAGACAAAAGCTTTAGAAGGGCAAAGTCTGGATGTAAAAATCTAATCAAAAAACCCGAAAGGTTATCAAGGAATGAAAATAAAAATAGCCCAATTCCCAAAGGAACGCTAAAGCTTGAACCCGCAAAAATCAAAAAATGCCCAACTGCCACAGAAAAGACCGCCATTGAAATAAGGTGAGGATAAAAGACCTTAAACATACCCCCAAAGGTTTTAGGCTTTAGGAACTTCTCTGGATTTCCAAGATAATACTCCTTTATAGAACCTAAGGAAAAGCCCATCTTTGAATAGAAAGCCAATATGTTTGTGAAAAAGAAGCCCATTAAAAGCAAGGAAAAAAAGAACATTAACAGTTTAAGTAGGTTTATGTCTGTATATTTGTCCTCCCTTGAAGTTAATAAGGCTAAGAGGGTGTAAAGAATTACAAACAGGTTTATGAGCTGAAAGCCTATAAAGGAAAAAAGTTTTAAATAAACAAAGGTAGGTGAAAGGTATAGGATCAGGAAGTCTGAGTATAAATAAGATGCACAGGAAAGGAAACTCAGGAGTATGGCAAAAGCCTTTACAGAGGAAGAAAGAGAGGTCAAAATAAATAGGGCAAAGATGGTAAGTAAATAGAAAGCGTTTAAGAAGGTCTGAATGTGCAGATCTTCTGAGAGCTGGGCTAAAGATATTCTTTCTGGAAATTCTGGGTCTTGGAAAAAGTATTTGTAGAGTGTTTCATAAGAAAAACCGTATTTGCTGTAGAAGTATAACCAAGAGCTAAGCCAAAAGATCAGGCTGAGAAAGAGAAAGAAGATAACCATGTAATAAAGAGGCTTGTTGTCCTTCAGTCTGGCGGATATAAAAAATCTCATCTCTTACCCCCAAAGAGAACCTGCCAGATGGCTAAAACCTTGCGGGCGTTGTCGGTTATAGCCCTTGCGGTTATGGTGGCACCGGTTATGTTCGGAATGTCCCTTCTGTGCCTTAGTGTGCCCGGAGCCAACTCTTTGCCTTTGAAAACTTTGAGCCAGTCTTCGTCGGGCATATATTCCAACGGTTCCTGAAAGGCAAGAACCTCCACCACATCCAACTTTCCCTCTGGAGTTATAGTGTATAGAACCACCTCTGGCTTTGTCCTTACCACATGGGTATCCACATAAGCGTAGGCTATGACTTCTCCCCCTCTCTTTACCAAATACCAAGATACGAGCCTTGTGTCAAGCTTGACGCCCGATAGCTTTTGAACTTCCTCCTGCTGTTCTTTTGAGAGGACAATATTTTTGACCTCTATCTGCGCGTTTGGGTATATCTCCGCCAAGGCTTTTCCTGGAGTTTTGAACTGCTTTGCTTGTGTAAAAAAGGGGAGGAGGAGAAGCACGAGCAAGAGCCTGCAGAAGTTTTTAGCCATTTTCTCCATCCTCGTAAAATTTAAAACATGAAGCCAAGGGTCAACCTGTATTCGTTTTCATCCTTCTTATTCGGGCTGTAGTCCAGCCTTGCGTAATCGGCTTTTATAGCCACCAAGGGGTGGGGCTTGTAGGATAGACCCACATTATACACCTTTAGCTTATGTCCATCTGGCTTATTGGAACCTTGGGGAACCTTTGCGTGGGCGTCAAAGTCCTCATAAATGCCAAAGACATAAAGCTCTTGCCTGTCTATCTTGAATAGCCTGAATATGTCGTACGCTACCTGCACATAATAGCCCCTTTGCTCGGAGGGGATGGGTTTATTGGTTCTATCTGCACTCGATTGATGAAGGTCATTGGTTATCTTCCTTGCGTTACTTACATTCACAAGGGCACCCACAAACCTAACATCCCAACCCCCATACTGCCACCAAAGGTGAGGAGAGATCATGGTCATGCTTCCAAGCTTTGTGCCCCTTCTCAGTCTTGATGGATATATGAGGTAGCTATCGTTACCACCCTTAGACATTATATCCCCCGTCCAGAAAGAAAAGCCAACCTTTAGGTTGTACGGAAGTGTGTAATCAACCCTTCCGGTAAAGCCTATCCTATCCGCCACAGCCCTGGCACCCCTCTGTCTGACTGTTTTTAGTGGTTCCAATTCATTATAATCACCACCGCCCTTTAACATCAAACCGTTGGTGATGTAAAACCTGTAGTCAAGGTTTTTGATGGTGCCATAAACACCAAATCCCATCTCTTCCCAAGTGGAGAGCAGTATGCGACGCTCAAGAAAGGGTCTTTCTGCACTTGGGAAGGTGGGTGGCTCATGCACCTCGTTTACGATGCCCACGGGCATGAGCAAAAGACCACCTCTCACCCCAAACTCTGGTCTGAAGTTGTAGTCCAAAAAGGCAAGCTCTGCCTTAAAGTAGCCCCCACCGGTGCCATGAGAGCCAGAGGTAGAAGCATGCTCAAGCTCAAGTTCCGAGTTGAACTTTAACTTCTCATCAAAGGCATAGCCAAGGTAGAGAATGATCCTTTGGACGTTTGCTATGCTCTTTGCACCCCCTCTTGCATCTACGCTGTTATTCCTAAAAGTTAGCTCTCCGTATCCACCTATGGAAACACCCCGAGGGTTAAACATAGCCTTTGAGGCGGCGGGTCCCAAGCCGGAGTAGGTCTTTAGCTCAAGCTGTGGGATGGCAATCTCAAGCCTGAGCTTTCTTAGCTCTTCCTTTAGCACCTCCGTTTCCTGCTTTGTCTCCTCTACCTTCTTTTGCTCCTCCTTTAGCCTCTGAATTTCCTGCTGGAGCGTTCTTATCTGTTCCTCCAACTGTCTGACGCGCTCCTCGGTGCTCTGGGCAAAGACTAACGAAGAAAACACTGCAGAGAGAAGCAAAACCTTTCTCATGCTACACCTCCTACTGAGATTTAATTTCATTATCCATTTTAGCAAAATTGAAATGCAGTGTCAATATGATTAATGTCATTAGATCAGACTGTGGCTTTTCAGTTCTTAGCTCACTCCCAAGCCAAAAACTTAGGAGCTAACCTCCTGATGTGGGTTGAAATTCTGGGTTTTTCATATTAGAATATTCTTATGTTTCAAGTACCAGAATTAACACCGGAAGAGGCAAAGAGGCTTTTGGAGGAAGGAAAGGACAATGTGATTTTGCTTGATGTTAGAACTCCGCCCGAGCATGTGCAGGTGAGGATACCCAACTCTCTGCTCATACCCCTCGATGAGCTCAGATATGCCTACGCCAATCTACCAAAGGATAAAAAGATCATAGTCTACTGCAGAAGTGGAGAGAGGAGTGCCTTTGCCACATACCTGCTTAGACACTTTGGCTACGAAGCCTACAATCTGGCGGGTGGCATTCTAACTTGGCCCTACGAAAAGGAATCGGGTATGCCCAGATAGGTCTTACACACTGTTCCCTCGCAGATAACCACTCCATCTACATCCTTGCGGAGGACAAACTTAAAGGGTCTGAAGGCTTTCAGCAATGGTTCAAAGAAGTCTCTGGTCTCCACCTTGTATATGCCCTTAAGGTAGGCATAAAGGCTTATCAGGTAAGAGGCGGAGGCTGTGGGTACCTCTTGAATAAAGCGGGCAAAGGCTTGTAGGTTCTTTTCCGCATAGTCAATCAGCTCCGTCTCTTGGGTTATACTTCCGAGCAGTAGCAAGAGGTAAGGCGCGGAGCCGTTGGCAGATTGGGTGGGTGTGTCCGCAATGTTTTTTAGTCTTACCTTCAAAAAACCCTCTCCCTGTTCTTCTGTGTCAAAAAAGCCCCAGTTCTGTGGGTCCCAAAACTTTTCCATTGCCTGTTTGGTGAGTTTTAGGGCAACCTCTAACCATTGTTTCTCCTGTGTGATCTCATAGAGTGCCAAGAGTCCTCTTGCTAAGAATATGTAGTCCTCAGAAAAGCCCTTCACACCGTGGGTGTGTTCCAAGCCTTCTTCTTTGTATAGCTCCTCAAGGAGCCTCTTTGCGGTAAGCTTGGAGAAATCCTTTGCCCATGGGTCTCCAAAGGTTTTGTAATACTGCGCCATAGCCTCTAACATAAGCCCATTCCATCCGCTGTATATGGTTTTGTCCACAAAGGGCTTTTCTCTTGTCTCTTCTCTGTATTTGAGCATCTTTCCTTTGGCACTTTCAAGTAGAGATTGGACCTCTTCCTTGGGCATGCCCAAAATTCTTGATATTTCATCCTCCTCCTTGTCTATGAAGAGCACATTCTTGGTAGGGTCGTGGTGCATCTCTCCCTTTGGTCCTATGTCAAAGTGCAAGCTTGCCACCTTTAACTCTTCGGGAGTTAGCACATCCTTTAACTCTTCTAAAGAAAAGGTGTAGTATCCGCCCTCGTCCAAGAGCCCAATGTCTGCATCCTGGGACGCATAAAAGCCTCCCTTTGGGTCTGTGCCCTCCCTTTTGTAATACTCCACTATGCCTTTGGCAACGCGCTCGTAAAGGGGCTTTGGAATAACTTGATAAGCCATAGAGTAGAGCTGTAAAAGTTCTGCGTTATCGTAAAGCATCTTTTCAAAGTGTGGGACGATCCAGTTTTGGTCTGTGGAGTATCTGAAAAAACCACCCAACAGGTGGTCGTAGATGCCCCCCTTCGCCATGGCATCCAAAGTGAGCTCCACCACCTTTAAAAGCTGTTTGTTTTGGGTAAAGAAGTATCTGTAAAGTAAAAGCTCCCAAGCTTTGGCGTGGTGAAACTTGGGCGCATCCCCCAATCCTCCGTGCTGGTAATCTACACTCAAAAGAATATGATTAATGCCCCTGTCAAGTAGTTCCTCTCCCACATGGTCTTTGTAGGATCGCACGCTGAAAAGCTCCAAGGCTTGGGATAGTTGCTTGGCAGATTTTAAAATCTTTCCTCTGTCCTCCTTCCAAAGTTGGGCTATTCGCAGGAGAAGACTTTTAAAGCCCGGTCTTCCCCACCGGTCCTCGGGCGGAAAGTAGGTACCACCAAAGAAGGCTTCCCCTTCGGGAGTGAGGAATACTGTAAGAGGCCAACCACCAGAGCCCGTGAGGGCTAAGACCACCTCCTGATAACGCCTGTCAATATCCGGTCTTTCGTCCCGGTCCACCTTTATGGCGACAAAGTTTTCGTTTATGATCTTTGCGATCTCTTCGTTTTCAAAACTCTCGTGTGCCATCACATGACACCAATGACACCACACACCCCCAATAGAAAGAAGAATGGGCTTATCTTCCTCTTTGGCTTTTTTGAAGGCTTCTTCCGACCACTCGTACCAATCTACCGGCTGATGGGCGGATTTTCTAAGATAGGGACTTCTTGCGTTCGCTAACCTGTTTTTTTGCATGCCTTTAATATAGTCCTTCTTTCAGCAAATTCTATGAGGGAACTCAGCTTGAACCCAAAACTCTTGAATAAATGACATCTATGTTCTTCAAAAAGCCCTTTGGGTCTATGAGCTGTCTTATTTCCTCCACCGACAAAAATTCTCTTATAGCTTGGTCCTCTGCCAGAACGTCCGCAAAAGCCCTCTTTTGGTTCCAGCTTTTCATAGCACAAGCTTGGACCATATCATAAGCCCTATCCCTTGGCACTCCCTTTTCCATAAGGCGTACCAAAACTTTTGAGGATGCGTAGAGCCCAAAGGAAAGCTCCATGTTCTTTATCATCCTATCCCTATCTATCACCAGCCCATCCAAAATTTGGATGAAAAGGTTCAGGATGTAATCCATGGCGGTGGTGGCGTCCGGCAAGATCACCCTCTCTGCGGAGGAGTGGGATATGTCCCTTTCGTGCCACAGTGGCACATTCTCCAAAGCGGTGGTAAGGTAGCCCCTTATAAGCCTTGCCAATCCACACACTCGCTCCGCATGGATAGGGTTTTTCTTGTGTGGCATGGCAGAAGAGCCCCTTTGTCCTTCTGTGAAGGGTTCCTGAAGCTCACCCACTTCGGTGCGCTGAAGATGTCTGATCTCGGTGGCAAACCTCTCCAAGGATGTGGCGGCTATACCAATAGCCCACAGAACCTCCGCGTGCCTGTCCCTTGGCACGATCTGGGTGGAAACAGGCTCCACCTTTAGCCCGAGCTCCTCCAAGGCAAGCCTTTCTATCTCCGGGTCCAAATTAGAGTATGTTCCCACCGCACCGGAGAGCTTGCCGTAGGATATGTTTTCCAAAGCCCTTACAAGCCTATCCCTGTTTCTTTTCATCTCCTGATACCAACTTAAAAACTTCAGCCCCAAGGTAATGGGTTCCGCATGCACCCCATGGGTCCTGCCCATCATGATGGTGTCTTTTTCCCTCAGGGCAAGTTCCTTTAACCTTTCCAACAGCCGATCCACATTTTCAATGATCAGGTTTAGGGCTTGCTTCAGCTGTAAAGCTAAGGCGGTATCTACCACATCGGAGGAGGTGAGCCCCATGTGAAAGTAGTGGGAGTACTCGGGTATTTGCTCTCCAATGGCAGACACAAAGGCGAGCACATCGTGTTTGTAGATCTTTTCGTAATACTCTATCCTCTCAAGGGTCCTTTCATCTACCTTGACCCTCCTTTCTATCTCCTGCAAGGCTTGGGTGGGAATTTTACCTTTCTTGTGCCATGCCCTACAAACTGCCAGCTCTACCTTTAACCAAAGCTCAAACTTTCTCTTTTCCGACCAAAGTTCCTTGAAGGGTTTTCTTGTATATCTTGCGATCATGGTGCTTATATTTTATAGAAGCTCGTGGATTATAATTGTAGGCTATGAAAATACCAAGGGCTTTAACCATAGCGGGTTCGGACAGTGGCGGAGGTGCTGGGCTTCAGGCGGACCTAAAGACCTTTACCGCCCTTGGCGTTTATGGAATGACTGCGGTAACCTCCATCACAGTTCAGAATACGGTGGGAGTTTTTGGAGTGGTGGATGTGCCCCCGGAGGTGGTCTATAACCAAATAAAGGTGGTGGTTGAGGACATAGGAGTGGATGCGGTAAAGACGGGCATGCTCTCCCATGCGGGCATCATAGAGGCGGTAGCAAGGGCGGTGAAAGATTTTAAACTTGAAAATCTGGTGGTGGACCCGGTGATGCGAGCCAAGTCCGGAGACCCACTCCTAAAGAGTTCCGACGAGGTTGCCCTAAAAGAACTCCTTATTCCTCTGGCAACGGTAGTTACTCCTAACATTCCTGAAGCTTGCGCCCTTGTGGGAAAGGACATAAAAACTTTGGAGGATATGGAAAGAGCTTGCAAAGAGATTTATTCTATGGGACCCTCTGCAGTTTTGTTAAAGGGCGGTCATATGGAAGGAGATATTCTGGTGGATGTTTTCTACGATGGAACAAGCTTTGAGTATCTGAGCTACAAAAGGGTGCCCACCAAAAACACCCATGGGACAGGATGCACCTTAGCGTCTGCCATAGCAGGATACTTGGCAAAGGGCTTTGATTTAAAAGAGGCAGTCAGAAAGGCAAGGGAGTATGTGCAGGGTGCCATAGAACACTCTTTGAACCTTGGCAAAGGGCATGGACCTTTGAACCATATGTGGCAGTTTTATCCCGAAATACAAACCCCTTGACACACAAGAGTTTTAAAGCTAAAATCTAACCCTGATGTTTGTTAGCCTACAGTTTAAGCTTGAACTGAAAAAGGAAGACAAAGAAAAACTTATAAAGCTTATGCGTAATCAATCCTCCGCCATCCGAGTGGCATACAATATGCTAAAGGAGTTGGAAAAAGAAGAAACAAAAAACCCACACGCCCAAGTATACCAAAGACTAAGACAGCTATTTCCTGAGTTGCCAACTAAATACATTGACTCAGCCATATACAAAGCTAAGCAATATCCCACAGATAAACCAGTGGTGTTTGGTGGTAGAAGACTTTTTGAAAAACTTTGCAAAAACCATCTTACAGGAAAATTGAGAGAAAGACTTAAAAAGCAATGGAAAGAACTAAGACAAGGAACACTTATAAGCATCGGGTCAAAGGCAGACAAAGGAAACAGACTAACGAGATTTGAAGACCTAAACGGACAGCTTTGCCTTAGAATTACCACAGGAAACAGGGAGTTTATCTACGCCAAAGTGCTAAGGGAACCAAGTAATAGCAAAGACAAGTGGATAACCTTTATGGCTATGCTTTTAGAAAGCTGGCAAACCCATAGCTACTTTCCTTACACGGTGGAGTTAAAACTGAGAGATGGAGAAGTTTATGGAAGTGTATCCTTTGAACTCCCAACGCCTAAAGTGAAATACACCAAAGAGAACGGAGTAATAGCCATAGACACTAACGCATCACCCATCCACTTAGCCATAGCGGAAGTTTCAAAGACTGGAGAATTATTAAGCTATCAAACAATAAGCCTACACCACCTTTTAGGACTTTCTCAAAACAGCAAAGACCACCAAGAGTGGATATTAGCCCATCAAATAGTGGATTTGGCCATTCAGAAAGGCAAAGCTATAGCTATAGAAAACCTAAAGAAACTCAAAAAAGGAATGCGTGGGGATGGGAAAGCTAAGCTAAGAAAAAGGCTTCATCAGTGGAACGCCAAAAAGTTTTTGCAAAAGCTAAAGAGGGTAGCAATGTTAAAGGGAGTGGAAGTAATAGAAGTCCATCCAGCCTATACATCAATCATAAGCATGCTAAAGTATGCACCACAGTTGAACATAGATAAAGACATAGCTGGTGCTTATGTGATAGGGAGAAGGGCACTGGGCTTTAAAGAGAACATGCCTGAGAACTACGGGAAACTTTTGAAAGACAAAGCATATTTAGAGTTTGCCCTAAAGAAGTATGATGAGAGGGAAAAAGAACTTACGGAGCTTATAGAGAAGGAAACCAACGAATACAAGAGAAACGCACTAAAAAGCGAACTAAGGAGTGTAGAGGATGCAAGAAAGCTATTAATCAATCTCCTACAAAGCCTTCAGAGTGAGCCAAGTTCCTGTGAGGGAGCCTATGGAAGGAATCCCGAGCAGGGAGAGACCAAAAAGGTCTCTCAGGTAGCTTGGCAAGTTCTGAAGGTAGCCCTCCTCTTCCCTATCCTTGGAAAGGTCTTACCAAGAGACCTTTCTCCTCTGAAGCCTGTGTTGGTGGAAGGGGTGTGGGATAGAGTGAGGAGTAGGTTAGTCCCTTTAGAGGCTGGAGGGACGGTCCCAATAAGGGATTTTTAGAACAGCCTCGTTTTATCCCTCTTTGTAGGCGGTTACTTCTATCTCTACCAAAGCGTTCATTGGTAGAGAGCTAACCTCTACCGTGCTCCTCACCGGTGGAACGCTAACATCCTTCAAAAGCTCCTGATACAACCTGTTAAAGTCCGAAAACTTAGAAAGGTCTTTCAGATACACCACCACCCTGACCACATCCTCCCACGAGTAGCCACAGGCGGAGAGTATGGCAGAGATGTTTTCAAAGGTCTGCTTAACCTGTTCTTCAAAGCCCTCCCTTAGCTTTCCCGTTTTTGGGTCTATGCCTATCTGCCCCGCTACGAACAGAAAGTTTCCCACCTTTACCGCCTGCGAGTAAGGACCCACCGGCTTTGGTGCTTGGTCTGTGAAAATTTTTTGCTTCATTGCCACTTTTCCAGGTACAGCTTGGCAACCTCTTTGGCTAAGTTGTTCATCCGGCGTATATACCTTGCCCTCTCTTGGACAGAGATCACGCCCCTTGCGTCCAAAAGGTTAAAGGTATGGGAGCATTTCAGCAGGTGGTCGTAAGCGGGTAGGACTAATCCCTCCTGCAGTAGCCTTTTGGTTTCCTCCTCGTAGATCTCATAAAGCTTAAAGAGCACCTCCGGGTTTGACTTTTCAAAGTTATAAACGCTCCACTCATACTCTGCCCTTTTGAAGACCTCTCCGTAGGTTAGCCACTCGTTCCACTTTATGTCAAAGACGTTATCCACCCCTTGCAAATACATGGCTATACGTTCCAAACCGTAGGTGATTTCTACGGAGATCTCCTCCAAATCAAGCCCTCCTGCCTGTTGAAAGTAGGTAAATTGGGTTATCTCCATGCCATCCAACCATACCTCCCAACCAAGCCCCCAGGCACCAAGGGTAGGCGACTCCCAATCGTCTTCTACAAACCTTATATCATGCTCCTTTGGGTCTATACCGAGGGATGTTAAGCTCTCCAAATATAACTCCTGAGGGTTATCTGGTGCGGGCTTTAGGATCACCTGAAACTGAAAGTAGTGTTGAAGCCTGTTGGGATTTTCTCCGTATCTTCCATCCTTTGGTCTTCTGGATGGTTCCACGTAGGCGGTGTTCCAGGGCTTTGGTCCCAAAACCTTAAGAAAGGTGGCAGGGTTCATAGTCCCAGCACCCGTCTCTATGTCGTAGGGTTGCCAGATGACGCAATCCTTTTCCGCCCAAAACTTTTGAAGGTTCATTATTATGTCTTGGAAGAACATGTTAGAACTTGAAATCTTCCCTTAAAAGCTTTTGATAAAAGCCCATGGGCAAAAAGGCATGCCTGTGCATCTCATCACTGTAAAGCTTTGTCTGGACCTTTACCTCCCTCTTAGGCTCCCTAACGTCATACTTTTTACTGCCCACCGAGATAGTCCACCAGTAGCCCGCATAACCCGGTATCACCACAGTGTATAGATCCACCACAGGGAAGACCTTTCTCAAAGCCTTTTGGACACGTCTCACAATCTCTATGTGATAGTATATGGACTCTGTTTGCCCCACATATATGCCATCCTCCTTTAGGGCCCTGTACACATACCTGAAGAACTCCTCGGTGGTTAGCACATGGGCAAATCCCACCGGGTCTGTGGAATCCACGATTATCACATCAAACTCGTTTTCGTAGTCCTGAATGTATTTGTAGCCATCCTCGTTTAACACGATGACCCTTGGGTCATCAAAGGCACAGGCCATGGTGGGCAAAAATTTTTTGGAAACTTCTATAACCTCTTTGTCTATATCCACAAGGACAGCCCTCTTTACTTCCGGATGCTTCAGCACTTCTCTTAGCACTCCTCCGTCCCCTCCCCCTATGATCAGAACGGTTTCAGGGTTTGGATGGGCATACAGTGGCACATGCGCCATAAACTCATGGTATATAAACTCATACTTTTCATCACACTGGGCAACGCCGTCCAGCACCAGAACCTTTCCAAAATGTGGAGATTCTATAACCATAATCTCCTGATAGGGACTTTTGCCCTTGTAGAGTACTTTATCCACCGGATAGCAGTGTCTGATGGGTGCGTAAGGGTCCCTCTCCATAAAAAACACATCCATCATCTCTACCCACCTCTTTTTGAGAGTATTATTATCATAACCAAGGTTAAAAGCAAGCTGATCCCATTCAAAAGCATGGATATGCCATGCCATTTCATGAAGGCGGAATAATCCACAGCCTTTAGGGCGTTTGCGGTAGGAAGGACATAAAACCTATGAACCAAATGGATAAGTAGGTTTATAAGGGCTAAAAGGAAAAAGCTTCTGCTGACCTTCCAACCCAAAAGGGTGGAGATAAGCATAACCACCACACCTAAAGAGAAATAAACAGGGAATACCCTTTCTACCACCTTTCCCGCTTCCGTCTTCTCTAAGACCTTAAAGAGGGTGGGTGCCACATAAAAGCTAAAAAAGGCTCCAAGCCCAAGGTATGCACTGTTTAGAAATAAAAGTAGCCTATCCATCTCCGCGCACCACCGGGAGATTGTAAGCCTTCAGCACGCTTATCAGTTTCCTTTCGTTCTCCGGCTTCATCTCACACAAGGGCAACCTGAACTCCTTCTCACACATGCCTAAAGCCCAGCAGGCAGTCTTTACAGGAATAGGATTTGTCTCTATGAAAAGCACCTTGAAAAGCTCATAAAGGTAATAGTGCATCTCCCTTGCCTTCTTAAAGTCTCCCTTTAGTGCATAATCTACCATCTGTTTTACTTCCCTCGGCATTATGTTGTTTGCCACCGAGATCACTCCCTTTGCCCCCAAAGCCATCATAGGAAGGGTCAAGGAGTCATCTCCCGAGAGTATAGTAAAGTTGTCTCCCAACAGCCTCTTTAGCTCGGATATTCTGTCCATGTTGGGAGTAGATTCCTTTGAACCTATTATGTTTTCGTGCTCCTTTACTAGCCGGTATATGGTTTCCGGTGCAATCTCAACCCCAGTCCTTGAGGGTATGTTGTAAAGAATTATTGGGATGCTCACCTCTTCCGCAATAGCCTTGAAGTGTCTGTATAGCCCCTCTTGAGTGGGCTTGTTGTAGTAAGGAGCCACCAGCAAACAAGCGTCAGCCCCCACCCTTTGGGCATGGGTAGAGAGCTCTATCGCTTCGTGGGTGGCGTTTGCCCCTGTGCCCGCTATGATCTTTATCCTTCCCCTTGCTATTCTGACCGCTTCCTCTATGACCTTTTCGTGTTCTTCAAAGGTAAGGGTAGGAGATTCTCCGGTGGTTCCGCAGACCAAAATGGCGTCCGTGTGATTGTTGATGTGAAACTCTATCAAATTTTCCAGGGCTTGATAATCTACCTCTCCCCCTTTGAAAGGCGTTATTAGGGCAACGATGGAACCTTCAAACATGGAGTATGATTATAAAATAAAATTGTTTGAATGGAGTTCATAAACATAACTATAGCCCAGCTGAACTTCCACGTAGGAGATTTAGAGGGAAACCTAAAGAAGATTGCTGATGCCTGGGCTTCTCAAGACCATCTTACCCATATTGTTGTCTTTCCAGAGCTTGCCCTTACGGGCTACCCTCCCCAAGACCTTTTGCACAGCATAGGTTTTTTGAAAGAATGCAAAAAAAAATTGGAGGAATTAATAGAGTTTTCAAAAAGGCTGAACTCCCTTGCGGTGGTAGGCACGCCCTATTACGAGGGAGACCTTCATAACTCTCTGGTGCTGATAGGTAGAGGAAGGCTTCTTGGTGTTTATCACAAGACCTTTTTACCCAACTATTCGGTCTTTGACGAAAAAAGGTACTTCAGAAAGGGAGAAAAACCCTTTATGATTTCTTTAAACGGTGTTAAGCTGGGCTTTTCTGTGTGCGAAGATATATGGCATCCGGATGGTTGGGAAAGGTTTTATGCCCTCTGCGGAGCGGAAGTGCTCATAAATATAAACGCATCCCCTTACTATGTGGGTAAATATCATTTCAGAGAAAGTTTTTTGAAGGCGAGGGCTCAGGATAACTTGGCTTATGTGGTGTATGCAAACTTGGTGGGTGGGCAGGATGACCTAGTTTTTGACGGAAGAAGTTTGATTATAGACCCAGAGGGAAGGCTTATCTTTAGGGCTTCTGCCTTCAAGGAGATGGTAAAAACTGTAAGCTTGCCCCTTGAAAAGGTAAAAAGCAAAAGGCTTATGGACTTAAGACTAAGGGAGAAAAGGGTGGATTGTCCGTCCTTTTTGGAGCTACAAGATGAAAGAGCACTTCCCTACCTTGAGGGCGGAGTGGAAAGGGAGCTTGCGGAGGAAGAGGAGATATACAGGGCTTTGGAGCTTGGCTTGAGGGATTACTTTTTTAAGTCGGGTTTTAAAAAGGCGGTGGTTGGTATATCCGGTGGCATAGACTCTGCCCTTACCGCCTGCCTCGCAGTGGATGCCCTCGGAAAAGAGAACGTGGTTGGTGTGTTTATGCCCTCTCCCTTCACCTCCGAAGAGAGCAAAAAGTACGCCTTTGAGTTGGCAGAAAATCTGGGCATTGAACTTTTGGTCTATCCTATAGATGAGCTCTTTAACACTTACAGAAGGCTCTTTGAAAGCGAAGAGATTGGCTTGGCGGAGGAAAACCTCCAAGCCCGTATAAGGGCAAATATACTCTTTTATCTTTCCAACAAACACCACTGGCTTGTGCTTTCCACTTCCAACAAAAGCGAGTCTGCGGTGGGCTACACTACCATATACGGAGACATGGCGGGAGGTTTTGCCCCCATAAAGGATGTTTACAAGACGATGGTTTATAGGCTTGCTCGGTATAGAAACTCCATAAAGCCAGATATACCCGAAGGGCTGTTTGTTAGACCACCCACCGCAGAGCTAAAACCCAACCAAACAGACCAGGACACCCTCCCACCCTACGAACTTCTTGACCAAATCTTGAGCCTGTACATAGAGGAGGGCTTATCAAAAGAAGAGATCGTCCGCAGAGGCTTTGATAAGGCGGTGGTGGAAAAGGTCCTTGATATGCTCAGGAAGGCAGAGTATAAGCGAAAGCAAGCACCCCTTGGCACAAAGATCACCAAAAGGAGCTTTAACGGAGATTGGCGTATGCCTGTTATAAATTTCTGGAAGGGCTAAGGGAAAGCAAGCTTTCCTTTATCTCCCTGACCTTTTCCCTTAGCTCTTCAAACCTTCTCTCACCGCAGAGCTTTACAAAGGCACTACCTACCACCACACCGTCAGATAGTTCCGCTATCGCCTTAGCTTGCTCTCCCTTTGAGATGCCAAAGCCCACCACTACAGGCTTTTCGCATACCTTCCTGTATAGGGCTAAACGCTCTTTTAGCCTCTCCAAAGGAAGGACATCCCTCTCACCGGTAGTTCCCGTCAGGGAAACAAAGTAGGTAAGATGGTCTGTATGTTCGCATATGAGTCTGAGTCTTTTTTCGGTGCTGGTGGGAGATGCCAAAAGAACAAGGGACATACCTTCCCTTTCGCACACCCTTTTTAGGTCCAAGCACTCCTCCGGCGGTAAGTCTGGCACTATGAAACCATCTATTCCGTTATCTTTAGCAAGCTTTACAAACCTTTCCAGACCCATCCTAAAAATTGGGTTGTAATAGGTCATCAAAAGGAAGGGAATTCCTTCAAACTCCTGCCTTAAAGTCCTTGACAGGTAAAAAACATCCTTTACCTTTGTGCCATTTTCCAAGGCGACTTGATGAGCCCTTTGGATGGTGGGACCGTCCGCCACCGGGTCCGAGAAGGGAAAGCCGATCTCAAGTATATCGGTACCCTCTCTGAGGACGATCCTAAAGGCTTCTAAAGAGTCTTCAAAGGTAGGATAACCCACCGTTAGGTAAGAGACAAGAGCCTTTGCCCCTTCCTTCTTTAGCTCTTCTATTTTTGCTCCGAGTCTGTCTTTCCCAACACCTTCCATCTCACCCGTATATTAACAGAATTTCTCAGCATTGCATACACACTACAATACTTTTCAACAGACAATTTTACCGCATCCTCCACCGCCTTTGGATTTATATCCTCTCCGTAGACCTCCACCTCCAGCTCTATGTCCTCATAGACCCTTGGATGCTCATCCCTCCTTCTTCCCACCACCTTTATGTTTATGTCTTGTACCTTTTGCCTCTTCTTACTGAGAATATGAGAAAGATCCACCCCCATACAGCCCGCCAGGGCAACCAAAACAAGTTCCATGGGTCTGTAGCCCTTTTCTCCCACTAGGAGCTCACCGTAAGAGGTGCTTGCTGTGTAGGTATGCTCTTTTTCCGAAAGCTTTAAAGACACCCTTTTCTCTTCCATGGTTTTACTCCTTAAGGTTTTATATCAAGCCTTTTCTTGCGCTGTTATGGATTATAAAACCCTTCCCCTTTTTAGGACTCTTTCTATTGGTCGTACAATGGGTAACCAACAAATTCTGAGAGTTTTTCACTAAGAAAAATTATATCATCTTTTAGAAACTTTGCCTTAGGCTTGTATTTTTAGAAGCTCCTTTGATACCCCTTGACAAATGAGAAAAATTTGCATATAATATACATTAACTAAAACCCTTTAAGGAGGTGAAGCCATGAGCAAGAGCCTAGCAGGTACCAAAACTTTGGAATGCCTCAAGCATGCCTTTGCGGGTGAGTCCCAAGCCAACAGAAGGTACCTCTACTTTGCCAGAAAGGCAGACATTGAGGGGTACCCAGACATAGCAAACATCTTTAGGGAAACCGCCGAGGGCGAAACTGGACACGCCTTTGGACACATTGAGTTTCTGGAAAAATACGGCGGTGGAGACCCAGCTACCGGCATGCCAATAGGCACCATGGAGCAAAACCTGGAAGCTGCAATCGCCGGAGAGACCTACGAATACACTGAAATGTATCCGGGCTTTGCAAAGATTGCAAGGGAAGAGGGCTTTGACGACATAGCAGAGTGGTTTGAGACCCTTGCAAGGGCAGAGAAGTCCCACGCAGGAAGGTTCCAAAAAGCACTGGAAAGCCTCAAATCCTAAACACTCCAAAGGGACCCTCGCGGTCCCTCCTTCTAACACACTAAGGGAGCGGTGAAATGAAAAAGATTGAGTTTGGAGAGATACTAAACATCTACGAATACGAAAAGGTAAGGGAACAAAAACGCAGAGAGATCATAGAGATAAAGAAAAAGAGAAGGCTCTTTGTGGGAGACCTTGTTCATTTGGTTTTTGAGAACAGAGACACAGTTTGGTTTCAGATTCAGGAGATGATAAGGGCGGAGAGGATGGTGAAAGACGAAGAAATACAGCAAGAGATAGATGTTTATAACGAGCTCATCCCAGAAAAAAATCAACTGTCTATAACCATGTTCATAGAAATTCCAGATGAGCAAGAAAGGAAAAGACTTCTACCACAGTTGGTAGGAATTCACGACCACCTTTGGTTCCACATTGGAAACAAACACAGCATTAGGGCGGAGGCAGACGAAAGAAGCAAAGAGGACTATCAATACGGCAAGGCAGCGGTAGTGCACTTTCTCAAACTGAACCTGACCCCAGAACAGGTGAAGGACTTTGCAGAATTGCCCGTCAGGGTGGAAATCAATCATCCCAACTATAAGGCCATGGTAGAAATGCCAGAAGAAGTAAAGGCGGAGCTTGTAAAGGACCTCCAAAGCGAATGATATAAACTTTTTTAATGCTCAGACCCTTTTTGTTTGGGAGTGTTTTTGTATTTTTTCTCCACTCCTGTGGAATAAAAGCAAGCACGCAACCCTTACAACCACCAATAGTGGAGATAAAACGCTTAGGAGAGGTCGTCTATCTCAGAAGCTTAGAGGGGGAGGTTATCCCTGAGGGTTTTGAAAAGAAAGAAATAGGATGGGTAAAAAGATCTTCACAGGGTTTTTGCTTTAAGGTTAAGAGATTGGAAGGGAAAAGCTCCAATCAGTGCGTGGGCGGGCTTTTAGAACAGGAGCCGGCGGTAAAGATAGACTATCAGGGAGATAAAGCAAAAGTAAGCTTTGAGGGTTTTGATAGCTACGAGTTGTACTTTAGCTTGGAAAACCCTTGGAGTGAAAAGAAAACATCCCAGGGCATTGAATTAGAAAGGGACTATGTGGAAAGGTGCTACTTTGTGGTGGGCAAGAAAGGTAAAGACTACTCAAAGCCTGTTAAGTTCTGCTTAGAACCTTTGCCCCATCCACCAATAAGGGAGGTGGAAAGACTTGAATACAGAATTGTGGGAGATAGTGTTTATCTGCTTTGGTCCTACGAACCGGACAGATTTTTTAAAGAGTTTGTTATCTTTGAAGGAGACAAAGAGATAGGAACAACTACAGGGTACATCTTTGAGCTCAAGAAGAGGGACAAGCGGACCACATACAGAGTCAAGGTAAGGAGTATATACGGGAAAGAAAGCAGAGGCGTTGAAGTCCTTTACAATCCGTAGTAAGCAGCTATGGCGGCGGATATTGCCAAGGCTATGTTTTCTGGGTCCCTTTCACCCTCAATTTCAAAATTGTAGGTGGGGAGCTTTTCCTCTAAAAATCTTATGCCAAAGTATCCGCTCCTGAAATCTGGGTCTCTGATGATCTGCCTGTGGAGGGGTATGTTGGTGGGTACACCACGAACTATAAACTCATCTATGGCCCTTTTGCCTCTTGCTAAAAGCCTTTCCCAGGTTAGGGCCCACACGCTCAGCTTGGCGATCATAGAGTCATAGTAGGGTGGTATCACATAGTCCTTATACACACCCGCATCCATACGCACACCAGGTCCACCGGGGGAGTAGTAGGCGGTTATTTTACCTGGTGCTGGTGCAAAGTTTCTCCTTGGGTCTTCTGCGTTTATTCTAAACTCCATGGCGTAGCCCCTGAAGGTGATCTCGTTCTGCGTGAAGGGTAAGGGCTCTCCCATGGCGACCCTTATCATAGTTTCCACTATGTCTATGCCAGTAACCATCTCCGTTATGGTGTGTTCCACCTGAAGGCGTGTGTTCATTTCTATAAAGTAAAACTGTCCTGTTTTCAGGTCCACCAAAAACTCAAGGGTTCCAGCACTTTCGTATCCCACCTGCATCATTGCCCTGACCGAGAGCCCAAGCATCTTGTTCCTTATAGAATTGGGAAGAACAGGGCATGGGGTGATTTCTATGATCTTCTGATGTTTTCTTTGCACCGAGCAGTCCCTTTCTCCAAGATGGACCACATTTCCGTATTTGTCTCCGATTATCTGCACTTCTATGTGTTTAGGATTGTCCAAATACTTTTCCACGAAGAGGTCACCTTTCCCAAAGAACGTTTCCGCCTCCCTGTAGCCCGATTCAAAGAGTCTTGGAAGTTCCTCCTCGGACCTAACTACCCTCATCCCTCTCCCGCCACCACCATAAGCTGACTTTAGAATGACAGGGAATCCTATTTCCCTTGCGTAGTGTAGGGCATCCTCATAGTTTTTAAGTGGTTCTGGAGAGCCGGGGATTGTGGGAATGCCAAGTTCAGCCATCTTTCTCTTTGCCTTCACCTTGTCGCCAAAAAGTTCTATATGTTCCGGAGATGGACCTATGAAGGTTATACCCTTGCTTATGCAATACCGGGCAAAGTCTGCGTTTTCCGCCAAAAAGCCATAGCCCGGGTGTATAGCATCCGCACCAACAGACTTGGCTAAGTCCACAATCCTAACATAGTCCAAATACGCCCTTATTGGGTCCCCCGGGATCAGATATGCCTCGTCAGCCTTTTTCACGTACAAAGACTTGGCGTCTGCCTCCGAGTAGATGGCAACGCTCTTTATTCCCAGCTCCTCACAAGCCCTTATGATCCTGAGTGCTACCTCACCCCGGTTCGCTATGAGAATTTTCCTAAACATCTTATACAAAATAATAAACGAAGGCGGTTATAACCACGTTTAGAATTGCCAAAGGAAGCATGATCTTCCAGCCAATTTCTGTGATGTCCTTTGCTTGAAACCTTGGTAGCGTCCAGTGTAGCCAAAGGACAAAAAAGACAAGTCCGAACATCTTTATTAAAAACCAAAGGTAAGGAGACAAGGGTCCAAAGATGTGGGGACCAGACCAACCACCCAAAAAGAGCACCACCGCAATGGCAGACAATGCCATCACGTTCAAATACCACTCCGCCAATGGGAAAACGCCAAAGCGCATACCACCGTATTCCACATGGTAGCCCGTCACCAGCTCCGCTTCCGCCTCTTGGATATCAAAGGGAACCCTGCCCGACTCTGCCAACATACAGAAAAGATACAACACAAAGGCAACGGGCTGATAGACTATAAACCACACGCCCCTTTCTATTTGGGCTTGAACTATGCCCGTGGTACTCATTGTGCCCGCCACCAGGATCACCCCAAGCACAGAAAAGCCAAGGACTACCTCATAGCCTATGATCACCGCCGCCTTTCTCAAAGAGCCTATAAAGGCATACTTGGAGTTGGAAGCCCACCCGGAGAATATGGTGCCATAAACCAACAGAGAACCAAAGGCAAAAACAAGAAGCACTGCAATGTTCACATCAGCCACTATGGGCTTGACCTCTACCCCAAAGAGTTTAAAGCTTGGACCAAAGGGAATAACCGCAAAGAGCATAAGGGCTGGCACTAATGCCAAGATTACCGCTAGATAATAAACTACCCTGTCCGCACCGGCGGGAACTATGGATTCCTTGGTTAAAAGTTTTAATCCATCTGCCAAAGGTTGAAGAAGACCAAAGGGACCTACCAGCTTGGGACCGAGCCTTGCCTGTATGTGTCCTGCCAACTTCCTTTCAAACCAAGTCAAATAGGCTCCCACTCCTAAAAAAACACCCAGCACCACAAGGACTTTTATTACTGTGATGAGCAAGCTAACCCAGAACTCCGTCATTTTGTCCCTCCTACCTGTCCGTTTCTCCCACCACTGGGTCTAAGCTTCCCAAGAGGGCTATAGCATCTGCAATAGTCCTGCCCTCAATGAGCTTGGGAAAGATGGAAAGGTTATAAAGGGCACCAGACCTGATCCTAAGACGGTAGGGCTTTGAGTCCCCGATGGAGTATATGTAAAAGCCCAACTCTCCCCTTGGGTTTTCCCCGCTAACATAAACCTCTCCCTTAGGAGCCTTCTCTCCATGCACCACTATCCTGAAGTTTTTAACCATGCTCTCTAAGTTCCTGAACACTTCCTCCTTGGGTGCCATAACTGCGGGATGCTCTTTGTTTATGTAGGGGGCACTCTTTGGAAGTTTCTCCAGCTTGCTTACGCACTGTTCTACAATTCGTAGGCTCTGAACCATCTCCTCCATACGCACCAAGTATCTGTCATATACATCTCCCACCTCTCCCACGGGCACATCAAACTCCACCTCGTCGTAAGCTGCGTAAGGCTCAAGCTTTCTTATGTCGTAGGGCACACCAGAACCTCTGGCAACTGGTCCTGTCAAACCGTAGTTAAAAACATCCTCCTTGGTGATCACTCCCACATCCTTGGTCCTTCTGAGCCATATTCTGTTCCTTGTAAGAAGCTGATGGTATTCCTTTAACCTTTGAGGAAAATCTTTGATAAAAGCCTTCACCACATCCAGCGTTCCTTCCGCCAAGTCATAATGGACTCCACCTATTCTCAAAAAGGCGGAAGTTAGCCTGTAGCCCGCGTTTCCTTCTATGATGTCCATGATCTTTTCCCTTTCCCTAAAGGCATACAAAAAGACCGTCAGCGCCCCAAGGTCCAACGCACCCGTGCCAAGCCAAAGGAGGTGTGAGTTTATCCTCTGCAGTTCTGCAAACATAGTCCTTATATACCTTGCCTTTTCGGGCACATCCACACCCAAGAGCTTTTCTACTGCGCTCACATAAGCCAGCTCGTTGCAGATGGCGGATATGTAATCCATACGGTCTGTGTATGGCAGAAACTGAAAGTAGTAGAGATTCTCTGCGATCTTCTCCATTCCCCGATGAAGCTGTCCCAATATCACATCACACTGAACTACATTCTCTCCATCCAAGTCAAACAAAAACCATATGGTACCGTGGGTTCCCGGGTGCAGGGGTCCCCAGTTTAAAACAAGCTGTGCTTTTTTCTGAAGTCTTGCCTTTTCTGTTCTTTCTAAGTCCTCAAGGGTGGCAATCCGGGTATGCAGCAGCTCATAGTCATGACTGGGTGGGTCTGTCCTTCCGTGCATAAGCTCCGTAAGAGAAGGCAGTTCTACTTCGGGAATACCTTCCAGAGGAAAATCCTTTCGGAGAGGAAAGTAAGGGTAACCCTCCCACATGAACATGCGCCGGAGGTTCTCGTGTCCTTCAAACTCCACACCAAACATATCGTACGCTTCCCTTTCTGCCCACTTGGCGCATGCCCATAAGTTCTGAACGGAGGGCAACTTTCCATCCTTTGCCCAGGTTTTTACGATTACCCTCTCGTTCTCATCGGGGTTGTAGAGTATGTATACTCCCTGAAAACGTTCCTTTCTATCGGGGAAATCTATGCAGAAAAGGTCTATAAAGTGCCTGTAGCCCTCTTTGTTTTTGAGAAAGCTAAGAAACTCCAAAAGCTTTTCCTTTTTCACATGTAGGTTAGTGGTATGTTCAGTGTGTTCTACCTCTACATCCTTGAACTCTTGCTTGATCCTATCTGCGGAAACCTTGTTCATCCAGGGCATAATAGCACCTCAAACTTGGACTTCGGTAGGGATAAGCCCCTGTCTTTGTATCTCTCTGTTGAACTCCTCAAAGGCTTTGTCATACTTTTTAACGCCCATCTGTTTTATCTTCTTTTGAAGCTGAAGTATGCCGTATATGAGCCCCTGCGGATGTGGAGGACAACCTGGTATATAAACATCCACCGGGATTATCCTATCCACTCCCTGAAGGGTTGAATATGTGGGGAATGGTCCCCCCGCAGACGCGCAACCTCCCATGGATATACACCACTTTGGGTCTGGCATCTGTTCCCATATGAGCTTTAGCATGGGCGCCACCTTATTAACAACTGTACCCGCCACTATCAGCAGGTCCGCCTGCCTTGGAGAAGCCCTAAATATAACTCCCAATCTATCTAAATCAAAGCGAGAGGCGGCAGTGTGCATCATCTCTATAGCACAGCAGGCAAGCCCTATGGTTACAGGCCAAAGGGCGTTTCTCCTTCCCCAGCTCAAAAGTTCATCCACCGTAGTCAAAACAAAACCGTTTGAGTTCAAGCTCGCCATAATTGCACCTCCTTGGGACTTAAAATTATAACCTACGCCCTTGGCTTTTCAAGTTCAGTCTTGCACAATGAAACCATAAAGATTGTAGTTTCTTAGTCTTTCAATCTGAGCCTCTGCCTCTGCCCTGCTCTTAAAACTTCCATATAGAACCCTGTATATTCCGAGCTGTTCCACTATCATTAGGTCCTTTATACCCAATTCCTTCTCTATTTTTTCCTTCCATGCCTTAGCACTCTCCTCCGAGGAAAAGGCACCCAGTTGGATCCTAAAGACACGCTCCTTTTGGGCTTCTGCAGGTTTATTCTCCGTTTTCCTTTCGGGCTTTATCATTTCTGGCTCTGTTTGGTTAGTTAATTTTTCCTTACTGATTGGCTCTTCTTTTGGAGGTAACTCTTGGATTTTTTCCTCCACCTTGGGTTTCTCCCTCTCCTTTTGGGTAGAAGCCGTTTTCCTGCTTATTAATCTCTCCTGCTCTTTGACCAATATCTGATTGAGCAATTCGTATGCCTTAGCTTTTTGACTGGCATCCGCCTGTTTGTTTTCTATTAGCCTCTTTATGAAAAGCTTTGCATTCTCGTAATCCTCTGTATAAAACAGAAGCCTCGCCATACTTAGTTCTATTTGAGGTGTATTTATACCGTTGTTAAGAAGGTTTCTATACACATCAAGGGCAGACCTATAGTCTCCCATCTCTTCGTAGGCATTCGCCAACTCTAACTGTGCCTCAAAGAACGTAGGGTTGTATGCAGTTGCCTTTCTTAAATTCTCCAAGTATAGGTTCTGGTTATCAAGGGCTTTGTATATCCTTGCCAAATAGTAAAAGGCTATGTGTTTGTGAGGAAAGGCTTCATCTGCAAGGGCTGTTCTTATTTCTCTCAAGGCCTTCTCATAGTCTTTTTTTCTAAAATACATCACCCCTAAGTTAAGCCTTGCTTCAGTGAATTTTTTATCCACCTCAAGGGCTCTCTTAAAGACAGACTCCGCCTTCTCATATTCAAAAACCTCCATGTAGGCAATGCCTAAAGCGTTCCAGACCTTTGGCTCATTTGGCGCCTTCTGAGTGGCTATGAAAAAGTTCGCTATTGCCTCTGAGTAGTTTTTTGCAGATAGGGCAGACATGCCAAGGTCATAGTAGTAAAGCCAGTCTTTAACCTGCCCTTCCTTTGTGGTGGGTGCGCAGGAGAGAAAAAAGACAAACCAGATAAGGATTAACAAAAACCTCATTGCTTGATTATGGCACCGCCAAAGGTGGCCTTCAACTTAGCTAAAACCTTCTTTGGATCATCAGTCTTTACCCTTACTCTCACCTTATAAAAATTATCCTCGTTCACAATTTCACCCCTGTAGCCCATGCTTTTAGCCTTCTCTAAGGCTCTGTCTGCATTTTCTTTTGAGCTAAAGGCTCCTATCTGTATAACATACTCTTTAACCTCTCCCTTTGGTTTTTCCGCTTGCTTTTCCCGTTTAGCTACTTCCTCCCGAGTTTCCTGCTTTTGAGCTGTTAAGTTTTTTCTCTCTTGGGTTTTCTGAACTTCTTTGGTTTTCTCTTCTTGTATCTTTTGAGCTATTAAGTCTTCCTTCTGTTTTTGTGGTTCAGGTGGAGGAGTTTGCTTTTTCTCCTCTACCTTTGCCTCCTCCTTGGGTTTTCCCTCTTGTTGTGGAGAAGCTGGCTGTGGAGGAGTGGGTTTTACTACCACAGGTGGTGGTGCACTCTCTGGTTTGCTCTCAAGCCATTTATTCAAGCCTACATAGAAGAATATCAAAGCTATTAGAGTTCCCAACAGGATCAATAGCCTTTCTCTTCTCATCTTTCCCTCCTTCTACATGCGCTCTGGTGCATTCACTCCTATTAAGTTTAAACCAACCTTCAAGCCAATCTCAACACCTTTCAAAAGAGATAGCCTACACATCATAACACTTTTATCTTCTACCATTACCCTGTGATGATTGTAATAATTATGAAATAGCTTAGCGATTTCTAAAAGGTCATAGACGATTAGGTGGGGGGAAAGGTTGAGCACCGCATCCTTAAGGGTGTCTTTAAAGAAGAGAAGTTTTTTCATAAGCTCTAGACCTTGCTGATCTTTCATGTGATTTACGTATTCTGTTAAACTCTCTTTATCTGGATCTACGCCAAACCTCTGGCGCACTTCCCTGAAAACTCCCCTAACGCGGGCGTGGGCATACTGCACATAAAAGACGGGGTTTTCTGCGGTGTTTTGTTTAACAAGGTCTATATCAAAATCAAGGGGTGTGTCGGAGCGCTTTGTTAGAAAGATGAACCTAACTGCATCAACGCCAACCTCTTCCAAAAGCTCCCTAAGGGTTATAAACTCACCGGTTCTCTTTGACATCCTAATTTCCTTTCCACCGGAGAACAGCCTTACCATCTGCACAAATTCCACCTTTAGCCAATCTTCCGGTATGCCAAGGGCTTTTAGGGCTCCCTTCAATCTTGGGAGATAGCCCCAGTGGTCTGCTCCCCATAGGTTTATAACTTCTTCAAAACCTCGCTCGTACTTGTAATAATGGTAGGCTATATCTCCCGCAAAGTAGGTGGGAGTGCCATCGGACCTTACCAGAACCCTGTCCTTGTCATCGCCAAAGTTTGAACTCTTGAACCAAAGGGCACCATCTTGGGCGTAGGTATAACCCTTCTTTTCCAAGAGCTTTATGACCTTTTCCACAAGCCCCCTCTGGTGGAGGCTCTTTTCGCTGACCCAAAGGTCAAATTCTACGCCCATAAAGGCAAGGGTTTCTTTTATATCCTCCAACATCCTTTTTACGCCATACTCACCTAACTTCTCTATTGCCTGTTCCTTCTCCCAGCCCAACACCTCTTCTCCAAAGAAGGCTTTAACATCCTTGGCAAGCTCTTTGACGTAATTCCCCTTGTAGCCCTCTTCTTCAAACTTCTGCTTTAATTCTTGGTCCTCTTTACCAAAGAGCTCATAAACCCTGTAGAGGATAGAAAGTCCAAAGAGATATACCTGGTAGCCTGCGTCGTTTATGTAGTATTCCCTCACCACATCATAGCCAAAAGCCTTTAGAAGCCTGTATAGGGCGTCTCCCACCACCGCACCCCTGCCATGTCCCAGATGCAAGGGTCCCGTAGGGTTGGCACTAACAAACTCAATCTGCAACCTTTTACCCTTTCCTATGTCTTCAAAGTAGTAGTTGGAAGCAAGGCTCAAAAGTTCCCTAAAGCTCTCTTTTATCCGACCTTCCGAGAAGCGAAAGTTTATGAATCCCCTCAGTGGTTCCGCCTGAAAATCTTCGTTGCTTAGTTCCTTTGCAATTTCCTCTGCGAGGAGATGGGGTGGTTTTTTAAGGTGTTTTGATAGTAAAAAGCAAACATTTGTAGCAAGGTCTCCAAGATGGCGGTCCTTTGGCTCTTCTATGGTGTAGTTCAAGCCTTCAAGGGAATACTTTTCTCTGAGGAGGGTTTCCAGCTTTTCTTTTATAAGCTCTTTCATAAATGCTATAGTATAATCAATATTCGTGAAGGTTTTGATAGTTGGAAACGGAGGAAGAGAGCACGCCCTCTATTGGAAAATCAACCAAAGCCCTTTGGTTAAAGAGGTCTTTGTGGCAAAGGGAAACGGGGGTATTAAGGGAAAGAGGGTTCCCATAGACCCAACCAACGTTAAAGAGCTTGCGGACTTTGCCCAAAGGGAAGGCATAGACTTTACGGTGGTAGGTCCTGAAGCACCCCTCGTAGAGGGCATTGTGGATGAGTTTGAAAGCAGAGGACTAAAGATCTTTGGACCCTCCCAAAGGGCATCCATGCTGGAAGGTAGCAAGGTCTTTGCCAAAAGGTTTATGCTAAAGCATGGCATTCCCACCGCGAACTTTGAGGTCTTTGAGGACCCAGACAAGGCAAAGAGGTTTGTAAAGGATTTTGGTGTTCCTCTGGTGATAAAGGCGGACGGGCTTGCCGGTGGAAAGGGTGCGGTGATCTGTAAAACCGAGCAGTCTGCTTTGGAGACTATAGACCTGTTTATGAACAGGGGCATCTTAGGTCCCGCGGGCAAAAGGGTAGTTATAGAGGAGTTTTTGGAAGGAGAAGAGGCGTCTTACATAGTTATGGTAAATGGTACCGAGTACGTTCCACTTCCCACCTCTCAGGACCACAAAAGGCTCTTGGACGGAGACAAAGGACCCAACACGGGCGGAATGGGGGCATATTCACCCAATCCCTTCGTGGATGCAGAAACTGAAAAGGCAATAAGGGAGCTGATCATTGAAAGGACCTTAAAAGCCCTTGCCCAGGAGGGGATATACTACAGGGGCTTTTTGTACGCGGGCTTGATGCTAACCTCAAGGGGACCCATGGTTTTGGAGTTCAACGTAAGGCTCGGAGACCCAGAGGCACAGCCCCTCCTGATGAGAATAAAGGGGGACTTTTTGGAAAAGCTTTTAGACTTTTACGAAGGCAAAAAGGTAAGCTTGGACATAGACGAAAGGTGTTCCCTGTGTGTGGTGTTAGCAAGCAAAGGCTACCCAGAAAAGCCAGAGGTGGGCAAAGAGATACACGGTCTTGAGGACATCAAAGATGAGGATGTGATAATCTTCCACGCGGGCACGGAGCTAAAGGATGGAAAGCTCATCACTACGGGCGGAAGGGTTCTCAACGTCTGTGCGTGGGGCAACAGCTTAAAAGAGGCGAAGGAAAAGGCATACAAGGCGGTGGAAAAAATACACTTTGAGGGCATGCACTACAGAAAGGACATAGGAGACAGGGCTCTTAAGTTCTTTTAAAAACCTTATAAACTGCGGAGAAGTCCAAGTCTTTTAGTCCCATAGCCCTTGCCAAGCCGTAAGCTTCCTTTACATTCTGCAAGCTAAAAGTAAAGGCGTTTAGATCTTTTACCAGATCTTGGGCATAGTGAAGGTCTTTGTATATCAAATCCACGGAAAAGTGGGTGGAAAAGTCCTCTTCTAAGAGCTTTTTCTTTTTCACGTCAAGGATGTAGGACTTGCCCGCACCGTCGTTGAGAATGTTTATAATCAGTTCTTTGTCAAAGCCTGCCCTCTCACCCAAAGCTATGGCGGACGCCAAAATTTCCATAAAACCACCCAAAACTATGTTGTTTATAAGTTTTAGCTTTGTGGCATTGCCCACCTCTCCCACATAGTAGATAGCCCGGCAGAACTTTTCAAAAAGACCTTTGTGCTCTTCAAACTTCTCCTTTTCTCCGGCAACCAGTATGGTTAGCTCTCCCTTTTGGGCGGGGATCACGCTCCCAAGCACGGGGGCATCCAGATAATACGCACCCAGTTTTTTTAACTCTTGGTATGCAAACTCCACATATCTGTAATGGTTGGTGGTCATGTCTATGATGGTCTTCCCCTTTATGTCTCCCTGCACTAAGCCTTCCTTCCCAAAGATCACCTCTTCGCTTGCCTGTGAATCAAAGACCATAACAAAGATGGTATTTACCTTTTTGCTAAGTTCTGCTGGACTTTGGGCAATCTCCACACCCAAGTCCAAAGCCTTCTCTTTTGTTCTGTTCCAAACCACAAGGGGAACGCCCTGATCTATTAACCTTTTGGCTATTGTCTTTCCAAGGCTTCCAAGACCTATAAAACCCACACTCATGGTATAAGATTTTAATCTGATGGAACTCAAAGAAAAGAGCATAATCAAGGGAGACTTTTTCCCTGAGCTGGTGGAGTTAATAAAGAAAAAATGCGTAAGCTGATCGTTATTCCATCAAGGCTTGGCTCTTCAAGACTTAAGGAAAAGCCACTGCAGGTTATAAAGGGAAAACCGCTTATAAGGTGGGTGGTGGAAGGCTGTTTGAGAACTGGGGAGGATGTTATCCTTGCGGTGGATAGTGAAAAGATTGCAGAGGTGGTAAAGGACCTACCCGTTAAGGTAGTTTTCACTCCATCGGACATACCCTCCGGGAGCGACCGGGTTGCCCATGTGGTTAAAGACCTGGACGTGGATTTTGTTATAAACTACCAGGGGGATGAGCCCTTTGTCTATAAAGAAGATGTTCAAAGGCTATTTTTAGCCCTTGAAGAGAGCCCCGTGGCGACTTTGGCAGTTAGGGACCCGGACGCCTACAGGGACACATCCTCCGTGAAGGTGGTTCTGGACAAAGACCAATACGCCCTCTACTTTTCAAGGAGCCCTATTCCCTACCTAAAGCAGGAGGACAGCTTTTATCCTCTCAAGCATGTGGGCATATACGCCTTCAGAAAGGATGTTTTGATGGATTTTGTGCGCTGGCAACCTTCCCATTTGGAAAGGCTTGAGTCCCTTGAACAGCTCCGCCTCTTGGAGAATGGAATAAAGATAAAGGTCCTCCTCAGCCAAAATTACTATCACGGTGTAGATACAGAGGAGGACCTAAAGCTTGTGGAAGAAAAGCTCACTTTTTACCTTTCACGTACTGCTCCCAATTCTCCGGAGTGAAAGGAGAGAGTTCCCTTAAGAGCTTTACTGTCTTGGGAAACTCCTCCGCCACATAATCTACGTCCTCTTCTGTGTTGTCCCTTCCAAAGCTAAAGACCAGGGAACCGTTGGCAACCTCTTTGGGAACTCCTATGGCAAAGAGCACGTGGGACTGCTTAAGCGCCAAAGATACGCACGCGGAACCGGAGGCGGTTTCCACTCCCATTAGGTCTAACCTTAAAAGCATTGCCTCTCCCTCTATGAGATGAACGATCAGGGAAAGGTGATGGGGCAGTCTTTGGGTGGGATGTCCTGTGAATTCTATGTAATCAAGCTTCTCTTCAATGGCTTTTTTGAGCTTGTCTCTGTAGTAAGAGAGCCTTGTCATTCTGTCCTCAAGCTCCTTCATGGCTAACTCTGCCGCTGCACCAAAGCCCACAATGCCCGGCACATTCTCGGTGCCAGCCCGGACTCCCCTCTCTTGGGTGCCACCCTCTATCAGAGGTCTGACCTTTACACCCTTCCTAGTCCATAGGGCACCCACACCCTTTGGTCCATACATGAGATGGGCAGTAAAGGACGCCGCATCCACGCCCCAGTCCTGCAGGTCCACCGGGTAATGTCCCAAGGTAGGACATGCATCCGTATGGAATATTACCTTAGGGTTCTTTTCCTTTGCAGCCTTTACAAGCTCCTTTATGTTCTGGATGGTGCCGATCTCTCTGTTGGAGTGTCCTATGCTAACTAAAACCGTGTCGTTTCTTACTGCTTCCCTCACCTGGTCTGGATGGATGAGCCCATACTTATCCGGCTTTAGATAAGTTACCTCCCATCCTTCCCTTTCCAAGGTCTTCAGTGGGTGAAGGACGGAGTGGTGCTCTATCTCGGTGGAGACTATGTGCCTTCCCTTCTTTTCGTATGCCTTGGCTATGCCCTTTATTGCCAAGTTGTTGGCTTCTATACCACCAGAGGTAAAGATGATCTCCTCTGGGGAGTTTGCATTTATAAGTTGGGCGACCTTTTCCCTTGCGTTATTTATAGCCTTTTTGGCAACTTGCCCAAAGCTGTGCAAAGAGGTAGGATTGCCAAAGTGTTCCCTAAAGTAGGGTAGCATTGCTTCTATAACCTCTTGGGCTACGGGCGTTGTGGCTATATGGTCCAAATAAACAACCCTTTTGCCAAGCTTTTTTATAAACATGTCTTACCTCCTTTCAAGTTCTTGGCTAATTATTTTTGCTATGTTTAAAAAGGCTTTTGCGGACGCAGATTCTGGATAGCTCTCTACCACTGGCACTCCCGTGTCGGAGGTTTCCGAAACCTCCGGCTCTATGGGGATAGAACCTAAAACGTTCAGGCCGTAGGCTTGGGCAAAACCAAGCACCCTTCCCTTTCCAAAAATGTAGTATTTGTTGCCAGTTTCTGGGCATACAAAGTATGCCATGTTTTCTATAACTCCGAGCACGGGCACGCCCACCTCCTTGAACATAACCACCGCCTTTTTCACGTCCGCAAGGGCTACATCCTGAGGAGTTGTTACCACGATTGCACCGTCCATCTCCACCGTTTGGGCAAGGGTCAGTTGCACATCGCCCGTGCCTGGTGGCAAGTCCAAAACCAAAAAGTCCAAACTGCCCCACTTCACATCAAAGAGAAATTGCATCAGTGCCTTCATGAGCATAGGACCGCGCCATATTAAGGGTGTATCCTCGGAGGGTAGCAAAAAGCCTATGGACATGACCTTCATTCCATATTTTTCTATGGGGATGATCCGCTGGAAGGCATCCACCTCCACCTTTTGGTTTTTTATGCCAAGCATGGTGGGCACGCTGGGTCCGTAGATGTCTGCGTCCAAAAGTCCCACCTTGTAGCCAAGTTTGGAAAAGGCAACCGCCAAATTGACCGCCACGGTGGATTTACCCACACCACCCTTTCCACTGCCCACCACGATGAGATGCTTTATACCGGGCAGTCTTCTTCTCTGAAAGGCTGGGCTTTGCTGGGGAGGGGGAGTCATGTCCGCAAACCTGACCCTTACCTCTCCTATGCCCTCCACTTCCTTTAAAGCTTGCATAGCCTTTTCCCTTATCTCCGACTCTAAAGTTCTATCCGGTAGCATGAATATAACCTCAAGGACATTTCCCACCAACCTTATATCCTTCACAAGTTCAGAGAGCTTTTTGTTAGCCACCGTCTGATTGGCAAGCGTATCCATTATCTCTTTTACCGCCATTTTTACCTCCACAATCACAATATAATTTATAATTGGAAAAACCGTTATGAGCTTTCTCAATGAACTTAACTGAGCTAAAGAGATGGTTCTACAGAAAGCTCTACAAGGAAAGCTTTGATGCTTTTAACTGGGAAATAGACCTCAATAAGCCCGTAAAAGAACACTGCTTTGTTGTCTTTGATACAGAAACCACGGGAACAGACCTCAAGAGGGCTAAGGTTCTCAGCATAGGTGCCTTCCGCTTGCAAGGGCTAACTTTAAAGTTCTCCGACACATTAAACCTAAAGCTTAACATCTCTATGGACACCTTAGAGAGCATAAAGGTGCACGGAATAACTCCGGAGGATCTAAAGGAGGGAGTTTCTCCTAAGGAAGCCTGCGAGAGGTTTCTTGAGTTTTCCAAGGGTTGCCTTTTGGTGGGCTACTTTGTAGATATAGACATTGCGGTTATGAGAAACCTAATAAAAAATGCCTGCAACGGTGCCTTCTATCCTTACCACTTGGATGTGATAGACCTGCTCTCCGATAAGGACCAAATACCCACCCTGGAGGAGCTTACCAAGAGGTTAAATTTACCCACATCCAACCTTCACGATGCCCTTGAGGATGCATACATGACTTCCCTTATTTTTATGAAGCTAATTAAAAGATTTCAAAACCATAGGGTTAAAGAACTACCGTTAAAAGCTTAAACAGCGCTTATAATTTTCCTTAGATGTTGGAGCTTAGTCAGTTTAACCAGTTTATGCTTGATTACTTGGACCCGGAGATAAAGCTCGTAGAGGATGTGGGAAGACACATACTCTCTGCGGGTGGAAAAAGGCTCAGACCTTTGCTTATGATGGAAGTTTGCAGAATGCTGGGAGGAGATGTGGAAAGGGTGGTTCCTTTGGCGGTGGGCATAGAATACATACACATGGCTTCTTTGCTCCATGACGATGTGGTGGATGGTGCACATACTCGGAGGGGAAGACCTTCCGCAAACGTTCTCTTTGGCAATCAGGCGGTAGTTCTTGGGGGAGACTACTTTTACGCAAAAGCCCTTTGGCTTTATGCCAATTACGGCAACCTTCAGGCGGTGGAGATGGTCAGTCGGGCAGTTATGCACATGTCCCAATCTCAGCTTTTGGAGCTTTTATCCCTCGGAAAACTCATCTCAGAAGAGGAATACTTCAGAATTATAGATGGCAAGACGGGTGCCCTCTTTGGGGCAAGCATGGGCGTGGGTGCCCTAATGGCGGAAAGTCCTCTTGCGGAGGAGTTTTACCAGATGGGCTTAAAAGTTGGCAGGGCGTTCCAACTTATAGATGATGCTTTAGATTACTCCTCTTCGGAGGAACGCCTCGGAAAGCCTGTGGGCAACGACCTGAGGGATGGCAAATGCACCTACCCCTTACTTTCTGTTCTGGACCACTTAGACAAGCAGTGGGTTTTGGAAAGGTTTGGCAAGGGAAACACAGAGGAGCTAAGGGAAAGGGTGGTTTTGCTGGGTGGCGTGGAAAACACAAAAAAACGGGCAGAGGAGGAAATCGCACCGGTTTTGGAGTTTGTTGGTAAGTTTGAAAACAGCCAAGCCCTCCTCCAGCTCATTAAAGGTATAGTGAATAGGGATCACTGAACTAATCTTCCGAGAGGATGAGCAAAAGGTGGGGTGAGAGGGTCCCGTTTATGAAGGATTGCTCTCTAACAAAGACCTTCTTTACAACGCCACTGGTGGGTGCCCTTATTTGGCAGTATTCTATGAGCTTTTCCACTCCCTTTAGCTCCGCCTCAAGGGAAAGATAGGTTGCCCTTTCTCTCTCATACCGGTTTTTCCAGTCTTCATACTCGCTCTTTGAGAGGAGCCCCCTGTTGTATAGCTCCTCATACCTCTTAAAATCTCTCTCCGTCTTTTCAAGCTTGAGCCTTTGTGCCTCCAACTGGGCGGTTAGCCTCTCCTTTTCTGCCAAGTAAAGGTCTGGGTTTATCTCTACCAAGGGTTGGTCCTTCTTTACCCTTTGACCCTCCTTTACATAAACCTTCTTTACCGCACCTTTCACTATGGCATACACGTTCACCTCTTGAGAAAAGCCAAGGGAAAATACCAAAAAGCTAATTAGGCTTAACAAAACCATGGCGATCCTCCAAAGCTAAAAAGGGGTCTAAACCTACCAAACTGTACAGCTTGGCAAGAAAGAGCATGATCTCATACTTTACCTTCATTATCTCCATCTCCGCCTCCGTTTTTTCAGCCATGGCATAACCCAAATCAAAGGCAAGCTCCAGCTCATACTCAGACCTCCTTAAGGTAAGGTTCTCCTCCGCATATTTACCCTTTGCCAATACATAATCCAGTTTGGAAAGCAGATAAGAGTATTCGTAATCGGCAGAATTTACCAAAAGCTCCAACTCTTTCAGGCTATCCTCTATCTCCACAAGGACGCCTCTTTTCTGGTTTTCCAGCTCAATAAGATTAAAGGGAGTTGATAGGTCAAAGAGGAGCAAAAAGACTTCTATCCCCGCCCGCCAGCCGGTCTGATTGTATGCCCTTGTCTGAGGCATCCCCGTTCTTATGCTGTTTCCCACCTCACCCCTGAGCTGGACCCTTAAGTCAAAAAGGTTGTTGGCTTCCTTTAACCTCTCCTCATAGAGGGCAAGGTTTATTCTTTTTATGGTCAGCAGTGGGCTGTTTTCTATGCCAACTTTTAAGAGTTTTTCCTTATCAAGGCTTCCCCTCTTTGGCTCAAAGGATAGTCTCTCTAAGGTGATATACTCATCCATCTTAAGTCCCACCAGCTTTTTTATACGGTATAAGGTTCGGTTGTATTCGAACTGTGCCCTTCTGAGCTCCGCCCTCTTGTCCCTATAAACCATCTCCAACCTGGCAACCTCCACATCCGTTGCCAAACCCAATTCCTTTCTCTGAACCGCCCGGTCAAACCTCACATAGGCTATTGCCATCTCTTCCCTTTTGACCTCCGTGAGTTTTTCCCAAAGGCTTGCTTGGGCAAAAAGTTCCAAGAGCTTTATCTTAAGATCCCTTTCCAACTGCCTTTTAACCTCCCTTTGGGCTTGTGCCCTCAGCTTGGCAGACCTTATCCTTGGTAGGGTCTTTCTGTATTCATACAGAACGCTAACAAAGCTCACGCCAAAGGGCTTTTCCCATTCTTCGCTTTTAGAGTTGTATATTAGCCCCGCACCCAAAACTGCCCTCGGCATAAAAAAGAGTTTGGATTCAGTTTCCCTGGCGTCCAAGCTATCCAGTTCAAGGATCGCCCTCTTTATATCCGGGTTGTTTTTAAGAGCCAGCTCGTAAGCCTTGTTTAGGTCAAGTTTTATGGCTTCCTGCGTCCAGCATAAGGAGACAAAAAGCAAAAGAAGAAGAAAGCTCATTTTTTATTTTCCCTGAGAAAATTCACAAGGTTGACCCTCTTGTAATGCTCTTCCACCACCCACCTACCTATTAGCAAAAACTCCCTTGGTTCTATATAACCGGGCACCTTGGCTATCACATTGCCGTTTTTGTCTAAAAACATAAACACTGGTGTTAGTCTTACGCCATGCTTTAGGGCAAACTGCCTTTCTGTGGTCTTTTTACCATCAAAATCCACCACCTCCAGACTGCCCCTTATGTCAATTTCCACCATGTTGAAGTGCTTTGTGTAATAGCTCTGAACTTGACTGTCCTGAAAGGTCACCCTTCTCATCTTATCGCAGAAGGGACAACCTTCCTGATGGAACATTATGAAGAGATACTTTCCCGCCTTTGTGGATTCTTCTAAGTCTTCCTTTAAATTCAAAAAGGAAGGTTTGAGAAAGGGTATGGGTGCAGTAAAGGCCAATCCAAAGAAGAGTAGCAAAAGTAAGATCGTAAAACTTTTCCTTTTCATGTTTTATAAATTTATAAAGAGTTTGGACAAAAGGATGCTCGTGTTTGTTCCCTTATTTCAAAGCCTCTCCAAAGGTGACAGTAGATATAAGCTACTCATAGTCTTTGTCCCAAGGGCGGATTTCAGCATATCCCCTTTGGAGAGGAAAAGGGAAAGGTTAAAAAAGGAGCAGTCAGAGAACCTATGGTTTAGAATCTGTGCCAAAATCCACGAAGATCTTTGAGGGCGTGGCACCCCTCTGTCCAAAGTATTTACCCCTGTATGGTCTTTCTGCGGGTTGGTCTAATTTCGCCAGCACAATCTGGCATATCTTCATTCCTTTGTAAAGCTTTATGGGTACGCTATTGGCATTGTATAGCTCAAGGGTGATCTGTCCCTCAAAGCCTGCATCTACCCATCCTGCGTTTTCAATGAAGAGTCCCAGCCTTCCCAAAGAGGATCTACCCTCCACAAAAGCAGTAATGTCCTCCGGTAGCCTTATATACTCCAAAGTAGTGGCAAGTAAAAAAGACTTTGGCTCTATGACTATACCCTCTTCAGGAATAGTCCTTCTCTCCACGGGCAATACTCCCGCCTTAACGTCTATAAAATCCACCCTGTAAAAAATCACATCTTCTCCAAGGGTAAGGTCTATGGAGGATGCCTGAATGTTTTCCTCCTTGAGTGGCTCTATGCTAAGCCTTCCTTCCTGTATGAGCCTTTTTATGCTTCTGTCGGACAAAATCATCTCTTTCAAGTGGGGGTGGAGGGACTCGAACCCTCACGGGGGGTTTCCCCTGGGGATTTTAAGTCCCCTGCGTCTGCCAGTTCCGCCACACCCCCAGCTTTTAATATTTTAACTACATACTCCGCCACTTCTGGAAGGACTTTTAAATTTATGCCATTAATCTGTGCAGGCATACAGTCTATTAGAGCATTTAACAAAAAGACACCCTCAAAGTCCTCCAATCTATCAACTCTTATGCGTTCCTCTTGAATCTCTATGCGGGTTTTCAAAAGCCTTAAAGTAGTCCCCTCAAGCCTTCCACATTCCACCGCGGGTGTGTAGAATTTGCTTCCCTTCAAAAAGAGCAAATTAGCGGAGGATGTCTCGCACACTTCTTCCCTCTCGTTGATGACTATACCATCGTAAAAACCATTCCTAAGGGCATCCTTTTTGACCAGAACGTTAAAAAGATAGCTGGTAGTTTTGTGTTTGCACAGGGGATCCTTCGAATGTCTTCTGTAAGGAGAGAGTTTAAGAAAAAGGGGAGCCTTGGGCAGGTTAAGTCTCTTCTTTATTATGAGCTTTTGGTAAGTTTTTGATGAGCCACCGTAATAGTCATCACCTTCAGAAAGAAGGCAGAACTTTAGGTAGGTGGGCTCTTCCACTGGCAAAAGGCAATCTTTTATAAATTCCTCATAGCTTGGATAAGGAATTCCAAGGAACTCTGCGGAACTTTTTAGCCTCTCATAGTGCAATTTTAACCTTTCTTCCGTAGAAGGGAGCTTTATGGTCTCAAAGAGACCCTCTCCGTATAACAGGGTCCTGTTGATCACTCCCATTCCCTCTCTGCGTAAGCCTTTTGCAAGCTTTGGGGGATTTCCACCTCAATGCCAAAGAGGAGTTTCATTTGGAGGGCGTTGAGAACAGCCTTTGCCTTTGCGGTATTGTTAAAGAAAATATAAGTTTCTCTATCTCCAAGGGCTTGGATCTTTTCCTTTAGCTTTTTCAGTTCCTCCAAAGAGTATAGGTAGTCGTAGAGGTTCTCCGGATCCCTCCCGTGAAGTCTAACGTAGTTTATAGAGCCCACACCCACCCACGGACCCACCAAAAACTTATCACCCTTAGGTGCATCACAGTTAACTATAGAAAAACCCACATCCTCCAAAAATTGGTAAAAGTCTGCCCTTCTAAAGCTCTTATTTCTTACTTCCAAAGCGCGGTCAAAACCTCTAAAATCTTCAGAGAGTTTTTCTATGTAATTTAAGGCCTCCGCGGAGTATCCAAAATTGTTTGGAAACTGAAAGAGTATAGCTATAAGCCTTTCCTCGTTGGCTATTGGCTCTATAGAGTAAAGAAACCTTTTAACGTCCTCTTGGGAGTAGTTTCTCTTGTGAGTGAATACTCTGTGGGCCTTTAGGGCAAACCTTAACTTGCTTGTCCTTTCCAAAAGGCTTTTGACTGTTGCCCTATCGGGAAACCTGTAGAAGGAAGCGTTAAGTTCAAGGACGTTGAAAAATTTTTCGTAATAGCTAAGCCACTCCTGTCTTTTTAAACGGGGTGGGTAAAAGGTACCCACCCAATCCCTGTAATAAAAACCGCTACAACCTATATAGACCCTCAAGGGGTAAATTTGGACTTAAAGTCCTTCAGGGCTTCGTCAATGCGCTTTTTGAGATCATCATCCAAAGCCTTCTTTTCCCTAATGTCCTTGAGTATATCGGGTCTTTGGTTATCCAAGTATGCATACAGTTCCTTTTCAAACTTCCTTACCGCTTCCACAGGAAGGTCGTCCAAATAGCCGTTGGTTCCAGCGTATATGGCTACGATTTGCTTTTCTACTGGTATGGGATTGTAAGGCTCTTGCTTGAGAAGTTCCACAAGTCTTAGACCTCTGTTTATAGTCTGCTGGGTTGCCTTGTCAAGCTCAGAGGCAAACTGAACGAAGGCTTCCAGTTCTCTAAACTGAGCTAGCTCTAGCCTTAAGGTACCGGCTACCTGCTTCATAGCCTTTATTTGCGCCGCACCACCAACCCGAGACACAGAAAGACCTACGTTTATGGCAGGTCTGATACCCTTGTTAAAGAGGTCTGATTCCAAGTAGATCTGCCCATCAGTTATGGAGATAACGTTTGTGGGAATGTATGCTGCCACGTCTCCAGCTTTTGTTTCAATTATAGGAAGAGCTGTCAAAGAACCCGCACCAAGCTCGTCGTTGAGCTTTGCAGCCCTTTCTAAGAGCCTTGAGTGGAGGTAAAAGACGTCACCCGGGTAAGCTTCCCTTCCGGGAGGTCTTCTCATCAACAAAGATAGCTGTCTGTAAGCTTCCGCGTGCTTGGAAAGGTCATCGTATATTATCAAAGCATGCTTTCCATTGTCCCTAAAGTATTCACCTATGGTACATCCCACGAAGGGTGCCAAGTATTGCAAAGAGGCCGGGTCTGTGGCGGAAGCTACCACCACGCAGGTATATTCCATAGCTCCACTTCTTTCTAATAGCTCTATGATCCTTGCAGTGGTGGAGCGCTTCTGTCCTATGGCTACATAAATACAGTATACATCTGTGTCTTTTTGGTTCAAAATAGTGTCTATACATATGGTAGTTTTACCCGTGGACCTGTCCCCTATGATCAACTCCCTCTGACCCCTTCCTATGGGGATCATGGCGTCTATTGCCTTTATACCCGTTTGCAGTGGCTCATGAACAGACTTCCTTTTCACCACACCGGGAGCTATCTTTTCCACCGGAGACCTGTACTCATACTGGATTGGCCCTTTTCCATCAAGGGGATTTCCGAGTGGATCTATGACCCTACCTATGAGCCCCTCTCCCACAGGAGCGTCCAATATTCTTCCGGTCCTTCTTACCAATGAACCTTCCCTTATACCGCTTTCGTTACCAAGGATGATTATACCCACGTTATCCTCTTCCAAGTTGAAGGCAAGACCTAATGTTCCCCCTTCAAACTCCACTACCTCGTTTGCCATAACATTGTCCAGTCCATAAGCCCTCGCCACACCGTCACCCACATAATAAACCACACCTACCTCTTCCATTTTTATGGACTCTTCCAAGCCCTTTAGCTGTTCCTTCAGCATCTGCAAGGCTTCTTCATAGCTAATAGTCGCCATAACAACACCTCCTAAACGTGCGCTTTTGGTTTAATATTATAACCAACAAATTTCGGAGGGGAAAATGATTGTGGATGTGGCTAAAAAGGTCATAAGATTAAAAATCGTCTACTATGGTCCAACCATGTCCGGCAAAACTACCAACCTTGAAAAACTCTCAGCCCTAAATGGGCTGAAGCTTATGAAGATAGACACAAAGGGTGATAGAACGTTAGTCTTTGACTTTTCTACAAAAACAGTGCAGGTAGGTAATATGACCGCAAGCTTTGCCCTTTACACCATACCCGGTCAGGAAATATACAAGGACATAAGGCTTACCGTTTTAAGAGGTGTGGATGGTGTTGTATTTGTGGCGGATTCTCAGGAACATAGGTTAGGCGAGAATGTAGAGTTTTTCAATTTACTCAAGGAAGATCTTCCTAAGGTAGGCAAAAGATACGAAGAGGTGCCTGTGGTTATACAATACAACAAAATGGATCTGCCAAATGCCTTACCTTTTGAAGTGCTAGAGGAGGAAATAAACAAAGATAAGCTACTATCCGTCTGCGCAATTGCAATAAGGGGAGAGGGAGTTGCGGAAACTTTTAGCTTGCTTGAAGGGTTCTTACTATCAAAATTGGAGCGTATGATAGGATGATATCTGGATATCTGAGTTCTCAACAGGATTTTGTAGATCTGATAAACAGCTATCTATTCAACAAACAGGGAGTGCTTGAAATATATCTAGAAGGTAGGTCAATAGAGCTTTACGTTGAAAATGGCCTTATCAAAGGCTTTTATACTGAAACTGAAGGATTAAAAGCCGAAGAAATAAATAAAAAGTCCCTCTTATTATACAGTCTGTTTGACATACTTGACAATCCAAGTGCCCTATTTTCCTTTAAAAATTCTCCAGAGAGAGAATACCACTTTAAGTTGGAAGAACCCATATCTGCAGAAGAACTTATTTTACAGCTTCAGCTTGCCTATCAAGAGTTCAAATCCCTTCTCAATTTGATAATAACACCATATGCTACGATTAGAGTGCTAAAGCCTTTTGAAAATATGCAAAATTACGAAGGTAGAACCTTTGTTTCTGTTATTCTTACCTCCAATGAAACCTTAACATCAGAAATAAGAAAACTTCAAGAACTTCTTCGCGCTGGCTTCTTAGATATAGGACAGTTTTCTACGCCAGAGGCAGGCAAAAGGATCTACGAAGTAGATTACATATTAAAAAATGTAAGTATAAAAAATGTAAATACATTCTCTATTCTTGAGAGCTTAATGCTGAGCAAATTCACAGGTTTTATAAACATATATGATAATTACAACAACTACGAACTTTACATTCAAAAAGGTAAGCCGATAGCCCTCTATCCATACAACTTTGACTTTTTTGACCTTATCCTAACACCTCAAGCAGATTTAGCTATGGATGTGGTAAGTATGCCCGAGGAAATTATCAATAAGTTTATTTTAAAGCATTCAAACAGAAGACTCATATCTGGTCTTCCGGACAGTTTTATAGAGTTAGGTAAGACTTTTATAGGAATTATAAAGAGCGGATTTACTGGATTGCTTATGCTTCAAAAAGCGAACGAGCGTATGTATTTTGCTTACGACAATGGTATCTTACTGGCTTCCCTTTTGGAGAATGAAAAGCTAAAAATATACAACGCGGACCCATACAGGGATGGTTTTTTAGTGGATCTTATTTCCTTTGAACCCATGGAAAATTTCCTAGAGGTTATGCACCTTCTTTTTATAAATGTGGTCTACGGCGTTATTCTTAGACATAGCAATCAAGTGGTGCAAAGCATACTTTACTATCTTTCTTCCTCTGACCTTTTCAAAGTGATGGAGGGTAGTATATACTTTAGAGTAGATCCAAGGGATAGAAGGGAAGAGATCCTGAGCTTTCTTTCTTTCCTGTTGGATGTAGGATACAAAATACTGGGTAAAAAGAAGCTGGAGGAGGAATTAGAAAACTCCCTCCATCCTTACAGGGACATCTTTAAAGTTTTGGAAATAGAGGAATACGCAAGGTTCTGGAATGAGGGTGCTATTAGTTGAAGATGATAAAGAGTTGGGGGATATGATTAAAAGAGTTTTAAGTGCGGAGGGTTATGAAGTAGAGTGGGTGCAAGATGGTTTCTTGGCTTTGAAAAACCTCTCAGAAAAGGACTACGACCTTTTACTTCTTGATCTCATGCTACCGAGGTTTGATGGTATAAAAATATGTAAAAAGGTAAGGGAAAGCAAAGACATACCAATTTTGGTGATCACCGCCCGAGGGCAGATAGAAGATAAGGTAGAGGTCCTCCAAGCGGGGGCGGATGATTACATCACAAAACCCTTTTCCTTTAAAGAGTTGCTTGCAAGGATCCAAGCGGTTATGAGAAGGTACAAAAGGACAGAAGACATAATAAGGGTGGGGGAACTCATTATAAATCTGGCGTCCCACGAAGTCATATACAAAGGTAATAAGATAAACCTAACGAAGAGAGAGTTTGAACTGCTGAAGCTACTTTCCCAAGAAGCGGGAAGGGTAGTTAGCAGGGAAGAGATATACAGAAAGGTCTGGGGATATTCTCACGAAGAGGGCTCAAACATAGTGGATGTTTATATAAAGAACCTTAGAAGTAAGCTTGGAGACAGACCGGCAAAGTTGATACAAACCGTAAGGGGATACGGCTATAAGCTAAACGTAGAGAATGTCTCTTAACAAAAAGCTCTCACTATTTTTTGTATCCCTTTATCTTTTAAGTATTGCCCTTTTTACACTGGTTTCTCTCGTAGCCATCAGGCATGTGCTTATAAGCTACGCCTATGGATACATGGAAAGATACGCAAATCCAATTGTGGAGTTTTACTTAGAGGCCTATAAAGACATTGATAAAAGAATAAGCTCTTTAGCGGAAGATTTAGCCGGCGAGGATATAGGTGCTTTAGTGGTAGATAGTAAAGGAGAGATTGTAAGCTTTGTTCCACCCTTTAGGGAGGAAGTGGTAAATTTGCCAAAGCCTGAGGTCTTCCTAAAGGAAAAAAAGGGTGTCTATAAAAACTATGCCTTCTTGACAAAAAAAGTAGGAGAAAAGTACACGGTTATTTTACTTTTTAGGCTAAAGTCCATACAGAAAGTCCAGGACGAACTTATAAGGTTTGTAGTACTTACCGCGTCCATAGTGTCAATATTCATCCTAATTTTGGTCCCGCCCATTATAAAGAGATTTCTTGAACCTTTGAGCTATCTTACTTCTATATCCCAAAGAATCTCTAAGGAAGGTCCTTTGGAAGTGGAGGTGGCAGAAGCAAAAACAGAGGACGAGCTCGGACAGTTGCAAAAGGCTTACAAAGATATGGTAGATAGATTAAAGGAGGTTATAACTTGGCAAATAAATTTTATGAGGGATATAACCCATGCCCTAAACACACCTTTAACATACATAAAAGGGCAGATTGAACTTATAAGCGAAGGCTTTTACAGTGGAGAGGAATTGAAGGTTGTTCTACAAAAGCTTCTCCAGCAAATCAATAGGATGGAGACACTTATAAAGAAGTTAATGCTTCTGATGAGGCTCCAATCTCATGTACCCTTAAGTCATAGAACTTTTTACATAAATCAATTATTTGCAGAGCTTGAAGAAGAGTATGAGTTTATAAAGGAAAGCCACGTCTTTAGAGTAGAATACCTCTCGGAGGATGTGCTCTGGGAGGGTGATTACGATTACCTAAAGCTTGCCTTGGCAAACCTCTTGGAAAACGCCTATAAATACACACCAAAAGGTGGGCTCATAAAGCTATACTACAAAGACGATTGTATCATAGTGGAAGATAGTGGTATTGGTATTGAGGATAAAGAGAGGGTTTTTGAAGCTTTTTATCGGGAGAACAAAGAGAAAGAGGGTTTTGGACTTGGTTTGGCAATAGTCAAGGCTATAGCCCAGAAGCAAGGGCTAAACATTCACTTAGAAAGTGAAAAGGGAAAAGGGAGCAAGTTCTACCTCTGTAGAAGGCTCACTCCTTAAACAGAAGAATTCTCTCATTGGGTCTTTGAAGCTGCATTTTTTCTCTGACAAGCTTTTCTAGTTGAAAGTCTGAGTCCTTTTCCGCCAGCTCTAACTCTTCCTCTAACTTCATGTTTTCATTTTTTAAAGCTTTTAGCTTTTTGTCCAACTCTCCCATGTTATCCTTCATTTTTTTTATTTCCGTAAGGTTGTATCTTCCAAAGAACAGATTGTATGCGGTGAAAAATAACATAAGCAGAAAGAAAAGCAAAGCTAATCTATCTGCCCGTGAATCTCCAAAATTCCTCTTTGCCCACAAACCTTCCCGCACAGCCAAGATCCTCCTCTATGCGCAAGAGTTCATTGTACTTCGCAACCCTATCTGTTCGTGAAGCGGAACCCGTCTTTATCTGCCCTGCGTTGACAGCCACTGCCAAATGGGCTATAAAGGTGTCTTCTGTCTCTCCAGAACGATGGGAGATTATCGTATTGTAGCCGTGTTCTTTGGCAAAGGCTATGGTTTCCATAGTCTCTGAAAGGGTGCCTATTTGGTTTAGCTTTATGAGTATGGCGTTGGCAATACCCTTTTCAAAGCCCTCCCACAGGATGTTTATGTTGGTGGTAAATAGGTCATCTCCCACCAACTGCACCTTAGAGCCAAGCGCCTGAGTGACCAACTTCCAACCCTCCCAGTCATTCTCTGCCATTGGATCCTCTAAAGATACTATCGGAAATTTTTCAATTAGCTTAAGGTAAAACTCTACTAGTTCATCTGCCTTTAGCTTTTTGCCCTCTATGTGGTAAAGGTCATCCTCGTAGTAAAATTCAGAGGACGCACAGTCTAAAGCCAAAAGCACATCCTCCCCCGGCTTGTATCCGGCGGACTCTATTGCCCTCATCAAAAACTCCAAGGCTTTTTCTGTGTTTTCCAGGTTAGGGGCAAAGCCTCCCTCATCCCCCACGTTGGTAGAATAGCCCTTCTCTTTGAGAAGTTTTTTTAGTGTATGAAAAACCTCCACTCCGGCCCGGAGGGCTTCAGAGAAGCTTCCACCACACACGGGCAAGATCATAAACTCCTGAATGTCCAAAGGATTGTCCGCGTGTACCCCTCCGTTGATCACGTTCATCAAAGGCACGGGCAGTTTGTTTCCAAATAAGCCTCCCAGGTATCTGTATAAGGGCACTCCAAGATGGTTTGCCATAGCCTTTGCGGTTGCCATGCTAACCCCAAGGATCGCATTGGCTCCCAGCCTGCTTTTGTTGGGTGTTCCGTCTAACTCTATTAAAAGTTTGTCTATTTCCCTCTGATTGTAGGCGGGCAAACCTTTAAGCTCTTTGGCAATTATACTGTTCACATTATCAACCGCCTTTAAGACACCCTTTCCCAAGTATCTTTTAGGATCATGGTCTCTGAGCTCTAAAGCTTCCCTCTCTCCGGTGGATGCTCCGCTTGGTACTATAGCCCTTCCTACCGCACCAGAGGATAGTCTAACTTCCACTTCTACGGTGGGATTTCCCCTTGAGTCCAAAACCTCCCTTGCTTTTACTTGTTCTATAACAGCCATAAGACTATTTTAAACCATATGGAACTGCCACGCCTTTATGCCATAACAGACTCCAAAAGGTACGGAGAGAATTTTGAGGAAACCCTCAGAAAGGTCCTTGACAGGGGCGTCCGAATGATCCAGCTGAGGGAAAAGGAGCTTACCGGGAGGAAGTACTATGAGCTTGCCCTTAGGGTGCGGGAAATCACCAGAGAGTACTCAGCCCTCCTGTTCATCAACGACCGGGTGGATGTTGCCCTTGCGGTCCATGCGGACGGTGTGCATCTGCCAGAAAAGGGTATACCGCCCAAGGTGGTAAAGGAGATAGCACCAAAACTTCTGATAGGATACTCTGCCCACAGCTTGGAATCAGCCCTTTACGCCCAAGAGCAGGGAGCAGACTTTATAACCCTCAGCCCCATCTTTGAAACCTCCTCACACCCGGAGGCTAAACCTTTGGGTCTTCTTTACCTACAGGAAGTTGCCAAAAAGGTAAGCATTCCTATCTACGCCCTGGGTGGTATAACTTGGGATAGGATCAAACTCTGCTATAAAAACGGTGCTTATGGCATAGCGGGCATAAGTCTCTTTATACCTTCTCAAGAAAAGTGACGTATATGCTCTTTTGGGTTCCGCCAAAATTCACGACAGCTTTATCTCCATCTACCCTCACTACCACGCCTTCTCCAAAAACTCTATGTCTTACCCTCTCTCCAGCCCTAAGCTTTATCCTTGGAGTTAGCTCTGGTAAGGAAGTGGTCTTTTTAAAGGCAGACAAATCCAAAAATCTCTTGTCTATGTCTGAGAGAAACCTGCTTGGAGCACTCTCTTTATCCTTCACATAGCTCATGTACAGCAGATCCTTAGCCCTTGTAATAGCCACATAAAAGAGCCTTCTTTCTTCTTCTAATTCCCTTTGGTCCTCTAAACTCTTCTCATGGGGCAAGATGCCCTCCTCAAGCCTTGGAATGAAGACCACTGAAAATTCCAAACCCTTGCTGGCGTGAATGGTCATTAGCCTTACTCCTTGCCCCTTTTCCTCATCCTCTTGCAGTAGGCTAACCTCCTGCAGAACTTCCTCCAAGGAGTATCCTTCCATTGCCTTTTCTCTTAGATACCTCAAAAGTTCCTTCACATTCTCTTCCCTCTCCATCCAATCCTTCGGGTATCTCCCTTTCAATCCCTCAAAGAAATCTATTTGGTGTAAGAACTCCTCAAAAGCCTGTGCATAGTTCTCCAAAGAGCGTGAAAGCCTGGAAAGCTTAGAGAGAAGGTTGTAAAGGACTTTTGCTCTTACAGGGGGTAGCTCCTTAAGGGCTAAGGTGGTTGCCTTCAGCCAGTCTCCCGAGTAAAACCTCTCTATGAAGTTTATGGTTCCCTTTCCTACTCCCTCCGCAGAGACCTCCAAAGCCCTAACAAAGCTCGCCCTGTCTGACCTATTAACCAGTAGCCTCAAAAAGCTCAGTGTATCCTTGACCTCCGCCCTCTCAAAAAACCTGACCGCACCAACCACCTTGTAGGGAATGCCCGCATTAAAGAGCGCCCTTTCGTAGCTATCCATCAGGTGGCTAACCCTGAAGAGCACCGCTATTTGGGAGAGGGGATAATGACTGCTTAAGCGCTTTATTTCTTCCGCCACCCACCTTGCCTCTTCTTCCGGCTTTGAAAATCTTCTAACAACGGGCTTTTCTTCCCCATCCCGCACCGCTATCAAACGGGGTATGAGTTCCTTCCACTCTGCCAAGGAAGCAGAAAGCACACAGTTGGCAACCTCTATTATGAACTTTTTAGAACGGTAATTGTATTCAAGCTTGACCACTTCGGGGTTGAAGTCATCTTTGAACCTCAGCATATTGTCCGGTCTTGCATAACGCCATTCATATATGCATTGGTTTGGATCTCCTACCACGCATATGTTTTCTCTACTCAACCTTTTAATGATTTCATACTGGACAGTGTTGGTGTCCTGAAACTCATCCACCAAGATGTAATCAAAGCGGTCCCTTAGGTCTTTTACCTTACAGAGTCTAAGAAGCTCCCACATAAGGTCCGAAAAGTCAAGCAGGGCATTTTCTCTCAAAAGGTATATGTACTCCTCAAAGAGTCCCTCCAAAAGCGGGTCAGAGGGAGGCTTTAGGTCCTCTCTCCTTCCGGAGATGTATGCCCTAAAATCTTCAATCCTCTTTGCGTCTATACCCTTTTTTCTGAAAAGTTCTTTTATAAATTTGTTTTTCTCTTCCTCATCCAAGATGGAAAAATTTCTGGGAAGGTCTATAAAGCTGGCGTATTCTCGGAGGAGACTCAGGGCTACCGAATGGAAGGTACCCACCCATTTTAGCCTTATGCCTGCTACCTTCTCTATCCTCTCTGCGATCTCCTTTGCCGCTTTGTTGGTAAAGGTAAGGGCAAGAATGCGGTCTGGACTAAGGGAAAGCTCATTAAGAAGATATTCCACTTTGTGGGCAAGGGTTTTTGTTTTTCCTGACCCTGCACCTGCAATAACCATAATGGGAGAGCCAAAGTGTCTTACCACTCTCTCTTGGGATGGATTGAGCTTATCCATTGAGATTATTATCTATTATCTTAGCAAGAAATAAACTTAACCTCTAAAAGTTCTTATGATGTAAATCATATTAATGAGAAAAGACTTTCTAATATACTTATACCACTACACCGCAAAGGAGGACTGAGATGGCACAGCATGAGGCGCACCCTCACCTTGGAGAGCACGAGTACAGCTATTGGCCTCTACCTGTAGGTATAGCAACGCTTCTACTGCCGGTAACTTTTGTATCCTACTTCGTTTGGCAAAAGCCATTGCTCGCACTGGTCTTAGGTGGTGTATCAGTAGCACTCTTTATCCTCTCCTTGGCGGGCTGGGCTTACGAGTTCTTTAAGAAGGGCCACGAGGAGGGTTTAGGATTCCCCGCAATGGTTTTCTTCATAGTGTCTGAGGTGGTGATCTTTGGCACCATGTTTGCAGCCTTTTACATGGCAAGGGTTGCCCATGCAGACCAATGGCCCAACTGGGTGCCAAAGGAGATGAACTTAATAATGCCTGTTATTCTAACACTTATCCTTTGGACTTCAAGTGCAACCGCTATAGTTGCTGAAAAAGCTACCCACAGTGGAAAAAAAGCCCTTGCAGTCCTCTTTTTCCTGATAACCATAGCTTTAGGTTTGCTCTTTGCAGTTTTACACATTCTTGAATGGAGCCACCTTTGGCATAACGGTTTTACCATCAGCTCTAACATGTATGGCACGGGCTTTTATGCACTAACTGGCATACACACCTCCCACGTATTTGTGGGTATCTTTATGCAAATAGTTGCAATACTGCTACTTTTGACCAACCAAATATCCCATCACAAAGGACAAACATACATAAGGGCAACAGTCCTATACTGGCACTTTGTGGATTTGATGTGGCTCTTGGTGGCAAGCAGTGCATACCTTGTAGGTAGCCTAGTATGAGGTTGTTGCTTTTGCTCTTGCTACCTCTTTTTGTTATGGCTTATAGGCTTTCTAACTATGGAGAGCAAGACGTGTCTGTAGTCAAAATTCAAGAGGAGTTCTTTTTAGGTAAGGAAATTCCCGATGCAAAGGTGCTAACCCTCAACGGCACAAAAAGATTGAAAGAATTCATGGACGGGAAACCGACCGCCCTTATATTTGCCTATTACACCTGTGAAACCGCCTGTCCTCTTACAGTTAGTAATGTATTAAAAGCTTCAAGGTCTAAATTTGCAGACTATAGGTTCGTTGTGCTTTCTTTTGATGAGAGGGATAATTTGGAAACCCTAAAGGCTTTTATTGACAAGAACTTTGGAGGAAAGGTTCCAGAAAACTGGCTGGTGGGACTTTTGTCCAAGGAGGATATAAAGAGACTCACAGAGGCAACAGGTTACAAGTTTTACTATGTGCCAAGAGACAAAATCTTTATTCACACATCTGCAATCATCTTCATATCCCCCTCCGGCAAGATCACCAGATACTTATACGGAGCCTTTCCTACAGAAAAGGACCTCAAACTTGCCTTTGCGGACGCCCAAAAAGAAAAACCTACCCTAAGCAACATAATAGACCTTGCATTGCTTGCCTGCTACAGATACGACCACGCAAGGAGCAAGTATGTAATAGACCCAATGGTAATTTTTGCCCTTTTAGGCGTGTCTTTGGTTGTGCTTACCTTTTTCTTGGGCATATATTATAAAACCCGAAAGGAGGTACTAAGATGAGGCGCACCAGTTTGTTAGCCCTACTGATGGCTGGCTCTTCCTTCGCACAGCCCGTGGCGGAACCAGCCCACTTGTGGGACAACATGTATTACATATGGTTGTTTATATCTGTGGTAATTTACCTTGCTGTGTTCATTCCTGGTGCTTACTTTTTGATCAAGTACCGCTACAGAAAAGGAGTCAACGAAGAGGCACAGCATGTTAAAGAAAATCCAACTTTAGAGGTCCTATGGACTATAATTCCTGTGATAATAGTTATCTACCTTGCCACCCAGAGCTTTGCCTTTTACAAAACCCAAAGGACCGCACCCGCAAACTCCTTTGATATAAAGGTTACCGCCTTTATGTGGGGTTGGCAGTTCCAATATCCAAACGGAAAACAGGTTATTGCCTTCTTTAACATGTTTGAGGACCCAGATACAAAATCTTACCTTCCCTTGGATAAAATCCCGGACACCGCAAAGGCATACATTCCTGCGGGCGTTCCCATAAAGGTCCTTCTTACCTCTCAAGACGTTATACACTCCTTTTATGTGCAACCTGCAAAGGTTACCGAGGACGCTGTACCCGGAAGGATAACACACATGTGGTTTAAGATCAACCAGCCCGGAGAGTACTGGGTCTTCTGCAGAGAATACTGTGGAACAAAGCACTCTAAAATGGCAGCTGTGCTAAAGGTTGTTCCCAAAGAAGAGTTTGAAAAGTGGTACGGTCAGCCAATAGATTCCGCTAACAAGGTATCTTTAAATAAAAACTTCTAAGGAGGTGTGGCCATGGCAGTAGCAGGCGTCCATAAGCCGTGGTTTGGAGCCACTCTAAAGGAGTGGATCTTTACCACAGACCACAAGAAGATCGGCGTAATGTATGGCATAACCAGCATAATATTCTTCCTTATTGCTGGTATTTCCGCCCTCGGTATAAGGTTGGAATTATTCCAGCCGGGTCTTCAGTATATGGATGAGGACCATTACAATCAACTTCTTACTCTTCACGGAGTTCTCATGCAGTTCTGGTGGGCGGTAGGAATATGGGGTTCCTTCGGAAACTTCCTTCTTCCTCTGATGATAGGTGCAAGGGATGTTGCCTTCCCAAGGCTCAACGCCCTTAGCTATTGGCTTTTCTTTGCAGCTAGTGTGATGGCATTGCTTACACTTTTACCCGGAAGCCATATAAGAATGATGTGGACGGGTTATCCTCCTTTCTCCCTCAACGATAACGCTGGACCTGTAGCCTTCTATGCCCTTATTATACACCTCTTGGGCGCAGCATCCTTAGCCTCCGCCATAAACCTGGTGGTTACAAACCTCAGCATGAGGGCTCCCGGAATAACCCTTAAGAAAATGAACCTTTTCTTGCATGCCTTTATGGCAATGAACGTTATCCAAATTCTTGGTGTTCCTGCCCTTGCAGGTGCAGTGACCATGCTACTTTTGGACAAATACTTCAATACCGCCTTCTTTGACCCCACAAGGGGAGGTGATCCTATCCTATATCAAAACATTTTCTGGTTCTACTCCCACCCCGTTGTGTATGTTATGATCCTTCCTGCCTTTGGTCTGATCTCCGAGATGATCGCCACCTTTTCCAGAAGGGAGATCTTCGGCAGAACCTCCATGATCTTTGCTATATGGGGTATAGCCATCCTTGGCTTTATGGTTTGGGTTCACCACATGTTCACCAGTGGCGTGCCAGATTGGATAAGGATTGTTTTCTCCTACACCACCGTTCTGATAGCTGTTCCAACAGGTATTAAGATCTTCAACTGGATTGGCACCCTCTATAAAGGTTCCATAAGATTTACCACACCCATGCTCTACACCCTGTCTGCCCTATTCATGTTCCTAATCGGTGGTTTGACTGGAATACCACTGGGACTTCCCGCCTTTGACATAGCGGTGCACGATTCTCACTTCGTGGTGGCACACTTCCACTACGTGTTGGGAATGGCAGAAACCTTAGCAGTTCTTGGCGGATTCTACTACTGGTTCCCTAAACTGACCGGCAAAATGTACAGTGAGCTCTGGGGTAAAGTGGGTCTCGTGTTGATCATGATAGGTTCTAACCTCTTTTACTTCCTGCAGTTCATCGTTGGTCTTGAGGGTATGCCCAGAAGGTATGCAGACTATCCTGCTATAGAGAGCTGGGTTGTCCTTCACCAATTGCAAACCATAGGGGCTTTCATCCTTGCCATCGGAGTGGGCGTAGCCCTTCTGAACCTCTTCCTCTCCGCAAAATTTGGCAAAAAGGCCTCCGACAACCCTTGGGAGTCTCCCTCTTTGGAATGGCTTATTCCTTCTCCACCACCACCTCACAACTTTGACAAGATTCCTCACATGCCCGAAGACTGGGACCCCTATAACTATGAGTGGCTCAAAAAGCACAAACAGCTTCCTCACTGACCTTATTGGGGGCTTTGCCCCCTTTAAAAACTATGAGTAAGATGGGAAATATGAAGTTTCTTATAGCTTTTGCTCTCTTAGGAATTGTTTTCCTCTCCTTTTTGTTTGGTCTCTGGTTTTACAGCAACCCTCAGGTAAGAAAGGCAAAGATAGATGAGTACAAGGAAAAGATACTCAAAAAGGAGAGGCGTTTTTGGTATAATAATAAAGAATAAACCGCACCTTTTCCGGTTGGGTTGCCCGTAAGGGTGATGGAAAAGGGTGGCAAAACCCAAGGAGGTGTAGCATGAGCGTAGCAACTATGAACGAGCTTTTGGAGGCAGGTGTCCACTTTGGACACAGCAGGGGTAGATGGAACCCCAAGATGGCTCCCTTTTTGTATGGAGTAAGGCAGGGGATCCATATAATAGACCTAAACAAGACCCTTGTCTATCTTAGGCAAGCTTATCACTTTGTGGCAGACAGCGTAGCCCAGGGGGCGGAGGTCCTCTTTGTGGGCACCAAAAAGCAAGCAAAGGACATAATAAAGGAAGAAGCAGAGAGATGTGGAGCCCACTATGTCAACGAAAGATGGGTAGGTGGCCTGCTGACCAATTTTGCAACTGTCCGCAAAAGTATCCTTAAGTTGCAAACCCTTGAGAGAATGGAAGCTGAAGGTGTCTTTGATGTTCTACCCAAGAAAGAAGTTAAAGCTCTGCGGAAAAAGATGGAAAGGCTACGCAAGTTGTACGGTGGCATAATTAACATGAAAAGGCTACCAGACATCATTTGGGTGGTAGATACGGTGAGGGAACACATAGCGGTTCAGGAGGCAAAGAAGTTGGGTATAACTGTGGTAGCCATAGCAGACTCTAACTGTGACCCTGATGTTATAGATTACCCAATTCCCGGCAACGACGATGCCATAAAGTCTATAAAGCTTCTAACATCAAAGATAGCAGACGCGGTCCTTGAAGGAAAGACAAGAAGAGAGTCCTTGGGAGAAGAGGCAATAGAAGTTGCCAGGAAGAGGATAATCACCATAGCAGAGGAAGAAAAAGCTCTCTTTGAAAAGGCTATGGAAATGTCTGAGAAGTATGAATACATAGACAAGGGTGCTGAGGAGCTTGAGTGATGCAGGAAGAAGAAAGGCTTTCTGAAGAAACACTAGGCGAGAAGCCTACTGAAGAGAAGGTTTTAGAGCGGTTGGAGGAAGAAGAAAAGAGGCTCAAGGAGTTAGAGGAAAAGCTAACCAAACTTGAAAACATAGCCAGGGTTGCCAACCAGAGACTTGTGGAGCTTCAAAGGGAGTATGAGCTCCTCAAGGAGAGATACAGGAGGGATATAGAGGAATTCAGGAGATACGGGCACGACCGGTTTGCTTTGGATGTTTTGGAGGTCTTGGACAACCTGGAAAGGGCTCTCGAAAGCAAAGCGGAAAGCGTCCAGGCGCTAAGAGAGGGTATAGAGCTAATATACAGGCAGTTTTTAAGCGTGTTAGAAAAGCACGGCATAAGGGCTATAGAGTTAGAGGGCAAGGAATTTGATCCGAACTTGGCAGAGGCAGTGGATAGAGAACTCTCCCTTGACCATCCTCCTAACACCGTTCTGAGGACATTAAGGAAGGGTTATTACCTTCACGATAGGGTCCTAAGACCTGCTAGGGTAGTAGTTTCTTACTCGGAGGAAGAAATAACTTAAAATAAATTTTTGGAGGTGTTATAATGATTCTACATCCGCTCTTTTCCTATCCCACTATCCTGTTAGCTATTGCGGTGTTTTCTATGTACATTTTGGGCTTTCTTTTTGGAAGAGATGACCTTCGTAGGTATGCCATATATGGACATGCCCTTCTCTCTATCCTTTTGGTTTTTACGGTGATCTCTGGTTTTAAAGTAGCAAACATTCCGTTGGTGGTTTCAAAGACGCCTTTTATTTGGGGCTTTCCTCATAAATGGAACGGTATATTTTTGACTGTATTTTCTCTCCTGAGCTTTATATACTTCTGGCTTAAAACTGAAAGTTCTAAAAAAGTGGGCATACTTTTAGCCCTCTTTGGACTGCTTATCGTTCTCTTTCAGTTTATAACAGGTTGGATGCTAAGGTTGGTCTTTTTCTCCTAATATCTGGAATAATTTTGATTTTGACGTCTCGCCCGCTACAAGTTTTATTCTGTCCTTCTTAACTCCAAAATATATTGAAAGTAGCTCCACGATTCTTGCGTTTGCTCTACCTTTTTCTGGGGCCTCTTTTACAGCTACTTCGTAAAAGTCCTCTCCGAGCCTTTTTACATACTCTTCCTTTGACCTGGGCTTAGCTTTAACCTTTATTAACATTTTTTTTGTATGCTTGAAGTGTGTTCAAAAGTAGGGCAGTTACAGTCATGGGTCCCACACCACCCGGTACGGGCGTTATGGCGGAAGCCTTTTCCTTCACCTCCTCAAAGCATACATCTCCCAAGATTTTGTTTCCCACCTTAGTTATTCCCACATCTATAACTATTGCACCCTCTTTTACCATATCCCCCCTTATCAGATGGGGTACCCCAGTGGCGGAGATTAGTACGTCCGCTTGGGTGGTGTATTTTTTTATGTCTTTAGTGTGAATGTGGCATACGCTAACAGTAGCATCCCTCCAAAGCATGAGGGCACTAAGAGGTCTTCCCACAATAAATCCCGCTCCCACTATAACCACATCCTTGCCCTTTAGGTCTATTTGATAGTGTTTGAGCAAAAGGTCTATGCCCAAGGGTGTGCATGGAATAAAACCGCCCTCTAACCTACCCAAGAGCCTTCCCATATTCTCCGGATGAAAACCATCCACATCTTTCCTTGGAGATATGGCCAATATTACCTCCTGCATGGGTATGTGAGGTGGAAGGGGTAGCTGGACCAGTATTCCATCTACATCCTCCCTTGCGTTCAGTTCTGCGATAAGCTCCAAAAGCTCCTCCAGTTTGGTGTTGTATGGAAGATGGTAAAAGAGGGATTTTATACCCACCTTTTCGCAGGCTTTCCTTTTGTTTCCCACATAGACCAGACTGGGTGGGTCATCGCCCACCAATATAACCGCCAAGGAGGGTTTCCTGTAGCCTCTTTGAAGGTAATACTCTACTTCCTTTTTTATGTTCTCCCTAATTTTCTCTGAGACTTCTCTACCGTCCAATATTATCGCTGAAGTTTCCATTTTGTGCCCGCCGGTGTATCCTCCAGAATAACTCCAAGTTTAGCCAACTCATCCCTTATGTAATCGGATATATCGTAATACTTTGCTTTTCTTGCCTTATCCCTAACATTGACCAAGAGCTCCAACAGCCTTTCATCTACCTTTTGTTCTTCAGAGCCTTTCTTCTCCCTTTTTTCCCTAACGCACTCATCTCGCTTTAGATCCTCCAGTATGCCAAAGATACCGGTTGTGTGCTTCAAAAGGGAGTTTACCGCATATTCATAAGCGGAGAGCTCATTGGACTTTATACTCTTTCTCTCAAAGGCGGTTTTCTTTATTTTGTTTAGCTCGGAGACTAGACCAAAGAGATGGGAAAGGCTGGCGGGGGTATTAAAATCTTGGCTCAGCTCCTCAAAGAACTTCTCTTCCACTTCCTTTACCTTTTCAAAGAGGGGATGTGTTCCAGAACTCTCTTCTATGGGTAGGTTTTTCAAAAGCTCCAGGTCTGTTATGGCACTTTTTAGCCTTTCGTAAGCCTTCTTTGTCTCCTCCATCTTTTCCCAAGAGAAGTCTAGGGGACTTCTATAGTGGGTAAATAAAACCAAAAGCCTTAGCACATCCGGATGGTATCTGGAATAGACCTCCTTTAGGGTGATGTAGTTGCCTAAAGATTTAGACATTTTTTGTCCACCCACTGTAACCAGTCCGTTGTGCATCCAATAGCGAGCAAAGGGCTTTCCAGTGCAGGCTTCCGCCTGGGCTATTTCGTTTTCATGGTGGGGGAAAACCAGATCAAGCCCCCCCGCATGGATATCAATGGTCTCTCCTAAGTGCTTGAAGATCATTGCCACACATTCGGTATGCCACCCTGGTCTTCCGGGACCCCAGGGAGAATCCCACGCGGGTTCTCCAGCCTTGGCAGACTTCCACAGGGCAAAATCTAATGGGTTTCTTTTCTTCTCGGAAGGCTCTACTCTTGCACCCGCTTCCAACTCCTCTGGGTTCCTTTTGGAAAGTTTACCATACTCTGGAAAAGCAGACACAGAAAAATACACATCTCCACCCGATTCGTAGGCATAACCCTTCTCAATAAGCTTGGATATAACCTCTATGATCTCTGGGATGTGTTCGCTGACTCGTGGCTCCACATCTGCTGGCCTTACACCTATAACTTCCATATCCTCGTAGTAGCTGGCTATATATCTGTTGGCTATGGTCATAAAGGGCACGCATTCACTCTTTGCTCTGTTTATGATCTTGTCATCCACATCGGTGAAGTTTCTAACAAATTTTACCTTGTATCCCAAGTGCTCAAGGTATCTCCTAAAGACATCAAAGACGATGAGACTCCTGCCATGTCCCACATGGGAGTCATCGTAGACCGTTACACCGCAGACGTACATTTTTACCTCTGGAGGATTTATGGGCACAAACTCCTCAAGCTTTCCGCTAAGGGTGTTGTATATCTTCAAACCCATCGGTAAAAATTTTATCAGAAGAGTACTACTTCTACCAATTCTCCCCCCTTGAGCTCTTTAACACCCTCCCTAACTACCATGTAGCAGTTGGCACCGACGTAGGATGTGAGCATATGAGATTGAAGCTTTGGGGAATAATCGCAGACAAGCTGCTGTCCCTCAAGGCTCAGGACCGCCCTAACAAACTCTCTTCTTTCTGGATCCCTTCGTGAAAAGTCCCTTTTGAGCTTTGCCCAAAGAGTTTTGGGCATATAATCCTTGGCAGACTGCATCTTCAGAAGGGCAGGCTTTACTATGAGGTCAAAGGCCATAGCGCAGGAGACAGGATTTCCCGGAATACCAAAGAAGAGCCCCTTGCCCTCTTTGTAAGTGCCAAAAAGTATGGGCTTGGCAGGCTTTATTCGGACTTTATGAAAATGCACCTTTACACCTACCTCTTCCACGAGGGTTTTTATGTAGTCCCTTTCTCCCGCAGACACACCACCGGTGGTTATAAAAACGTCGTAGTCTTCAAGCTGAGAAAGGGCTTTTTTCAGTTTATCTGGTTCATCGGGAACTATGCCAAGATAATGGGGCTCTCCCCCTACAAGGGAGATGCCCGCCATAAGGGTGTAGCCGTTGGACGTTCTTATTTGGGAGGGCTTTGTGATGGTTTCTCCTAAGTCCTTTATCTCATCTCCGGTGGATAGAACTGCCACCCTTGGCCTTCTTGATACCTCCACCTGAACCTTGTTTAAAGAAGCCAAAAGGCCTATCTCGTAATGCCGTAAGATAGTTCCCTTTTGTAAGACTATCTCTCCAGCCTTTAGCTCTTCACCCTTTCTTCTTATGTTTGCCCCCTCTTTGAAGGCTTCCTTTATTAAAACCTTTCCATTTTTTGCCTCGGTGTATTCTACTGGCACCACCGCAGTGGCACCCTTTGGAATTGGTGCCCCTGTAAAAATCTTAACTGCACAACCCCTTGGAAGTTCAAAAGTCTCCTCTGCACCGGCGGGTAGCTCTCCCACCACCAAAAGTTCTACCGGTGCATCCTTGATGTCCTCCCAGTGGACTGCGTATCCATCCATGGCGGAGTTGTCAAAGGAGGGTCTGTCTTCCTCTGATATCACATCCTCCGCCAGAACCCTACCCAAGGCGTCCAAAAGACAGACCTTTTCAGTGGGAAGGATGGGGCAATGGGAGAGAACTATACTTAGGGCTTCTTCATAGGGCATCATACTAAAGCTTCCTCCACCTCCTTTAGGCTTACAACCTCCTCGGGATGGGCGATTCTACCCAATACCGCGCTCGCTGCAACCACCGCAGGGTTTGCCAAGTAGGCTTCGCTCTTTGGATGTCCCATCCTTCCGGGAAAGTTTCTGTTGGAGGTAGATATACACCTTTCCCCTTCTGCCAGAATGCCCATATGACCACCAAGACATGGACCGCAGGTGGAGACAGAAACCACGCATCCAGCCTCCAAGAATATGTCAATAAGACCTTCTTTCAGAGCTTGCATATAAACCTTCTTAGAAGCTGGGATCACTATACACCTAACATAAGGGTGTACCTTTCTTCCCTTCAATATTTTTGCAGCGATCCGAAGGTCCTCTATCCTTCCGTTGGTGCAGGAGCCTATGAAGGCTTGGTCTATGGTTATGTGGGTGGATTCACTTACTGGATGAACATTGGAGGGTAGATAGGGCCATGCTACCAAAGGCTCCAACTTGCCCGCATCCCACTCGTAAATTTCGGAATATTCTGCATCCGGGTCGCTATGATAGATCTTCCAAGGTTTTTTTGCCCTCTGGGATACATACTGTAGGGTCTTTTCATCGGGTGCAATTATGCCGTTCTTTGCTCCCGCCTCCACCGCCATGTTGGTGATTGTAAAGCGCTGATCCATGGAAAGATGTCTTATGGCTTCACCTTCAAACTCCATAGCCTTGTAGAGGGCTCCATCCACGCCAATCTGCCCTATGGTGTGCAAAATCAGGTCTTTGCCCATTACCCACGGGGAAGGTTTTCCGTAGAAGATAAACTTCATGGAGTGGGGAACCCTCAGCCAGGTTTCTCCCGTCGCCATGGCGTAGGCTATGTCGGTGGAACCCATACCGGTGGAGAAGGCTCCAAGAGCACCGTAGGTGCATGTATGAGAGTCCGCACCAACTACCAAGTCTCCGGGAACCACGAGACCTTCCTCCGGTAGGATCGTATGTTCTATACCCTCTCCCTCCTGGAAGAACCACTTTATATTGTGCTTTTTGGCAAAGTCTCTGACCATCTTTGCCTGCTCGGCGGACTTTATATCCTTGGCGGGTACAAAGTGGGAAAGGACTAGGGCGATCTTTTCTGGGTCAAAGACCTTGTCTATGTTGTATTTTTCAAGGATCTTTATAGCCAACGGTGCTGTTACATCGTTTGCCATTGCCAGGTCTATCTTTACGGTTACTAAATCCCCCGGCTTTACTTCCTTCTTGCCGGCATGGTCTGCAATGATCTTTTCGGTTATCGTCATTCCCATCTTTCTACCTCCTTTTTAATTTTAAACTTTAACTTCCTCCTTGGCAGGCTCCTTCTTAAATTCTTCCTTCTTGCATTCGTTCTTTACTTCAACGCCGTAGAGTTTAAGCACTTCCACGAACTCCTCGCAGGAGATAGTTTCCTTTTCAAGGAGCCTTTTGACCACAGCCCTCAAGGGCTCTTTATAAGTTTCTATGATAGCCTTGGCAGTCTCGTAAGCTTCCGTCAAGAGCCTTTTGACCTCTTCGTCTATGCTCCTTCTCATCTCCTCGCTTATGTCTATGGAGGTGGTCATGCCACCCAAAAAGGGATTTACCACACGCCTTACCGCCACGGGACCCACCTTCTCGCTCATTCCCCACATAGAGACCATCCTGTAGGCAAGCTCCGTTGCCCTTTGCAGGTCGTTCTCCGCACCGGTGGTTATACCCTCTTTGCCATAAAAAACTTCTTCCGCTGCCCGTCCGCCAAAGAGGACTATAAGCCTTCCCATTAGATCCTGCCTGTCGTACATATGCTTATCGTCAATGGGTAATTGTTGGGTAACGCCCAGAGCCATACCCCTTGGTATGATGGAGACCTTATGGAGGGCGTCGGAGCCCGGCACCATCAGGCTCATTATGGCGTGCCCTGCCTCGTGGTAGGCTATCTTCTCCTTCTCCTTGGGAGATATGACCATACCCTTACGCTCCAAGCCCATGGTAACCCGGTCTATGGCCTCTTCTATGTCTTCCATCTCTATGTATTCTTTCCCTTTCCTTGCGGCTAAAAGTGCTGCCTCGTTGAGGATGTTCTCCAGGTCCGCACCGTTAAAACCGGGCGTTGCCCTTGCCACAATCTCCAAATCTACGTTGGGTGCAAGCTTTTTGTTCCTAGCATGCACCTTGAGTATCTCGTACCTTCCACGAACATCGGGCTTTGGAATATAAATTTGCCTGTCAAACCTTCCGGGTCTGAGCAGGGCTGGGTCCAGTATATCCGGTCTGTTGGTAGCGGCGATGACTATTATGCCCTCGGAGGTGTCAAAGCCGTCCATTTCCACCAAAAGCTGGTTTAGGGTTTGCTCTCTTTCGTCGTGTCCTCCTCCCAAGTTGAAGGCACCCCTTGACCTTCCAACTGCGTCTATTTCGTCTATGAAGATAATGCAGGGAGCATGTTTTTTTGCGGTTTCAAAGAGGTCTCGCACCCTTGCCGCACCAACACCCACAAACATTTCCACAAAGTCCGAGCCGGAGACCGATATAAAGGGCACGTGGGCTTCTCCTGCTATTGCTTTTGCCAAAAGGGTCTTTCCTACTCCCGGCTCACCGTAAAGCAGGACACCCTTTGGAGGTCTTCCACCCAGCTTTTGAAACCTTATGGGGTCTTTCAGATACTCTATTATCTCCTTTACTTCTTCCTTTACCTCGTCCATCCCTGCCACATCGTTAAGGGTTACCTTTGGCTTTTCGTCAATATAGACCTTTGCCCTGCTCTTGCCAAAGCTGAAGGCACCCCTTGCGCCACCTCCGCCCCCACCGCTAACCTGCCTCATCATGTAGATCCATATGCCGATAAAGAGCAGTATGGGTAGCCAAGAGACTAAAAAGGTTAGCCACCAACCGCCGTGCTCCTGAACCGCCACCTCTACCCTAACGCCCTTCTCTATGAGCTGGCTAACTATGTCTGTTCCCGGTGGCAAACCCGTTTCTATCTTTTGTCCATCAGTGGTTATGCCCACAAGGATGTTATCCTTTATCTTTACCTCCTTTAGCTTGCCTTCCTTTGCCAGTTCAAGGACGGTGTTTATGGGCGTCCTTACGCCCGCGTCTCTTTCTGAACCGCTAAACACATTAAAGGCAAGGATCATAAAGCCAATGATAAGGATCCATATGAAGATGTTTTTCATCCACTGCATAAAGGATTAAAATAGACCAACCCTTGCACTTTTCAAGCTACTTCAACCCTGTTTTTACCTTTCCTTTTCGCAGAGTAGAGGGCGCTGTCCGCCCTTTGGATCATACTATCTATGGTATCACCCTCCCGGTAGGTAGTAGCACCCACGGAAACGCTCAGGGGACCGTATCCGTCTATACTTATGGCATTAATTAGCTTTCTTATCTTTTCTCCAATAGGAAGAGGATCCGCGGTATGTGGTAGGAGGAGCAAAAATTCCTCACCGCCCCACCTTATGACTACATCACTCTTTCTTATGCTTTTCTTTATGGCTTTTGCTACTTTGCGCAAGGCAAGGTCCCCCACCAAGTGCCCAAGCTCATCGTTGAGCTTTTTGAAGTTGTCAATGTCAAGCATGAGAAGGGAGAAGGGAACCCCATACCTTTGGGCTTGATAGAGCAAGTTTTCAAACATTTTAATGCCCGCATGTCTGTTCAGAAGCTTTGTAAGCCTATCGGTAGTCGCCAAATAAAAGAGCCTCTTCTCTCTTTTCTTTTCCATCGTTATGTCCACGAGGGTAATAAGCAAATGTTCTTTGTTTCTGTATATAACCACATGCCCAACAAGCTTGAACCATTTAACTTTTCCTGTTTTTGTCGGAACCCTTATAATAACTCTTAGAGACTTCGTAAAACCGGCTTTTACTCTTTCTATTAACCTTTTTACACTTTCTAAATCTTTTGGATCCACAAAAGCCAATACACTTTTCCCTATAACCTCCTCCTCTTGGTATTTGAGCATTTTAAGAAAAACTCGGTTGGCATAGACAATCTTATCCTCCTGAAAGTCATACAGGATCACACCGTTTGGGTTGTTCTCCGCAATGAGCACAAAAAGATCTTCCTTCTCATAAAACTCGGATATATCCATCACATAGCCATAATAGCCAACTATGTTGCCCTCGTTGTCCTTGACGCTTACCGTATGGTCAAGCACCCATTTTACCTTTCCGTCCTTCGTAATGATCCGGTAGGGCTCATGGGTCCAAAAGTCTTTGTTGGTGTTGGTATAGGTTGCCACCTCTTGGGAGACTCTTTCCAAATCCTCCGGATGAATAAGGGACGCGTAGTCTATCTTACCGCCCAAAAATTCCTCCACCGTGTAGCCGGTGAGCTCATAAACACTTTTAGAAGCGTCCCTGACGGGCCAGCCCTCTTTTTTTTCCCACAGAAAGAAGGCAAGGGGACCTGAATTTATCAAAAGTTCCGGTCTTAGCCGGGCGGTATCAAAGGCGGACAATAACTCCTCCAAGGGGATGTGTAGCTCCAAAAAGAGGTCATATTCTGGCATATAGACTGCCTTTACCAAATGGTATTCCTCTCCATTTTTGGTTTTGTGTTTGTGAAGGACAGAACATTCTTTTAGCCCTCTCTCTATTATCTCCTTTAGGGGGCAGGGATGGTCTTTGTGAAGGTGGCAGGGTTCAGAAAAGGAATGACTGATCTGGTAGCAAGTTTGACCACTCTGGGTATAGAGTTCCTTTGCACGTTTGTTCATAGAAACCACTCTGTAGTCTTTGTCTATCAAAAGGACAGGAAAAGGAATAATGTCCAACGCCTCCCTCTCAAGGGCTAACCTTTCCATAGGCTCAAGAATTTAAGCAATTTTTCTGCGTCTGTAAAGCTTGTGGATAGGTGGGCTTCTGGATGTCCATAAAGACCACAGAGGGCAACCACTTTGGTGGGGGTGTGTTTTCTAAGTAGCCTTATCACAAAGTCTGTCCTGTAGCAATGAACTCCCACAAGGATGGTTAGGTCGTTTTGGTCGTGAAGTATGCTCTCATGGGGGTTTGGAGGGTCCATCTCTACCGATGGGTCGTATTTTTTTAGCTTGGGGCGATAGTCGGGAAGGACCTTAACCTGAAGCTTTCCTATCCTGTCTATCAATTCCCTCAGGGCTTTTGCCTTTTGATTTAGCTCCTCCTCCTGCCAATCCCATAGCAAGAGGGGACCCACTACCACCGTGGGCTTTTTGGCACTTCTTAGCCATTCTGCGAGTACTTCAAAGGCGGTTTCGTAGCTAACGGTTTTGCCATCTATGGTTGCATCCCCCAAAAATACCTCCTTTTGGAGGGCTGTTCTTGTTCTGTCCTCTTCTGGTGTTGGCACCGCCTTCGGCTTTTTGTAATAAGAAGGCACAAAGTCCTTAAAGAAGGGAGAAAAATCAAAGTGTTTTCTTTGAACCCTTTCTGAAACCTTTTCGTCCTCCTTTACGCTCAGGGATTTGACTAAGGCATCCTTTATAAGGTCCAGCTCCACGGTAAACTCGCCGTGGTATGCCTTTTCTTCTTCTTCCACTCCCAAGCTGTAGCAGGTGGTTCCCACAATGTTAAAGAGTACACCCTTTGCCCCCTCTTTGCTTGCCTTTTGAAAAATTTCATACCTTTTTTCGTAAAACTCATAACAGCAGTGTCCCACGTAGGTGTAGCCGTTTTCCGCACACCACTTGAGGGTGTCCCTCAGAAGCTCAAAGGAGGTAATGGTTATGGGGATCATGCCCTTTTGATAGGCAAGTCTGTAGGCATCTCCCACCGTGCAACCTCCACACTCCCCGCAATCATCCAAATGTCTGTAATCACACCAGCGAGGCTTGGCACAGTAAGGCAAAAGCATAACCTTTGCTTTTTTTAGGTTCTCAATCAACCCTCCCCCTATGCTACCGATGATGTCATTAAGAGTTTTTTTTTCCATGCCCAACTCAAGTCCCTCTATCTTTGTAAGCGGGAACATCACCGCGGAGACTATATCATCCACCGTCAGGTTCAAACCTTCCCATTGTCTATCCTTGAAAAACTCCCTTATTCTCCTTTCCACGTCCTGCAAGGGTGTATGTTTTAGGTATGCCTCAAGGTCGTATATGAGCCTTTTGGGCTCCACAAAAAAGTCGCCGTTTATGATCACCTGTTCCAAGAGTTTTCTGTCTGGGTCCACTTTGGCGGAGACCCTAAAGGTGCCACCCAAACAGCGGTATATTCCAAACAAGAGCTCCGGCTCCGAAGAGGACCTCTTTACTTCATAGACCCATTCTGGGCTCCTGTAGTATTCCTTTCTCTCCTCCAAAAGTCTTTTTTCTTCTTCTGTGAGCTCTCCCCATTGGTATTGTATGCCAAGCTCTTCTGAGAGCCCCTCCAGTATGGCGGAAAAGACCTCCTCCTTTTCTGGCATCCTTCCCAAGTATCTTTTGACCCATTCTACCCTGTCCTCTGCGGACTTTATACCCTTTGAGGTTAGCTTTTCTACAGGAATCTGCAAAGACTTTAGCATGCGTTCCACGTTAAAGTCCATGAGAATAGTTCCCTGATAAAGAAAGGCCTTTCCTTCAAAAACACCACCTGTACCGGATATTTTCCTTCCTTCTACCTCTATGTCGTTCCTTGGTCTAAACTGGGCGGGAATGCCGAGCTTCTGAAGTCCCTTCGCTACCGCGTTGCATATTTTTGCGGTTAGCTCTTCAAAGCTTATGTTCTCTCCAAAACTGTTTTTGTCTGCGATTATCTCCCAGCCTATTTGGGTCTCGTCAAAGTATATGGCACCACCGCCAGTGATCCGCCTTCCTACCTCTATGCCTTCCCTTTGGACGTATTCAAGCCGTACCTCCTGTTCCACCGATTGATGGTAGCCTATGAGTACGCATTCGGGCTTGAATTGCAAAAATCTTATGGTGTTGGGAATTTTATCCTGAGCCCTGAGCTCAAGCATTATTTGGTCAAGGGCAATGTTTTCGTGCTGTGGCCTTTGTCCTGTATATAAAACTCTCCACATTTTTCCACCTCCTTAAATTATCAGATAAAGTATAAACCCCGTTAATAACCCTGCAACCACATCGTCCGCCATAACGCCATGCCCTTTGGGCATTCTCTCAAAAAGATTTATTGGGAAAGGCTTGAGAATGTCTAACAGCCTAAAGAGAACAAAGGCTAAAAGTAGCGCTTTTAAAGTGGGCTCAAGAAACAGAAAGGCAAAAAAGTATCCCACTATTTCGTCTATTACCACACCCTCTGGATCCTCCTCCCTTGTAAGTTCCATCATGTATTCCGCAGACTTAACCCCAAGAAAATAAAGGAAAACACCCACCAAAAGCACCAGCCACCACTTAAAACCAAAAAGGTAAGCCAATGGCACCCCCAAAAGGGTTCCCACCGTCCCCGGCGCATACCTAAACCTTCCCAGGTAAAAACCAGTGGCAATTAGCTCCCAGTTCATCCCATTATCCTTATAAAGCTCCTCTTCCTCAGGTTTTGCAAAAGCTCTTTTTTTCTCTCCTCAAGCTTTTTCTCAAGTAGCTCCTCTTTTAGCTCTTCCAAAGGCTTTCCTTTATACTCTTCTTTGACCTCCAACACCTTGGCTACGTATACGTGCTCTTTGTCCTCTCCAAAGACTAGATCTCCCACCTTGGCGTTCCAAACTTCCTTATCAAGACTCTCCACCAGTTCCCCTTTCTTTACTAAAAGTGTCTCCACCTCCAGCCCGAGGGTTTTGGCAAGCTCTCGCAAGTCCTTGGTCTTCTCAAGGGCTCTCATCAGCCTTTCCCCGTCCTTTTTATCCACCACTAACACCTCCACTAACCTCTTTACCTCCACCTGTCCCCTTTTGAGTTTTTCCAACTCCAAGTCCAAGGCAGACACATTCACCTCCCTCAAAAGTACCGCGTATATGCCCTGACTAAATAAGAGCTCTTTTCTTAAAAACTCCTTAAGGTCCCTCAGTGTAAGCCCCTCCTTTTGGAGTTCATTTTGTAGTCTTTCAAGGCTCATGTTGTTAGCCTGTGCTATTTTGATCAGGGCTTGGTCCAGAAGCTCCTCCTGTACGCCAACGCCTTTTCCCTGAAGGAACTGATTGATGAGCCATACATCCACAAGCCTTGAGATAACTTCCCTTCTGTCCGTGGTGTTGTAAAAGAGCATACCCAGTTTCACATCACTCTCAAGGATAGGATCTCCGTTCACAGACGCCACCACCCTATCCACCAGCCCTTGCGCAAAGGAAAAAAACACTAAAGCTGTGAAAAGTAGAATTCCACCCGATAGTTTCTTAAGGTTTTCTCCAACCATTCCTTTAAAACCTCCTGCCTTTTTTCCCTTATAAGTTTAGCCCTAACCATAGGTTTAGCTTCCTCTAACGGGAGGATACCTTCGTTCCTCCTTCCCACCACCCTAAAGACCACATAGCCCGCCTCCGTGTATATGGGCTTTGAAACCTTTCCCACCTCGTAAGGGCTCAGCTGTGCCCTTAACACATCCGGCAATGCTTGTATAGAGTACCATATGGCTTCTCCCTTTTTAACTCCTTTTATGTCCTCCCAAAACTCTATTCCCTTTGATAGCCTGTAGTAAAGTTCGTTGGCACTCTCTAAGCTATCTGCCACAAAACGTTCCAACCTAACCTGGGCGGGCATCTTAAAGTCCCTAAGGTTCAAATAATAGTAGGCTATCACTTGATTTTCGGTAATCTCGGAACCTCTATAGAGTCTTTCTGCGATCTTGTCCACCAAAATCTCGGTCTCTATGAAATAAAGGGCTATCGGGCTTAGGTTCTTTGAGCCTATGTTCTTTTGTATGTAATCCTCCACCTCCGCATCCCTTAAGCTTATACCCATCTTTTTGGCTTCTTGCCTTATCACCTTGGACCTGACAAGCTCCACCAGAAAGTTTTGCACGTCCTCCTTTGTCGCCCTTGCTATTGGTAGATGCAGTATTTCCCTCCAGTAGGAGTTAAAGTATTCATAAAGTTCATCCTTTTTTATGGTTTCTGAACCCACCCTTGCCACCACAGAGGCACTTGAAAAGCCAAAGAAGGCTAATAATATGAGAAATAAGAGCATGTTATAATTTTAAATCCTAAGCGGGTGTGGCGGAATTGGCAGACGCGCGGGACTTAGGATCCCGTGGGCTTATGCCCGTGAGGGTTCGACTCCCTCCACCCGCATAAAATCTAAGGAGGTTTCTATGAAGGTCAGCCTTGAGGACAGAGAAGGGCTATTTAAAAGTCTGTTGGTAGAAGTTCAGGGAGATATCGTAAGAAAAAACTTGGAGAACGTATGCCAAGAGTTAGTACAGAACGTAGAGATTGAAGGTTTCAGAAAGGGAAAGGCTCCTCTCTGGCTCATAAAGGCAAGGTACAAGGACTACATAAGGGAGGAGGTTGGTAAAAGGGTTGCGGACGCCACTTTATCAAAAGCCATAGAGGAGAGCGGTCTAAAGCCTGCTGCGGACATATACCTTGAAGAGGTCCAGCTTGAAGAAAGCGAAGAAAAGGTAGCCTACCGTGTGGTCTTTGAGGTGCCTCCAAGCTTTGAACTAAAGCTCCAAGAGATAGAAAATCTTCGGGTGGAGATTCCAAAGGTTGAGTTCAAGGAGGAGATGGTCCAAGAGGAGATAAACAGACTGAGAGAGCAACACGCCCTTTGGGAACCCGTGGATAGAGAAATAAAGGAAGGGGATTTGGTGGTAATAGATTACAGGGTGGAGGACTTAGAAAGCGGAGAAACATCAGAAGGGGAGACCGCGGTTATAGTGGGGCGGAGGTTCTTGAGGGAAGAGATAGAAAAGGCGCTGGTGGGTAAAAAGGAAGGGGAAGAGGTGGAGATAGAGAGTGTGGACCTTTTTGATGCGGAGGGCAAGGTGGTAGGAAAGGCAAAGGTGAAAATCTCTATAAAGGCGGTAAAGGAGAAGGTCCTGCCGGAGGTGAACGACGACTTTGCCAAGGAACTGGGACTCGGAGACACCTGGTCTTCTGCGGAAGAAAAGATCAGACAGACGGTCAAGGAAAACCTTGAAAACTATAAGAAATCCCTCGTAGAGGAGAATATAGCCAAAAAACTCATTGAACTTCATGAGTTTGAGGTCCCTCAGACCCTCCTCAGGAGAGAGCTTAGCTTTCTGGTGGACAGAAGACTCAGAGAGCTCTCTTCTTTGGGTATAGACACACGATACATAAATATTCAAGGGTTGGCACAGGAGCTTTTGCCCCAGGCAATCGCAAACATAAAGCTAAGATACATCCTTGATAAATACGCACAAACAAAGAACCTGCAGGCAGAGGAAAAGGACCTTGAAGAGGAGTACACCAAGCTGGCACAGGCTTATGGCGTTAGCCCAGAGCAAATAAAGGCTGATGTGCAATCAAGAAACTTAGAGGAAGTAATAAAGGGGGATGTTCTGAGGAGAAAGGCCTTAGAGGATATAATGAGTAAAGTTCAAGTGATTGAAGTTGAAGAAAAGAAGGAGGAAAAGCAGGATGAAAATACTTGACCAGCTGGTGCCCATAGTTATAGAACAGACACCAAGGGGCGAAAGGGCTTATGACATATACTCAAGGCTACTGCAGGACAGGATCGTTTTGCTTGGCTATCCCATAGACGACCATGTGGCAAACCTGATCGTTGCTCAGCTTCTCTTTCTGGAGGCCCAGGACCCCGAAAAGGATATATACATGTACATTAACTCTCCTGGTGGTTCCGTTACCGCCGGTATGGCAATCTACGACACGATGCAGTATATAAAGCCCGACGTGGTCACCATCTGCATAGGACAGGCGGCGTCTATGGGCGCAGTTTTGCTTGCGGCGGGTGCTAAGGGTAAGAGATATGCCCTTCCACATGCTCGTATTATGATCCACCAGCCCTTGGGCGGTATAACCGGTCAAGCTACGGACATAATAATCCACGCAGAGGAGATAAAGAGGATAAAGAATATGCTGAACGAAATACTCGCCTTCCACACAGGACAACCCTTAGAGAAGATTGAGAGGGATGTGGAAAGGGACTACTTTATGTCTGCCTACGAGGCTATGGAGTATGGCATAGTGGATAAGGTGATAACCAAAAGGACATAGAGGAATTAAATTTGAAAAGAATGAGTAGGAAAACAGTAGGGCATAGATGCTCCTTTTGTGGTAGGAGTCAAGAGGAGGTTTTGGTTCTCATTGCTGGTCCCAACGACACCTACATATGCGATAGGTGTGTGTCCACCTGCGAGGCTATAATAAGAGAGCAAAAGAGCCAGTTGGCACAGCATCATGTTCAAGAACTACCAAAGCCCGATGAAATAAAAGCCATATTAGACCAGTATGTAATAGGACAGGAAAGAGCCAAAAAGATCCTATCGGTGGCGGTTTATAACCATTACAAGCGGGTCAGAATGAAGGAGCTGGGTGTAAGGCTGGATGATGTAGAGATAGAAAAGAGCAACATCCTTATGATAGGACCTACGGGTTCGGGCAAAACTTTACTTGCCAAAACTTTGGCAAAAATACTCAACGTGCCCTTTGCCATAGCGGACGCCACCAGCCTAACAGAGGCTGGATATGTGGGAGAGGATGTGGAGAATGTGTTAACAAGGCTCCTGCAAAACTGCGGGTATAATGTGGAGCTTGCCCAAAAGGGTATAGTCTACATTGACGAGATAGACAAAATTGCCAAAAAGTCGGGCATAAACCCTTCCATAACCCGCGACGTGTCCGGGGAGGGTGTTCAGCAAGCCCTCCTAAAGATCGTAGAAGGAACGGTGGCAAACGTGCCCCCACAAGGTGGCAGAAAGCACCCTCATCAGGAGTTTATACAAGTGGATACCACTGACATTCTTTTCATCTGCGGTGGTGCCTTTGTAGGCCTTGAGGACATAATAAAGAGAAGGCTCGGAAAGTCGGTGGTGGGCTTTGAGTCCGCCATAGGCAAATACAACGTGGAGGGCAATGTGCTCACTTACGTGGAGCCCGACGATCTAATACACTTTGGCATGATCCCCGAGTTCATAGGCAGGTTCCCCGTAATTGCAGTCCTTGATGAGCTAACGGAGGATGACCTGGTAAGAATTCTTGTGGAGCCCAAAAATGCCCTGGTGAAGCAATACAAAAAGCTCTTTGAGATGGAAGGCGTAGAGCTTGAATTTACCGAAGGCGCCCTGCGGGAAATTGCAAGGGAAGCCATAAAACGCAAGACGGGTGCCAGAGGACTCAGGGCAATAATGGAAGAGATCATGATAGATGTGATGTTTGAGGTGCCCTCCAAGAAGAACGTAAAGAAGGTAATAATAGATGAAGAGGTGGTAATTCAGCGGATCAAGCCCAAGTACATCCTCAAGGAGGCGGTATAAAGTAAGCTTATAAGCATATAACAAAAAACTTATACCGCCTTCTTACCTTTGGGCTTAAACTCCTTTTGTATGGAACTTCTTAAAAGACTCTTTGGTGGAAAAGAAAAGCAAACAGAGGAAGTTTATGAGATAACTACTTCAAAGGGTGTTCTGAAGCTTTGGTTGGAGCAGGACCTTCAGCAGGACCCAGACCCGAAGGTGGAGGAGTATTGGATAGAAAGCTTGGATGTCTCCGAGGATGCCCGTTGGCTTTTGGTAGGAAGAAGGTATGGGCTATTTCAGTTTTATGACTGGAGGGGTAGGCTACACAGACTTCCCGCACGCCCACCCGCACAGGTGGTCTCAGAGATCCTCTTTAAAGAAAACTTCCTTATCCTCATCACACCCCCCTATTTGGTGGTCTATCGCATAGAGGACCCAGAGAACCCAGCCACTTGGAAGAGCTTTAAGCTTTCCCAGGAGGGCATAAGACCCTCCATGGGCTTGGACCTAATGCGGGGAGTTTTAGCCTTTGGAGTGGTGGGAAACGGGGTTTATGCCATTGATGTAGGAGAAGACCTTTCTCTGCAGAGGGTGGAGTTCAAAAGTAGCTTCAGCGTGAGTGAGATAGGAGAGCTAAGGGCTATAAAGTTTTTAACACCATCCAAGCTGTTCATCACTGGCACGGAGGGTTCTGCCATATACAGCTTAAGCGGGAACTTGCTAAAGAAATTTCCATACAGGGCTGGCAGGGCAGTAGCCCTAATAAACGGAAGGCTAATTTTGGGCGAAGAAGCTAAGGTCATAGTATTGGACGCATACACAGAGGAAGAGCTCTATAAGATAGATGTACCCCTGAAGGTTTCCCAATTGGACGGGGACCCAGAGGGTCTTTTTGTATTTTTGGCAGATGCGGAGGAAAACCATCTTGGCATACTGGACCTACAAACTCCCCAATACTTGCAAACCCTCGAGGGCTTTGGCTACTCGGTGGTAAAGGTATCAAAGGACGGCTACATATACACCAGTAGGTGGATACAGGACAAAGACAGAAAGCTCTACCAACTTGTAAAGCTTGGTTCCAACTTGGTGGATTTTATCTATCCCAAAGACAGGCAGGAAAAAGTCCTAAAGCAGGCGGAAAAGGCTTACAAAGAATTTGTCTCTAAGGTACAGAAGGCAAGGGATCTTTCCCAGTTGGAGGACCTAAACTCCCTTAAGGAGATTGCCAGCTTGGACATCCCCCTTAGAAGGATAAGAGAGCTTTACTTTGAGGCAGAGGAACTACTAAAAAAGAAGAGGTTAGAGCTCTTTTTGGAGCAAATAAGGGAAAAGGTCCAAAGGGGCACAGCGGGTCAGAGGGAGCTAAAGGAAATAGAAGAATGGCTCCGAAATGCGGACGGAGAAGAGTTTGAAAAACTCTCAAGGGCAAAGGAGGAGTTGGAAAGGGAGCTTAAAAACAGACTGACGAGGGCTTTGGAGGAACTAAAGGTAGCCCTTGAAGGCAAAGAGAGCCAAGACCTTGAAGAACTTGAAGCGGAGGAGGAGGTAAAGAACTTTAGGGAATTCCTGAACACACTGTCGAGGGAATTGAGCAGGGAAGGAGAGCAAAGCCTCCAAAGGCTCTTGCAGGAAAAGGTTATCTCATACAGGCTAAAAAGGTTCAGAATAACCACCACCGAGGACAGGGTGTTCTTTGGCAGGGAAGATTTTCCAAAGTTTAGCGGTGAGCGCAGAAGGCTCTCTTGGAGGCTAAAGGTAGAGGAAAAGTTACCCATAGGTAGTGAGATATACGCAAAAATAGCCTTTGAAAGGGAAGATGGCGTCCTGTTGGAACCCAAAAGATACTCAAACCTTTTGCCTGTAAAAGAATTAAAGTCAATGCCCAAGTGGGTAAGGAGCTACCTCAGGCACTTACGAGGACTTTTCTCTTACGAACCCTACAGGCTCCCTCTTTTTGTCTCTTACGAAGAAACCCCCTGGTTTGTTTACAACTTAGAGAGGTTTGTTTCCATGGTCAAAGACCAGCTCAGCTTTGGAGAAGGCATACTTATATTGGAGGGAGATGCGGGTGTGGGCAAAAACTTCTTAGTAGAAGTATTCTCCGCCCTTACCAACAGACCCCTTTACATAATCCCATGCCACTCAAAGATGGAAAAGGAAGACCTAACCTACACCTATGAGTTTGACCCAAAAAAGGGAACAAAGCGCGTTTTCTCAGACCTTATCAAAGCTTTGCAGACCCCAGGTGCGGTCATATACTTGGACGAGATCAACACCCTCCCACCCGCCTTGGTAAAGCTCTTTAACCCCCTCTTTGACTACAGAAGATATTTGGTAATGCCTACTGGAGAGGTCATAAAGGCACGGAGCGATGTGATCTTGGTGGGCGGTATGAACCCACAGCACTATCTTGGCGTCTCTGAACTTCCGCAGGATATAAAATCCCGTGCGGATGTAATGTTTGTGGATTATCCACCCTTTGAGGATAGCAGGGGCTTTTTCCATCCCGACGAAGCACTCATCTTAAAAGACTATGTTTCTTCGCTTTCTGAACTTTCCAACGAAGAATTTGTTTATCTTTGGTATGCCCTGATAAATCAAGTGGAGACCCCACAGGCAAAAAGGTTGATAAACCCCACAAGGGAAAGGCACATATACCTTCTCTTTGACTTACTCAAGATCGCCAACCGCATAAGAAAGGCATACAGGGATTATCAAAGCCAAAGGTCCGAAGAACCTGTAGAGTTCGTGTTTTCCATCAGGGATACCATCCGATGTGCCAGAAGGTTAGAAAGGTACAACTCTGCCCAAAGGGTTGTAATAGAAACCATCCTGCCAAAGGTTAGCTCCCCCTTGGAGAGGGAAATCTTAAAAAACATAATAGAGAGCACCTAATCTCCACAGCGAAGGACCACCGCCTCCACCGGCACCTCTCCATCCCCTATCATCCCCAACTTCCTCGCCGCACCTTCTGAGAGGTCCAACACCCTGCCCTCCTTGAAGGGTCCCCTGTCTATTACCTTTACCTCCACCTCTTTGCCATTTTTTAAGTTCCTTACCCTCAGCAGGGTGCCAAGGGGAAGCTCCCTGTGGGCCGCATACATTCCATCTTTATCAAAGATTATTCCGTAAGAGCTTTCTCTTCCATGATGAGGCTCTCCATACCAGCTTGCCATACCTCTGATCACGGGAGGGCATACCGTATTTCCGTCCACCCCGCATCTTTCCACCTCCAAAACCGCCCTAAAGGGAGCCTTCCCAAGAAGAGGTTCAAACCTCTCCGGCACGCATACACCGTTGATATCATCCCTCCTATAGATGGCTATGGTTACGCTTTTTCCCGTGCTTTGGCTATAAACCCTAACCCGACTGCCTGCTTGAACAAGATTGCTGTATGCCCTGTTGCCCGTGCAGTAAAAACCTACCGTCTCAATTTTGGATGGACAGTATGCCCTGAGAGAACCTGTTGCCCGCTCCCTTTCCCTTTGAGAAATGGGCTCCCTGTCCTTTATAACCACCGTACAACCCGACAGAAAAACTACCAAGAGCAGGAGCCACATTTCCAAAATACAATATATTAAGTGCTAAGAGTTCTCTCGGTGGTAGATGGCTTTGGCTGGAGTGGAACAAAGGAGCAGGTTTATCTCCTTGCAAGGGAGCTAAAAAAGCGAGGAGTGGATGTGGAGCTTGCCCTTGCCTACCAAAACAAAGAAATGGTAGAAAAGCTTTCCCCCTATGGTGTAGTCTTTCGGTTTTTTGAAAACCACACCAAATTTAACCGGCTGAACCCTGCCAACTACCTAAGGTTATACAGGATCATAAAAGAAAACAACTACCATGTGGTTATAGCAAACTCTCCCCATGCTTACGACTACGTTAGGCTCGTCTATCCCTTTTTAAAAAACAAGCCAAAGCTTGTGGTGGTCAAAAGAAGTGCAAGGGTGCCAAACCTTTTATCCCTAAAGCTAAAGTATGCATACGCAGATGCGGTGGTAGGCGTTTCTAAGGCGGTTGTAAAAAACCTTGCATCCGCAGGCTTTCCAGAGCATAAACTCTATGTTATCCCAAGTGCTATAGACTTAGAGAGGTTTTATCCGAACCGGGAAAAGGGCTTAAGCATAAGAAGGCAGTTGAACATTCCCGTAGATGCCAAGGTCTTTGTAAATGTTGCCAATTGGAACCCTCCAGTGAAAGGACAAGACATGCTCATCAAAACTTTCTCCGAGCTAAACTGTTCCAACTGTTATCTGCTTTTGGTGGGTTCGCTAACAGACACGGAAGGAAAAAAACTGGCAAAAGCTTACTCGGTGGAGGAAAGGGTAATAGGCGTGGGCTTTAGGGAAAACCCGGAGGATTATATCAACGCGGGAGATTACTATGTTATGTCCTCTTACCTTGAGGGACTGCCTAATGCACTTTTGCAAGCTATGGCTTGCGAGAAGGTTGTTATAGCCACCAAGGCGGGCGGAGTGGAGGATTTTTTGAAGGATGGTTTTAACGGCTTTAGTGTGGACGTGGGAGACTTTAACGCCCTTAGGCAAAAGATGGAAATGGTGCTAAAGCTATCTCCGGAGGAATACCACCAAATAGGCAAAAGGGCAAGGGAAACCGCCATGAACTTTACCCCCGAAAGAACCTGCCAGGAGTATATAAACCTCTTCCAAAGACTCTTGGGAGTAAAATAACCACATGTTAGTGCTTTTGTATCACAAGGTTATAAAAAATCCCGGTTTTGACCTTTGGTGGAAAACCTTTGATTTGCAAATAAAAGTACTAAAGAGCACATACAAAATAGTCTCTTTGGATGAGGTTTTGGATTGCGTGATAAACGGAAAATGCCACAAAAACGCGGTGGCAATAACCTTTGACGATGGCTATGCGGACAATTACATTTACGCCTATCCTATCCTGAAAAAACACAAAGTAAAAGCAACCCTCTTTTTGGCAACCTCTCGGGTGCTATTGGAGGAAAAAAAGAGACCTACCCTCCTTGATTACTGGGAAGGGAAAGTGTCTTGGGAAGAGCTTTATAGACCAAAGAGCATGAAGGATGCAAACGCAGAGTTTGTAAAGCAGGGCAAAAGCACAGACTTTTTGACTTTGGAGGAAATAAAGAGTATGAGGGATGTCTTTTCCTTTGGCTGGCATTCCCATTGGCATCTAAAAGCCTTTGAAAGGGACGAAGTTATAGACTTCTACGATGGAGATGGACACTGGTCTCTTTTGCACGCATACAAAGGTGATTTAAGAAAAGGTTATCCTATCTTCCCTATGAAGGGCTCCTTAGCCATAAGGGCAGGAAGTCTAAAGCCAGAGGTCAAAGAGTTCATCCGATCCTTGGGAAATAGCTTTTTTGAAAAGAGGTCTTGGAAAAAAGAGCTGAAGGAATTACTCAAAAGGAACTTTGACAGTTTGCTTGTTTTTGAAACGGAAGAGGAGATGAGAAGCAGAATAGAGGAAGACTTTAAAACATCCATGGGCTTACTCAAAAGCTTTCTGGGAGAAAGTGTAGAACACGGAGCTTATCCCTTTGGAGATTACAGCGATGAATTGAAGAAAAAATGCAGAGAATACCTAAGGTCCTGCTTTACCACTGAAAAGATGACGGTAAAACCCTATTCGGACCCCTACGCCATCCCACGCATAACCGTCCCAAAGGACATCTGGTCCTTTTTTGCCATACTCACCAAGTCCAAGCTGGGCTTTTGGTGAAGGAGGAATAAAATTAAAGCTATGGACTGGACGCAGGTTTTTACTATCATCGGCACCCTCTCTGCCATAATAGGAGGGTATGTATTTTTAATCAACAAACGCTTTGAGGATATGAACAAACGCTTCGAGGATGTAAATAAACGCTTTGATGATATGAATAGAAGGATAGACAAGATTGAGCAGGACATAAGGGACATAAGAACTGAACTAAACGAAATGAAAAAGGAGATCACAGAGATCAAGATCCTTCTTTACAGAGTTTTAGAAATCCCTCACAAAGAGGACAAAGGATAACCCCGCATATTTCACAGAAACTTCACGCAAAGGGCAAGGGAGTGGGTTAATCTAAAAATTGAAGGAGGCTTGGGAGATGAGAAGAAAGATCTTCCTCTTGATATTTGCTATTTTACTGGCATTCACAGGGCAAAGGTCATACAGTGCAAACATGACTGACTATTGCTACGTTCCTCCTACAATAGGAACAACTATCCCACCCCTTGTTATGCTTGTGATGGAACGAGATCATAGGCTTTACTATGAAGCGTATAATGATGCTTCAGACCTTGATGGAGATGGAAAATTAGATGTTGGATACAAACATTCAATAGACTATTACGGCTACTTTGACCCATACAAATGCTACAGATATGATACAAGTAGGAATATGTTTGTTCCAGTTTATAGAACTACCGATAAATACTGCAGGGGAGATGCTTGGAGCGGAAACTTTCTGAATTGGCTTGCAATGTCAAGGATAGATGTTTTAAAGAAAGTTCTTTATGGAGGACATAGAGAAATAGATAGTGAAAGCGAGACAGTTCTTGCTGCAACTTATATACCACAAGATGCTCATAGCTGGGGCAAAGAAGTAAGTTTAATACCTGGAGAAAGAAGCTATATCCCAAATATAGATAGACTAACACCACTTGGAAACCCAGTCTCAGGAACTAGACATCTCTTTTGTGTAGTAAGTAAGTCTGATGGTGAAGTTCCTGTTATAAGAGTTTTAAGGAATAGAACTAACAGGATTTGGGAGTGGGCTTCAAAAGAAAGACCTGTGTGCAATAACAGTTTGGGAACTCCTGAGGAATATTATGTTAGGGTAAAAGTTTGCGACCCTTCTGTAGGCTTAGAGCCTAACTGTAAGAGGTATCCGGCTGGAACCTATAAACCCATTGGGCTTTTGCAAAAGTATGGGGAATACGAAGGTGGTGGTAAGTGGTGTAGCAAATCATTAAAACCTTGCAATTCAGATAGTGATTGCAATATATCGACTGATGGTCTGTGTGTTGATAGAGCAAAAATGTATTTTGGCTTACTAACGGGTTCTTACACAAAGAATTTGAGCGGTGGTGTTTTAAGAAAGAATATCTGGAGTATACAGGACGAATTAGATCCCAACACTGGAATTTTTTCAAGTTCCGTAAATGCCCTAGGAAGTATAATCCAGACTTTAGAAAGGATGAAAGTAATCGGATTTAGCTACGGTGATTACGCTTATGGACCTTGGCAATGGGGAGATAGAGGCTTTGGTCCTTGCGGTTGGCTAACGGATAGACCTTTAAACGAAGGTGAATGCCGAATGTGGGGAAATCCCATTGCAGAGATGATGTATGAAGCTTTAAGATACCTTGCAGGAAAAGGTTCTCCCACTCCAAACTTTACCTACAGTGGGACGCTGGACAGCGGGCTAAATCTTCCTAAACCAGATTGGGGAATAAGAAGAGGTCCAAGTTATTATCAACCTTATCAACTATTTTCCATGTGTGCCAAGCCGTTTATGCTTGTTTTGAGCGACATAAATGTAAATTACGACTCGGACAGCCTGCCCGGTTCAAGTTTTGGCGGAATATCCGGTGATCTAACTGGGCTTGATGTTTCCACTTTAGCTAATACAATCAGCACCAACGAGGGAATAAGCGGGGATTACTTTATTGGACAAAGTGGTTCCTTTTATGATTTTATCTGTTCATCCAAAAGCGTTAGCGGGTTTGCCAACATAAGGGGCTTATGTCCAGAAGAGCCTACCAAGCAAGGAAGCTATTACTCAGCAGCAGTTGCTTACTACGGAAACACCCGTTTTAGGGATAACTTTTCAGGAAGTAAACCACCCAATGTAAAAACCTACTCTGTGGCATTGGCTTCACCTTTGCCCGATATTGCCATAAATGTAGGCGGAAAGACTGTAAGGATAACTCCTCTTGGTAAGAGTGTAAGCGGTTGTTTGGGCGTTTATACTGCTTGTTTCCAAAAATGCACAATTACGAGAGATGCTACTGGAAATCTTAGAATCTCTGGCTGCACCTCTAATGCTTTTTGCCCAACAAACCAGATTGTAGATTTCTATGTTGAAGAAGTAAGGTACGACTCAAGCGGGAACTTAACCTATGCTAGGTTTAGAATAAACTTTGAGGATGTGGAACAGGGGGCTGACCATGATATGGACGCCGTTGTTTTATATGAAATAATTCCTATTGGAAGCAACCAGATCCAAATAAAACTGACATCCGAGTATGCTGCAGGATGTATTGACCAAATATTAGGATTTACTATAAGCGGGACCACGGAGGATGGAACTTGGCTTGTTGTAAAAGATAGGGATATTCCAAATAGTGCTGATTGGGATACACCCTCTGTTGTTGCGGGTATGCCACTTACTTGGCAAAAAACCTTTACCGTAGTTGGCGGGGCTGCAGGACAGTTAAAGAACCCTCTTTGGTATGCGGCAAAGTGGGGTGGCTTTGATGACCAAAATGGGAATAATGTACCTGACCTTCCGTCCGAATGGGACAAAGATGGAGATGGTAACCCAGATACTTACTTCTTTGTTGTAAACCCTCTAAAAATGGAAGAACAACTTGAAAAAGCCTTTGCTGACATCCTCCGCCGTGCGTCCTCTGGTGCCACCGTTGCCACCCTTACCTCAAGAACTGGCATATCCTCCCTCATAGTTCAGCCTTACTATTATCCCAAATATGTAAAGCCAGATGGCACAGAAATCTCTTGGCTTGGCTTTCTCAGGTCTTTTTGGATAGATACAATGCAAAACCTGAGGGAAGACACCACAGAACCCAAAGTTTTGAACATAGCGGGTATCGTTATTGACAAGATATTCCAATTCTTCTTTGATCCAAACGACAACCAAACGAAGGTTGCCATACTGCAAGGCTCGGATACAACCACCTCCTGCGTGAGGGAAGGAACAAGATCCATAAATCAACTTATCCCTGTCTTTGATGCCGGTTGCCAGCTTGCAGACAGAAACCCATCAACTAGAAACATTCTCTACAACAAAGACGGAACTCTTACCTCCTTTACCACCTCAGAGGCAAGCTACCTTAGCAACATATGGAAGGTTTGTTCCAACAACCCAACGGTGCTTTGCACCAACAATGGAGATTGCAGTGGTGGTGGAACCTGCCAACCCGTCAACGCCAGCTGTATCATAAGATATCTAAGGGGTGAAAACCTAAGCTCAGACCCATCTTGCCCCGACTATGTAAAGAGGACAAGGGAGGTGAATATATCGGAGTTCTGCCCAGGTGCGAGTGGGACAAAGACCTGGAGGATTGGAGACATAATAAACTCCACCCCCTCGGTGGTTAGCTCTGAACCAGTGAATATCTACCACCTACGCTATAACGATGCCACCTACCTTCAATACATACGCACAGACGCATACAAAAACAGGACAAGCTTTGTGTTTGTGGGTGCCAACGATGGAATGCTCCACGCCTTTAGGGTGGGCAGACTGGTCCAAACAGGAGACCCAGACAAGCCAACAAGGGTGGTAAATGCCTATAATACATCACTTAGCGACTTGGTAGGCAGGGAAGAGTGGGCTTTTATTCCAAGGAATGCTTTGCCCTACTTGGTATGGTATGGTAATCCAAGCTATTGCAGGGTGCCAACGGTGGATTATAGAACCGCGGTCTTTGATGTATCAATAGGCGGTCCTGCTAATGCAGACAAAACGGTAAGCAGTTGGAGAACCATCCTGATCGGCACAATGGGCTTTGGTGGCAGGTCTATAACAACAAGTGCAGGCACCTTCTCTTCTTCTGTCTTTGCCCTTGACCTGACCGATTGGCTAAACGGAACAAGTGCCCAACCTACCCTTCTGTGGGAAGTGCGTCTTCCTGATGGAACGCTAACCACCTCTTACCCTGCGCTAATACGTCTTGGAGACCCCAACAAAAACGGCGAGTGGTATGTGGTTATAGGTAGCGGTCCAATAAACCCTGAAGGAACAAGCTTTACAAGTCAGCCCAAGCTATACTTTATAGACTTAAGAACTGGGAACATTGTAAGAAGTGTAAATATTCCAGCCACTGGTGGCGTAAGCTTTGCAGTGGGAGATATTGCGGTGGTGGATGTGGATAGTGATTATCAGGACGATGTAATCTACTTTGGAGTTTATGGAAGGACCAACGCGGGCAAGGTTTGGGGCAATTTTTACAGGCTTAGCTTGAGGTCTGGAAGTAGCTACAAATCGGTGAGTGCTCTTAGCTCAAGCGATATATGCACCGCAATAGACCTTAGCACCTTTGCGACTGCGGGCAACACTCCCCCTGTCTTTGGTGCTCCCAACTTTACAAAGGATGAAAACGGCAAGCTGTGGGTATTCTTTGGAACGGGCAGGTATGTAATGGACAACTCCGATAAGGCTATATCCTACGATAACTACCTCATAGGCTTCAAGGATGAAAACTGGAACAGTAGCTCATCCACATGTCCTACTCCATACACAAAAGCCCAGCTTACGGATGTAACCAACCAGTCCCTCACGATAACAATAACCGAAGTAAAGCAGATCTGTATGTGCGATGCCAGTGGTTGTGGGATGAGGGATGTAGTCTATAGTGCGTATAGTAGTAGCACGCCTCCCGAACCACCAAGAGGATGGTATTACAGACTGACGGGAGAGGCTATCTACTCTCAAGTTCTCGTTATAGGCGGTATAGTGGATGCCTTAACCTATGTGCCACCAGAAGATATTTGCCAACTGGAAGGTAGTTCAAACCTAATATCCGTCTATTACAAGACAGGAAGACCTTATCCAAGACCTTCTGTGCTCTCTCCATATGCGGTGAGCGGGACTATTGCGGTAGGACATTCAGTTCAACTGCTACAGAAGATCTCGGTGGGTCAAGGTATTCCGCCCATAGGCAACCCCTTCCAAGCCTTGCAATCCTCTCGAGCAAGCCAACAGTTAGAGAAGTTCGCTCAGATATCCACTGGAGTGGTGCTTAGGCTAACACAGCAAAAGGCTACAACTTCGGAGGAGAAGTTCCTGCTATGGATAGAAAAGTAAAAGGTATAACCATAATGGAGGTGCTGGTGGTTATGGCTATAATTGCCATACTTGCCAGTGCCAGTATGTTTGGTCTGAGAAATCTGGTGCAGAGAGAGAGGCTCTATTCTGCGATGACCCAAGTTGCCAACGACCTAAAGGAGGTTCAGTTTAGGTCTATGTCTTCCAACATGGTCTGGGGTGTGAGGTTCTGTGCGAATCAAAACCAATACAAAATCTTTGCAGTTGATCCTTCTACCGTCGGTGGTGGATGCCCAAGGGACGCTGATCCATCTTGCACAAATGATGCAACCACGCAGAGATTGGTTTCACTTCCACCCGGTGTTTCTCCTGAGGCAGATTTTTACGTTCTCTTTGACCGAAGAGGCTATCCTCTAAACTGGAACTGTGGCATAGGGGCTATCAACATTACCTTAAAGAATAGCTACGGAAGGAGAACCGTGTTCGTAGATAGTGTTGGGAGGATAAGGTATGAATAAAAAAGGCTTTACCATAATAGAGCTTTTGGTTGCCTTTGTAATCCTTTTTATCCTCATGGCTGGCTTTTTGAGGGGGATATTGCTCTACATGGAATATCAAATAAACAACGGCCTAAAAAACAAGGCAAGCGAAATTGCCCTCAAGATGTCCTCCCAAATACAAACTGCCCGGTTTAATCCAACTGCAGGATGTGATGAAAACAACCTAAATCCCTTCTTGTGCGATACACTATACGCATATCCCTACAATTGGGACTCCGCCCGGTGTGATGGTGGAAACTGCACCTTTGAGGTGCAAGACTCAGACGGTGATGGAATAGCGGACTTTTATGACCCTTACAATGGACAAAATGGAAACTTTAGTGCCACTCCCATCAACACCGCAGAATGGTTGCGTATAAGACCCTGTAATCTTACTGGGGATAGATATGATTGTTGTTATGCGGATAGTGGCAGGCAAATTAACAATGCGGTGTGCGGTGAAAAATATAGAGGAAGGTTCATATATGCGGGGACCACTTTGGCGAGGCTTATTAACCCTGCCACCAATTTAGAAGTGGGAAGGGTTGCTGGTGTAGTAGTTTGGTATTTTGATACCAAGGGGAGATACAGGTTTGTTTCAATACCTGTTATGAGGGATACAAGATGAGAAGGAAAGGTATAACCCTTGTGGAACTTCTGGTGGTTATAGCTATAGTTGCCCTATCTGCGGGCGGAATTTTCTTCGCTTACAGAAGCTTGGTTAGAGAAACCATAAGACAGTCTCTTCTTGCAAAGAACGAGCAGGATGTGGAGGTGCTTTTGACAAGCCTTAGAAAAGACCTTCAGGGTATAGGCTTTGGCGTTCCTGTGAATAGGTTAAAAGTAGACACACCCGCTTGCAATGGGCTTACCGCTTTTGCTGTTTCCGATTACGTTTTGGGCATTGCCCTCGACTGTACTTCTAGATCTGAAAACGATGAACTTTACTTTTTGAACCTTGCCACCAGAAGCTTTAGAAATTCTGGCTGTTGGTGGGTAAGGGATGGGTCTGGAAACATAACCACCGAAGGGCGGAGATGGACCTTTGAGAACTGTCCAAGTAGCCCACCAACAGGAGAAAATCTTCTCTGTCTTGATATGGCAAGCAAAGCTACTACGAATTGCAACTCACCGAACACATTAATATTTACCATGGGAGATAGGAACGGAATTCAAGAGTTTGCAGTCAGATACTTTCTAAACAACACAAACCTACCAAAGGAATGTGCCCCGGAGACCTTTAATCTACTAAAGCAAGTAAACCCTGATACGGTTGCACAACCCATTGCATCCTGCGTTGCGGTCTTTAGGGTTAGATACTTTGACGGTCAAGGCTACGACACAACCATTGGTGATATAAACAACCTGCGTGCGGTAAGGCTCTGCCTTTTGATGCAAGTGGGTGGAAGGATGGACACCCAGATGGACCCACCCAATGGCTTTGAACAGTGTGGGAACATAACAATAAACCCTGAGTGGAGGTGGTATAGATGGAAGCTTGTGGAAGAGGACATACCTTTAAGAAATACAAAAAGGTAAAGGGTGTGGCGCTCATATCCGTTTTGGTTATGGGCATAATGATAGCCCTTGTTATTGGTGGGCTTTACTATATACTCACCCGCACAATGCTAACCGGAGAAAGGGTAAGGGTCTATACATCCACAAGGGAGGCTGCGGTGGGCGGAGTGAATTATGCGGTTTTGCAGATAAAGAGCGGGCTCTTTGATAATATGGACCAGCTTGAATGCCCTACTGGTTGGACTACTGTTGGAAACTGTTGCACCGCAAACCTGAACTATCGCCTTTCGGGGACAACAGAAACCTTTAGGAACACAATAACAATCTGCCTGAGAGGTTATGCTCCTCCACCGGGAGAGGTTGTAACTGGGGTTGCTTACACCAGACCTCAACCAGGCGGAAGGGGATACATATACTCAATCATTTCAGATGCAGATGGTCCTCAGGGCTCAAGGTCAAGGGTTGAGGCGGTTTGGATGAGATAATCTCATACAGCACACTATGGGGAAAGTTATCATAAACCAGCCTGAAGTCCTCTCTGTCTTTTCTTATGGTGTATAGGCTCAACAGGGCGGAATTTTTTAATTTTTCTCCAACAAAAAAGCCGTAGATTGTTCCACCTTTTTTCACCAAGTAGAGGGTCCCGCCCTTGGGATTGTTGAAGCTTTCCCTTTTTACCTTGCCTTCTTCCTCTATCCAAAAAACTTCTTTAACTAAGTATTCGGTGGAAGATCTGCCAATAGTTTGGGTGTATGTGCCAGTATCTCTGTTTAGCTCTGCTTTACAATCTCTTTCGCAGGGTGGAAGTTTGAGAAGGGTTGAACCTTTCCCGTAGGCAAGCTGTTGCATGGGTTGGGTTTTGCTAAGCATATCCTCGGTAATCAAAAGGTATATTTTTCCGTAGGGCTTAACTTGGCACTCCTTGGCAGATTGCTCTAAGGCTTTATAAAGACCAAGAGTTTTATATTTTTCCCACGCACGATGATTGAAAATAGGGTCGGATATACACAAAAAGAGTTTGTGGGCGGTTTTTTCCTCTTGCAAAAGGGCGTAGGCTATGAGGAGCGTCTTTATGGAAAACTGGGTTCCCCCATCGTGAAAGACAGCCCTCTGGGAGTAATAAACTATAGGATAACCATAATCCCACCAGCTAAGAATTTTTGCGTCTTTGGGCGTTATGTCCTTTAACTTTTGGATGTCCCTGACTACTTCTTTACTGATAAAAAAGCCGGGCATTCTGTCTATCAAGCTAAACCAGTTTATGGCAGATATGAGCATCAAAAGAGGGAAAAGCCCACCCACAAAGAGCTTTAAACTTCTCTTTTCCAAAAAGTTCGAAAGCTTTGAAATGAGAAAGACGCCGTAGGCAAAACCCATTGCAAGCACAGGCGCAGAATACATATAAACCCTTATGCTTCCCTTTACCACACTCAAAACCAAAAGGACATAAAGGGGCAAAAGCAATAACTGTCCTTTGAAAAACCTAAAAAACAGCAAGGGCAGAAAAATTAAGGCTATGTAAAAGGGAAATTCGGAGGAAAAATACAATGGGTAGCTACGCAAGAAATAAACCCTACCCTGCTCTGAGATGGTTTTTAAAACCTCTGGCACGTTCTTGCTTTCCACCGGAGAGATGGGAATTCCAAAGTAAAGGAAAAGCCTGCCCAAGATGTCCATACCTAAAGGATAGCCCGCCATAAAAGAGATTAAAGCCCACAAAGACAAAAGCCCCGTTAATCCCGCATAAAAGAGCCTTCTGTTTTGCAGTGCCAAAAGCAAAAATCCAAGAAACTGCAAAACAAAGAACTCCGGATGGGCATACCACCAATAAAACAGAAGACTAAAAAGCACAGCAAGGGCAACAAAAAGGTAAGCATGCCAGTGGTTTTTCTTTTGGTAGGCAAGCAGTAAAAAAAGGGCGATGCTGAAGATAAAGAAAAGGTTTAAGTTGTCTGTGTCCAAGTCAAGGACAAAAACCCTGGTATAGTAAGCAGAGGACAGGGCGGTTAGGACCGCACCCGCAAAGCCCACCCAGAGGTTCCCAAGCCTGTGCCAAAATAAAACAAAAGGAATAACAAACAAGCTTCCAAAAATGGGCGAAAGCCAAAAGCCAAGCCACTCTATTTCAATACCCGTTAGCCTTAAAAGGATTCCATACATAAAACTTATCAAAGGCGGATAGTCATACTTTACACCACCTTCCGGAAAGTTTCTTAGAACATCCTCTCCCCTTTTGAAGTCTTTGGCAAGCCTTCCAAAAAAGTAGCCATCGGGGTTTTGAATAAAGGGCTTGCGGTCCAAAAAGTAAATATCCTGATGCTTAAAGTAGTTGTATATCTCTACAATGTGAGGAATTAAAGACACAAAAAAGGCAAAAAGCAGGGCAAGGGAGAGATTTTTCATTCAACAAAGCACCGAAAGGTTCCAGTATCCACCCGACACACCACCCTCTGCCCCATGACAGAAAAGTAAGCGTGTAGCTTCCCCGCAGCCAACTGTCCCGTGTTTGAGCATTGAAAAGCCTCAACTACAGTAAAATAAACAGTCCCACCCGGAGTGGTATAGTTCGCCACACAGTTGGGAAAGGTAGAATTTCCGATTATTGAGTAGGTCTCCGTTCCTGCTGGGGGAGGGTCTGTAGAACAATAAGAAGACACATCAAACATACAAGCCCTTGCAATCGGAAGTGCATAAGACGCAAGCCTTGCCCTTTCTGTGTAGTTTAGGTATTGGGGAATGGCAATGCTGACAAGGATGGCAATAATGGCGATAACCACCAAAAGCTCCAAAAGGGTAAAACCCCTCCTCATAATAATCTCCAAAAAAGCCCCCAAGAGGGGGCTGGAGGGTTAGGTTATTGTGCCTCTACTGTGCATCTGACTGATTGATCTTGTGCAAAGCACCTTGCCCTGAAGCCAGGCGCAGTATCAAGCGTTGCGGTTATTCCACCACCAGTAGCGGTGCCAAGGTTCACAGTTCCATCGGATCCACAAGTTACGCTTGTGGCTGAAGAGGTAAGGTTAACGTTTCCGCCCGCCGTGCTTACGGTAGTGTTCCTACAGTTTGGTAAGGGTGAGGTTGAACCAAGTATTGGGTTTACAGTCTGTCCTGCATTTTCCATGCAGTATGCCGCCAAGTCCATTAAGCATCCCCTTGCTATAGGCTCCGCGTAGGAGCTTACCCTTGCCTGCCTCTGATACCTTAGATACTGTGGTATTGCCAAGGATGCCAAGATGGCTATGATGGCTATAACTACAAGCAACTCAATTAGGGTGAAACCCTTCTGTTGCCTCATGGCTAAACCTCCCATAGAGTTTTTTCCCTCCCGGGACCGGTCCCATAGAGGGTTAGGTTTAATTTTATTCCAGACAAAACAAAAATCAAAGCTTCACAGATGCTTCACAAAAACTCCCTATATTATATTCTCTATGGGAGACATTACCAAGGCGGGCTCAAACAGAGGAGACCTTGAGAGGGAGCTGGAAGATATTCTCCGCTTTGCTAAAATGACCTATCAGAGATATGTTTTAACCATAGAGGACTACACGCGGGAAGAGTTGGAGGGCGATTTGAAGGAATACACACTACAGCTTGAAAACTTTGTTGCCCCTCTTCTGGAAAGGGCTGAAGAAGAGGGGTTAGAGGATATTGCCGAAGAGATAGAGGGCTATTACAAAAGGCTTATTGATGCAATAAAGCAAAGGCTTTTGGAGATATGATCGTTTATGGTAAAAATCCCATTTTAGAAGCCCTCAGGGCAAACAGACCCATTGAAAAGGTTTTGGTAGCCCATGACGGACATCCTCCCCATCAGGTGGTAAAGCTCTGCAAAGAAAAGGGAATAAAGATCCAAAGGGTGCCAAGGCAGAAAATTGAAGAGCTCGCTGGCACAAAAAAGACGCAGGGAATTGTTGCCATTATCAGCCCTGTACCCTTGGTTCCTCCAGAGGAACTTTTTAAAAAAGCCTTTGAGAAGAACAGTTTCTTTCTGGTTTTGGATCACATAACGGACCCACAGAACGCGGGAAATCTCATAAGGACCTGCGAGGTTTTCGGTGGGGTTGGAGTGCTTTTGCCCAAAGACCGGAGCTTTCCCATAAATCAAACGGCGGTAAAGGCAAGCTCCGGTGCGGTTTTTCACCTTACCTTTAGCAGGGTGCCAAGCCTAAGGAGGGCTCTGGAAGAGTTTCAAAGAATGGGTGGCTCTGTGGTGGTTGTAGAAAGAGGAGGAGAGGACATAAGGAGGGTGCGATTTCCTATGCCCTGTGCCTTGGTGCTTGGTTCAGAGGGAGAGGGCGTCTCCAAAAGCGTCCTTGAGAGGGCAGACCTGGTGGTCTCCATTCCCATGGTGGGCAAACTCAACTCCTTGAACGTGTCCTCCGCTGGTGCCATTGCCATGTGGGAGGTCTTTAAGGCTTGCGGACTGAATAGAGAAGATTAACTTAATTTCTTATGCTTACCTTTGAAATTGCCAAAGAGGAGACCCTAAGCCCTAAGGATATAAAGGAACTTCAGGAAGAAATAAGGTCCTTAGCAAGGCAAAAGAACGCAGTGATCCTTGCCCATTACTACCAAAGACCGGAGGTGCAGGACATTGCGGACTTTGTGGGAGATTCCTTAGAGCTTTCCAGAAAGGCAAGCCAAACGGATGCAGACATTATCCTTTTCTGCGGAGTTAGGTTTATGTGCGAAACCGCAAAGATCCTGAACCCCACAAAGAAGGTACTACACCCAAACCCAGAATCAGGCTGTCCTATGGCGGACATGATAAGACCCGAGCAGGTTTTAAAGCTAAAGGAACAGCATCCCGACGGCGAGGTGGTAGCTTACGTGAATACCTCTGCGGATGTAAAGGCGGTGTCCGACGTGTGCGTCACATCAGCCAATGCGATAAAAGTTGTCCAAAAGTTGCAGAGCAAAAAGATCATATTCATCCCAGACCAAGCCTTGGGCAATTGGGTAAAAAAACATGTGCCCGATAAGGAGTTTGTTATATGGCAGGGTTTTTGTCCTCCACACTTTGAATTTACCGCTAAAGAGTTGGAAAGGCTAAAGCAACAGTTCCCAGATGCTAAAGTGGCGGTACATCCCGAGTGCCACCCCAAAGTCATTGAAATGGCAGACTTTGTGGGCTCCACCTCCCAGATCATAAACTACGCCACCACCTGCGATTCAGACAGGGTTATTGTCATCACGGAGGTAGGTTTAAAGCATACCCTTATTAAGAAAAACCCTAACAAGGAGTATATATTCCCCCAATCTATGAACTACTGCGGAACTGTGTATTGTTGCACCATGAAGGCTATAACACTGCCCTTGGTTTACAAAACCCTAAAGGAGGAAATAAACGAAGTAGTACTGGACGAGGAAATAATAGCCAAGGCAAGAAGACCCTTAGAGAGGATGCTTGAGCTGTCTTAAGCTTATAATTTTTCCATGCGAGCTTTGATCCTTGCGGCGGGGTTGGGGAGTAGGTTCAAAAGCCAGAAGGCAAAAGTTCTGCACACCATCCTTGGCAAGCCCATGCTCTGGTATGTGCTACGCACCTTGAGGGAGTTGAACTTTCGGGAAATCGGCGTGGTGGTTGGTCATCAGGCGGAGGAGGTAAAAAAGGTCTTTGAGGGAGAGGAGGGCATCTTTTTCTTTCATCAAGGAAACCCAAAGGGTGGTACCGCGGATGCAGTGCTCTCTGCCCTGGACTTTTGGAGGGATTACCAAGATTACCTTTTGGTGATAAACGGCGACAGCCCTTTGGTGAAAGTTCAAACCATAAAGAACATGCAAAGATACATACACTTGGTGGAGGAATATGAGAACATAAAATTAAGTGCCTTGCTACTGTCGGGCTTTCTTCCGGATCCAACGGGCTATGGCAGGGTTGTAAAGGACCAGGGCGGGAATGTGATAAAAATAGTGGAGGAAAAAGATGCTACCATTGAAGAAAAGCAGATCAGGGAGATAAACGGCGGTGTGTATTTCTTTTACTGTCCTCATCTTTTGGATGTGATCTTTTCCATACAGCCCAGCCCAAAGAGTGGAGAGTTATACCTAACAGAGGCAATAGCCTTAATGCACAAAAAAGGTTATGTAGTTAGGAGCTTTATGGCGGAGGATCAGGCGGAGGTCATGGGTGTCAACAACCGATGGGAGCTTGCCATTGCAGAAAACGTGATAAGATTGAGGATTTTAGAAAGGCTTGCAGTAGAAGGCAACACCATCCATCAGCCAGAAACCGTATGGATAGAGCCCTCCGTGGTGCTTGAGGGGGAGGTGGAAATAGAGCCGGGCGTAGCCCTAAGAGGAAACACAAAAATAGGCAAAGGGGTGCGTATAGGTAGGGGAAGCGTCATAGAAAACTCAGTGGTGGAAGAGGGCGCAATCATAGAGCCCTACAGCATTATTAGAGATTCTCACATCAAGAGCGGTGCCATCGTAGGACCCTTTGCCCATATCAGAAATCACTCCGTGATAGGGGAGGGCTCCCACATAGGAAACTTTGTGGAGGTTAAAGCCTCCGAGATTGGTAGCCATGTAAATGCTAAGCATTTGGCATACATAGGTGATGCCCAAATAGGCGATCGCACCAACATAGGGGCGGGAGTGGTCTTTGCCAACTACGACGGAAAGCAAAAGCACCGGAGTAAGGTAGGTCAGAATGCCTTCATAGGTAGCAACTCCCTCATAATTGCACCCATCACCCTCGGCAACTACTCCTACATTGCGGGAGGTTCGGTCATCAACAAGAACATAGAAGAGGGAGACTTGGCTATTGCAAGGGCAAGGCTTAGGATATTGAAGGGTAAGGGTAAAGAAAAGCTTTTGTAATGTGAGCCGGGAGGGATTTGAACCCTCGACCCACGGATTAAAAGTCCGTTGCTCTACCAGGCTGAGCTACCGGCTCTGGGATTATTCATTATAATACAAAAAATGCTGTATTACAAGCTAAAAATTATCAAAGCAGGACAACTTTTGTACAAAGAAGGGCTTGTAGATGCAAGGGCGGGAAACATTTCCATAAGGTTGGATGGGAGGGTTTTAATAACCAGAACGGGTAGGTATGTGGGAGAACTCTCTTTGGAGGACATAATAGAACTGCCCCTGTACGGCAAAAGCGTCCTTGAGAATAGGGCATCCTCTGAGTGGGTGGTGCACAGAGAAATATACCTGCAAACTTCCCACAGGGCGGTGGTCCATGCCCATCCACCAAAGGCGGTAATCCTTTCCATGTCTTTGGATCGCATAGAACCCATTGATTCGGAGGGAAAAGCCCTGTTAGGTAGCGTAAAAGTACTGCCCGATTATCCTTCGGGTAGCCTTGAACTTGCCCGTGCGGTCTCAGAAGAACTAAAAAATTCAAAACTTGTGGTGGTAAGGGGACACGGCGTCTTTTCCGTAGGCAACGATCCCTTGGAGGGCTACAGTCTTATTTCTGTTTTGGAAAGGTCCTGCCAGATTTTGCTAAGTTAATCCCACCCAAGGTTTATATTTCATCACCTGTTCAAAGGTGTATGGGTACTCTTTAGGAAAGTCATTTTTTGTGGGCATTTTACCCTTAAAGTATGTTTCTATAAATCTTTTGCTTTTTGGTTCTTCAAGCCAGTCTATGAGATCAAGAACCGCCATCTCCCAAGCTTTTTGTAGTACTTCTTTTTCTTGGGCTCGCTTTCTTAAAGAAGGGCTATCTTCAAAAATTCTTCTTAACTCCCTCCTTGCTGAATTGATGCTCTGAACCCAGTTATTTCCCATGTAGGGGATATACCTAAAGTTTTCCCACTTGTAAAGATGTTCCATAATTCGTGCCATCTGGCTGATTACAGTGCTAAACAGGCTTTTTCCCATATCCTCCAACTCCTCTTGCAAATGTTCCCAGTCTAAAAGCTCGTACTCTTTGCTTTTCAAAAGTTTGAGATTCTCCAGCAACCAAAGGTAGAAATCTTTTTCGTAAAGCTCTTTTAAGCTTTTGGCCTTTAGTTCCATGAGCTTTAAATATAAGCCAAACTTCAGGGATATTTGCCCTTCATTACGAGGAAGCTGTAATATATTCTAATGCTCAAGATAGCCCTAACTGGCAACATAGGTTCTGGAAAATCCACGGTGGCGGAGTTTTTCAAGGAGTGCGGTTTTTATGTCTTTGATGCAGACCGAATAATAAAGGGATTTTATGAAGAGAGGGGAAAGGTGTACGAAGAGGTTCTGAAAGCCTTTGGGAATGAAATATTAGACCAAGGGGGAAACATAAACACAAAAAAGCTTGCGGACATTGTGTTTGCAGACAGAGAAAAGCTATTGCTTTTGGAAAGGATCACCCACTCTGCCCTTTATGAGCGATTGGAGGAGGAGTTTAAAAAACTTCCCGAGCACGCTATAGCAGTGGTGGAGGCATCCTTGGTTCTGGAGAAAAAAACACAAGGCAGGTACGACTTTGTGGTTTTGGTTTATGCACCCTATGAGATTTGCAAACAGAGGGTCCTCGCCAAAGGTATGTCTTTGGAGGACTTTGAGAGAAGGTGGCAAAAGCAACTTCCACCTGAAGAGAAGCTAAAAAAAGCCCACTATGTGATAGACAACAGCCAAAGCCTTGAAAGGACAAGGGAGAGGGTCCGTGAGTTGTGTAAAGTCTTTAGGAACCTTGTCCTTTTTCAGAAAGGGTGAGCCTTTGTTTTAGCCTACAAACAGTGCATACGTCCCCAGAGGTGGGCTCACCACAAATGGAGCATGGCTTTAGCTCAAGTTTTTCTTCCCGCCTGAGAAGGGGCTGAACCTTTCTCAAAAACTCTAAGTAGAACCTAAGCTTGGTGCCGGGGCTCCTTTCCTCTATCTGAGAGAGCAAAAGCTTATACTCAATTGAAGAGGCACCCACCGAGTAGGGACATTCTTCCTCCACAAAGTCTATACCGGAAAGAAGGGCATACAGGGCACTTTCCTTCTCTGTAATAAGGCACAGTGGTTTTACCTTTTTCACAAAGCCGTTGCCCTCCTTTAAAACTGGATACTGCCTCCGCAGGTAGCCTAAGTTCCAAGAGAGGACGTTTCCCATGAGGGTGGCGCTCTCATCGTCCAAGTTGTGCCCTGTGGCGATCACCGAAAAACCAAGCTCTTTGGCGCTCTTGTTCATGTAATACCTTTTGAGATTTCCACACACAGAACAGGCAGGCCTTTTCTCTATCTCTTTTAGGGTTGGTATATCTTCCACCAAATCCTTGAGCCTTATTACATGCAGGGTCCTTCCTAAGCCCTGGGCAAACTTTTTAGCTTTTTCCTCCGATAGTTTGGAATACTCTCCTATGCCCAAGTTTATGTAGAGCCCATCCGCTTGGTAGCCGAGCTTATGGAGGGCATGCCAGAGGGAAAGGCTGTCCTTCCCACCAGATACCGCCACTAAAACCCTATCCTCTTTTGAAAACATTCTAAACTCTCTTATTGTCCTTTCCACCCTCCTTTCGAACCACTCAATGTAATGCTCTTTGCACAGGGCAATCCTATGGTGGGGCAAATAAACAACCGCCTTTTGGGAACACTTAGCACACCTTTTCATAAGTTTTTAATCTTAAACCTACCCTCCCGAAATGGCATTTATCACCCGCACTTGGTCTCCCTCCTTTATGTAAAAGTCCTCCTCCACCACCTCTCCATTGACCACCACAAAGGCATACTCCCTTGAAAGGTTCATAGCCTTTAAAAGGTCTTTTGCCTTTACCTTGTCCCCTTCAAACTCCAACTCTAACTCCTTTCCTCTGTACTGAACCCTCAGTTTCATAATGAATATTTTTACCCAAAAGACTGTTGCATCATATGTTGCAACATGCAACGCAATCTAAAAGAGTACCCTTTTAAAAGCCTTGAAAATAAAGCCTTTTAAAACTGTACCCTTTTGGCATCATTTTTGCACGTATATTAAGTGAAAAACCTTTAAGGAGGTGTAAGCCATGGCAACACTAAGCAAGCTCAAAGAGCTTATGTCCATACCCGGCGCTGTTGCAGCTGGGGAATTTGCAGATGATGGTAGGCTGATTGCCTACTACGGCAACATTGATGAGAAGTCTGCCGAGGTTGCAGCCATGATGTGCGCTGCCAACAAGCTCATGTTCAACATGCAGGCAAAGGGCTGGAGTGCATACACCGGTCAAGGGGGCTTTTACCCTGTATACGGCTTTGCGGTAGCCGGTGGAAAATACGCCGCCTGCATAATGGGCAATGTGGGTGTTTTTGTGGAGCTTGATAAGGCAGACTTTGACAAAACCTTTGAAGTACTGTCCAAATACTTATAAAAGGAGGTGAGAGCCATGGCAGACTTGGACAAACTCATGAGCGTAAAGGGCGTTTGGGCTGCGGGAGAGTTTTCTCCCGATGGTAAGCTAATTGCCTACAAGGGCAACATATCCGAAGAGCACGCAGCTATGGCTGCGATGATGTGCGCCGCCAACACACTGATGGCAGAGATGCAAACGCAGGGCTGGACCGCCCTCTCTGGTCAAGAATGGACACCTCTGATAGGCTGGGCTGTGGCAGGTCCCAAGTATTCGGTTTGCGTGATAGGCAATGTGGGCGTCTTTGTTAACAACGACGAAGTGTCCTTTAACGAAGTCTTTAAGGTTTTAAGGGAAGTGGCAGGTAAGTAAAGCCGTACGGGGGCACGCCCGCCCCCTTTTTAAAGGAGGAGAAAATGCACAAGTTCCTTTCGGAAGATTGGATAAAGGCTTACAAAGAGGAATGGAACAAAAATCAAAAGCTCAAAGAGGAGCTGAAGGACTTTTCCGCCAGCATAAAGTATTACATAGAGGGAAAAGAAGGAGACGCAGTCCATCTTATAGTGAAAAACGGGGAGGCTGTTGAGGCAGGAAAGGCGGACTCAATGGATTACGACTTTGAACTCTGGGCAAGCTTGGATAACTGGAAAAGGCTCGCCACGGGAGATATGGGACCAAAGGCTGCTCTGCTAACCAAAAGGCTAAAGTTCAAGGGCTCCATGATCACCGCCATGAAGTATATGTCCGCCTTTGAGGAGAGTTTAAAGATGATGGGTAACATTCCCACCGACTGGGACATAAAATAAAACCTGATGGACTTTGAGGTCTTTGAAAACTTTTTTGAGGGGGTCCTTGTCATAGACCAAAAGTTAAGGGTTGTTTATGCAAACCCGTCTGCCAAAGAGATTTTAGGGGACAAGTTAAAAATAGGGGAAGGGTGCAGGGGGCTCTTTTCTATCTGCGAAAGCTGTCCTGCAAAGTTTGTAAAGGAGGAGGGAGAGGGTGTTCAGGTTTATGATGTGGAGACTGCCTCTGGCAGGCATGTGTGCTGGAGCATGAGCTTCGTAAAGAATGCCTACTTTGTGGAAACCTTCAGGGATGTTAGCAATGTGGTCCATTGCATAGTGGAGGCAGAAAGGCAAAGGGCACACAAGGAAGCCATACTCAACTCCATAGTGGAAGCAATACTCGTGGTGGATAAAGAGGGCTATGTGCTGGAGCACAACAGAATAGCCCATAGGATGCTATGTAGGCAAGAGGAAGAGAGCTTGGTAGGTAAGAACATAAAGGAGCTTATAGAACTCTCCTTGGAGGAGCTACCGCCGGAGGGTGAAAGGGCGGATGTTTATGTGGAAACACCCTGCGGAAAGCAGAAGGCTTCTGTGTTGGTGTCCCCCATGAGCTCCGGCTTTGGGTATGTGGTATCTTTGCATCCCATTCAGGAGGTGCTGAGCTGTACCATCGGGGAAGAAAACGCTATTGTTTTCAAAAGCAAGGCTATGCAAAAGGTCCTTGAGCTTGCCCAAAGCGTAGCTGAGTACGATACCAACGTGTTAATAGAGGGAGAGACGGGAACGGGTAAAAACCTTCTGGCTAAATACATACATTACCTTTCTCCCAGAAGGGACAAACCCTTTGTGAAGATCAACTGCAGTGCAATACCGGAGGGGCTCTTAGAGGCAGAACTTTTTGGCTACGTGAAGGGCGCATTCACCGGTGCCATAAAGGACAAACCCGGAAAGGTAGAAATGGCAGAGGGAGGAACGCTACTTTTGGATGAAATAGGAGACATGCCCCTGAGCCTTCAGGCAAAGATCTTGCATTTAGTTCAAGACAAGGAGTTTGAGAGACTCGGAGATACCAAATTTCGCAAAGCCAACGTCCGGATCATAGCCAGCACCAACAAAAACCTATGGGAACTGGTTCAAAGGGGCAAATTTAGGGAAGACCTATACTACAGGTTGAGTGTGATAAAAATAACCATTCCACCCCTGAGGGATAGAAGGGAGGACATTCCCATATTGGTGGAACACTTTCTTCAGAAGTTCTCCAAAAAATACAACAGAAGGATAAAGGGTATCTCCCCCGAGGCAATGAAAATGCTACTTTCTTATCCCTTTTACGGAAATATAAGGGAGCTGGAGAACATAATAGAGAGGGCGGTTATTACAGCAAAGGGTTCTATGATAAAGGTTGAGAACCTTCAGTTGGACCACCAGGGTAAGGAAGAAGAGGAAAAGGAGAGGATCAAAAGGGTTTTAGAGCAAGTGGGAGGAAACAAGAGCTTGGCGGCGAAAGTGCTTGGCATACACCGAACCACTCTCTGGCGTAAGATTAGGGAGTACGGTTTGGAAAATTTGGTATAATTTTATACTGCATCCGGGGTAGCTCAACGGGCAGAGCGGGTGGCTGTTAACCACCAGGTTGGGGGTTCGAGTCCCTCCCCCGGAGCATTGAAAAAAAATGATTGAGATAAAGGGCATAACTCTGCCAGTGCTATTGATCAGGATCTCCGAGGGGGCTGAGGAATCTGTAGTTTTTGAACAGTTAGAAAAATTACTCAACTCTAAACTCTCTGAGGGTGCCTACTTCTTAGTGGAGGGGAACTCCCCCTTGGTAAAGAAAGTTGAAGAGTTTTTAACAAAGAAGAACGTAAGGAACATTAAGAAGCTTGAAAAGGCTTTAGAAAAGAGGGCTCCGGAGCCAAGGCTCTTGGTTATAGAAAAGCATCTCAGGTCGGGGCAAAGGATAGAGCACAATGGGGATGTGTTAGTGCTTGGGAATGTGAATAAGGACGCACAAGTCGTGGCCACGGGAAACATAATAGTTATGGGTACTCTCAGAGGCATTGCTATAGCTGGAGCTCTCGGAGATGAAAGCGCGGTGGTGGTAGCCTTACGGATGGAACCCCAGCAGATAAGAATAGGTAGAAAGATCGCCATATCTAACGAGGAAGAGAGGATATCTCCCGGTTATCCTGAGATTGCGAGAGTGGAAAATGGTGCTATAATTCTTGAAAGGGTATAAAGATGACAAAGGTTTTTGTGGTTACATCGGGCAAAGGCGGTGTAGGAAAGACAACCATAACCGCCAACCTCTCAGTAGCCCTTGCAAAAATGGAAAAGAAGGTCCTATGCATTGATGCAGACATAGGACTTAGAAACCTTGACATGATCCTGGGCTTGGAAAACAGGATTGTCTATGATGTGCTGGATGTCCTTGAGGGAAGGGTAGATTTTCAAAAGGCTTTGGTCAAGGACAAAAGGGGTTTTAGCCTGTGGCTTTTGCCCGCCAACCAAACCAAAAACAAGGACGCTGTAGACCCAGAAAAGTGGCTAAAGCTCGTTGAGGATATAAAAAGTTTAGGGCAGTACGATTACATATTCATAGACTCTCCCGCTGGAATAGAGAGGGGCTTTCAGATCGCATCTTCCCCCGCGGACAGTGCCTTGGTGGTGGTAAATCCTGAAGTATCCTCTGTAAGAGATGCGGATAGGATCATAGGACTGTTGGAAAACATGGGAAAGACCGACTACAAGCTGATAATAAACCGGATAAGATGGGACGCAGTGGAAAAGGGTCAAATGCTTTCTGTGGAGGATATAGTGGAAATCCTAAGGGCACCTCTCTTAGGTGTTGTGCCTGAAGAACCAAAGCTTGTGGATTTTACCAACAGAGGAGAACCTATTGTTTTGGAAGACTATCCTGCGTCAAGGGCACTCATGGATATAGCAAGGAGAATAGCGGGAGAAGATGTCCCCATGGTATATCATGGACAGAAGAAGGGACTACTTGAAAGGCTGTTTGGGAGATGGCAATGATCTTGGACTTTTTATTTGGACGCAGTAATAGCAAAGATGAGGCAAAGAGGAGGCTTACCCTCGTGCTTGCCTACGAAAGGAAAGGACTACCACCCAATTTTGTAGAAAGGCTTAGGGATGACCTGGTGTGTGTTTTCTCCAAATATTCCCAGTTTGATGTTAATAAGATTGAAGTAGATATAAAAAAAGAAAGGGAGGGCTTTGAAGAGCTCTGGATCAGCATACCCTTCAAGCAATGAAGGGGAAGATTTTTTTGATAGATCTTGACGGCGTCTTGGTAGGGGACAAAAAGCTTAACCCTATAAAGGGGGCAAAGGAGTTCCTTGAAGTATTAAGGTCTAAAGGTATCCCCTTTAGGGTAGTATCCAACAACTCCACAAGGCCACCCTCTGAAATCGTGAAGATTTTAAGGGAAAAGGGCTTAGAGTTGGAAGAGGAACGCTTTGTGAGCCCCCTTAAAGTTCTGCCAAAGTATCTGAGGTCCCTGAGCATCAAAAGGGTCTTACTGATAGGTATGGAACCAGTAAAGAGGTATCTTATGGAAGAGGGCATTGAAGTGGTTGAAGACCATCAGGTTCAAGGAGTCGTGGTAGCCCAGGACAGGAGCCTTGATTTTCATAAGCTAAGGCTGGCTGTCTCTGCGGTCTTTTTGGCATCCGCCAAGATCATTCCGGTGAACTTGAGCAGGATCGTAAAGGACGATGATGGGCTTTACTTCCCCGGTGCGGGCAGTGTGGCATTAATGCTAAAACATGCCACCAACTACCCGGATGAACTTCCAAACCTCGGAAAACCTTCAAAGGAGTTTATAGACTATGCCTTGGATGGGCTTGAGGGAGAGGAAGTTTATCTCATAAGCGATGACATATACACAGACCTCTTGGGTGCCAAAGCGTTAGGTATAAAGACCATCTTTATGACCACGGGCAAATATACAAGGGATGAGTTAAAAAGGGCGAACTTTGAGCCAGACCTTACCTTTGATAGCCTTGAGGAGTTGATGGAACATTTTGGGTTAAAATCTCCCTTTTAATGAAAGTTCTCATCCTTGGCAGTGGTCCAAACCGAATAGGTCAGGGCATAGAGTTTGACTATGCCTGCGTTCAAGCCATATTTGCCCTAAGGGAAGAGGGTGTTCAAACGGTTATGGTAAATTGCAACCCGGAGACCGTCTCCACCGACTACGATACCGCAGACAGGCTGTATTTTGAGCCCATCGTCCTGGAAAATGTCCTTGAGATAATAAGGAGGGAAAAGCCTGACGGACTTCTGATCCAGTTTGGGGGACAAACACCCTTAAAGCTTTCCATACCTTTGAGGAACTTAAAAGTTCCCATCTTGGGCACAGACCCAGAGAGCATAGACATAGCAGAAGACAGGGAAAAGTTCAGGGATCTAATAAACCAACTGGGGTTAAAACAGCCAGAGAGCCTGACTGCAAGAACTAAAGAAGAAGCCCTGAGGCGTGCAAAGGATCTGGGCTACCCACTACTTGTGCGACCTTCCTATGTGCTCGGAGGCAGGGCCATGAGGATCGTCTATGAAGAGGGGGAGCTAGTTGAGTATTTGCAAGAGGCGGTGGAGGTTAGCTACCAAAGACCCATCCTTTTGGACAGGTATCTCTCCGACAGCGTGGAGGTGGATGTGGATGCCATCGGGGATGGTGAAGACTTTTTGATAGGTGCGGTTATGGAGCACATAGAGGAGGCTGGTGTCCATTCGGGAGATAGCGCCGCGTCTATTCCTCCCTACACCCTTGGAAAGGATACGGTGGAGGAGATAAAGAGGCAAACCAGACTAATAGCTAAAGCCCTGAAGGTAAAGGGGCTCATCAACCTCCAGTTTGCGGTAAAGGATGGAGAAGTGTATGTGTTGGAGGTTAATCCGAGGGCTTCTCGCACTGTGCCCTTTGTTAGCAAGAGTATAGGCTATTCTTTGGCAAAGCTTGCTGCCAAGGTGTGCGTGGGAAGAAAACTAAGGGAACTTGTGCCCGAGGTATTTGAAAGGCTTGAAAAAGGCGATGTCCATTACTGCAGTGATTTCCTGCCAAAGGATTGGAATTACTACACCGTTAAGGAAGTGGTTTTTCCATGGAACAGATTTCCTGAGGTGGACCCCCTTTTGGGTCCGGAGATGAAGAGCACGGGAGAGGTGATGGGCATAGACAAAAAGTTTGGTCTTGCCTATTACAAAGCCCAGCTTGCAGCTGGTAGTAGGTTGCCCACAGAGGGCAGAGTTTTCATAAGCGTGGCAGACAGAGACAAGCCCAAAGTGTTTGAGCTGGCAAAGGGGTTTTTGGACCTTGGTTTTGAGGTACTTGCAACCGCAGGAACCTACAGATTTTTAAAGGAAAGGGGGTTGAATGTTAAGCAGGTTTTAAAGGTCTCCGAGGGAAGACCAAACATAGTGGATATGATCAAAAACGGAGAGGTACAGGCAGTTATAAACACACCCACCGGCAGAAGGGCGAGGTCTGATGCCTACCACATCCGCAGGGCGACAGTCCAGCAGGGCATTCCCTACACCACCACCGTAAGAGGAGGCTATGCCATGCTAGAGGCAATAAGGTGCTATTTAGAACACAACAAAAGCCTTGAGGTCTATTCCCTGCAGGAGGTTTTTGGTGAAGCATAGGTATAAACCCTACTCCTATGAGCGTCCCAAAAGACCCCTTTTCTTAAAACTCATAAGAAGGCTCGCAGTCCTTTCTCTGTTATTTTTGAGCTTCTATGCCCTCCTTATTTCCATTGGTGGAAGACATCAGTTGGAGGGACTGGAGTCTTTAAAGTTCATCCCAGCGGAGGGGGAGTATAACCTGAAGGTTAAAGAAGGCAAAATAAAATCCGCCAAGCTGTATGTAGAGCAGGAGGGAAAAAGCTACAAAGTTTTTGAGGGGAATTTCCCAGATGGGACAGACTCTTTGAAGATGAGCATAAACGCCAAAGCCTTGGGAATAAAGGAGGGAGATGCCAAGGTCAAACTATGGGTAAGCGCGGGCTTCCTTAGAGAAAGGGAATACACCATTGACGCAAAGGTAGACCTAACACCACCTTCTCTTGAAATTCTTTCCTATCCTACAAGCCTAAGGGAAGGTTCCGTGGGCGTTTTGAGGGTAAAAAGCGATGGCGTGGAGGTATCTTTGGAATGGGATGGTAAAAAGGTTTTAATGACCCCAGTTTCTCCGGAGGGTTATGTTGCCCTTTTCCCAGCTCCTCTAGATGCGGAGAGCATAGACCTACGTATAACTGCCAAAGACCAGGCGGGCAACTCAGCCCAAAGAACTTTAAGGATAGCCATCAAAAGGGCAAACTTTAAAAAGGAAAGGATAGACCTAACCGATGACTTTATAAACTCTGTGATCTATCCCCTCTTGGGAGAACAAGCCAAAGGGTTAGACCCTGTCTCCGCCTTTAAGATGGTAAACGAAGAGTGGAGAAAAAGGGATGTAAATAAGCTCTCTGAGATAACTCAAAAGAGCGAGCCTGTAAAACTTTGGAAGGGTGCCTTTTTACAGCTACCAAACAGCAAGGTGATTTCAACTTATGGCATTGATAGATTATATTATTACAAGGGACAGCAGGTTAGCCAAAGCAGGCATATGGGTTACGATTTTGCCTCGGTAGAAAGGGCACCCGTTCCCGCTTCCAACGATGGGGTAGTTGTCTTTGTGGGCACATTGGGTATATACGGCAACGTGGTTTTGATAGACCACGGGCTTGGGCTCTTTAGCCTTTATGGGCACCTTTCAGAGATTTCAGTCAAGGAAGGACAGTATGTAAAGAAGGGAGACATTATAGGAAGGACGGGCAGGACTGGGCTTGCCTTGGGGGACCATCTTCACTTTGGCATCGTAGTGCACGGGCAAGAGGTGGACCCTATTTACTGGCTTGATCCCAAATGGCTCAAAACTAACATAGACACTGCCTTTGAAAAATGATAAGGAAACTTAGAAGGGAACTTGTTATACTTCTTCTGCCCTTTATATCCTTACTTCTCAGACTGTGGGCAAGGACCATAAGGTGGCAGAACAGGTATGACTTTGATAAGGACAAAGGGAAAATATACGCCCTCTGGCACGGATACGCTTTAGCCTTGGCTTTTTTTGGATTAGACAGGGGTATAGTGGCTTTGGTTAGCCGGTTCAGGGACGGAGACATAGCGGACGGTCTTCTAAAGAGGTTTGGCTTTGAAACCGTCAGGGGTTCTACGGAGGAAGGAAGGGAGGAAAAGGGAGGAAGGTCTGCCCTTTTAAAGCTCATGGAACTTTTGAGAGAAGGCAAAAACGTAGCCATAACGGTAGATGGTCCCAAAGGACCCCCCTTTAAGGCAAAGGATGGAGTGATTTTCTTAGCCCAAAAGACCGGTGCGGTGATAATCCCCGCCTGTGTAAAGTTTGAAAAGTTCTTCCGCCTCAACACCTGGGACAGACTTGTAATTCCCTATCCCTTCACAAAAGCCCAACTTTTAGTGGGCAAAGAGATCATAGTAAGCCCAGAAGACGCTGTAGAAGATAAAAGGAGGGAGTTAGAGGCGGAGCTATTGAGGTTAGAAAGAATATCCTCTGGCAAGCCTGGATAAGCCTTTATGAACCTACCCTTTTCGTCAAAAAGATAGGTGGAGGGAAGAAAGACGATCCGGTAGTAATCGTTGAACTTCACCTCTGGGTCAAGAACGGTAATAAATTTAGGGCTTATGCCTATATCTCTGTAAGACTTGACCACATCCTCCCGCACCATGGCCACCGCATAAGATATGATGTAAAGGTCATTTCTCTTTTCTAAGAGCTCGTTGAGAAGTTTTAACTGCTCCGAGTGTCCCACACAGGTTCTACTCCACACGTAGAGAACAATCTTCTTTCCCTTAAACTGACTTAGGGATACCTCACTCCCGTCTAAGGTCTCAAGGGAGAGGGGGGGGATAACCTCCCTTTGGGCACAAGAAACAAAAAGCAAGGTCAAAAAAAGTCCAAGTAGCCTCAAACCCTAACCAAAATCTTCTCTTTGAAGTCCGAAAGGGTCGGCTTGATCCTTATTGTTTCCTTTACATGCCCTTCCAAGACCTCCAAGGTTTTGTAGCCATTGCCAGTGATGTATGCTACCACCACCTCATCCTCTTTGAAGGCACCCCTTTCTGCCAACTTTTTGAGGACTGCGATAGTAGTTCCTCCTGCGGTTTCGGTAAAGATACCCTCCGTTTCCGCCAGCAATTTAATGCCCTCTATGATCTCCTCGTCTGTGGCAGTTTCCCAATCTCCTCTGCTTTCTTTGGTAACTTGAAGGGCATAGATGCCGTCCGCTGGGTTGCCTATGGCTATGGACTTAGCTATGGTGTTGGGTTTCACAGGCTTTATGTAGTCCCTGCCTTCCCTCCAAGCTTGGGCTATAGGGCTACAACCCTCCGCCTGGGCACCATACACTCTGGTGTTCATTTCATCTATTAGACCCACGAGCTTTAACTCCTTCAGTCCTTTCCATATCTTTGTTATCAAAGAGCCTGAGGCAGCGGGAGCTACCACCGCATCCGGTGCCCTCCAACCCAGCTGTTCTACCACCTCAAAGGCAAGGGTCTTGGAACCCTCCGCATAGTATGGTCTTATGTTTATGTTGACAAAAGCCCAGTATAGCTCGTTGGCGATCTCAGAACACAGCCTATTCACATCGTCGTAGGTGCCCTCCACCGCCACCACCGTGGGAGAGAAAACCAAGCTACCATAGATCTTTTGAGACTCAAGGTTTGCGGGTATGAACACAAAACAGTTCAGTCCAGCTTGGGCACAATGCGCCGCCACCGAGTTGGCAAGGTTGCCCGTAGAGGCACACGCCGCAGTGTCAAAGCCGAACTCCACCGCCTTTGAAAGGGCAACGGAGACCACCCTGTCTTTGAAGGAAAGGGTAGGATGGTTTACCGAGTCATCCTTTATGTAGAGGTTCTTAAGACCGAGGACTTTACCTAAATTTTCAGCCTTCTTCAGAGGTGTGTATCCGGCGGTAAGTCCTACCTTTGGCTCCTCCACGGGCAAAATATCTATGTATCTCCAAAGACTCTTTGGTCCTCTTTCTATCTTCTCCCTGGAGATATTCTTCTTTATCTCCTCGTAATCATAGACCACCTCCAAGGGCCCAAAGCAAAACTCACACACATGGATAGGTTCAGCAGGATACTCCTTTCCACACTCTCTGCACCTTAAACCCTTCACCTTTGCCATGGGATAAAATTATAACTTCTTTTCCGTTCTGTAGGGCACGGGTATATACTGAACAGAAGGCACCTGAGCACCCATGGGCTGAGGGTAAAGCTCCATCAGTTGGTAAACCTCTTCTGGCACTTCGGTGGATACATTCAAGCCAAGCTCCCTCAGCTTATCAACCCCCAGGGGAAAATCGTGGGTGTATTTGCCAGTGGCCAGCTCTTGGGCTATAGCCTTAGCCTTTTCCTCCTCCATACCATTTTCCATCAAAAGCCAAACCACATAATTAACCATCTGATCTATTGCCTTTTGGGCTACGTCTGCCATTATCAAGGTATGGTCTTCTATGTCTTTTAGCTCCTTTTTCTCCAAAACCTTCAGTATGGACGCAGCAGGTATGCCCTGCAGTTGTGGGTCCACGGGACCGAGCACCGCGTTGGGGTCCATTATGATTTCGTCTGCTGCAAGGGCTATTAAAGTGCCACCAGACATGGCATAATGGGGGATTATTACCCTCACGGGACCTTTGTGTCTGACGAGGGCGTTGGCAATCTGGGTAGCTGCAAGGGCTAACCCCCCGGGCGTGTGAATGATAAGGTCTATGGGCATATCCGGTGGCGTAAGCCTTATAGCCCTTAGAACTTGCTCTGAGTCCTCAATGTTTATGTATCTTATGAAAGGTATTCCAAAAAAGCCTACGCTCTCTTGACGGTGTATGAGTGTTATCACCCTGCTTTTTCTCTTCTCCTCAAGGGTGGAGATGAGGGCTTCCCTTGCCTTGTTAAGGCTGTACCTGCGTAGTGCGGGCATCAAGAAGAGGAAAAAGAATATGAACCAAAAAATGAGACTCAGAAGACTGTATATGGGGTTAATTACGCTTGGCTCCATACTGTAATCTTAACACATAACATCCCTGGAGTATAATGTGTTTGTTAATATTTTGGTAAAGCATAACAAAGTATAACAGAGAGGATGGGATGAATACTTATAAGCTTGCAGGAAAGATAGTGCAAGGTAAGTTAATTATTGTGCTTTCCCTTTTGCCATCAGCGATCCTTTTTGCCAAAGAAAAAAGCCCAAAAGATAAGCTTGTTGAACAAAGTTTTATAAACCAAAACCCAACTTACCAAAGAGGCACTTCATACAAAATAGAGGAAAAATACTACCAGCTTTTAGTTCAGAGCTTTTTGGGTGCCAACGACCTACAAAGCGCCCTAAGGGTGCTGGAGGATGCGGTCAGAAGATTTCCACAAAATCCCAAGTGGTGGGAGCTATATGGACAGGCGCTAATTTGGAACAACATGGGAGCCAAGGCGGGGGAAGTTTTTTACGAAGGTTATAAGAACACAAAAAATAAAGAACTTGCTCAAAAAGCCTTCGAAATCTCCCTAGCCTTTAACAGGATAGATATTGCCAAGGAGCTTATGGAGGTAGTTTCTGTTCCTCCCGATGTAAAGGTCTATATCTACGACCAATTGGGAGATGTTGAAGGGCTTTTAAAGTTTTTATACACGCTAAAAACCAAAGACATGCTTTTAATGAGAGCGGAAATACTCAGTGCGTTAGGAAGAAAAAAAGAGGCAGAAGAAACTCTTTACGAGTATATAAAACTATACGGGAAGGATGAAAAAAGCGTGCTACTTTTGGCAAACATCTATTATTCGGACAGGAAGTTTGAACAAGCCTTAAAGGTTTTAAAGGACTTTTTGCCAAGTGCCAAAGAGGATAATGTGGAATTTTACAGGACCCTCAGCGACCTTGCCTGGATGCTCCAAGATTACGACGCCACAGCTTTGGCTTCCGAAAAGTTAATTAGCTTTTCCAAGGGTGAGGCGACGGATTACATCAGACTATCCGAAATATACTTTAGAAAGGGTTCAAAAAGGGCAGTTTCCCTCGCCCTGGAGGGCTACAAAAAGTTTGAGGACATGATACTTTTGAAAACTGCCCTTTACTATTCTTACGCTTTGGGATTATACGATCAAACCGTTGCCATCTTTAAAGACCACAGAGACAAGCTACAAGATGACGTAAATACCGTGTTTCCCTATCTGCTTGCTCTACAACAGCTTGGTAAAAGGGAAGAAGCCCTTGAAGAGTTAGAAAAGATTTTGGCAAAGGCTAAAGCTCCCGAGCTTGTCTCCTTCTACATCTACTCCTTGGTGGAAGTCCAACGGGTGGAAAAGCTAAAAAGCGCCCTAAAGGAATACGAAGCATACACAAGGAATCCTTCGGTAGCCCAAGCCTATGCGGTAGCATACATATTTTTACAACAGGGTCAAACTGCCCTAAGATATTACAAACTATCCGGTTCCAAGGACCCATTACTCTACGCAGACATTATTAACGTGATGGGTATGGAGGAGGAAGCCAAAGCTATAAAGCTAAAAGCATACAGAGAGCTAACAAGTGATGGATTACCTCTGGATGACCTTGAAAAATTGAGGATATACCTCTCCTTGGCTATGGAATTTGAAAATCCGGAGGTCTTTGAAAGAAAACTCCAGAGGGCGAAGGGGGTTCTTTCGGACGCAGTTTGGAAAGATATATATTTTGTTTATCTCTTTTCAAAGGAGCAAAGGGAGAGGGCAATTCTAAAGCAAAGGTTATACAAGTATCCACTAAAGCCTTGGATGTGGCTAAATTTGGCCCTCTGGCAGGACGATAGGTATTTGGTGCTACAACTCTTAGAAAGTAAGTTAGAAGCCCTTCCCATAAGGGACAGGGTGGAGGCCTTAAGGCGAGTAGGTCAGCCAAGGAGAGCCTTGGAGCTTGCCTTTAAGGGTCTGGAGGAAAACCCGTATGACTACCAACTTTACAAACAGTTCAGAGACTTGGCGGTGCAAGAATCAAACAAAGTAAGCTTGGAAGTATCCCACCAAAGGAGAGACGCTTACGGACAGTTTGTTGAAAGACTGGAGGTAGAAACTAAATTGGGAGACACCAATTACTCCGTTGGGTTTAGGTCTTCCACCTTTCAACCCACATATAAAGATGATCAAGTCATAAGACAAAAGGTAGGGGGTTATCAAGCGGAGCTTTACTTACGTAGGCGGTTTGATAGGGGATACATTGGCTTTGGAATAGGACAATTGGAAAGGCTCAGGTCGGTGACGAATTTCCGTGTCTTTGGAGAGTCCTACCTATTTAGCGGGCTATCGGCGGGCTTTGAGGTCGGATACAGACAGCCCAGCACAGAGAGCCTTTACCTTGAGCTTGGCGGTTTAAAAAACTACGCTAAGCTTAGCCTAACATTTACTCCTTACAGTAGGCTTAGCTTTTACTCCAGCTTAGAGTTAAGTGAGTTTTATTCACAGGATATAAAAAGGTTGGGAACGGGCTTTTATACGTACAATGAAGCCCAATATAAGCTAAGGTTTGGCTATCCTGACTATACACTAAGGGCATTCTTTAGCTATGGCAATTACAGGGAAAAAGCAGGTAGCAAGGGAGTTATAGATCAGCTCTCTCCTTTTACCATTTTTAGGGTGCTACCAGAGAACTACTTCTCCCTCGGGCTGGGATTTTCCTTTGGCTTTGAACACAAATACTCGTACACACGCTTTTGGAGACCTTTCTTTGATGCAAGCTTAGCATACAATTCCCTTGGCGGTTTGGGTATATCCACAGAAGTAGGTATAGGTGGTGCGGTTTTTGGAAACGACAATTTATCCTTTGGACTATCCTTCAGTAAGAATACGGGTGGTATAAAGGAAACTGTAATAGGTCCCTATCTTATCTACAGATACTACTTTAGGTAATGTTTAGTGGTAGAGTTATGTGTTATATTTTATTAAAGGGAGTGGGTGGGATGAAAAAAAGCTTTTATTTGTTTATGTGCACCTTTACCTGTTGCAGTCTAACGCAGACATTTCGCCATAGAAGGAGGTGAAAAATGGGAAGGGTATATTTTGCAGTCTTAGTTCTCTTCCTGATTGTAGGCTGTGCGAGGGTTGTGAACCAAACACCTACTCTCCCTATAAAGGGAGAATCTTATGTGGTACTACCCTTTGAAAACTACACAGAGACACCCTACGCAGGCTACAGAGTGGCATCCATTTTAGAGGGAGTGCTTGCAAGCAAGGGCTACAACCTGATCCCAAGAGTTTGGTCCATAAATGAAAGGGAACTTGCAGTAGAAGAGATTGAAAAGCTAAAGGAAAGTGCAGTAAAGAACGGAGCAAGATACATAGTGCATGGTTCTGTCAATGAGTTCAGATACAAAACTGGCTTGGATGGCGAACCAGCGGTAAGTATAACCATCTTTGTCTATGATGCAAAAGAAAACAAAGTTGTTAAAAACGTTACAGTATCCGGTAGTGGTTGGGTGCATGAGTCCTTGGGTACACTCACCCAAAAGCTTTTAAACCGGGCTTTCTGATGCGTGCTTTTAGACTTGGTGAAAGAATAACGATTGAAAAGGTAATATTCGTAGAAATTTTCCTATTAACCACTCTTTTGTTAGTTTTGGGTTGGTATTTCAACCGAGAAGACCCACTCTTTATAAAAAGTAGATACGACTTAATAAACCTTTTAGTGGTTGCCCTTTCCCTTTACTACGGGTATTCTGGTGCTATTGTGCTAATATTTCTGCTTTCTGTGGGATACTTTTTCTTTTACCAGCCGTTTCCTTTAAACGATCTTCTGCAGAACCTCCTTTTTGCCCTTTTGTCTTCTGAGTTTAGATACATATGGGATAAAAAAATAAAGCTTGCACTTGCAGATAAAACCTATGCGGAACAGATGGCGGAACTTTATAGGAGGGAGCTCTTTAGCCTAAAGTTTGAATACGACCTGCTGGAAAAACAGTTTGTGCTTTCTCCCTACAGCGTAAGGAATATTTTGGAAAGGTTTAAAGTTCCCTCTTCAAAGGCTTTCATGGAGCTGATATCGGACTTCTTTGGCATTGTATCCGCAGAGCTTTACAAGTACGAAGATGGAAAGCTCATTTCTTTAGAAAAGTTGGGTGGCGGTGTGAAGGTAGATAAAGAAGACCCTTTGATACAGGAAGCCTTGGAGCTGAACACATCCTTTTATATTCCACCTAAAGACATACTGAGAAAGGCTATTAGCAAAGAGGTTAACTTTATAGCCCTTGTGGTGGCAGAGTCTTACGCGGGCAAGTTTTTACTCGCAATAAAAGACATGGACTTCTTAAACATAAACGAGGAAGTGCTAACCTACATGACAATTCTTTTGGAATATTACGGAGACAGTATAGCCTTTGAGGCTTCAGGTTTTTACTGCACAAAGTTTTGCGATAGGGAGTTTGAACTGCAAGCTTACAGGATGCAATCGCTAAAAGAACGCTTCGGAATAGACTCCTTTGTGGTTGTTTTTGAATATCCTCCCGAAAGAAGGGAAGAAGTGGTTAAGCTGAGAAGCATGGTTAAAGGTTTAGATAGAGTTTGCATAAATGAAAACAAAGTTTTTGTCCTTTTACCCATAACACCTAAGGAAGGAGTGGAAAGGTTCATAGAGAGGATAAGTAAAAACATGGACTTTTTGAAGGTAAAAGAGATAAAACCTATTGGGGAGTTCTGCAATGTTGGGTGAATATATAAGATCACTACTTGTGATATTGTTAGAAACAACGGGATTGTATACACTGATGAAATATCCAACTGTATTTGGATTCATAACCTATCTCTTTTCTCACTTTATTGCGTCACTCTTGCTTGCCACAATGGTGGCGGGGATTTTAAAAATTTTTTATAAATACCCTTACAGACATGCTTTAATCCTTAGCTTTTCTATCTTTTTCTTCCTCGGACCTTTTGCAGTTCTGTTTGGTGTGATAGTTTTTATCTACACAAAAATTTCAAAGGCACCTCTTCCTATAAAGGAAGTCAATTACGAGTTAGTTTTCAGTGCTAGGATTCTTTCGGAGAAAAGAAGGCTGGGTGAAGGAAGCTTAAGGTTTGCAAAGGTGAAAGACCTAGAAAGGGTGGTATATTTCACCAAGTTCTACCACCCTCTGACGGTAAGATTTTTTAAGGAACTTCTCTTTTCTGATAACGACGAACTAAGACTGCTTGCCAACAGTTATCTAAAAAACGCTGAAAAATACCTTCAGGAGCTAATATACGAATTAGAGAGAATTCTGGAAAGCCAAGATCTAGGGAAAGATGTTAAATTTTTTGTGTGCAGGGCACTGGCATTTCTAAATTGGGATGTTTATTATCTAGGCTTTATGGAAGAACAAATAGCAAAAAAGTACTTGGATAATGCTAAAGAGTACGTCATAAAAGCTCTAGAAATCAAAGAGGATCCTAGCCTTTATATGTTAATGGGAAGAATGGAGCTGATTTCAGGAGTTTATCGAAAAGCGTATGAACATTTCAAGAGGGCTTTGGATTTGGGTATGGAACCCGTCAAGGTATTACCTTACCTGTTGGAAGCTCTTTACAAGCTCCGTGATTTTAAAGAGTTAAAACAGGTTTCAGAAAAATACAGAGGAACTTACTCAGTTAATCCCAAAAGAATGGCTCTGATCTCCGCATGGGTATGAAGCTTGTAGATAAACAAACCCATATAGATGTGCTCTTTATAGCGGAGGGAACCTATCCCTTTATAAAGGGCGGAGTATCTACTTGGATCCATCAGATAATCACTGGTATGAGGGACCTAAACTTTGGAGTGCTGTTCCTTGGCTCAAGACCCGAGGATTACAAAGGCATTGGCTACGAGCTTCCGGACAACTTGGTCTATCTTGAAGCTGTGTATTTGTTTTCGGAGGAGGAAAATGTTCAAACAGAAAAAGCCGAAAGGGAGAGCGAAAGGGTAAGACTTCTGAGGATATTTCTCGATGACAGAGCCTTTGAAGAGCATTGGCAGGAGGTTGTTAGCTTTTCTTACTTTAATGAAGTCTCTTACGAGGACTTTTTGTATAGCAAAAACTCTTGGGAGCTTATAGAGGAACTCTACGAAGAGTTGGAAATTGATGTACCCTTTGTGGATTACTTTTGGACTATGAGAAACCTTTTTGCACCTCTCTTCGTAGTAGCAAAACTTGGAATGACACTGGAAAAAAAAGAAATAGGCTTAATTCATAGTCCATCAACGGGTTATGCGGGCTTTTTGGGAAGTTTGATGAGTAGAGAGTACAAAATACCTTTTATAGTTACTGAACATGGGATCTACACAAAGGAAAGAAAGATAGACATTCTAAACGCAAAGTGGATAGGAGTTCAATACAGGTACCTATCCAAGAAATACGACATAGACACCCTCAGAAAGCTTTGGATAAAGATGTTCGTAAATCTTGGGAAAATTTCTTATTACACCGCTATGGAAGTTTTTTCTCTGTTTGAAGATGCAAGAAAACAGCAGATAGGCTGGGGCTGTCCGTCTGAAAAGACAAGGGTTATACCAAACGGCGTGGATGTGGATAGACTTTCAAAGCTCTTAGAAAAAAGACCGAAGGAAATTCCGAAGGTGGTTTCCCTGATAGGAAGGGTTGTGGCCATAAAGGATATAAAAACCTTTATAAAGGCTATGAGTTTGCTGTGCCAACAGCTACCCGAGGCGGAGGGTTGGGTGGTAGGTCCCGAGGACGAGGAGCCCGAGTACACCCAAGAGTGCAAAGAGCTTGCAAAAATACTTGGAGTTGAAAATAGGGTAAAATTCCTAGGCTTTCAAAAGATAGATGATATTCTGCCCAAAACGGGGGTATTTACACTGACCTCCATAAGCGAGGGCATGCCCATGACGGTTTTGGAAGCTATGGCAAGCGGTGTACCCTGTGTTACCACCGACGTGGGTTCCTGCAGGCAACTTATCTACGGAGGGCTAAATCAAGAAGACGTAGAAATAGGTAAGGCGGGAGAAGTGGTTCCTGTGGGTGATGCAATAGGGCTTGCAAAAGCATACTACGAGCTTTTGACTAATGAAGAAATTTGGAAGAGCTGTCAAAGGGCTGGGCTTGAGAGGGTCCAAAGGTTTTACCGCTTTGACAAATTTATAGAAAACTACAGAAGTGTGTATAGAAAATATTTAGGAAAATAGCCATGGCGGGTATTTCTTTAGAGTTAAGAAGGCTTTACAGAGAGGGAAAGCTAGGAAGGGTCCTTTTGGCGGTGGGCTACTCTGCAGTTCTGGGAACAGGCAATTGGCTCTTTGCCATACTCAGCATCTTTGTATCCGCTTACATAGCGGAAAAGCTTTGGGGAGTGAGCGAAACCTTAATCAAATACCAGGTATACATCACATACTGCGTTTCCATAAGCCTGATTCTTTCGGGCTTTTTCCAGCTTTCCTTTACAAGGTATATATCCGACAGGCTCTTTGAAAAGGAGTTTGAAAGGGTTCTTCCAAACACCCACGGGGTGGCAATACTGACCGCAATCTACAGCTTCTTTATAGCCCTTCTGCTGTCTTTTTTCTTCTTTAAAGGATATCCATACTATTATCATGTGCTATTCAGCTTTACCGTTGCTACCCTTTCCGTTATTTGGGTGGTGAACGCTTTACTCACCGGATTGAAGAGCTACAGGCACATATTCGCATCCTTTGTTATCTCGTACTCAATAGCAGCGCTTGCGGTAATTTCTCTATCAAATTTTGGATTAGTATGGCTTATGCTTAGCTTTTATCTTAGTCAGACCTTACTGCTGTTTTTAATACTTTTCAGAGTTGCAAGGGACTATAGGTCTTCAAAACTTTTGGAGTTTGATTTTTTGAGAAAGGATAGGCTTTACAAAAGCTTGATGCTAACCGGATTTTTCGCTAACTTAGGTATTTGGATAGACAAATACGTGTTTTGGTACAGTCCAATGACGGGGACCCACGTGCTGGGGAACATGAAGGCGTCCGTCATTTACGATGTGCCCTTTACCCTGGCTCTTATTTCAATAGTACCCGGTTTTGCGGTGGCTTTTCTGAAGATTGAGCTGGAGTTTTTTGATAACTACGACGCGTACTACAAGGCGGTCAGAACTTGGGGAAGGTTGGATGACCTTTACAGGCTCGCAAACAAGATGATAGAAAGCGTCCGCTCAGCCTTTTTTGAAACTCTGAGATTTCAAGCCCTTACCGCCATACTACTTATCTTCATTCACGAGTATATATTTATATTTCTCAAACTGCCCACCGCCTACATTCCACTGTTTGAGATATTTCTCGTTGCCAAAGTATTCCTGATGGGATACATAGTTATTTATGCCCTTCTTTCTTACTTTGACCTAAGGAGGGAACTGGTTAAAATGACTTTTACTTTTGCCTTGCTAAACTTTGTCTTTACACTCCTAACCCAATTTCTCGGGGCGTACTTTTACGGTTATGGCTATATGTTTGCCTTAATGTTTTCCATGATATTGGGTATGGAATACCTAAGGAGGTTCTTGAATGATGTTCATTATAGGACTTTTGCTCTTCGTGAGTAGTTTGTTGGCGCAGGAACTAAAATGTGTGCTACTTTACTATCATCACAAACCTTTGCCCGATGATGTGCTCTATGCTTACGATTGGGTCGTGCTGGATGCGGACAACCCTTATATGGAGGTTTTGAAGGAGAAGAGCTTTTATCAAAAAAAGAGGGCAAAACTCATAGGTTACATGAGCGTAGGAGAGATAGAAACCTACAGGGACTATTACAAAGACCTTAAAAAGTATTCCATCGGAAGAAATCCCATGTGGAAGTCTTTGGTGGCAGATGTGAGGAACAAAGAGTACAGAAAGTTCCTTTTGGAGGTGGTGGCTAAAAGGATTGCGGACAGAGGCTTTGATGGGTTCCTTTTGGACACTTTAGATTCATACCAGCTTTCCGCCAGAAAGGAAGAGTGGAAAGACTTTCAGGACGCCCTTGTGGATTTTGTAAAGGAGCTAAGAAAAAGGTATTCCAACAAACTGATAGTTTTAAACAGAGGCTTTGAGTTTATAGATAGAGTTAAAGAAGACATAAATGGCGTTTTGGTGGAGAGTCTTTTTAGTGGGCTTGATGCAAAAAAAAGATACAGGGCAATTTCTGAGGAGGAAAAAAAATGGCTATTGGACCAGCTAAGCAGGATAAAGTCCTATGGCATTCCCGTGATAGTGGTGGATTACGCAGACCCGAGGGACAAAAAGAAGGCAAAGGAGCTTGTTGGAAAGATCGCGGAGCTTGGGTTTATTCCATACGTGGCAGACAGGGAGCTTTCAAGGGTCGGATACTCTCTCTGTTCTTTAATTCCAAGAAAGGTTGCCATTCTCTATAGTTCAAAGGAAAATCCGGTAGCCCAGTATGAACCCACTCACAGGCTCACATCTATGGTGCTTGAATACTTGGGTTTTGTGCCCGAGATGTTTGACATAGAAGAGGAGTTGCCCGAAATTTACCCAGAGCTCGGCTATGCGGGCGTAATGGTGGGTTTTTTAGGAAAGCTTGACGAAAAATTAACTGATTGGTTGATAAAGGCAAAGGAAGAGGGTTTAAAGCTGTTCTTTTTGAACTCGCTGCCCTACAATGAAAAATTTTATAGAGCCTTTGGTATAAGGGTAGAAAGGAACAGAGAGAGGTCTATAAACCCTTTTAGGCTGATAAGACCGAAGGAAAACGGGGGCTTTGAGGCGCCAATAAAGGTATCCTACACGGATACTCTGTTAATTGCAGAAAAAGGAACACCCATGGTTGAGGTGGAAAACTCCCTCGGACAAAAACACCATCCTTTTGCCCTCTTTGATTGGGGAGGATACGCAGTTAATGAATCCCTCTTGAACTCAGAGGAACTGTGGAGCTTTGACCCTTTTGAGGTGTTCAAAAAGGTCTTTGGGACCACCCTTTTGATCCCTGACCTTACCACCCAAAACGGTGGAAGAATACTTACCGCCCACATAGATGGAGATGCCTTCTTTGGAGACGCAGAATTTGACCCTTCCAAGACCCTGGGAGAGGTAATAAGGGAAGAAATAATAAAAAGGTATCCTATTCCGCATACCGTTTCCATAGTAGTGGGAGAGGTCTCCAAGGATGGACTGTATCCGGATAGGTCAGAGAGGTTAATAAACGTAACAAAGAGCATATTCTCAATTGAGTGGGTTGAACCCGCAAGCCACAGCTTTTCCCATCCCTATGACTGGCAACCCAAATACAGAAAAAGGGAGCTACCTTACGGCTACAACCTTCCAATAAAAGGCTATAACCTCAACTGGGACAGTGAAATAAGAGGCTCGGTAGAATGGATCAACAGAGAGGTTTTGAAGGACCTTGGAAAAAAAGTTAGAGTTTTCCTCTGGACGGGCGAATGCAACCCAAACAGAGAACAGCTAAGACAAACCTACCAGCTTGGCCTTTTCAACGTCAATGGAGGACTGACCACAATAACCCAGCAGGAGCCCTTCCTGAAGAACATAGGTCCCTCCGGTGTCAATTACGGACCCTACTTTCAGGTCTATGCTCCCGTGCAGAACGAAAACATATACACAAACCTTTGGACGGGTCCCTTCTGGGGCTTTTTAAATGTTATACAGACCTTTGAGCTCACAGAAAACCCAAGAAGGTTAAAGCCTATTTCTATTTATTATCACTTTTATTCAGGGCAAAAGTTGGCTTCTTTGAACGCTTTGAAAAGGGTTTACGAATGGGCTCTATCAAAGGAAGTAAGTCCCATGTTCTTGTCCGAGTATAGCAGGTGGGTTTTGGACTTCAGACAGACCGCCATAATGAGATGGGAAGAAGGCTTTAGAGTAAAAAACGCGGGCGGATTGAGGACCCTGAGGTACCCAAAGGAATGGGGCTATCCGGACGCAGAGAAGGGCAAGGGAGTGGTGGGCTACAGGGAAGGGAAGGATGGCTACAACTATCTCTTTCTGGATGGTTCGGGAGACTACTATTTGGTCTTTTCCTCCCAAAAGCCAAAGTTTGCACTTTTATACTCAAACGGCTATGTAGAAAGCTTTGAAAGAAAAGGAAAAGAGTATAGGCTAAGGCTAAGCTCCTACCTACCTTTGGAGGTTCGTTTGGAAACCTCTTGCAAAGTGTTCATAAACGGAAAAGCCTACAACCCTGGGGTTGTTGAGTTCAAAGGAGGAAAACATGCGGACATCAAAGCGGTATGCACTGATTAAAGCCTTTTCAATAGAGGATTACCTGGGAATAATTCTGACCGCACTGCTGGTGGCGATCCTTCTTTTTCCAAAAGGCAAGTTAGAAAGATATCTGCCCGAGTCTGTGGAGATAAACATAGACTTAGCTCTTGCCTACTACAGAGCCCTTTTGAGAACAAACCTTTCAGTGGATATATACGACGCCCTGGTCAAGTCCTACATTAGAGTAGGTAGGACTAAAGACGCTATAGAAGTAGTTTCAGAAATGGAAAGAAAATATCCCAATGACCCAGATATATTGTTTTTGAAGTATCAACTGCTAAAGGCAGAGTATTTCTCCGTCAAAGACGAAGGACAAAAGAAAAGGATAAAAAACGAGATAGAAAAGCTCTTGAGTCTTTACATAAAACTAAAAATGGACACAAGCTCTTTAGAAAAAGCCTTCAAGGAAGCGGAGAGTATGGACATTCCCGAGATTGCATACAGAACTTCCGCTGTATTGGCGGAAAGAACGGGAAACCTTTTTTGGATTGAGAAAGCCTTTTACTACTCAATAGCCTTCAAGGACTATGCCACGGCTTCAAGGTTTGCGGATGTGTTGGTGGAAAAGAAGGGTAAAGCTTTCGTAAAAGACGCCATCAACCTTGCACTGCTTTCGGGAAATCTACAAAAGGCTTTTGACTATGCAAGAGCCTACTATCAGGAACTTCCACCAGCAGAAAGGCAAAGTCTGATAAAAAGGCTCATAGAAGTAGGGCTTACCACAGAAAACTATCTTCCCTTCAGGGAATACATGAAAAAAAGCTTTCCTTTGACACCCGAGGAAAGGCTATACTTGGAAAAGGAGGTTATGAAGCGCGCCCTTTGGGCAAAGGATTATGAGACTTTGAAAAGGCTGATCCTCGAAAACCTGCATTTGAGCAAAAGCCTTGAATACAGGACCTTCCTTTTGGAGCTTGCTTTGGGAACAGGAGACCCTTACTTTGCCCGAGATGTAGCCAAGAGGCTTCATTTTGGTGATAATTAAGCTAACCCGCTGTTTTATAATTTTAGCCTATGGAAAAAAGCTACAATCCAAGGGATATAGAACAGAAGTGGCAAAGGCACTGGGAGGAGCTTGGAGTTTTTAAGGTGGAGGAGGGAGAGAATAAGGTCTATGTGCTTGAGATGTTTCCATACCCATCGGGGCGCATTCACATGGGTCATGTTAGAAATTACACCATTGGAGATGCTCTGGCGCGCTTTTTGAGGATGAAGGGAAAAAGAGTTTTGCATCCTATGGGATGGGACGCCTTCGGTTTGCCCGCGGAAAACGCAGCGCTAAAACATGGAGTGCATCCCGCCCAATGGACCAAGGAAAACATAAATTACATGAAACAGCAACTCAAAAGTATGGGCTTTTCCTACGATTGGGACAGGGAGATTGCTACCTGCGACCCAGAGTATTACAAGTGGAACCAGTGGATCTTTTTAAAGCTCTACGAAAAGGGCTTGGTTTATAGAAAGGATGCGGAGGTTAATTGGTGCCCTAACGATGAGACGGTCCTTGCAAACGAGCAGGTTATAGAGGGCAAGTGTTGGCGTTGTGGAACACCCGTGGTAAGGAGAAACGTGCCCTCCTGGTACATAAAGATCACCGATTATGCAGAGAGACTTTTGGAAGACTTAAAGCTCTTGGAAGGTAAGTGGCCCGAAAGGGTGATCCTCCAGCAAAGAAACTGGATAGGTAGGTCCGAAGGGGCGGTAATAAAGTTCTATGTGGACGAATTACCCATAGAAGTCTTTACCACTAGACCGGACACGGTTTTTGGTGCCACCTTTTTGGTGCTAGCACCCGAGCATCCACTAACTTTGACCCTTGCCAAGAGGGGAGGTAGGCTGAAAGAAGTGGAAGAGTTTGTCAACAAAATGAAGCACATGTCCTCAAGGGAGAGGGGGACCCAAGAGGAAAAGGAGGGCGTATTTCTTGGAGTGTATGCGAAAAACCCTACCAACGGTGAGCTGATTCCCGTATGGACCGCCAACTATGTGCTCTATGAGTATGGCACTGGGGCGATCATGTGCGTGCCCGCCCACGACCAAAGGGACTACGAGTTTGCCCAAAAGTACAACCTTCCCATAAAGGTGGTAGTCAAACCCAAAGACTCAGACCCGCCAGAGGGCAAAACCTACATAGATCCTGGCATCCTCATAAACTCCGGACCCTTTGACGGAATGGACTCAGAGAGGGCAAAAAGGGAAATAACCCAGTGGCTAAAGGAGAAAGGTTTGGCGGACTTCAAAATCACATACAGGCTGAGAGATTGGAACATATCCCGCCAAAGATACTGGGGTACACCCATTCCCATAATTTACTGTCCAAGCTGTGGTACTGTGCCAGTACCGGAGGATCAACTCCCTGTTTTACTGCCAGAAAAGGTGGAGATCACAGGACATGGAAATCCTTTAGAGAAGGTGGAGGATTGGGTAAATACCACCTGTCCCAAGTGCGGAGGTCCCGCCAAAAGAGAAACGGACACCATGGACACCTTCTTTGATTCTTCTTGGTATTTCCTCCGCTACTGCGACCCAAAGAACGACAATCTACCCTTTGACCCCAAGAAGGTGGAAAGCTGGATGCCGGTGGATTACTACATAGGCGGTATAGAGCATGCGGTCTTGCACCTTCTGTATGCCCGGTTCTTCCAAAAGTTTCTCTTTGACCTTGGGCTTGTGAAGGATCCAGAGCCCTTTGAAAGGCTCATCACCCAAGGTATGGTGCTAAAAAGGTGGGTGAGCATTGAAAAGTTTTTGGAGTATTTGGGACTGAGTTTGGAGGACTGTGTGGAGCTTTTGAGGGCTAAGATCTCTGAGCTTACTTCTTGATAATTATCATTGTTATCTTTTGTTTTTCCCCTAAAATAAAATCCATCAAAGTAAGGAGGTGTAAGCCATGTTTGAATACAGCGAAAAAGTATTAGATCACTTTTTGAACCCAAGGAATGTGGGTGTTTTGGAGGATGCCAACGGCATTGGGCAGTGTGGAAACCCTGCCTGCGGAGATGCTATGCTATTTACCATAAAGGTAAACCCCGAGACAGACGTTATAGAGGATGTGAGGTTTAAAACCTTCGGCTGTGGCTCTGCCATAGCGGTTTCTTCTCAGCTTACAGAGATGGTCAAAGGCAAGACCATAGACTACGCCCTCAACCTAACCTACAAGGACATCTTTGAAGAGCTGGGCGGACTTCCCCCTCAAAAGATCCACTGCACCAACTTGGGCTTGGAAACTCTGCATGTGGCCATCAAGGATTACCTTATAAAGCAGGGTAGGCTTGAAGAGGCAGAAAAGATTCCCGACTGCTACGAAGAGCAAGAAGAGGAAAAGACCGAGTTTGAGTTCCTATCTCTATGAGCCAGATAAAGGCATTGGCACTGCTTTCGGGTGGATTAGATAGCACACTGGCAATAAAGTTAGTGCAGGAGCAGGGTATTTTTGTCCATGCCCTGCACTTTTATACAGGCTTTTGTATAACTGAGCATAAGAGAAGGCTGGGAATAAAAAAAGAGGACGGTTCCCAGTATGTGAACCCAGCCCTAAAGGCTGCGGCGCAGTTGGGTGTGCCTGTAGAGATTGTAGATATCTCCGAAGAATACTTTAATGTACTGCTGAACCCAAAGTACGGCTACGGTAAAAACGTAAATCCGTGCATAGACTGCCGGATAATGATGCTGAGAAAGGCGAAGGAAATAATGGATAGGGAGGGCTATCACTTTGTGATCACTGGGGAGGTGGTGGGTCAAAGACCCATGAGCCAGAGGCTACCCATACTAAAGCTTATAGAAAAAGAGGCGGGCTTGGAAGGCTATGTCCTTAGACCTTTATCCGCTAAGCTACTTCCACCAACGGTGCCTGAAAAGATGGGTTGGGTAGACCGGGAAAAACTACTAGACATAAAGGGAAGGGGCAGGAAGGTGCAAATAAGCCTTGCAAAAAAGTATGGCCTAGACTACGAACAGCCCGCTGGAGGGTGTTGCTACCTGACGGATCCCAACTATGCCTTAAAGTTTAAAGAGACCTTGGAGAGGGAAGGCTCCATAACAAGGGAAGACCTTGTCCTTTTATCTGTGGGAAGGCACCTAAGACTTCCCTCCGGCGTCAAGCTTGTGGTGGCAAGGAACGAGGGAGAGGTTAATTTTCTGAGTGGTTTTAAAAACCGTTATGGCTATGCCCACAGAAAGGACCAACAGGGCACCCTTGTTATAATTAAAGGAGTACCAAAGGAGGAGGAATACCCCCTAATAGCAGGCGTGGTTTGCAGGTACTCAAAGAGGGAACCCGCAGAGGTGATAATAAAGGTAAAAGACGAGGAAATGGTGATACTAGGGGAGCCTTTGGAGGATGAGATCCTAGAAAGCTTTAAAATACTTAAAGGAGCGTCCCATGGAGTTGGATAAGATAAAGCCCGACGTAGTTCATGATGTAGTGGGGACCTTTTGCCCTGTGCCCGTAGCAGAGACCTCTAAAATGATCAAACAGATGCAAATAGGGCAGATTTTAGAGTTGATAGCGGATGACCCGGGCGTGGTGGAGGACATTCCCGCCTGGTGCAAGGCTACGGGGCAAGAGTTCTTGGGCATGTACGAAGAAGACGGCGAGTTTCATCTCTTTATCAGAAAAGTAAAAGAACTATGAGGGAGAGGATCACCTTAGACATAAACCTCAAAGAACTTTTGGAGAAATACCCGGAGACTAAGGAAATACTGTGGGATTATGGACTTGGCAAGTTGGAAGAGGAAGACCTTCTTGACATAGTGGCAGACAAGCTAACCCTTAAGGGCTTCTTTAGGTTGATGGAGTTGGATGAGGAAGATCAGGGAAAACTCTGGATGGAAATCCAAAATTTAATTAGAGAGTTGGAGGATTCATCATGGAAAGAGAAAAACTAAAAGAAGTTGAACTGGTCCTTGAAAAAATCAGACCAGCCCTTAAGGAACATCACGGAAACCTAAAGGTTGTGGACATCAAAGAGGGTGAGGTGTATCTACAGTTTGAGGGTGGATGCACCGACTGTCCCATAGTGGACGTTAGCGTAAAGGAAGTGGTGGACATTGCCCTCAAGGGCAATCTAGACTGGGTAAAGAAGGTGGAAATCTCCGTTCCCAAGCACAATCTTTTATGAAAATCTCCGGAAAGACCGCCCTCTACGGCGTCGTCGGATATCCCATAAGCCACTCCCTTTCTCCTGTCTTTCAAAACAGAGTCTTTGAGCATTTGGGCTTAAACGCGGTGTATGTTCCCTTTGAGGTAAAACCCGAGGACCTAAAGACTGCCCTTGAAGGGCTAAAGGCACTGGGAATAAAAGGTGTGAATGTTACTATCCCACACAAGGAGAAGGTCCTTGAGCTCGTTGATTACGCAGACGAGCATGCCAAAAATATTGGGGCGGTAAATACGGTCAAGTTTGGAGAGAGAACAGAAGGCTACAACACTGACTGGGTTGGCTTTTTAAAAAGCCTTAAAGAAATTCTTCCCGAGTTAAAGGGTAAAAAGGTTTTAGTTTTGGGGGCTGGTGGTTCTGCCAGGGCGGTGCTCTATGCCCTAAAGCAAGAGGGAGCGCAGGTCTTTTTGTGGAACAGAACAAAAGAAAAGGCTAAACTGCTCTCCCAAAGCTTTGGGGTGGATGTGGTGGAATCTCCAGAGGAGGTTGTGCCAGAGGCAGACCTAATAGTAAACACCACTTCGGTGGGCTTGACGGAAGACTATATGCTCTTTGATTACTCCCTCATAAGAGAGGGGCAGGTGGTCTTTGAACTGCTTTACAACAGGCAAACCCTTCTAAAGGAGTGGGCGGAAAAAAGGGGAGCTATATACTCAGACGGCTTGAAGATGCTCGTATATCAGGGATTGGAGAGCTTTAGGTTATGGACTGGCTGTGAGCCAAGCCCGAAAGTTGCCCTTCAAGCTCTTTCTGAGCATCTAAAACTAACTCTTTGAGGAGGGCTATGTAGGTGGGATGATCCTGCAAAGTGGGAATCCTCACATACTCTTCTACTCCTAACTCTTTAGCAAGGTTGCCATACTGATGGTCAAGTTCGTAAAGGGTTTCCGAGTGCTCGCAGGTAAAGGAAACGGGCACCACAACGATCCTTTTATGGCCGGCTTTTACAACCTTCTCCAAGAGCTCCTCTGTTTGTGGCTCCAGCCACTTGACAGGTCCCACTTTGCTCTGATAACCCAGGGCATACTTAACTCCGGGAAAATGCTCCATTATTAGCCTTACCGTTTCTTCCGTTTGATCCTTGTAGGGGTCTCCCCTCTCTATTACCTTTACCGGCAGGCTGTGGGCACTGAAGAGGAAAAAGTATTTTTCGGGTTCTTTTACCCTCTCTTTGATCCTCTCCACCATTGCCCTTATGTAAAGGGGATGGTTGTGATAAGAGTGGATTTTTACGAAGGGGAGGTTCAAGCCAAGCCTTTTATATACCCTTTCAAATTCGTTAAAGGAAGAGCCGGTGGTGGTTTTGCTGTATTGGGGATACATAGGAAGAAGCACAAAAGCCCTTGCTCCTTCTTCTATAGATTCCTTTACTGCAGTTTCTATAAATGGCTTCCAATATCTCATGGCAGGCTTTACAATGAAATTCTCGGGCAGAATTTTTTGCAGGGCTTTTGCTTGGGCTTCTGTCTGTTCCCGCTGAGGAGATTTCCCTCCCATCAACTCGTAGTAGTGCCTCGTCTTTTTTGCCCTAAAGAAGGATATAAAGAAGGCTACAGGTTTTTGGATGGGTCTTGGTATTTCTACGATGTCGTGGTCCGAAAATAGATTGTATAAGAAGGGTCTGATGGCGTCTAAGGAGTCTGGTCCTCCCATGTTTAAAAGCAGAACCGCAATTTTCTCCATAGCTTTATTTTAGTTCTCTCAAGTCTATTTTGCCCTCGTAGATTGCCTTTCCAACCACCACTCCTTCCACCAAACCGTAAAGTTTTTTCAGATCCTCCAGGCTTGCCACCCCACCGCTGGCGAGGAGTGGTTTTTTTGAAACCCTTTTGAACTCCTCGTAGGGCTTTGGGTCCACACCCTCCAGGGTACCATCCCTTTCCACCACCGTATAAAGATAGCCCCATATGGGCTTTTGGTCCCACACCTTAGCCAAATCCTGAGGTGTATAGGAACTCTCCTCCTTCCATCCGCCCACGGAAACCTTCCCTCCCTTGCTATCCACCGAGAGTATCAACCTGCCGGGAAAGGCTGTTAGCATCTCTTCAAAAAGCTGGGGGTTCTTGAGGGCTACCGTGCCAACTACAAAAAGGTTTATACCTTCTTCGTCAAGGATTTTCAGGGTTTCCATAGACCTTATTCCACCACCCACCTGAATGGTTCCAGAAAAAACTTTTCTTATGTTCCTTATTGCCTGTAGGTTCCTTGGCACACCCCCAAGGGCACCGTCCAAATCCACAACGTGGAGCCGAGAAAAACCGAGCTCTTCAAAAAACCTTGCCACCTCCTCTGGCTTTTCTGAATAGACCTTTGCATGGTCCTCTTGTCCTCTGTATAGCCTTACCAAGCGCCCTTCCTTTAGGTCAATGGCTGGGATCAAAAAGTCCTTCAAGCCAACACCTCGGGTTTGCCTATGTAAAAGCCCTGAGCATAATCCGCTCCAAGTTTTTTGGCAAGCTCAAGGTCTTCTGCTTTTTCCACATGCTCCATAGCCACCACGTAACCCAATCTCTTTAAACCCTTTACTATCCACCTAAGCATGTTTCTCTCCTCCTTTAAAAAGAACCCATCTATTTTTACAATATCGGGCTTTGTTTTTAACAACCTTTCAACGGATGAATTCTCAACGCCAAAATCATCCACCGCCACCTTGAAACCCAAAGCCCTTATGTTACTGACCACCTCTACTAATTCCTCAGTGGTAGCTGTGATTTTACTCTCGGGAATCTCTATCACCACATCCTCTGCAGGAATGCCAGCTTTTGTAAGCTCTTTTTTAAAGTCCTCAAGCTTTGCCTTACCCTTTGCCAAGTAATGGACAAAATAAGAAGGCATGTTAAAGAATAGCTTCTCACTAACCTTCCCTGCAAACCAAGCATTTATAGCTTTATCAAAGATTATTTCTTCAAAAACCGTTAAGAGGGAAAGTTCGTAAATCTTGTCTATAAAAGCCATAGCAGGAATGTAACCACCTTGATCTTCTATACGCATTAAAACCTCGTAACCTTCTATAGAATCCTTCTTAAGGTTAAGAATTGGTTGAAAGGCAGGCACCACCCTATCTTCCTCAATGGCAGAGATGAGATCCCATACAGTTATTTCCTTTGTCTTTTGTGTTCTAAAGCTTTCAAATGTTATTATCGGCTTATTTTTACCCTTTGCCTTTGCAGTTTGTTCCTCCAAAAAGTTTAAAAGTTCTTCCGGCAATTCTCCATCCTCTGGATAGCTACATAAAGTAATGGTTGCACTTACAGAACACCCCTCCACTTGTATATCCGCAAGCCTTTTTGCAAGCCTCTCCGAAACTACCTTTGCTCCCTCCTTGTCCGTTTCCAGAAGTATTATGAGAAAACTCCCACTTTTATACTTCCCTGCTATATCACTCTTTCTTATGCTGTTGCCTATTGTATCCGCCACAAGCAAAAGCACCCTATTACCCACAAAGTAGCCCTTTTCTCTGTTTATCTGCCGTAGATTGTCAATATCAACGAGTATAAGGGAAAACTCTCTACCTTTTCTTTCGTGAAAGTAGAAGACTTTTTTTAAGATATCTTTCAGACACTGGGTATTTGGAATAAAGGTCTCTTTGTATAAGTCAAGCAATGTCAAATATTTACGGGTCATGCAAATAAATTATAAGACAGGTTATAATTACTTCCTTAGGAGGTGAAAGATGCACAGGAGCCTTTTGGAAAGCCTCACCGTTCAAAGAGAGAGCCCAGAATACCTTCAGATAAGCATGGCTGCGGCCATGACCTTAGGGCTTGTGCCCGGGCAGTTTTACAGAAACACTAAGCTCAGTTGCATAAACACCCTTTTGACCTATCCTTCTGGATGTCATGCTACATGTGCCTACTGTGGGCTTCAAAAGGCAAGGGAAGTGGAGTATTCAAAGAAGAACTTCATAAGGGTTGAGTGGCCTACAGTTGCCTTGGATGAGATCATAGACAGGGCAGAAAAGGTAGGACATGTGGAGAGGCTCTGTATAGCCCAGATAACCCACCCGAGGGCTATAAGGGACACCAAAGAGGTATTAGAAAGGGTTTTAAGGAGGCTTGGAGATAAGATATTTGTCTCTTTACTCATAAACGCCACGGGAACTACCTATCAGGATATACTGGATTATAAAAAGTTGGGTGCAGACACCGTTACCGTTGCCATAGACTGTGCGACGCCAGAGATCTTTGAAAGGTTGAGGGGCAAACCCATGAACAGCCCTCACAAATGGGAAACCTTCTGGAAGGTCTTAGAGTGGGCTTGTGATGTTATGGGTGATGGCTATGCAGGATGCCATCTGGTGGTGGGCTTGGGAGAAACAGAACAGGAGATGATAGAGACCATACAAAAGGTCAGGGATTTGGGAGCAAGGACGCACCTTTTCTCCTTCTGGCCAGAGGAAGGTTCTATGATGGAGAAGGAAAAGCCCTGCCCTGCACCTCAATATAGAAGGGTTCAGTTTGCAAGGTATTTAATAGACAACCAAATAGCCCGATACGAGGATATGAAGTTCAACGAAAATGGTCAGGTTATAGACTTTGGCATTGACAAAGACACCTTTGAGGAACTCTTTTGGAGCGGAAGACCCTTCATGACTTCCGGCTGTAGAGGAAAGACCACAGAGGTTGCCTGCAACAGACCCTTCGGAGACAGCTCCCCTACGGATATAAGGAGCTATCCCTTCAAGCCAGAAAAAAGAGATCTGGAGCGTATCAGAAAACAGCTCTTTGACTACGAGATGACCACCAACTATCCGGATATACTTAATCCTAGCGTCTTTAGGTACCAATGAACTGGGAAAACTTGCTCACAGACTTGGGTTATGCAGGCTTTGCGGGCTTTGTGGTAGGTTTTGCGGTAAAAAAACTCATAAACCTATTTCTCATGTTCGTCGGGCTATATCTTCTCTCCCTCTTTTGGCTTCAGAGCAAAGGAATAATTGAAATAAATTGGGAACAGTTCTGGGTGCTCTTTAAATCCCTCTTTCAGGGTGTTGACACCTTTGTAAAGGGTGCCCTAAAAACCGTGGCCTTTTCGTCAGCCTTTGTGGGTGGGTTTTTCTTGGGCTTTAAGGCGGGCTAAGGGTTGGAAAGTATAGTCCTTTGCATCACCGGTGCCAGCGGGAGCATATACGGGCTCAGGCTTTTGGAGGTTCTGTACGAAAAGGGCTTTCAAATAGACCTCATAGTATCCAGTGCGGGTGCTTTGGTGCTAAAGGAAGAGCTTGAGCTCTCCGTTAAGGACATCCAAGAGAAGTTTCCAAAGGTAAGGTTCATTTCTGAAAAAGCTATAGGAGACAGAATAGCCAGCGGTTCTAGACTCATCAAATATAAAGGTGTGGTGGTGGCACCCTGTTCTATGAGCACTCTTTCCTGCGTTGCTAACGGTATAAATCAAAACCTTATCCACCGGGTCTGCGAAACAGCCCTCAAGGAGAGGGTGCCCCTTGTTCTGCTCGTAAGGGAGGCTCCCTACTCGGTCATCCACATAGAGAACATGCTACGGGTAGCAAGGGCGGGTGGCATAATCATCCCCGCAAGCCCTGCCTTCTATCATAAACCCAAAAGCGTGCAGGAAATGGTGGATTTTGTAGTAGGTAAGATATTGGATGTTCTAAGGATAGAACACGAGCTTTTCAGGAGGTGGAAAGGTTAAAATAAAGGCGGGAGGGCTCCTATGGCGGAGATATTTTTTGTAGGACTTGGGAGGATGGGAAAGGGTTTAGGGAAGCGCTTAGCCCAAAGAGGGCATAAGGTGGGAGGCTACGACCCAAAGGAAGAAAACCGCAAGATTGCAAGCCAGTACTTTTTGACCTTTGACAGCCTTTTCAAGGTAAAGGACTTCTTTGAAGGCAGGAGGGTAGTTTGGATTATGGTTCCCCACTCTGCGGTGGATGATGTTTTAAGACAGCTTGAAGACCTTTTGGAAGAGGGAGACATAGTCATAGATGGTGGGAACTCTTACTACAAAGAATCCCAAAGGAGATATAATAGCCTTAAGGCTAAGGGAATACACTTTTTGGATGTGGGAGTGAGCGGTGGCGTTTATGGAGAGGAGCTTGGATACTGCCTGATGGTAGGAGGAGACAAGCCAGCCTTTGACTTTGTGGATCCAATCCTGAAGGATCTTTCCTACCAAGGAGAGGGTTATGCCTATTTGGGCAGGTCTGGTGCGGGACACTTTGCCAAGATGGTGCATAACGGCATAGAGTATGCTATGATGCAAGCCATAGGCGAGGGCTTTGAACTGTTGAAGGAGAGTGGATTTGACTACGACCTAAAGGAGGTGGCACGCATCTACAATACGGGCAGTGTGATAAGGTCTTGGCTTATGGAGCTAACCCAAAAGTCCTTTGAGGAATTTGGCACGCTGGAGGATATAAAGCCCTATGTGGAGGACACGGGCGAAGGAAGATGGGCCACCTTATCAGCAGTTGAGTTGGGAGTGCCGATGCCCGTTATAGCCCTTTCCCTTTTTATGCGTTTTAGGTCAAGGCAAGAAAACTCCTTCAGAGACAGGCTCTTGGCGGTGCTTAGGTATCAGTTTGGAAGGCATGATATAAAGAAAAATGAGTAAGCCCAAAGCCCTTTTTATATTTGGTGGCACGGGAGACTTAGCAAGAAAAAAGCTATTTCCTGCCCTGGCAAGGATCATAAAGCGTAGGAATGACTTAAAGGCGGTCTATTCCATAGCCCGTTCCAAAAGGGAGGATTGGGAGGGCATTGCTTGTAATTTGGACGCAGGCTTTACCAAACTATGCCATTTTATACCTCTTGATGTGGTCAATTGGGAAGATTACAAAAAACTCAGTAAAGAACTACAGAAGCTAAAGGACTATGAGTTGATCTTTTACCTTTCCCTCCCTCCCTTTCTTTACGAGGATACCATACTCAACCTTGGAAGGCTCCTCAGAAACTTTTCAAACGCGAGAAAGGTGGTGGTGGAAAAGCCCTTTGGCTTTGACTTGCAATCTGCTAGAAAGCTAAACAGCCTTCTCTATAGGTTTTTTGTGGAGGAGGAAATATACCGAATAGACCACTTTTTGGGAAAGGACACGGTGCAGAACATATTTTCCCTGAGGTTTTCCAATATAATCTTTGAAGGTGTATGGAACAGAAACTTTATAGACCATATGCAGATCGTAGCTTTGGAAGATGTGGATGCAGACAACCGCATAGAATTTTACGACAAGGTGGGAGCCATAAGGGACATGCTCCAGAATCACCTTTTGCAGATGCTCGCCTTTACCACCATGGAACCACCCTGTGCCATGGCTCCCCAGTTCATAAGGGACGAAAAGGTCAAGCTGTTGAGAAGTTTAAGCTTTTTTGATTTTATGAAAGGACAGTATGAAGGATACCCAAAGGAGGGCTCAAGGACCGAAACCTTAGTGGTAGCAAAGGGATACATTGAAAACCTAAGATGGCAGGGCGTTCCCTTTTACTTCATGACTGGAAAAGCCCTTGGCAGAAAGCTAACCCAAATAACTATAGTCTTTAGGGAGATACCCAAGAGTTTTGTCTCCCTTTTGGACTGTATGCCAAAGCAGAACAGAATAGTTTTTCAGGTGGCACCCAAAAACCTCCTCAGCATATCCTTTGAGCTAAAACCACCCACCGGTCGCTTTATAGCCTGCCCCATAGAAACCACCATGAAGTATGACCTAGAAGAAGCCCTCGGACAGACCCTACCGGAGGCTTACGAGACCCTCCTGGAGGACATCCTTGACTCAGACCAGAGCCTTTTCATAAGAGCGGACGAGATAGAAGTAATGTGGGAAAAGGTGGAACCTCTAATTTCTTCCGAAGATAACCCACGAGTTTATCCCCGCGGCAAACTGCCAGACTTTGCCATAGAGTTTATACAGAGGGACGGAAGAAGTTGGTTCCTTTGATGGAGGAAAAGCTTTTAAGGTTATTTGTTAGACTGATAAAAATCTTTTTGAAGAATAAAGAACATGTGCATATTGCCCTTGCGGGCGGAAAAACACCTATGCCCTTTTACAGGATGCTTTCCCTTGAATGCCTCCCTTGGGAAAGGCTTTACTTTTATTTAACGGACGAAAGGTTTGTCCCCCTAAATTCTCCCCAAAGCAACTACAAAAACATTCGGGAAAACCTCGGAGCTAAGGCAAAGATAATCTATGTGAATACAGAACTACCTTTAAAGGACGCATGCGTAGATTACTCCCAAAAACTTCCTCAGAGCTTGGATGTGTGTTTGCTTGGAGTGGGAGAGGACGGACACACCGCATCCCTCTTTCCCAACTCTCCATGCTTTGCTATAACTCCAAAGGTTTGTACCTCCGTTGCCCCCGATGGCACCCAAAGAGTTTCCCTGAGTTACCAATACCTAAACTCCTCCTGCGTAGTGATCTTTGCCCTAAAGGGCGAAGAAAAAAGAAAGGTTTATGAAAAACTCCTCAAGGGTGAAGACATTCCCGCAAGCAAGGTAAAGGGAAAAAGGAAAACCTTTATAATATATTCAACCTGAGAAGAGTTCTCTCCTTTGCCCTCTATGATACAGGAGAAACCATCCTTGGTGCAATCGTCTTTTCTACCTTTTATCCACTGTACATTACCAAGCATATAGACCCCAAGCTTTACTCTACCCTCTATGGCTTTGCCTTTTTTCTCTCCTTTCTAATGGCGGTCCCCCTTGCAAAGCTCGCAGACAGCAGAGCATACCGCAAGCGGTTTTTTGTTCTATTTACCCTTTTGACCTCAGTCCTTGGCATCCTTCTTAGCTTTAACCTCCACATGCCCGCTTTGAACCTTTTTCTCTATCTTTTGATGGCGGTCTTTCACCAGCAGGCTATGGTCTTTTACAATTCACTGCTTGGTGGTTTTGAAAGCAAGGGAACTACCTCTGGCGTGGGCGTTGCCTTTGGATACCTTGGCTCTGCCCTTAGCCTTCTCCTTCTAGCAGAATTTTTCAAGGTACCGGAGGTCTTTTACCAAACCGCCCTAATTTTTCTCTTCCTCTCACTGCCAGCCATCTTTTCCTTGCCAAACCCACCCCAAAAAACCACCATAAGCCTAAGAAAAGAGCTAGAGGACAGGAGGTTTTTGCTTTTAGTCCTTGCCATTCTTAGCCTGACTGAAGTGGCAAATACGTTGATTGCTATGATGGGCATATACTTAAAGCATGCCTATGGTTTGGAGGATCGGGAAATATACAAAGTGATTGGGCTTTCTGCCTTGGGTGGTGTCTTTGGAGGACTGCTCTTTGGCAAACTGACGGACAAACTAAAGGCAAGGCGTTTATTTCCCCTGGGCTTTGTTCTTTGGTCTTTGTTTTTGATTGTTTTATATTTAACACCAAGGGAACTGCTACTATTTGTAGGCTTTTTGGGTGGTCTTTCCCTCTCTCACCTTTGGACTACCTCAAGGGTTCTACTTTTGGAGCTTTTTCCCTTGGAAACTGTATCCCTTCGGATGTCCTTTCTTTCTTTGAGCGAGCGTATAGCATCCACCACCGGGCTTTGGGTTTGGAGCCTTTTTATGCTCCTGACGGGCAACGACTACAAGTTTTCCGCCCTTTTGATGGTTGTCTTTCCTGTGGTTGGGATATTCTTTTATTTGTTCTCAAGGAGATAGCATTCCCACCTTGGCGGGTTAAGACTGACGCTACAGCCAAGGGAAGAGAGGTCATAGACCTTAAAGTGCTTGGGTTGATCGGGTGTATGCACAAAAATAAAGGTAGTAGTCTGTGGAATGTGTTTGTTGCTCTCTTTCCAGCCCTTTATTAGCAAAAAGATCTCCCTCAGTTTTTCCCTTGCCTGCTCTAAATCTAACTCCGTTTGTGTGGAGTTTTCCACAAACACCCACCTTCCCTCTGGCATTCCTGCCAAAAGCTCCAAAGCCCGGTCTTCCGATGGAATACCATAAAAACGCATGCTTTTATTTTAAACCCTCGCCTCATAGATTTTTCCATAGGTTCAGGTATAATTTTAATCAGACATGGAAATCTTCGTGCTTGATACAAGCGTATTTACAAACCCGGATGTGTATTCCCAGTTTGAAAAGGATCAGCTGGGTGCCATAGAGAACTTTCTCTCTTTGGCTTATCACTCAAAGGCTCAGTTTTATATGCCCCTTTCGGTTTATGAAGAATTCAACAATATGGTCTCCCTTGGAGAGCTAAAGCCCAAGTTTGAGTTGGTGGTGCGAATACGTTCCCCAAGGAGATATAACCTTATGATCCCAGCGGAGTTTTTGTATGAATTCATAGAAGAAGTCAGATACAGAATAAACAAGGGCTTGAGGGTGGCAGAAGAGCACACAAGGGAGGCGGGAAGGCTAACAGAAACCGAAACGGGTAGAGTAATAACCAAACTCAGGGAAAAATACAGAGAAGCCCTAAGGGTTGGCATAATAGACAGCAAGGAGGATGCGGATGTTTTACTGCTTGCTTACGAGCTGGATGCCATCCTGATAACGGGAGATGAGGGACTGCATCGGTGGGCAGACCGGGTGGGCATAAAGCTTATAGATCCAAAGAGTTTTAGATACATATTGGAAAGCTTGGCGGGCATTAGGTGATAACCATCATATTGCATCCTATGAAAGGGTTATTATTTTTACTTTTAACTAAAACCTTTAAGGAGGTAAGTCATGCAAAACGTAACTTACAACTTTTTTGCCACCGAAAGGGCTGTTCAGGAAGTAACACGCATAGCAAAGGAAAACAACATAGAGGAGCCCATCCTCAGGATAAGGGTTGTTCCCGGCGGATGCTCTGGCTTTCAGTATGCCATGGGCTTTGACGACACCATAGAAGAAACAGACTTCGTCTTTGAATACCCCGGGCTTAAAATAGCCATAGACCAATTCTCCATGCCCTATGTAAATAACGCAGAGCTGGACTATGTTATGGACTTTATGGGTGGTGGATTCACCATCAGGAACCCCAACGTGACCGGCTCCTGCGGTTGCGGAAATAGCTTCTCCTGCGGATAAAACTATCTCTCCCCCCTTTGGGGGGCTTCCTGAATTATAACTTCAATCTTTTCCGGTTCCACCTTATCCACCAATACCAAGAATTTATAAGGGTTCCTCACATCCACCTTTAACAAGTACCTTCCGGTTTTTAAACCTCTAACATCCACAAAGGGCTGTAGGTTTTCCAAGGCACTCTCTGAAACAAGCCTTTCCACAAAGCTAACTTTCATCCTGACCTTTTTTCTTGATAGCTTGTAGACATAGTTGTCTTGGACGTTTTTAAGCTCTATTTCTCTTTCCACAGATAGGCTTGCCCTCGTTCCAAAATTTACCGCAGACCACAGTAAAAAGCCCACAATAAGGGATACTACCTTGTATTGAATATCTTCAAAGAGTAGTTTCCTCAGCATGTTAGCCTTTCTAAGTCTTGGAAGAAGTTAGGGTATGAAACCGCCACGCACTCTGGCTCGTCTATTTGGGTTTCTCCCTCCGCGGTAAGCCCAGCGATGGTGAAGCTCATGGCTATTCTGTGGTCTCCGTAGGTTTTTATGAGGGCACCTCGTAAGGGAGTTCCTCCCTCAATAGAAAAGCCGTCTTCGTACTCCTCTACCTTAGCACCCATCCTTCTTAAGTTCTCCACGATTGCCTTTATACGGTCGCTCTCTTTTACCCTAAGCTCTCCCGCTCCCCTGACGGTAGAAACACCCTGTGCATGGGCCATAACTATCGCAAGTATTGGGATTTCGTCAATAAGGCTCGGCACTTCCTCAGGATGAACATCCACTGCCTTTAGTCCTCCCGAGTACTTGACATACACATCTGCAACGGGCTCGCCGGATATTTCCCTCAGGTTTTCGTATTGCACATGGGCACCCATCTCTCTTAGCTTTCTAAAAAAGCCATCTCTTGTAGGATTTACAAGGACATCTTTAAGGAGAATCTCGCTACCTTCCAAGAGGACTGCACCCGCAGTGAAAAAGGCAGCGGAAGATGGGTCTGCAGGGCAAAGGATCTCCGTAGCCTTCAAGGTCTGCCCTCCCTCCAGCTTTACAACCCTGCCATCCTTTCCATCGTAAGAGATGAGCTTTACACCCATTGCAGAAAGTAGCCTTTCAGTGTGGTCCCGAGAGAGGTAGGGTTCATACACCTCTGTAATACCCTCTGCCCTTAGCCCAGCCAAAAGTACGCAGGATTTTACCTGGGCAGATGCCTTTTTGTTAAAGAGGGATATGCCTTTTAGTGCTCCGCCCCTTATGGCAATGGGTAGCTTGTCTCCCCCTTCTCTGCCATCCAAGTGGGCACGCATCCTTCTTAGAGGTTCCACCACCCTGAGCATAGGTCTTCTTCTCAGGCTTTGGTCTCCCGTGAGGACCGCAAAAAACCTCTGAGTAGCCAGGACGCCGAGCATGAGCCGGGCTGTAGTGCCCGAGTTTTTTGCATCAAGGACCCTTTGAGGTTCCGAAAGCTCAAAGTTTGAACCCTTTATTCTCAAGGTGCCATTTTTGTACCGGACTTTAACACCCAAAGCCCTTATTATGTTAAGGGTTGCTAAGGTGTCTTTGGACCACAGCCACTCCTGAACGTAGCTTTCTCCCTCTGCCAAAGCTGGCAATATAACCGCCCTGTGGGAGATGGATTTGTCGGAGGGAACCCTTAGCTCACCCTTTAGGCACCGAACTTTCCTTACGCTTTTCACTTAAAAGATTATCTTACATCCTTTGTTATAGGTCAAGAGGAAAGTCTTAAATCACTCTAAACTCCCTAAAGCAAAGGTGGGCGGTGTAGTGCTTTTTTATGCGGATAAATAACTCACTGTCCATCCTTTGGGCATGCCTTTGTAAAAGTTTTAGCCCCAAGCCCATGCCTCCTTTAGCATTTTCCACAAAGTCATTTCTCACGCTGAAGAGCACCCAGTCCTTGCCCACAGAGACCCTCAGATGTATAAAGTTCTTTGAATACTTTATGGCGTTGCTGAGGAGGTTATAAAGCACATCCTCCAGAATTCGTTCGTCCGTATGCAGGTAAAGATCTTTCCTTTTTATGAAGATAAGCTTTTTTTCCTTTATCTCCTCCTCAAAGAGGCTGAGCACATTCTCCAGAACATTCCAAAAATCCACCCAAACCTTAACAGGCTTTAGCTCCTCCTCCGATAGTCTGAGGATTAAGCTAACGTCCTTCTCAAGCCTCTTTATACTTCTTTGCATCCTACCCAAGGCTTGAGGAGAGTTGTTTTTTTGCAAAAGGCTAAGGTTTGTCTTTTGAACTGCCAGAAAGTTCCCAAGCTTGTGGCTTACGGACTTTATTAAATACATGCCAAACTCCCTGCCTTCTTCTACATTTTTCCAAAGTCTGTCCAAAGCCAACTGATAGACCAAAATCAAGGAAAGGATCAGCAAAAACTGAAAAAAGAATAATCTCTTTAGGCTCGGCTTTATGCTCTCCGTTAAATACTCTTCCCTTACAGCCACATAGACATTTTTAGAAGGGTCGGAAGGGTCCCTAAAGGAAAAGGAAAAGCCCGTTGGAATTTGCTCCGAGACAAGGAAGTTTTCATCCCCTCTGTGGGTTTTGCTTATGGTGTAAAGAAGATAGTGGGAGTATGCCCTAAAGTAGATGCTTTCCTCTACTACCCTTTTTAGTTCAAAGAACATGAGAATGTTCAAGGTTATAAATCCGACTGTAATCAGGGAAAGAAAAATCAGCATAAGCTTTAGCCTTTCACCCAACCCGGTATCCCCTTCCCTTCATGGTCTTTATAAATCCTTCTGGTAGCAACTTTCTAAGGTTCTTTATGTGTGCCCTCACTACATCTTCCCCCACCGGTTCGTCACCCCACACATAGTTAAGGATTTCTTCGTGGGAGACAAAGCGCCCCCTGTTTTCTACCAAAAACTTCAAAATAAGCCAGTCCTTTTTGCTCAAAGGAATTGGCTTTCCTTTCACCTTTACCATCTCTTTGCTAAAGCAGACCTCCACTTCGTCAATAACCACCACATCCTGCGGGTTTTTCCTTCTGTATAGGGCTTTTAGCCTCAAGGTTAGCTCCTCCATCTCAAAGGGCTTTGTTAGATAGTCATCCGCCCCAAGCTCAAAACAGGTGCGTTTGTCTTCAAGCCTCTGCTTGGCGGTAAGAACAAGGATGGGAGTTTCTTTGTCCTTTTCTCTGATAGCCTTTATAAGCTCCTCACCCCCTATGTGCGGCATCATCAGGTCAAGGACGATCACATCGTAGCGGGATACCTCCAAGAGGTCCATAACCTCCCTTGGGTCATACACCCAATCTGTAATAAATCCCTCCGACTGCAGGTACTCTGTTAGGCTCTCCCCCAAAAGCCGGTCATCCTCCACCAAAAGCACCTTCATAGCAAAAGCTCAAGGGCTTCTTTTATGTGGGAAACTGCGTATATTTCCATATCATCCATCTCAAGGATGTTGCCCTTTGGAACCATTGCCCTTTTAAAGCCAAAGCGTTTGCCCTCTTTTAGTCTCATCTCTGGAAAATGCACCGCCCTGACCTCTCCACCCAAGCCCAGCTCTCCAAAGACCACCACATCCCCCAGCTCCTTTCCTTTCACAGAGGATGCTATGGCTAAGGCTACCGCCAGGTCCCCCGCAGGTTCCACGATCTGCATACCCCCCACCACGTTCACAAAGACATCTTTATCCCTTGTGAATATTTTAGCCTCCTTCTCAAGGACCGCAAGGATAAGGGCAAGGCGGTTTATGTCATAGCCCTGGGTCCTTCTCTGAGGTGTTGTGTACAGGGCGTCTATGACTAAGGCTTGCACCTCCAAAAGCACTGGCTTGTTGCCCTCCGTGTGAGGAAATACCACACTGCCCGGGCTTGCCCTTCTCTCTTGCAAAAATAGGGCTGATGGCTCGGGCACCTCCTCCAATCCCCTTTCCGTCATCTTAAAAACCACCACCTCCCCACTTGCACCAAAGCGATTCTTAACCACCTTTAAAACTCGGTAAAAGCTGAACCTTTCTCCTTCAAAATAAAGGACTGTATCCACCAGATGTTCCAGAACCTTTGGACCTGCAATGCTTCCCTCCTTGGTGATCTGTCCTACTATGAACACTGGGATGTCCCTTCTTTTGCAGAACTCTGCCAGCTTGTACGCACACTCCCTAACCTGTGCCACTGAACCGGGTGCAGATTCCAACTGGGAAGAATGGATGGTCTGTATGGAATCCACTACCAAAAGGCTTGGCTTTAGTTCTTGGATGGTTTCCAAAATATACTCAAGCTCAGTCTCGGGCAAAAGGTAGAGGTTTTCCCCTTCCACTTTTAGCCTTTTTGCCCTCGTTCCTATCTGACTGCCTGACTCTTCCCCTGATACATACAGAACCTTTCCGTAAGCCTTTGAGTACTTTTCCGCCAACTGCAAAAGCAGGGTAGATTTTCCTATGCCCGGCTCCCCTGCGATCAGTAAAACCTGTCCCTTTACAAGCCCTCCGCCCAAGGCTAAGTCCATCTGTTCAAAGCCAGTAGATAGCCTTTTTAAGTCCTCCTCCACCCACATGGGTAAGGGCTTGTAGACCATGGCAGGACCAAGGGTCTTGGTGGCAACCCTTTCCCTCTCTTCCACCATACTGTTCCAAGCACCGCAAGAAGGACACCTTCCAAACCACTTGGTGGAAGAGTATCCGCACTCCTGACAGACAAAGAATGTTTTTTCTTTTTTCATCCCCCCAGCTTAAACATCTCCACTTTTTTGGGCTTTATGCCCTTTTTCAAAAGCTCAAGCCTTTCCTCTGAATACCTGTCCTTTCTTTTTTCCCAAAGGGCCACTATAAAATCCCTTATTTCCTCGTCCTTTGCACCGCCCCTTAGAAGGCTTTTCAGGTCATAGCCGTCGCTTGCAAAAAGGCACGTGAAAAGCTTGCCATCTGCGGTTAGCCTTAAACGGTTGCACTCCCCACAGAAGGGCTGTGTTACAGACGCTATTATCCCAAACTTGTAGCCATCCTCCAGCATAAACCTCTCCGCAGTTTCTCCCCTCCTTTGCCTTCCGATGGGTTTTACTCTGTACCTTTGGGAGATGGCGTTGATAATCTCTTTAGCAGAAAAGACCCGTTCAAGGGACCATCCGTTTAAAGTTCCCACATCCATAAACTCTATAAACCTAACCTCCACCCCCAAGGGTCTGAAAAACTCTATAAAGTCTAAAATTTCATCGTCGTTTATATCCCTCACCACGCATACATTAACCTTGACCGAAAGCCCAAGCTCCAAGCTCCTGTGTATGCCCTCCAAAATCTGACCCACTTTAACATCCCTTCCCACAAGCTTAGAAAGGGTCTGGTCCCTCAAAGAAGGAAGGCTCACAGTTACTCTCTTTAATCCTGCCGAAGCTAAATCTTGGACCTTGTCCTTTAGCAAAAAGCCGTTGGTGGTAAGGGCTATGTCCTCTACCTCTTGGCTTATGAGGGCTACTAAGTTTTCCAAGTGCCTTCTGAGAAGTGGCTCTCCGCCTGTAAGCCTTACCTTTTTAACTCCAAGCCCTTTGACTATACGCACCACCCTTGCGATCTCTTCAAAGCTCAGAATCTCTTCCCTTTTGAAAAACTCATAGTTTTCCCCCTCCGGCATACAAAACTGACATCTGAAGTTGCACCGGTCTGTTACCGATACTCGCAGGTCCTTTAGCTCTCTTCCAAGTTGGTCTATGGGCATAGTTTAAAATTTAAACCTCATCGGAAAATATCACCTCTGGTGGAGGGACCTTTATAATCCCCCTTTGGTAGCCAAGGCTCAAAAGTAGCCTCACCGCCCTTCTGCCATCCTCTCCGTAATCTATTGTCCTTTCATTCACATACATGCTCACAAATTTTTTTGTTTTTTCTGTGTCTTCTTTTATGTCCCTTGCATACTCCCTTGCGTATTTTAGGGCTTCCTCCGGGTGGGACAAGGCGTACTCTACGCTCTTTCTCATAAGCCTTTCTATCTTTTGGATGATTTCCTTTCCCAAGTCCTTCCTAACCACATTTCCACCCAAGGGCAAAGGCAAACCAAAGCTTTCCTTCCACCACTCACCCAAATCAACCACCTTATTTAGTCCCTTATCTTTGTAGCTCAGTTGTCCTTCGTGGATTACCAAGCCTGCCTTTACCTCCCCCGAAAGCACCGCATCAAGCACTTTGTCAAAGGGCATAACCACCGGCTCAAAGTCCGGCTCGTAAAGCTTTAAAACCAAGTAGGCGGTGGTCAACTTCCCCGGCACCGCGACCTTTTCTCCCTTCAAGCTCTTTAACTCTTCCCTTGCCACAACCAAGGGACCGTAGCCATCTCCTACACTGCCACCGCTTGGAAGCACCAAGTATTTGTCCGCTATGTATGGGTACGCATGAAAAGACACCGCAGAAACTTCGTAGGTTCCCTCCAGGGCACGTTGATTGAGGGTTTCAATATCCGCCAAAACGTGCTCTATCTCTAAACCTTCCGTGTCTATGACCCCTGCAGTGAGAGGATAAAACATAAAGGCATCGTCTGAATCTGGGCTGTGGGCAATTCTAATACGCACAGGAAAAATTATAATCCCTTACAGCAAAGTTATCGGCTTTCCTCTTTCATAAACTGCCCTAACTGCCCTTACTTTTTCCGCATCCTTCCTGTACTTATCCACGAAGAACATCTCTCCTACAGCCCTATCCCTTGTAAGCGTAAGGACCGAGTAGCCCCAGATTTTATGTTCTATATATTTAGTCCAAGGGTTTTGGTTCTTTTCCGCCTGGGCAAACTCCACGTGGTTTGACACGCCGTAATCTCTCCACCAGGTGGTCTCTGCGGCACTTATGGAGGAAAGGGCTGGCGTCATAAACTCCATCCCAAGAACCTTTTGATAGTCTCCTTCAAACTTGTCTGGAACCTCTGCCACTAGCCCCGCATGCCTGTCTCCCGTTATGATAACCAGATTGTTTATAGCCTTTGACCCTAAAAACCTGAGGATCTCCTCCCTCTCTCCTGCGTAGCCATCCCAAGCATCCAAGGAACCAAAGAGTCCGTTGACCCTACCCTGAACAAACTGAACCTCGTTTGCCCAAACTTTCCAGTTGTAGCCTTTTTCCTCCAGCTTTCTGAACAACCAAGTTTTTTGTTCCTTTCCCAGCATAGAGGTTTTTCTCTGTTCGGGACAGCCTGGGTGTGCAAATCTCTTTTCACAAGGTTGAGGCGTCCTGTAGGACCTCTCGTCGGTGCATATCAAGTGAAGAAGGTCTCCCACCTTAAAGTCCCTGTATATGGTTATCCACTTTAATGGATCCCTTGAATCTAGGTCTACCTTTACCTTGGCGGGTGTGTAGGCAAGCCATGCCTGTATGGCTATCCTCCTTAGTGCCAAGCTCTGGGCTTTTTTCCTGTAAAAGGGATGTCTGGGCAATAGGTAGTAGCCTCCCTCGTAGTCATAGGAGTAATCGTTGGCGTACTCGTGGTCATCCCAGATGTATATGAAAGGATGCATGGCACGGGCAAGCTGATAGTCCTTGTCAGAAAGATAGGTTCTGTATAGGTACAGGTAGTCTTCCAAGGTGAGGGCTATTCTTCCACCGGAGGGAAGGTTCAGATCCCTTCCGGGCACCCTAGGCGGTCCGTAGATCTTCTCGTAAATTTGGTCTCCCAAATGCACCACAAAACCTACGTCCTCTTGGGAAATGTGCCTAAAGGCGGAGTAGTAGCCATCCGCATAGTTTTGGCAGGTGATAAAAGCAAACCTAAACTCCTCCGGGCTTCCTGCAGGCAGTGTTTTGAACCTTCCCGTTAGAGATGGAACATCTGCATACACAAAGCGGTAGTAGTAGGTGCCACCTGGCTTTAATCCATCTATGGTAAGCTTTACTGTGTAGTCCCTTGAGGGGTTTATTCTGTCTGCAGGTATGCGAACTTGGACCACCTCCGAAAAGTCAGGCTTTGTGGATATCTCAAGCACCAGGTCCCTTTTCATACTTTCGTGCACCTTTGGCTCAATTCTTGTCCATAACACTACGCTGTCCTGGGTAGGGTCTCCGCTTGCGACGCCCTGAGGAAAGACTTCGGGTGTGTCACTGGCAAAGGCTTCCAAGTTTCTGGTAAGTAAGCACAGCAGAGGCACGCTTATGAACTCTCTTCTTGTAAGCATGCCTTTACCTCCTCAGTTGGTACTCCACCTCCACCCTCAGGTTGACAGGCTTTCCATCTGGGGGAGGGGGAAACTTTAGACTCCTTATGAGCCTGAGGGTTTCGTTGTCTATGGAGGAGCTTCCGCTGGAGCTTGCAAGCCTCACATTGACGGGGTTTCCAGATTCATCTATGGTAAAGCTAACCACCACTGTTCCCTCCTCTCCCCTTCTCTTTGCCTCCTCTGGATAGCGTTTTTTGGACTCTATTATACCCTTCACCAGGGCAAAGTATCTACTCAGTTGGTCTGCAGGAGGGGACAAGGTGGGCTTTTTTTCTTGAACCTGCGGTGGGTTTTCCACCCTTTCGCGAGTAGCTACCTCCTGTCTTTGAACCTCTCCACTGCGAGGAGCTTCCTGTTGCGCGCGAGCCTCTCCACCGATTATTCTCTTCTCCTCCCTAGGAGTTTCTCTTGTGCCTGCCTCCTGAGTGGCAAGAGGTTTAACTTCCTGCGCCACTGGGCTCTCTTGAACTGGAGTCTGTCTCGTTGTCTCTTCTTTTAATTTTTCTTCCTGCGCTTTCGGTGGCTGTTGTGGGAGTTTTTCTTGAGTTTTTCTTTCTATCCTTTCCCTTTTTTGTTCCCGCTGGGCTTGTCTTTCAACCTTTCGTTGCTCAGGTGGGCTTTGAGGCTTTTGCTCCAAAATGGGAAGGCTTATCACCTCCACCACCTGCTGGGGAGTTTCTGGCAAAGAGTAGAGGGTGAGCCTTGAGAAAAGAAGTGCTACCGCCACAGCTGAAAAGGAAGAGAAAACAAATGAACTGATAATAGTATATAACCTCTCCCTTTTCAGCCCTGCGTTCATTTTTTCTCACCCGCTATGGCGATTCTGGAGATTCCCTCCTCCTTTAATACATCTATTACATTCATAAGGTGCTGAGCCTTTGAATCTCTGTCTGCCACTATAACCACCATCAGTTGATCCTTTTGGGTTATACCCTTTAGGTAGGACCTTAGGGCTTGAATGCCCCTTCCTACATTCTCGGTTTCTATGTCTCCGTCTTTGCCTATGTAAACCTTAAGGGGCTCTTTCACTTGGATAGTCTCAAGGGTGGAGGAGGTAGGAAGCTTTAGGTTTTGAAAGAGCATGGGAAAGACGTTCAAAGTGTAAAGAATAAAGAAGGTTAGCAAAAAGAGCATTATGTCTATCATTGGGATTATTTGTATCTCTTCCTTTTCTTGCTCTGGTTCCTCAAGCATTGACAAAAGTCTTTGTCTCTTCATACTCTTCCTCCAAAAGTTTGATCTTTAGCTCTTCTTTTATCTGGTGATGCTTTGAGATGAAGAACTTATACCACAGATAAAACCAAAGGGACATGGCTATACCCACCGCGGTAGCCACCAACGCCAAGCCTATGGCACTGCTTATCTCACCAGCACCCGCCACTCCCTTCCTTCCCAATTCCACAAAAGCAATTATTAAGCCTATTACCGTCCCCAAAAGCCCCAGGAGGGGGGAGGTGGTGGCAGAAAAGTCCAAAAACCAAAGACCCTTTTTAAAGTCTAAGAGCCAACGCACTAAATCCATAGGTTCTGTGTTTGGCTTTCTTCTTAGGCTCAACAGCTTCAAAAACACTATGTAGTTTCCGTAGAAAAAGACAAGGAACATCAGTATAAAGACCGCTATCTTTACCGTCTGCATGGTTAGAACCTCCCCCTGAGTCCTACGGAGATTGTAAAGGGTGCTCCTGCATAGTAGGTTCCCCTCTCGGTTCCGGGAGATATCCTTCCCACGTACTTCTTATCCGTTAAATTCACCACATCCACGAGTAAGTCTATGCCCTTGTATATCCTCCTCTGCACGTTGAGATTTACCAGAGTATACGGAGATACCCTTTCCGTGTTGATAAAGTTTCCGTACCTTGAACCAACATACTGAACGCTTGGACTTATTCTAAATCCCAATAGTTCAAACCTACCACCAAGCTTTATCATGCGCTCGGGAGTGTCGGGCACTGTTTTATCCTTTATGTTATACCTTGTATTCCCATCGTAAAAACTCTCATCCTTAAACTTGGCTTCGTTGTAGGAGAAGGATGTATAAATGCTTACTTTCCTTACGGGCACAATACCCAGTTCCAACTCCGCCCCATAAGCATCCACCTTTCCTGCGTTCCTAAGGTATATGAGGGTTGGGTCATTGGGGTCCGCAATGCGTATAAGCCTGTTTTTGTATTTCACATAGTAAACAGAAGGTGCTATGTAGAACTTATCAAAGTCAAACCTTAAGCCCAAGTCATAGTTGTCCGCCTCTTCTGGCTTTAGCTGGTCCGCCACAAACTGTGCAGAGACGCCTGAGGGTATCGTGCCTAAAAAGTTTTGGGGCACCCTAAAGTTCTTTGCATAGGCAAAATAACCGTAGGCAAAGTTTGTAAATTGGTAGCCAACTCCAAAGCTGGGAAGTGTTTTTCTGTAGGTCTTTTCGTAGGTTCTATCTGGATCCAGAGTTAGCCCCGGATGCTTATAAATGCCGTCTTCTGGGTAATAAGGGAGTGTAGTTGGAGTTTGGTAGCTTTTAAAGTCTCTCTTTACGCTTGCAAATCTCACTCCGAGGTTGATGTCCATTTTATCCAAAAGTCCCTTGGACTCAAGGAATAAATAAGGTGTATTTGTTATGGTCTTTGTGCGTTGGATGTATCCATAATAAGAGTCATTATCATTCAAGGTGAAGGTGCCGTCCGGATAGACGTCGACTCTGCGGTGTGGTTGCCACTGCTTTAGGTCCGCATACTCATACCAGTATCCCAAAAATAGTCTTGAGTCCTTTGGCAGTTCAAACTTCAATTCTGCTATAACACCAGGTCTGTCCGTGTAGTTGAAGGATTCTCTAAAGTATACTCTTGCTGGTGGTGGAGTGGTTCTTCTTATGGCACTCGTTCCCGAACCCCTACCTATCCACATGTAGGGCTTTAAGCTTAGCTTTACACTGCTTGTTATGTCCAGCTCTATGTTAGCCCTAAGCTGTTGGTTGGTGTAGGGGTTTTTGTGGAATTCGTAGTATAATCTGTTATGATTTTGGTTAGTTGCTCCTGTATTTGGATAGAGCAGTCTATCATTATAGTCTCCCCTTCTGAACATTGTGCTAAGTTCACTATAGGTAAACCCTCTGTAAAAGTAGTTCAGCTGGACGTTCTTGTCGTAGTAAAACTCCCAAAAGAGCCTGCCAACTTTGTGGGATATGCCCACTGTGTAGTGGTCTCTGTATTCGGGGTGTTTGCCTGGACCCTTCCATTTGTCCGCCTCCGTGTGAGAGTAAGATACAAACAGCTTGGGAAGGTTTCTGTTTCCTAAAAGGTATCCCGTATCAAGTCTTATAAAGTGCCTCTTAAAGTTAAAGGAACCGTACTTTTCGCTGAGAGTGATCCCAAACTTGTTGGCGGGAGGTCTTGTTCTGACCCTTATGGCACCTCCTATCTCTACGTAGAAGGGGTTTCTCTTGCTCACCACACCTCTTTCTACGGTGATGCTCTCTAAATTTTCCACGTCTGCGTACTCATGAGGATAAAGCCTGAAGTTTCCAGAGTCGTTTAGGGGCATGTCGTCAATGGTTACTCCGATTTGAGTATCGTCAAAGCCTCTCAGTCTTATGGTTCCACCGCCAAGACCGTAGGCATCATCCGTCTGGATGTTCAAGGAGGGCGTGAGCTCTATGGCTTTGAAGATATTTACACTTCCCGCACCAGATCTGACTTTTAGCTCTTCCTCCTTTACAGTGGTCTCCGTCTTTGGAGTTCTTCTTTTAACTTCCACCGGCAGGATGGCTTCCTTTCCACCCTCTTCTTCTACTCTAACTTTTATTAGTGTCTCTTGAGAAAAAGCCAAACTACCAAACAGTGCAGAAAGTAGAATAGCAGTCCTTTTCATGCTGAACCTCCTTGGGAATGCAGTTTAGCAGGGAATTGTTAAGTTTCTGTTAAGCTGACTGTCCGCTAGCATCCTCAAAAACTTCTCTGGGAAGGGCTTAAATATATTCCATGATACCCTATGGTTCGTTGGTTTTGTCCTTACTGTTGGAATGAGGTAGATGAGAGGGACGAAGTTTGTCCTCATTGCGGTGCGGACCTCAAGGGCTTTAGTTCCTTAGATTACGACCAAAAACTAATTCTTGCCCTTGATTGTCCTATAACGCAGAGCAGAATGTTCGTTATTGAGGTGCTCGGCAGGAGAAAAACGCAAGGGGCGGTGCCTAAGCTCTGCAGAATGCTCTTTGAAGACAGGGACACCTTTGAGCTTATTGAAATTGCAAAAGCCCTTTTGAACATAGGAACCGCAGACGCCCTTGAGTGTCTGCAGAGGAGAATGAAAACCGAGGACAACTTGATACTTAAAAGGTTCTTAGAAGTGCTCCTTTAATGTAAAATTCTTTTCTTATGAATTGGCGCATTTTGGAACAGTGGGATAAGGAATACTTCTGGCATCCCTTCACCCAAATGAAGGTCTACAGGGAGGAAGAAAACCTGATCTTTGAGAGGGGAGAGGGTGTTTATCTTTACGATGTAAAGGGCAGAAAGTTTATAGATGCCATCTCTTCCCTTTGGTGCAACGTGCATGGACACAATCATCCAAAGCTAAACCAAGCCCTAATAGACCAGCTTAAAAAGGTTGCCCACACCACCACACTGGGCAGTTCCAACGTGCCCGCTATTCTGTTAGCCAAAAGGTTGGTGGAGATATCTCCTAAATGCCTAACCAAGGTTTTTTACTCCGAAGACGGTGCAGAGGCGGTGGAAATTGCCATAAAGATTGCCTACCAGTATTGGAGAAACAAGGGAGAAAAGAGAAAGATCTTTATCACCCTCTCTGAGGCTTATCACGGAGACACCCTCGGTGCGGTCAGCTTGGGTGGGATTGACCTCTTCCATGGCACCTACAAAGACATACTCTTTGAAACCATAAAACTGCCCTCTCCTTACATCTTCTGCAAAAAGAACTACGGAGGGCTATCTGAAGAGTGCAAGAATGCCCTTTTGGAAATCTTGGAGGAAATCCTAAAAAGCAGGGACGATATAGTGGCGGTTAGCTTGGAGGCTGGCATCCAGGGTGCAGCGGGTATGTTGCCCTTTCCGAAGGGCTTCCTTAGAGGCGTTAGGGAACTGACTAAAAAGTATGGGGTTTTAATGATCGTGGATGAGGTTGCCACAGGCTTTGGAAGGACGGGAACTATGTTTTACTGCGAGCAGGAGGATGTATGCCCAGACTTTATGTGCTTGGGGAAGGGCTTAACGGGTGGCTATCTTCCTTTGGCGGCAACCTTGACCACCGAGGAGGTCTTCAATGCATTCCTTGGTGAGTTTGGAGAGATGAAACACTTTTACCATGGGCATACCTACACGGGCAACAACTTGGCATGTGCGGTAGCCTTGGCAAACCTTGAGGTCTTTGAGGAGGAGAAAACCTTAGAAAAGCTCCAGCCAAAGATTGAATACCTGAGCCAAAGACTAAAGGAGTTTTGGGAGTTGGACTTCGTAGGGGATGTCCGACAGCTAGGCTTTATGGCAGGCATAGAACTGGTAAAGGACAAGGAAAAGGGAATACCCTTTCCCTATGGAGAAAGGACGGGCTTTAAGGTAGCTTACAAATGCAGAGAAAAAGGCGTGTTCCTCAGACCATTAGGGGATGTGATGGTTTTGATGATGCCTTTGGTGGTGGAAAGGGAACATATAGACCAAGTGGTGGATGCCTTAAAATGGGCAATTGAAAGCTTGAAAACATGAAACCACTCCTTATAAAAGGAAGCCGGCTAATAGACCCAAGCCAAGATCTGGACACAGTGGGAGATCTATTAATAGAGGATGGAAAGATAAAGGCGGTGGGCAACAACTTAAACTTTCCTTATGCGGAAATAATAGACGGGAGGGGTCTGATCCTCTGTCCATCCTTCGTGGATGTGCATGTGCATCTTAGGGACCCAGGACAAACTTACAAGGAGGACATAGAAAGCGGTAGTAAGTGTGCGGTAGCGGGGGGATTTACTACGGTGGTGTGTATGCCCAACACACAGCCAGCCATAGATAGCCCGGAGGTTGCCCAGTATGTAATACAAAGGGCAAGGGAGGTGGGGTTATGCGAAGTCCTGCCCGCCGGCGCCTTAACCAAGGGAAGGCAGGGAAAAGAACTGACGGACTTTTTTGCCCTAAAGAACGCAGGCTGTGTGGCACTGACCGATGACGGCTCTCCCCTGATGGACTCAAGGCTCATGGAAAAAGCCCTGAGGTTGGCAAGACAGCTTGGGCTTTTTGTGATGAACCACTGCGAGGACGATGGCTTGGCAAGAGGGCACATAAATGAAGGGTATGTTAGCTCTTTGCTCGGCATTGCCCACAGAAGTCCAAGCGCTGAGGATGTTTTGGTAGCAAGGGACTGTATCCTTTCCTATCATACCAAAGGAAGAATACACATCCAACACCTCTCTTCCAAGCTTTCTGTAGAGATAATAAGGTTCTTTAAGGAAAAATCCGCACCCATATCCTGCGAAGTCAACCCCTACCATCTGTTCTTTGAGGAGGATGAGCTTTTAAAAAGCGGTGCCAACGCCAAGGTTAATCCACCTTTGAGAAGGGAGGAAGATATACAGGCCCTTTTGGAGGGCATAAAGGACCGCACTATAGATTGCATAGCCACAGACCACGCACCACACGCCAAAAAGGAAAAGGGTCTGTTGGAAAGCGCTATGCCTGGTATGATTGGTTTGCAGACTGCATTACCTATGGCTTTAGAGTTGGTAAGAAGGGGGATCATAGACCTAAAAAGAATGGTGGAACTGCTTTCCATAAACCCTGCTAAGCTGTTGGGAGTGGAAAGAGGCATAAAGGTAGGTGCCCTTGCTAACCTGGTGCTTTTTAATCCGGACCAAGAATGGGTCCTCAACGAGGAAACGAACCTCTCCAAATCCCAGAACACACCCCTCTGGGGAAAAACCCTCAAAGGGCGGGTAGTTATGACCATTAAGGATGGTAAAATAGTCTATAAAAGTGGTGCGTAAAATTGGATTAATTCTGGCTATCTTTTTTGGTGTTCCCTTTCTTGTGCTTTTCGTCATCCTGTTAGCCTTATACAACGGCTTACCTTCACCTAAGGCATTAAAAGACTGGAAACCCCCAGAGGCAACGGTCATATACGACTACAAAGGAAGACCCTTTGGAGACATAGCCCTCCAGAGGAGGTACTATGTTACTCTTGATAAAATACCTGCCCACACAAGGTACGCCTTTATAGCCGCAGAAGACAAAAACTTTTACAAACACTTTGGCGTAGACCCCATTGCCATCATCAGGGCACTCATTATAAACATTCACAGCAAAGACATAAAACAGGGCGCTTCCACCATTACCCAACAGTTGGCAAGAAACCTCTTTTTAACGCCAGAAAGAAGTCTAACAAGGAAGATAAAGGAAGCCCTCTTGGCGATAAAAATAGAGAGGGAGTTTTCAAAGGACAAAATTTTGGAACTTTACCTTAATTACATATACCTTGGACATGGAGCCTACGGGGTAGAAGCAGCATCCCGCATATACTTTGGCAAATCGGTAAAGGATTTAACGGTGGATGAGTCCGCGGTATTGGCGAGCCTGCCAAAGGCACCCACAAAGTATAACCCCTTTAGAAACCCAGAGAGGATCTTAGAAAGGCGCAACTATGTGCTCTTGAGAATGTTGGAGGACGGCTACATAAGCCAAGAGGAGTACGAAATCTACTCAAAGAAACCACTAAAGCTAAGGCTTGAGAATAGATATTACGGCATGGATTACTTCTTGGATTATGTAAAGGATTACGTAGTGGAAAAATACGGCGAGACCATTCTGGCAGGGGGCTATGCTATATACACCACCATAGATAAGGACCTTCAGGAGCATGCAAGACAGGTGTTAGAAAAGGGTATATACCGGGTGGCAAAGGCAAACGGCATACCAGCCCTCCCTGCAGATTACTCCACTGCGGAAAAACTCTACAGAGAGCAGAAGGTGGATATAAAACCGGGCAAGGTGCTCATAGGAAAGATAAAGGACGTGCAGGGTAATGAGTATGTGGTGGAAATAGGGGACAAAGAGTTTAAAGCAGAAAAGGGTGAGCTTCCCTTTGAAAAGGGAGACTATGTTTTTGTTAGGTTTTATCAGGTAAAAAAAGAGCTAAGGTGGGAAGTTCTGCCGGACCTTCAAGGTGCCTTGGTAGCTTTGGATGCAAAGACGGGTGCCATAAGGGCAATGGTTGGGGGATATTCTTACATGAGGAGCCCTTACAATAGGACGGTGTATGCCAAAAGGCAACCGGGCTCTGCCATAAAACCGATTATATATCTCTCCGCCCTCATGAAGGGCTACACACAGGCCAGTTTAATAGACGCTACACCCAGAAGTTTCTACGACCCATCCACAGGCAAAGAATGGACGCCAAGGAACTACGAGGGAGCTGAGTATGGATACGTGTCCTTGAGAACTGCTTTAGCTAAAAGTATAAACACCGCCACTGTAAATCTGTTAGCAGACATAGGCTTTGATTTGCCAATACAGGTGGGAAAAAGTTTGGGATTGGAGCTAAAACCTTACTACTCTATGGCTCTTGGTAGCATAGAAACAACACCTCTACAGCTAACCTCCGCCTACCAAGCCTTTGCAAACCTCGGTGTATGGTGTAAGCCTTACTTTATAGTCAAGATAGTCTCTTCGGACGGGCGGGTTTTGGAGGAGAATAGCCCCCAATGCGAACAAGTTTTGCCAACACAAGAAACAAGAGTGCTTGTTGATATGCTTAGGGCTGTAGTTTTGGAGGGAACCGCAGTGTCCGCCTCCTCCATAGACAGGTTTGTGGCGGGAAAAACGGGCACAACCAACGATTACATGGATGCGTGGTTTGTAGGATTTACTCCTGAGATAGTCGCTGGTGTTTGGGTGGGCTTTGATTTAAAAAGAAGCATGGGCAAAGGTATGGCTGGTGCCCGGGTAGCCCTGCCCATTTGGATTGATTTTATGTCTGTGGCCGCATACATGTTTCCAAAGGAGGACTTCCCAGTGCCAGAGGGTGTTGTCTTTGTAAATTGTCCCACTCCAATGGCTTTCATAGCTGGCACAGAGGGAATATGTTCTCAAAAGCAGGAACAACAAGAACAGGAAAAACCCAAGGACGAGCTTGAAGGCATAGTGGAACCCAAGTTTTTACCAGAACAACAAGAACAACCAAAGATAAAGGAGGTACCCTAATGGCTATTATAAAACCTTACAAGGGCATATTTCCCAAAATTCATCCATCCGTTTATATGTCCGAGAATGTGGTGGTAGTGGGAGATGTGGAAATAGGTGAAGACTCAAGCCTGTGGTTTGGCACTGTAGTTAGGGGAGATGTAAATTACATTCGTATAGGAAAGGGGACAAACATCCAAGACAACTCGGTGATCCATGTTACTCACGATACCCATCCCACCATTATAGGAGACTACACAACGGTGGGACACAGGGTTATATTGCACGGATGCAAAGTGGGAAACTATGTGTTGATAGGTATGGGGGCGGTGGTTATGGACGGCGTGGAAATAGAGGACTACGTCCTGGTGGGTGCTGGTGCCTTGTTGACCCCTAACAAAAAATTTCCCTCCGGTGTTTTGGTGGCCGGCTTTCCTGCTAAGGTGGTAAGAGACCTAAAACCCGAAGAGATAGAATACATAAAACAGTCTGCCCAAAACTACATAGCATACAAAAATAGCTACCTAAATGAGTCTGAGTGAGCTTTTAGACAGGCTCAGAGAGCTTTCAAAGACAGCGGTGGTAGTGGTGGAGGGTAAAAGGGACAAGGAAGCCCTAAAAAAGCTTGGAATAGAAAACGTGATCACCATTGCGGGCAAAAGGCTAACAGACCTGGCGGATATACTTGAAGGTACTCCGCAGGTCATCCCCCTTTTTGACCTGGATGAGCACGGAGAGAGAATCCATAAAAAGGTAGTGGCAATTTTGTCCTCTCAGGGTTATATTTTGATAGATGAGTTTAGGGAAAAGCTCAAAGAGTACGGAGTAGTGTACGTGGAGGATTTGTATGAGAAAGTTAGAGGTGCTAAAAAACCTGCTGGTTCAGGACAGGCTGATTAAGTTTAACTTGGACCTTTTGGAGGGGCTTCTCAGAGAAATAAGGGCAGACATAGAGGAGATAAAGATCCTTGTGGAATCCTGCCTTGAGGGAGAAGAAAAGGAAAGCCTATTAAGAACTTTGGCAGACTTTGAGGCTAACTTTAAAAGTCTGATAGTCCAAGCTTTGGACTACATATACGACCTTTACGAGATTTTCAACTTTGACATCACCTTTCTTTCAAACATACCCGAAGAGCTGGGCAGAGAAATAGAGAGATTGGACGCAGTAAACAGTATAAACAAAAACTTAGAGACCCTTGCCAAAGCATTAGAAGATATAGTAAGCCTGGCAGACCGGGATGAGAAAATAAAAGTTATACTCACACCCCTTCTGGTTTACAGAGAGGTTTTGGAACATGGTATGGCCTTTAATCAAAAGTTGGCAGGGGGAGCTTACGTATTCTGAAGCATTTCATAGACCTTTTTAGCAGCCTCTTGTTGGGCTTCTTTTTTGTTCCTTCCCCTTCCTATTGCTCTGTATTCCCTTATCTGGCACTCCACCTCAAAGATTTTCTCATGCTCTTTACCGCTCACACTTACCAACCTATAGATGGGTCTGTCTTTCCATCTGCCTTGAGTTAGTTCCTGTAGTAATGTTTTGTAATCCTTTTTGTACGCCTCCTTTTCTACGACTTCCTTTATTTTTTCTCCATACCTTTCAAGGAATAGCTTTTTTAAGCTATTCATATCTCCGCCCGAATCCATGTATATGGCACCCAAGAGGGCTTCAAAGAGGTCCGACAGCACCGAACTGCTAACAGTTCTTCTCTTGCCCGATATTCTAACGTACTTATCCAGTTCAAGCTCTTCTGCCATAGAAGCCAAAAATTCTTCGCTAACCAGATAAGCCTTAATGCTTGCCAAAACTCCCTCTTTGTAATGAGGGTAGTTTTCCACCAAAAAGCTAACCACCAAAAAATTTACTATGGAGTCTCCTAAAAATTCCAAAAGCTCGTAGTTTTCCCTGCTGTTTTGGTAAGACCTATGGGTGAGGGCTGTTTGCAGATAATGTGGGTTTTTAAAGTTATAACCTATTTTATCTTCAAGTTCCTTATAGTTTTCTGAAGACAAGGCATGCATTGGTGCCTCCAAAGCCAAAGGAGTTAGAGATTGCCACTACCACCTCTTTTTTGACTGCCACGTTGGGAGTGTAATCTAGGTCGCACTCTGGGTCTGGATGCTCCAAGTTTATGGTGGGTGGAATAATTCCCTCTTGAATGGTCTTGACCGTTGCCACCGCCTCCAAAGCACCCGCCGCACCCAAAAGGTGCCCCACCATAGATTTGTTGGAGCTGATCTTTAGCCTGTAGGCATGCTCTCCAAAGAGCCTTTTTATTGCCAATGTCTCAGATTTATCGTTTAATGGAGTAGATGTTCCATGGGCGTTTATGTAATCTACCTCTGTGGGTGGAATTCCAGCATCCTCCAAAGCCAACTTCATGCACATGTATGCCCCCTCACCATCCGCACAGGGTGCAGTTATGTGGTAGGCATCGTCGGTGGCACCATAGCCCACAAGCTCTGCGTATATCTTTGCCCCTCGGGCCTTTGCCCTTTCATACTCCTCCAAGACGAGCACTGCCGCGCCCTCTCCCATAACAAAGCCATCCCTTTCTAAGTCAAAGGGTCTTGAGGCCTTCTGGGGCTCATGATTCCTGGTGGATAGTGCCCTCATGGATGCAAAACCCGCCACTCCCAGGGGTGTGATGGCGCTTTCGCACCCGCCCGCTATGGCTACATCTATATCTCCCTTTTGAATAAGCCTAAAGGCATCTCCTATGGAGTGGTTGCCCGTAGCACAGGCAGAAACTACGCAGTAGTTGGGACCCTTAAACCCAAAGCGAATGGCTATGAGCCCACTTGCCATGTTGGATATGCCATAGGGAATAAAGAAAGGAGACACCCTTCTAGGACCCTTTTCCATAAGGATCTTATGCTGTTCTTCAATGTCCCTGAGCCCACCTATGCCTGTGCCAATTATCACACCTACTCTGTAAGGGTCAAACTTGTCCTCCAAAAGCCCACTGTCCTTTATAGCTTCCTCCGCCGATGCCACCGCAAACTTTATAAAGTCGGAGACCTTTTGGGCTTCCTTTTTGTCAAAGTATAGTTCTGGGTTAAAGTCTTTTACCTCTGCCGCTATATGAACGCTTAGACCTATTTCTACTGGATCAAACCTTTTTATTATATCTACTCCGCTTACGCCAGCTACTAAATTCTTCCAGAATTTTTCAACCCCGGTGCCTATGGGGCTTACTACCCCAAGGCCCGTAACAACAACTCTCCTTTTCAAGTCTGCACTCTCTCTTTCAGATAGTTAATAACATCCCCCACCGTTCTTATCTTTTCTGCGTCCTCGTCGGGTATTTCTATACCGAACTCCTCCTCAAACGCCATTACAAGCTCCACCACATCCAGAGAGTCTGCTCCAAGGTCCTGCACAAAGTTCGCATCATCTCTAAGCTTTTCAATCTCCACACCAAGCTGGTCTGCGATTATTTCCTTAACTCTAGTTTCCAGGTCCATAATCAAACCTCCTTACTTATGGTGTTTGTATTATTATATCACAAACCAAAAGCCCAGAGGTGTGTTATAATAAATATAAAGCCGGAGTGGCGGAATTGGCAGACGCGCTGTCTTGAGGGGGCAGTGCCCGAAAGGGCGTGCGGGTTCGACTCCCGCCTCCGGCACCAACAGACAATGAAGCTTATAAAACACAGTCTCTCCTTTTCCTTTGCAACCCTTCTGAGCAGGATTTTAGGTTACATTAGAGATGCCCTCATAGCATACCACTTTGGCGTCTCCCAGATAACAGATGCCTTTTTTGTTGCCTTTAGACTGCCCAACACCTTCAGAAGACTCTTTGGGGAAGGTGGGTTCAACGCCGCCTTTGTGCCAATATACGCTAAGCAGGTAAAGGAGGGCAAGGAAAAGGAGTTTTTGAGCTCTGCTCTAGGCTACTATTTACTCATAAACCTATCGGTAGTCCTTTTGGGAGTGTTATTTGCCGAATATCTCATAAGCATTATTGCACCGGGCTTGAGGGCTAAGCCTTACTTTGATCTGGCAGTTTTTATGGGTAGATGGGTCTTTACATACCTTCTGTTTGTGGGCTTATCTGCCTTTTTTATGGCCCTTTTAAACACCCGGGGTGTGTTTTTTGTGCCTGCCTTTGCCCAAGCAGTTTTTAACATAGGCTTTTCTTTGGTTATTGCCCTTTTTGCCCAGAATTTTGGCTATTATGCTCTGATAGGTGGTGTTTTAGTGGGAGGTTTTTTACAGTTTGCCTTTCATCTACCCTTTTTAAGGGGCATTCCCTTGGGTTTTAGCCTTAGGCTCCATCCCGATGTTAAGCTTTTGTTCAAAAGGCTGATACCAGCCCTTATGGGTTTTGGCGTTGCTCAGCTATCTTTTTTTATAGACACTTTTCTGGCTTCCTTTTTGGCTTTGGGTGCTATATCTTACCTTTATTACGCCAACAGGATATTCCAACTACCTTTGGGTGCTATATCTGTGGGCGTGGCAAACTCTTTGCTTTCTGCCCTCTCTTTGGGTGATGACAGAAGTAAAAACATAACCTTGGCTATGCGTTTTCTGTTTTTGCTATCCTTTCCTGCAGTGGTAGGTCTTCTTGTCTTCTCGGAGCCGATTGTGAGGCTTCTATACGGCAGAGGAAACTTCTCTGAGGCAGATGTTCTGATGGTCTCTTATGTGCTAAAGGCTTACAGCTTGGGACTTGTCTTTTTTTCCCTTCAAAAAGCCCTCAGCAGTGTATTTTTTGCCAAAGGGGATACCTTTACACCCATGAAAGCGAGCCTGTTGGCTATTTTGTCTGAGGGCACGAGTGCTATTATTTATGCCTTCGTGCTAAAGCTTGGTGCGGTAGGTTTGGCTTTGGGCACTGCCACCTCTTCCATCTTCTCCTTTGGATACCTCCTGCGAAAAACTTACCAGTTGGTAGATTGGAAGACTTTAGTGGAAAGTTCTGTAAAGGTAGCCCTTGCCAGCCTTCTGATGGGACTTTTTGGTCTATTTTTAAAAGACAAAATACACTTGCTTTTAGCTATACCTATGTGTATTATTCTTTACTTTAGCCTTTTGGTTCTTTTTAGGGAGGAACTATTGGTTGCTTTCCTGAGCCTTGGCAAGGGCTTTGTTAAGAAGCTTTTGAACCCTTGAGCATCTTCTGCTTGCCTCGTTTTTGTGGATCACGCCCTTTGAGGCGGTATGCTGTATTACAGATATTACCTTTGGTAGATACTCTTTTGCCTCCTCCAGCTTACCTTCCTCTATAAGCTTTTTAAAGTTTCTTATGTAGGTCTTCATACGTGAAAGGTGATACCTGTTTCTCAGTCTTCTCTTGGCGTCCCTTCTCATACGCTTTTTAGCCTGTCTCGTGTTCGGCATACAAAACCTCCAGCAAGGATTTTAATCCAATTTTCATAAAAATTATACCACAATAATCCTTGTATAATACACTTTAAGGAGGTATACCATGAAGAAGACTCTGCTTTTGGGACTTTTCACCCTGGGCTTTTTAGCAGTGTCCTGCCAGCAAAAGCCTGCTCAGCAACCTGCAGGGGAGCAAAAGCCCGCTGAGCAGCAACAACCTGCTGGCGAACAACAACAGCAGCAGCAACAGCAACAACCTGCCGGTGAACAACAACAGCCTGCCCAGCAACCCGCAGGAGAACAAAAACCTGCCGAGAAGCCAAAGTCTGAGGCAAAGCCAGCCCAAACTACCGCAATGGCAGGTGCAGAGGATTTAGCTAAGGCTAAGGGCTGTTTTGCCTGCCACGATATAAACGCCAAGAAGGTGGGACCCGCCTTTAAGGATGTGGCAAAGAGGTTCGCCGGCAGACCAGATGCGGTAGCCCATCTAAGCGAAAGGATCAAGAAAGGTGGGGTTGGTGAATGGGGTAATGTACCAATGCCTCCTCAGAATGTAACCGACGAAGAAGCGAAAAAGCTCGCAGAGTGGGTTCTCTCTCTTAAGTAATTTTTTAAAAAAGGGGGCAATGCCCCCTTCCTTTAACACGGACTACAGGGTGTTTCTGAACAATCTGAACAGAGAACAACTCCTTTGGTACCAAACAACAGCTTGAGACCTTCCTCTTCAAAGAAAGGTGCAATGTTTCCGCTCTTTATCTTCCACATGAAATACTTTTCAAAGGCAGATTTTATGTAGTGCGCCCACACGCCTTTGCCAAACTTCACCTCAGCCCTTGGGGGTATAACTGGGTTTGCATAGAAGAAGGCAGCATCCCTTCCCATGTCCGCAATGCATATGGCAGAGAGCTCTGGGGCATATCTATCTGTAGAGTTTCTTATGTCGCTGATTATGTTCTTTGCCACCGCCATAGCCATTTGTTCTATCATCATACCCGTCTTGGGTGCGCCGGTAGGTATGGGCGTTTGTTCTACGGGAGGTATTGCAGTTACTACACCCACACCGTAGATGTTCTTGTAAGTGGGGTTTTGGAAACACCTGTTGACGATCACCATCTTGTTGGCAGGGTTTGCCACTTTATCTCCAGCGGACGCAACCACCTCTGGACCCATGAACCTTGGCATCAGCATGGATAGCTTACAAGGCACCTCGTAGGTGTTGCCGTTTAGGTCCTCGTAAATTACCTTGTCTGGTTCCACCTTGGTGATCTTCACGTTGGCAATCCATTTTATGCTCCTCTCCGCAAAAAGGTCCTCCATTACCCTTCTTGAAGGTCCTACACCACCAAGCCCCATATGACCCACGTAAGGCTCCGAAGTGATAAAGGTTATGGGCACCTTGTGTCTTATTCCTATTCTTTTAAGCTCATAATGTAGCATAAAGGCAAATTCGTAAGCTGGTCCAAAACAGCTAACTCCGGGTATTGCACCAACTACAACAGGTCCTGGGTTCTTGTAGAATTCCTCAAGCTTTTTCTGAAGTTCCAGAGAGTGCTCCGCGGCGCATACAGAGGTGGAGTTTTGCTCTTGCCCCTCTGCACCAAAAACCAGCTTTGGACCAGTGGCAATTACCAAGTAATCGTACTCAATTTCTTTACCGGATGTGGTCCAGAGTTTGTTGGCATCTGGGTCTATTCTCTCCCCGTTCTCCGGCACATATTCAATACCATGCTTTGGCAGTAAGCTTCCCAAGGGAATAGTTATGTCTTCGAACTTTCTCCAGCCCAACGCCAAGTGCGGATAAGAGGGTGTAAAACCAAAGTAGGGCCTGCCTGAGACTACTGTGATCCTCAGGCTTTTGTCCATCTTCCTTAGGTTGTAGGCGGTTGCTAAACCACCTATACCACCACCCAGTATAACCACATGCTTGCTCATAACACACCCCCAAAATTAGATTAGCTTATAAGATTATAAGCATATTTTAAAGAACAAGCAATCTGTTATAATCTTTGATTGGCATGATCCCTCTAAAGGATATAAACCCAAGCAGAAGCTTTCCAATCGTCAATTTAGCCATCATCCTTATTTGCTCTGTAATATGGCTATATGAGGTAAGTTTGGAAAAGTATGAGTTTAACGACTTTATTTATAACTTTGGTTTGGTACCGGCAGAAGCTTTTTCCAAACCCTACCAGTTGTTTACCCACATGTTTTTACATGGAAGTTGGTTTCACATCATCGGCAATATGTGGTTTTTGTGGGTTTTTGGAGATAATGTGGAAGATCGTTTAGGAAAGTTTAAATATCTGCTGTTTTATGTGATGTGTGGTCTTGGTGCGGCGGTTATTCAATCCCTTGTTAGTTTTTTAACGGGTGCGGTGCACGTGCCTATGGTAGGTGCCAGCGGGGCTATAAGTGGGGTACTGGGGGCATACCTTTATCTTTTCCCACATGCCCGCATTCTTGCCCTTGTGCCCGTTTTCTTTTTTATGACCTTTATGGAATTACCGGCGGTATTTTTTATAGGTATGTGGGTGTTCATTCAGATTATAAACGGACTGATTACACTGCCCTTTGCAGGTATGGGTGGAGTAGCTTGGTTTGCCCACATAGGTGGATTTTTTGTAGGCTACAAACTCGTTAGAGTGTTTTACAGGAGAAGGTCATATTGGTAGGGCAGGAACTTTTGTTGAACAGTTTGATATTTTTGGGATCAATATTGGTTTTGTTGTTCGTTAGAAGGCTATTTTTTGGCTTTATAAAAAAATCTTCCCACGACTATGCGGTAATGCTTCTTCGGGTACTCCGCCTACCTTCTTTGTTTTGGGCAATTATTATTAGCCTTTACCTTACGGTAGAGCTCAACCCTGGGCAACTTTCGGGGTACTCCTCGGTAGTAGAAAAGGTTTTAATATCCCTATTGATCCTTTCTATAACCTCGTTTTTTTCTAATCTTCTTCCCGAACTTTTGCAGGTTTATATTTCAAAGGCAAACTTAAAATTTCCCAGAACTGGTATTGTCTTTGTGATAATTAAACTGTTCGTCTTTATTTTGGGTGTTATAACCCTCCTGTCCTATTTTGGCATTCAGGTAGCCCATTTTATAACTACCCTGGGCATTGCTGGACTTGCGGTCTCCCTTGCCCTTCAGGGCACGCTTTCTAACATCTTTTCCGGGCTTAACCTAATTGCCAGCAGACAGATTGAAGTGGGAGATTTTATTAGGTTAGAAAACGGTGAAGAAGGTTATGTGGAAGACATAACATGGATGAACACAGTCATTAGGAGGAGGGACAACAACCTTGTGGTGGTGCCAAACTCCCGTTTGGTTAACTCCATAGTAATAAACTACGGAAAACCAACGCCCTCAATGAACATTACAGTTTCCGTTGTGATCCCATATTCTTCGGACCTTGAAAAAGCAGAAAGGCTCGCCTTAGAGGTTGCAAGGGAGGTGCAAAAAACCGTTGAAGGTGCAGACCCAAGCTTTGAGCCATCCGTGCGCTACAGTGCCTTTACAGAGTTTGGGATCACCTTAAACATCACTCTTAGAGTTCTTAACCCAGACAGTCAGTTTCTTATCCGCCACGAGTTTATAAAGAGGCTCAAAAAGGCCTACGAGAGGGAGGGAATAGCCTTCATTCAACTTTTAGTACCACCTTTCCGAAGTGCTTAGAGCTTTCCAAATATCTGTGGGCTTCTTGGGCATCCTTGAGGTCAAAAACCTTATCCACCACTGGCTTTAAAAGCCCCCTCTCAAAAAGTTCGGTGATCTTAAAGAGGTCTGCCCTTGGTCCCATATAAACACCCAAAAGTTCAATTTCCCTAACAAAAACATACCTTATATCTATCTCCGCCTTTGAACCCGTGGTAGTGCCAAAGAAAACAAGCCTTCCACCCTTTTTAAGACATTCCACGCTTCTCCAAAAGGTCGCCTCCCCCACATGGTCCATAACAATATCCACTCCCTCTTTGAACAGTCCTCTAACCTTCTTTACCACATCCTCCTCATAGTGGTTTATGACTACATCTGCCCCAAGGTCTTTGCACATCTTTGCCTTCCTTTCGTCCCCTGCAGTAGCTATCACAAAAGCACCAAAGAGCTTGGCTATTTGAATACCTGCCACGCCCACACCCGAGGAACCAGCCCATATTAAAACCCTACTGTGGGGCTTTAACCCTCCCTTTCTAACCAAGGCATTCCAGACGGTTAAAAAGGTAAGGGGATAGCTGGCGGACTCTTCGAAGCTCAAGTTTTTTGGCTTTGGCAAAACATTCCTTGCGGGCACCTTTACAAACTCCGCATAACCACCTTTGCTTCTTAGCCCAAGTATATCGTAATCTTTACAGAGGTTGTCCCTTCCAGACTGACACTCATAACACACACCACAGGACAGACCGGGAGCAACTATTACCTCATCTCCCACCTTTACATTCTTCACCAAAGAACCAACCCTTTCTACCACACCGCTAACATCTGAACCAAGGATGTGAGGAAGTTCTGGCTTGACCGCCAAAGCACCCATTCTGACCCATATATCCAGGTGATTAAGGGCAACCGCCTTCACCCTAACAAGGACTTCATCCTCCATTATATCCGGGATGGGAAAATCCTCTACATACTTTAGGTTCTTTTCGTCTCCAAAGTTCTCTAAAATAACCACTTTCATAGAAGGATATTATAGGGCTTTTTTCTTTTTATCCTCATACATAAGTCTGTCTGCCTCTTTAATCATATCCAACCAGCTTTGAAAGTTTTCTCCACATTGCACAACACCCGCACTTATAGACACTTTAAACCTCCTACCCTCTGCAAGTATTTCCATTTTCTCTAGTTGGGACTTTAACCTTTCAACAATTTTTTTTGCATTTTCCAAATCCGTGTTTGGCATTATAGCCACAAACTCATCTCCACCCCAACGACCCACTATATCCTTTGCACGCATGTTCGTTCTTAAAACCTTTGCCACCTTTGCTAACACAAGGTCTCCCACATGATGCCCATAGTTATCGTTCACATACTTAAAATCATCAAGGTCTATAAGAATCAAACTAAAAGTCATCTTAGAGTACTTGCACAAGCTAAAAAACTCCTCAAGAGCTCTCTCCAAAGAACGTCTGTTAAACAGATCAGTTAATGGATCAAGATTTGCCTCCGCCTCGACCGTTTCAAGCTTGGACTTCAACTCGTTTATAATCTTCTGCTGAGCCTCCACCTTTTTCAAAAAGATCTCGTTCTGATGCTTTAAGTCTCTTACAAGCATTAACAACTCCAAAAGAATAGACGTTACAAAATCCTCTCTAGCTTCTTCTTTTTTTTGTAGCTCGGTTATCCTTTGCTCTTTTATGGACGCTTGCTCGTAGCTCTCTTTTAAGGATTTTTGAAGCTCAGCAATTATATCGCTTAAAACCTGAGCAGTGTGCTTGAGGTCTATTTTAATGTTTACAAGGTCGCTTTCTTCCTTATAAATACTATTATAAAACTCCATTAAAACACTGTCTTCAAGCTTTTGCCCGCTTGCAACAAGATTACAAAATATATAAAACCATCTTTCATAGTTTTTGGGTGTGGGCAGTATTTGATTTCTCAGCAAGAATTTTATTTCCTCCCTAACTATATCCGCCAAGAGTTCTTTCTCAGATTGGCTAAGGGGCTCTCCTCTACTTAGCTTTTCGTAAAGAGGACAGTTTTTTGTATCAAACATTTAGAACCTCCCTATTCTATAATTATACGACATGAGGCTGGAAAAAGAAATTGCGCTTTCCAAATATACCACTATAGGTATAGGGGGAATAGCAAAGTACATGGCCTTTCCAGAAAATGCAAAGCAGGTAAAGGAATGCCTCAAAATAGCCCAGTGGGAGGGTATTCCACTCTTTGTTTTGGGTAGGGGTGCAAACACCATCTTTGGGGATTTTGAAGGCATAGTAATCAATACAAAGATGTTGAGAGATTTGAAAATAAAGGAGCAAGATGGAGGTTTGGAGATTATAGCCCAGGCAGGCGTTCCTTTAAACACTTTGGTGGAGCTCGGGGTCAGGGAAAACTTGGAAGGTATCTACAGGCTGGTGGGCTTTCCTGCCACCGTAGGCGGAGCTATAGCTATGAACGCAGGAGCCTTTGGCTATGAAATTTCCCAGCATTTAAAAGCGGTAAAATTTCTCTCCTATGAAGGTGAGGAAATTCTTTTAAATAGGGAAGATCTTAACTTTTCCTATAGAAGCTCTCCTTTCCCTTCTATGGGTATAATCTTGGAAGCAGTCTTTTTCTTTCCCAAACTGAATTATAGTGTTTACGAAGAGTATGAGAGGATAAAAAGCAAAAGGAAGGAAAGTCAGCCCATTCAAATGCCCACTGCGGGTTCTACCTTTAAAAATCCAACCACTGACAGTGCAGGGCGACTCTTGGAAAAGGTAGGAATGAAGGGCTACAGAGTTGGGCAAGTTGCCTTTTCGGAAAAGCATGCAAACTTTTTAATAAACTTAGGTGGAGCGGTCTTTGAGGATGTTGTTAAAATTATCAATCACGCAAAGAGAAGGGTTTTTGAAGAGTTTGGCATTGAGCTTGAAGAGGAGGTGAGGCTAGTTGAAAGTAGTAGTGCTTATGGGTGGAAGGTCATCGGAGCGTGAAATATCTTTGAAAACTGGCGAGGCTATCTTAAAAGCCCTAAAAGAGCTAGGATGTGAGGCTATAGCCCTAGATCTAGAGGAAAACCTCTGTGAAAGGTTAAGAGAAATAAAGCCCGACAAGGTTTTTATAGCGTTGCATGGTCCTTACGGGGAGGATGGAAGGGTGCAAGGACTTTTGGACATTCTGGGCATTCCCTACGTGGGTTCTGGTGTGCTGGGTAGCGCCTTAGCTATGGACAAGGACTTTACAAAGAAAATTCTCAGGTTTCATCAAATTCCTACGCCCGATTGGGTAGCAGTAAGGAGAGGAGAAGAGGTATCTTGGGACCGCTTTCCTGCGGTGGTCAAACCCGCCGACCAAGGCTCGAGCATTGGACTGTTCGTGGTAAATGATAGAAAAGAGTTAGAAACTGCTATAGAAAAGCTCTGGAGCATAACTCAAAAGGTTCTGGTGGAGGAATTCATAAAAGGTAGAGATATTACCGTAGCTATATTAAAAGAAGAAGCATTACCCCCCATAGAGATAAAGCCTAAGAAGGGTATATACGACTATGAAAGTAAATACACAAAGGGAATGAGCCAGTATGAATTCTTGGAAGACGAAACACTAGCAAGAGAATTGCAAGAGTTGGCACTGCGTTCCCATAGAGCCCTGGAGCTCAAGGACCTGTCCCGGGTTGATTTTAGGGTGTCTAATGAAGGTAAGCCCTTTGTTTTAGAAATCAACACCATACCAGGTATGACAGAGCTTAGCCTTTTCCCTATGGCTTGCAGAAAGAAAGGCATTGACTTTAATAGAATGATATCTATGTTAATATTTTAACCTGTGGCTATGAAAAAGGAGGGGAAAAGAAGGTGGGTAGCCACCCTTGAGATTACATTAGCTTTAGTATGGCTAATTGCTATGGCACTTGCCGGTTTTTTCTTCCCTGGTTTTTTAACCTCCCTTCCAACGTTCAGAATAAAGGAAATTCATATATACGGTGCTAACAGCATTTCTCCTTCTGCCATTTCCTTAAGCGTTTATCAAGTTTCAAAAAACAACTGGCTTTTTTTGGACTCCAAAAGGCTTTTGGCAAAAGCCAACGAATTAACAAACAATTCTCTGGAGAGTGTAAAAATAGAAAGAATACCCTCTTTGGATGGTGCCCGTGTGAATGTTTATGTTCAGGAAAGGGTTCCCATAGCCTATGTGGTCCATGACAACAGCCTTATGATGATAGACAAGCAAGGAGAGCTCTTTTACAACCCAGCTATAGAAAGCAAGCTACCCACCATATACACATTTTCCTTTGACTATGTAAAGAAACATTACACCAATTTAAACAATTTAGTGGAGTCAATTAAAGACATGAGTTTTAGCATTAATGAAGTGTATGTTACCGATAGGAATACCATTATTTATGCATCGGGCGGGAGAATGGTCCTGCCCCCACTTAGCCAGATATCTCCGTTAGTTCTTGATAGGATAAAAAAGATTTATAATAAAATTGGGATGGGGAAAATGGATGTTCTTATAACTTCTGAAAATATGGCGGTGATAAAGGAGGAGAAATAAAGAATGAAGGTTGTAGCTTCCTTAGACCTTGGCACCAGCAAAACCGTGGCCCTCCTTGCGGAGATAGACAGCTATGGGGATATGCACATTATAGGTGTAGGAGAGGTACCAAGCAAGGGTATAGAGAAGGGGCAAATAACACGGCTGGACCTGGCGGTTGCCTCTATACTAAAGGCTATGAAAGAAGCCCAAGAAATGGCTGGTGTCAAGTTAACCTCCGTAAACCTTGGAATATCCTCCCCTGTTCTAAAAAGTCAAAACGAAAGGGACACAATAAATATATCGCCACAGCCGGTAGAGATAGACGAAAGTCAAATAGAAAGGCTTTTAGAAAGGGCTACCACAAGGGCAAAGGAAGAAGGCTATGAAATAGTTAGTGCAATTCCAAGAAAGTTCATACTGGACGACCAGGAGGGAGTTCTAAATCCCGTAGGGCTTTTAGGTTCAAAGCTAACTGCGGAGGTGCACCTTATAAAGGTAGGCACAAGCCTTCTAAAAAACGTTGAAAAAGCTGTCCTCTCAAGTGGTTTGACCATAGCGGATAGATATCCTTCTATCCTTGCCAGTGCTGAAGCAGTTTTATCACAGGAAGAGAAGGAAGAGGGTGTGTTGCTCTTAGACATGGGAGCAGGACTTACGGACTTTATACTGTTTGCGGAAGGCTCCCCCGTGCTAACTGGTACAGTACCTATGGGTGGGAACAGCATAACCAAGGACATAGCCCACTTTATGAAAATAAACATAGAACAAGCGGAGAGGATAAAAATAGAACATGGCTTTGCCTTAGCGGACATGGTCAATGAGTCGGAAAAAATAAAGGTAAAACCAAGGGGAGAGGATAGAGAAATTATGGTAGGGAGAAAGGAAGTTTCTGAGGTTATACAGATAAGATTGGAGGAGATAGCGGACAAGGTTCTTGAACAGATAAACAATCAGGGAATAAATTTGTCCGCAATAAACGCAGGGATTGTTTTAACTGGCGGTTCCTCAAAGCTTGCGGGCATAAAAGAATTTTTCGAAAGATACACGGACCTACCTGTTAGGATAGGTAGTCCAACGGGTGTTATAGGTTTGAGGGAAAGAGTTCAGGATCCTGCTTACGCTACTGCAGTAGGCCTGCTCAAGCTAAAGCCCCAATTGGTGCATGGCTATTCTTTTAACCAGAATCCAGAAAGTTTGGGTAGGGAGGGTAAAGTTAAGCTTGGCTCTCTACTAGAAAAAATAAAATCCTTCTTTAAGGAGGTGCTGTGATGGAAGTAGTAAATCCAACGAGGATAAAGGTCTTTGGAATAGGAGGCGGTGGGTCCAATGCGGTAAATAGAATGTACTTGGATGGTATTGAGGGGGTGGAGCTTTTTGCAATCAATACGGATATACAACATCTTACTTCCCTCTCTGTACCCAACAAAATACAGATAGGAGAGAAGGTCACTCGGGGGTTGGGTGCAGGAGCAAAACCTGAGATAGGAGAGCAAGCAGCTTTGGAGGATATTGACAAGATAAAGGAGGTGCTAAGAAACACGGACATGCTATTTTTGGCGGTGGGCTTGGGTGGTGGAACTGGAACGGGCGCCGCGCCAGTAATCGCAGAAACAGCTAAGGAAATGGGTATTCTTACAGTGGCAGTAGTTACAAAGCCTTTTAACTTTGAGGGACAAAGACGCATGCAAGTCGCCCTGGAGGGTTTAGAAAAGCTGAAAGAGGTAGTTGACACATACATAGTCATAAATAACCAAAAATTGGTGGAGGTGGCAGAAAAGAACTTTAGCATAAAGGATGCCTTTAAGATGGTTGATGATGTACTTTCTAAGGCAGTTAGGGGTATAACCAGCATAGTGGTAACACCAGCTCTGATAAACGTAGATTTTGCGGATGTGCGTACTGTGATGGAGAGGGGAGGGCTAGCCCTTATAGGTATGGGTGAAGGAAGAAAAGATATTGCCATAGAACAAGCTATTGCCAGCCCACTTTTGGAAGGAAACACCGTCGCGGGGGCAAGAAGACTGCTGGTAACCCTCTGGGTAAGCGAGGACGTGCCTTTCAGAGATGTGGAGGAAACCATAAGCAGAATAAGAGAATCTGCTCATGATGATGCACTGATCATATTTGGCGCTGTATTAGAAAAGGATAAAGAAAACTTTATGCGCGTAGCAGTCGTGGCTACAGATTTTGAAAACGCAGTCCAGCAGGCGCAATTCCGCGTTGTCAAGAAGGAACAAAAGCCCCTCCAAAAGGTAGTTCCTGAGTCTACGGTGGAGCCCGTCCAACCTGATATAGAGGAGTTACCCGCTTATCTCCGTAGAAAAAAGAGAATCTAAGATAGCATGGTTTTTAGAAGGATCAATGTTATATGATGGATGGGCAAAATCAAACCTAAGGTGTAGTATAGCTTAGTGTGTTTGTTTATCCACCGGAGTATTATTTGAAAAAGTAAAAAGGCAAACAGAACAGCAAAAACTACATTCATCACTTGCAAAAGGTAAGATTCTCTCTTTTTTTTCTCAGGAACAAAGAGCTTTGATACGGTTAATTCGTAAGTCTTAAACTTGGTAAGATAGTATTTATCGTCCTTTTTAAAAACCAAAGAACCGTCTTTTAAAATCAGTTTATCACCTTTAAACTGAGCCTGTCCTGCGCTTACCGAAAAGTCATCAATTTTGAGAAAAACGCTCTTTAAAAGGTCTCCTTCTCTCTTCTCAATTCTTATAGTTATTCCGCCAAAGGTGTAAAAGCTCTTCTCAGGTATTGTTTTTACAACCTCCGTGTAATACTTATAAACAAGAAGTTTTCTTATGTAAGACACATCCTCTTGCCTTATGAAGTAGCCTACAAGCAAAACAGAAAAAAGCAAAGGAGAAGACACCAAAAAAAGCTTAAAAAATAAAACCTTTGGGTCTATACCAAAGGAAGCCAAAACACTCAATTTTTTAGACTCTTTTAGTTCAAAAATTAGCCAACTGGAGGAAACAAAAAAGGAGGATGGCAAGAAGTAGCTAACAAAATACAAAAACCAAAGACCCAAAAAGGTGAAAGATTCTATGAAGGGAGTTTTAAAAAGAACTTGATCTAATTGAACAAGCTGAATGAATAAAAAGAGAGAAGACAAAACTATGCTTATTAAAAGTGATAACCTTACCACCTTCCAGCTTAGAAAGCTGTACAGCATCAGGGCTTTAATTTTTTCTTTAGTCTCTCTTTTTGTCCCGGCTCACCCCTTTTGCCCTCTTCCAAAAGTTGCCAGGACTTTCTGTAAGCATCCAGTGCTTGGTCTTTTTTGTTTAACTTCATCAGAACATCTCCTATGTGTTCCCATATTACAGGGTCTTCCTTTTCCTTTTCTAGGGCTTTTAGCAAAAGCTCGTATGCCCTCTGGTATTGTCCTTTATAGTAAAGTACCCACGCGTAGCTGTCAATGTATGCAGGATTTTCTGGGTCCTTGTTAAGGGCCTTTAGTATGAGCTCTTCTGCCTCTGATAGCCTTGCATCCTCATACCACAAAAGGAGGGAGTATCCAAGATGGTTATAGAGCTCAGGGTCATCGGGGTTTAGCTTTATGGCTTCCCTTAGGTTCCTTTCGGCATCTACTATCCTTCCCAACTTGTCCAAGATGATAGCTTTCAAAAAGTATCCTCTGTAATCCCTGGGGTTTAGCTCTATTGCCTTATCCACAAAGGGCAAGGCTTCTTCGTTCTTCTCCTGTTCGCTTAGAAGGTTTGCCATAAGCAGATTAAGGTCTGGGTTGTTGGGTTCTAACTCTAAAGCCCTCTTAACCAAAGCCTCAGCCCTCTTGTAGTCCTTCTGGTCCATATAAGCAACTGCGAGCCTTTCCATGATTTTGGGGTTGTTAGGGTGCTGTTCCAATAGCTTTTCATAAACCTTTAAGGCTTGGTCTGTTTTTTTGTTGGCTTCAAGGGCTACGCCGTAAGCAAGGGCTACGTCTAAGTTATCGGGCTCTTGAGAGTAAAGCTCCCTTGCCAGCTCCTCCGCCTCTCTGAAGTCTGAAGTTTTTATTAGAAGGTAAACGTATCTTAGCTTGTAGCCCTTTTCTGGGTAGTAGTCAATGAGTCTTTTATAAACATCCTTAGCGTCCTGAAAGCGTCCGGTTATTGTGTAAAGGTTTGCAAGCCTTTCAAGGGCGGTGCGGTTGGTGGGTTCCTCCTTCAGCACACTCAAATAAAGACTTTCAGCCTTTGAAAACTCCTTTTCACCTTCGTAGATGCTTCCCAAGGTGGTAAAGCCTGCCTCAAAAGTCTTTTTTATTTGCAGGGACTTGTTTAAATACTCTATGGCCTTTTCCTTTTTACCTTCAGTCAGATAAATCCGAGCTAACATATAGTAGGGCAGTGGATTATCAACCGCCAAATTTGCTAACCTTTCCAATACTTCTTTTGCATCCTGTAGGCGGTTTCTCCTTATGTATTCGTCTGCCAAGAAAATCATGATCTCCTTGGAGTTTGGATTAGCTCTGTAGCCCTCCTCCAAAGCTTCCAATGCTCTTTGACGGTCTCCTTTGAGAACATATATGCTGTGAAGCACCAAGTAGGGCTCTTTATCTTGAGGATATTCCCTTTTAAACTTTTCCGCATAAACAAGGGCTTCTTGGAATCGTTTCCGTACCGCCAAAAGCCTTATGGTATCCACATACAAGGTGGGAGTGGGAGCCTTCTGCAGAGCCCTAAGGCAGAAGTTGAGTGCCTCTTGGGGCTTACTCTCTTGCAGATACCTGCAGAAGACATAATCCCTGTATGGATTATAGGCAAAGGCAAAGTATAGAAAAAAAGAGAGAAAAAACAAAAGCTTCATGAGGGCATACCTTTATGGATTAGCACAGGAACTTCCACCCTTCTGAGAACCTGAGAGGATGTGCTACCAAGTAGCACACGCTTGAGACCCGAAAGTCCTCTACTGCCCATTACCAAAAGGTCGTAATCGCCCTCCTTTACAAACTCCAATATGCCATCGACGGTATTACTGTGCTTTTTCACCACAAGCTCTGCCTTCCATCCCTTTTCCTTAGCCCTTTCCAAAAGGGAATTGAGATAATTAATTTTCTCCTCTTCTATCTTTTTGACTAGCCCTTCCGTTAGGGCGTCCACCATAGGCAGTTCTATGGTTTCCTCCACATGCAAAAGGGTCAGCTTTCTATCCTCCTCTGGCGGAATTAAGTTAAGGAAAAATTCAAAGGCAGATTGGGCATGCTTTGAAAGGTCGTGGGCAAGGCATACCTTTTTAAAGCTCTCTGGGGCTTTTCCCTTCAAGACCAAAAGGGGCTTGTGGCAATACCTTGCCACCCTCTCAGAAGTAGAACCTACCAAAATCCTCTCCACCAAGCCCTTGCTGTGGCTTCCCAAGATTATAAGGTCTGCTATATCTTCCTTTGCCAATATAACCTCTGACGGCTCTCCTACATCCACCACCACCTCCACGGACAGTTCCGCTAAGAAATCCCTCAGGGCTTCAAGGCGCCTTTTGGCGGATTCAATGCTTTGGGCTTCTAACTCTGCCAATTTGGAAAGGTCAATGGGACTAATTCCAAAGCTCTCAGGGTATGGAAGGTAGATAAGAGGAGATACCGCGTGCAGCAGGATCACGCTGGCGTTGTGTTTAAGGGCTAAGAATTTGGCTACTTTCAAGAGAGGGTTCGTTATGTCAGTAAAATCCACGGGAACTAAAAATTTCATTTTCACACTCCCAGTTTTAATTTTACCACCTCCCATAGATAAGGAAAGAGGTTTGGAGTGCCCGCCACAACGTCTGTACCGTTGTTTAAACCCTTTGTAAGCTCCGCTATACCTCCAGCTTCTTTCACGATAACCACTCCCGCAACCACGTCCCAAGGGTTCAACTCAAACTCAATAAGCCCGTCAAAAACTCCCTCCGCCAAAAGGCACAGATCTACTGCTGCCGCACCCGGTCTTCTCATAGACCCTACCTTTTCAAAAACCTCCTTAAAGATCTCCCAGTAAAGGTTTAAATCCCTCTTTGCCCTGGAGGGAAAACCATAAGAGACAGACATTCTTCGCATTTCTTCCCTTGTGCTCACCTGGATTCTTTTGCCATCTTTGTAGGCACCAAGCCCCTCTCCCGCATAATAGAGACTGTTAAAGTAAGGGAGATAGACCGCACCCACGACGGGTTTTCCTTCCAACACCAAACCCACCGACACACCAAATATGGGAAAACCACACAAAAAGTTTTTTGTGCCATCCAGGGGGTCTATATACCAGACCGCCTCTCCAAAGGTAGATCCTCCGTCTTCCTCTCCTACCACCGAGTGACTGGGGAAGTGCTTTAGTATGTAATCTCTTATTCTCTCCTCCGCTTTCTTGTCTGCCTCGCTTACCACATCCTTTTCGCCCTTGAAATAAACCTGGTTAGATAGAAGTTTGCGGAAGTACTCCTTTAGCACTAGACCGCCAATCAAAGAAGCTTCCTTTGCCACCTGAAGAAATTTTTCTGAGTTCATCAAAGTAAAATATTATCACACCCATGAAAAGGGTCCTAGTTTGGGGCTTAGGAGTAAGCGGAAGGTCCGCCATTGAACTTTTAAAGAGTAAAGGTATTGAGGTTTATTGGGGTGATGATAAAGACAAGGTGGATTTTAGGGAGTTTTTGGGGGTTGTGGATACGGTGGTTCTATCACCGGGTATTCCCCCAAGCCATCCCCTTTGGATGGAAGCACAAAAAAAGGGCATAGAAGTTATCGGAGAGTTGGAGTTAGCATGGAAGTTCTTTGAGGGAAGGGCAATAGCCATCACGGGCACTGATGGGAAATCCACAACAACCAGGCTAACCTACCTTATGCTGAGCTCTTATTTTGACAACGTGGGAGAGGGTGGAAACATTGGCGTTCCCTTTTCGGATATAGTCTTAAAAAACCCAAAGAGCTTGGCGGTATTAGAGGTTTCTTCCTTTCAGGGTAAAACCTTAAACACCTTCCGCCCTGTGGGTGGAGTCTTTTTGAACTTCTCTCCAGACCACTTAGATTGGCATCCTACCCTAGAAGATTATCTCCATAGTAAATACAACATCTTTGCAAGGCAAACGGAAGAGGATTTTATAGTGCTAAACGAGTTCCAAAAGGAAGTGGCAGAAACACCCACAAGGGCGCAAAAGATTTTTATAGGACAGAGGGATGCCTTCATCAAGGATGGCAAAGCCTACCTTTTTGGGGAACCGCTCTTTGAGTTGGAAAAACTCAAGCTCTTTGGTCTTCATAACGCATACAATCTTCTGTTTGCCTCCGCCATAGCAAAGAGGATGGGGGTGCCCACAGAGAACATCCGGGAGGTTGCCTACACTTTCAGAGGACTTCCCCACCGTTTAGAGTATGTGGGAGAGATAAGGGGTGTAAAGGTTTATAACGACTCTAAGGCTACTACACCTCATGCCCTTCAGTCTGCCTTGGAAAGTATGCCCGATGGCAAGGTTATTCTCATCGCAGGAGGAAAGAATAAGGGATTTAACTTTGAGGAACTCCTACCGCTGGTTAAGAAAAAGACAAAGGCTTGCCTTTTGATAGGAGAGGCAAAGGAGAAAATGGCAAAGGCTTGGAACGAGGGTTATCTCTGCAACGGACTTGAGGATGCGGTAGAAAAGGCCTTTGAGTTGGCAAAGGAAGGGGACATTATCCTCTTTTCGCCCGCCTGTGCATCCTTTGATATGTTTAAGGATTATAAAGAGAGGGGAGAAGCCTTTAAAAGGCTCGTATTGAGCTATGTTGAGGAGTAGTTTACCATAAGATCTCCTTTTGATATGGTATAATAAATACCTTAAAATCACTTTGGAGAGGTGAAAGGATGAAGACTTACAGGGTAAGACCTGAGGATGTGGTCAGAAACTGGTGGCTGATAGATGCAGAAGGCAAAATTCTTGGAAGGCTTGCCAGTGAGGTGGCAAAGCTTTTGAGGGGCAAGCACAAGGTCTATTATCAGCCGGATGTTGATTGTGGAGATTTTGTGGTGATAATAAACGCAGAGAAAATAAGGGTTACTGGCGACAAGCTAGAAAAGAAGATCTACCATTTCCACACCAACTATCCAGGCGGACACAAAGAGAGGACCCTACGGTGGATGTTGGAGAACAAGCCAGAGGAAGTGATAAGGCTTGCGGTTAAGCGTATGCTCCCTAAAAACAAATTGGGGCACAGAATGCTAAAAAGGCTTAAGATAGTGGTAGGACCTAACCATCCCTATCAAGCTCAAAAACCACAGCCCTTGGAGGTTAAAGCATGATAAAGCAGTTAAAGGACTTTAAGATAGGTCCTGACAATGCCTTCTATGGTACCGGCAGGAGAAAGGAAAGCATAGCCCGGGTTTGGTTGGTCAAAGATACAAACAAACAAATAGTTAAGGCGAAGGACAGTGGCAAAGAGTTTGACCTGAGGGAGTATCTTCAGAGGGAGACCCTTTATAGAAAGGTAATGTTCCCTCTAAAGCTAACTGGTTTGGAGGATAAGTTTGGTATATATGCCACCGTTGAGGGTGGAGGTATATCTGGGCAAGCGGAAGCCATAATGTATGGAATCGCCAAAGCCCTTCTGAAATATGACCCAGAGCTCAGACAAACGCTAAAGAAGGCTGGTCTGTTGACACGGGACGCAAGGGAGAAGGAGCGCAAGAAGTATGGCTTGATGAAAGCAAGGAAAGGCTACAGGTGGAGCAAGAGATAATCAAAGTTGCCATATACGGAGCCACCGGATACACCGGTGTAGAGCTTTTAAGACTACTTCAAAACCACCCTAAGGTAAAGGTTTCTGCCCTGATCTCTCAGTCCCAAGCTGGCAAAAGGCTAAGAGATGTCTTCCCTTTCTTTTACGGAGAACTTGGAAACTTAACACTTACAGAGGAACCAAAAGAGGACTATGAAGTAGCCTTTCTGTGCTTGCCCCACGAAGGTTCTTTGGAGTTGGTGCCCAAGCTTTTGGAAGAAGGTAAAAAGGTAATAGACCTCTCCGGTGCCTACAGGTTAAAGGATCCTTCCCTTTATCCCCACTATTATTCCTTTGAGCACAAACATCCAGAGCTTCTGGAAAAGGCAGTCTATGGCCTGCCAGAGATATACAGGGAGAGGATAAAAGGCGCAAGCTTGATCGCCAACCCAGGATGTTATCCTACCTCCGTGCTTTTGGCAATCTATCCACTTCTAAAGGAAGGTATAAAGATAGAAAAAATTGTCATCACCTCCCTTTCGGGTGTGTCTGGTGCAGGAAGAAAACCTGTACAGCATTTTCACTTTCCTGAAATGTTTGGCGACTTTTTTGCTTACTCTTTGGAAAAACACAGACATGTACCAGAGATGGAGGGGGTTATCAAGGACCTTTATGGAATAAATGTACCGTTGAGGTTTTCACCGATAGTTGTGCCTACCTCAAGGGGAATGCTTTCAAGTGTAAGCGTATTCTGCGAGAAGATAGAGCCAAGGGAACTTTACATGGAAACCTACAGAGAGGAACCCTTTGTGAAAGTTGCCTCTGAGCCACCCCACACGAAGTGGGTGGTTGGTACCAATCTTTGCTTTGTTTACCCCTTATGGGACCACCGAGTTGGTTGTTTGCAGGTGGTATCTGTTATTGATAACTTAGGCAAAGGTGCCTCCTCCCAGGCAATCCAGAACTTTAACTTAATGATGGGCTTTGAGGAAACTATTGGCTTGAACCTTAGCCTAAACTTTCCTTGATTAGCGTGTAAGATTAGCTTTGATAATCCCAAATAGAGTAAGAAGTGCGCTTTTAACACTTTCTTTGTCTATAGCGGAGACTGGAATAACGGGAATACCCTCCTCCTCATCTATATCAAGGGCTATTCGGATATCCTCAGGGCTCCAGGCGTTGGGTAGGTCTTGCTTGTTCGCACCAACCACCATAGGAACAGGAAACCTTGATTGAAAGAAGTTTATAATCTTTCTTGCTTCATGGAATGTTGTCGGGTCTGTGCTATCCACCAACACTATAACTCCCAAAGCCCCCTCACCTAAGATTTCCCACATGAAATCAAAACGGAACTGTCCGGGGGTACCAAAAAGATACAGTTCATGTTCATCATCTATGCGAATCTTTCCAAAGTCCATTGCAACAGTTGTATAATCCTTCACCCGCTTTTCGCCTGAATGCTGGACTCTTTTCTCAGTTTTAACAGTTTTAATCTCACTAACTGTGTTTATGAACTGAGTTTTTCCTGCTGCGAAGGGTCCAGCTATAACGACTTTGATCTTCTTTATTTGCTTCATAGCGATTTTATCCTCTCTATTATTTTTGCAAGAAGTTCAAGAGTTATGGATGCTTGTTTTTGTTTAACTTCCTTCTTCTTACGCCTTATCAAACCCAGAGCTAAAAAGGCATACAGTGCTCTGTCTACAAGTAAAGTGTCCTTATTGACCATTTGCCTTATCTGCAGGACCGTCCTTTCGCCATCAATCAAGGAAAGAATATGCTCTTCCATTTGGTTCAGTTTTGCCTTCTGCAAGACTTCTTCCTTACCGGGGACCCTCTCAAAAAGTAACATTTCGTCCGATATTTTCCTTTCAACCTCCTCTGGAGTTAAATTACGCGATGCAAGAACTATAAGCTCCTCTATTGGATACACCACCGGATATTCCCTTCCGTATTTTATGAACCCCGGCATAAAGGAAAAAATGCCCTCCTTCATATTCAGTCGTGAAATTAGGAAGCGCTCTATTGTTTTTGGTAAGCTCTCCGCGTTCATACGCAATTTGCTGAGCAAAAGGTCAAAATCCCTATCTGCGTAAACTCTATAAACCTTATCTATGGGTCTCGCAAAAACAATCTCTCCATCCTTTACATAATAGGCACAGGTTAGGTCTTTCCACTCTACAAAAAGAATTCCACTCTTCCTATCCCTCCCAATTACCTGGAAAATATCCACAAAGTTAAAATTTCTTAGGTCCCCGGTCAGAGCCATAATACTTTAAAAGAGTTGCTTAAGTTTCTCTTGAGCCTTCTTGATCTCCATAAGAAGGAGACCCAGCTTGGCGTTGTTGTCCGCCAGGACCACCATCACCGCATCAGTTCCAACCCCGGTCAGTATAACATACCCGTCGCTACCTTTTATGGTGATTTGCTCTAGGGCTCCCTTAGCCAGCTCCTCAGCCACCCTCTCACCCAATGACAAAATGGCAGCGCTCATAGCTGCTATTCTATCTTCCTCCATACCGGGCTTAAGCACGGAGGATATAGGCAAGCCATCTGCAGATACCAAAGAAGCACCCTCAATCCCTGTGTTTTTAATCAATTCCTGAAGGATCTGTGAATACCTATCCATATTTCCCTCCTTGTTATTATTTGAAAAATAGTGTATCATAAACTAACCCGGTTAGTATAGAAAACATAAACCATCCCGCAGAGTATGCAAAAACCACCTTTCTGGGAAGAAATGAAAAAAGGGCAAAGATAGTGGGCAAACAAACACCACTACTACCAAGCATAAAGGTTATCGCCTGACCGGTGGTAAAACCCACATCCACCATTGCCCTTCCTAAAACCACATCCTCACCGGAGCATACATATATAGGCACTGCCACTAAAGAGATAAGAGGATAAGCTAAGGGCGTTTTGGAAAGGCTGGCAGTGAGCCATGTAGGAGTAAAGGTTTTTATCAGAGACGCTATTGCAATGCCAATGAGTAGATACTTTACCACCGGCAACTGCTCCCTTAAACCTTCTAGAAAGGCGGACCTTTTGGAAGAGCTATCTCTTATTTTCATCTGAAGGGTAGGCGGTTTTTTAAAGAAGTATTCAACCGCATAAGCTACCAGCAACGCGTAAGCCAAAGAACCCACAAGCCTATAGATGGATACATCCAACCCAAAGAGTCCATAGGTCAATAGCAGAATCACAGGAGACAGAGTAGGTGCAGTTATCAAGAAGGCCAAAACGGGACCATAGCCTTTAGAGTAGCTGTTGATAAAGTTAGCAAAGGGTAGCATGGAGCAGGAACACATAGGTGAAACTGCACCCAAAAGGGCTGTAAATATAGGTGCGGAACGCCTTTTGGAAAGGAACTTTAGGAAAAGGGAGGGTTTAACCATTGCCTTTAGGAACGCACTAACAAACATGGCTAGCACAAAGAAGGGAACTATTTCCACAAGATAGGAATAAAAGTTCTTAAAAAATTCCATAGTCCTAGATATTAATTTACCGCCTCAGGGAGTTTATGACCACGCTCAAGGAAGAAAGGGCCATAAGCAATCCCGCAAACTCCGGCTTTATAAACAGGTGAGGATAAAAAACTCCGCCCGCAATGGGTATAGCCAAAATGTTGTAGCCAAAAGCCCACAGGAGGTTCTGCTTTATTCTTCTCCTTATCCATTGGGAGAGTTCAAAAAACTCCTTAAGTCCCGCCAAGCCTGAGTTTAGGATCACATCGGTGGAAAACTTTGCCACATCGGTGCCAGAACCCATGGCAAAGGATAGGTCCGCCTTTGCGAGCACGGGTGCATCGTTTGTCCCGTCTCCAACCATTGCAACCCTATAGCCCTTAGCCTGCAACTCCTCCAAAATTTCCAGCTTTCCCTGTGGATCCCTTTTGGCAAACCATTTTTCAATGTTTAACTGCTCTGCCACTCTCTTTACCCTCTCCTCATCGTCCCCGCTTACCAAAATAACCTTAATCCCCACCCTTTTGAAGTATTCCAGCACCTCTTTGGCAGATTCTTTTATGGATTCCTCAAAGTAAAACTCTGCCAAGACTTTGCCGTCCTGTACCAACACCGTTTGACCATTTTTGCCCTTTCCCAACATGTAGCCCTCGCAAAAGACACCCACGCCCACCTCTTCCCTACAGTCTTTTAGTGAAATCTGTTTTGCCCCAAGGCTTTGGCAGTATTCCCTTATGGCAACAGAATATGGATGGTTAGACTTTAGAGAAAGGCTGTAGGCAATGTCCAAGTAATCTCCGTAGGAACGCACCTCTTTTACTTTGGGCTTTCCTTCCGTTAATGTGCCCGTTTTATCCATAAGCAGAATATCAACCTTCTTTTCAAAGGCTTCCGGATTTTTAACGAGCACACCCCTTTGGTAAGCCCTTATCAATCCCACCATTATGGCTAAGGGCACCGCTATGCCAAAGGCACAGGGACAGGATATCACCATAACAGCCAGAGAGAAGGTAATAGCCTTTTGGATGTCCCCCGTTCTGAAAAACCAAAGCAGGAAAACCGAAAAAGACAGGGCTATAACAAACTGCACAAAGTAGTGGGATACTCTGTCTGCAAGGCGTTGAACTTTCGGCTTTTTAACAAGGGCAGATTCCACTAACTTTATAAGCAAAGATACATAGCTTTTGGTAAAGGACTTTTCCACCTTGGCTATTCCGTACCCGTTCAGTACCACGCTTCCCGAAAGCAAAAGGTCCCCTTCCTCCTTAAGAACGGGCAAGCTTTCCCCTGTAAGCATGGACTCATCCGCCACCACCTTTCCCTCCACAAGCCTGCAATCTAAAGGAACCATATCCCCAGTCCTAAGTACAATCTTGTCTCCTATGAAAACTTCATACACTCCCTTTTCCTCCTCTTTGCCTTCCTTTAAGACTTTTACCCTTAAACTCTGAAGACCGAACATCCTCCTCAGGCTCTCGGTTGCCTTTCTCTTTGCCCTCTCCTCCAAAAATTTACCCGTTCTAACAAAGGTGATGAGGAAGAGGGAAGTTTCAAAAAGCGGTTCCTCAGGAATGAGCTTAAACAGTGCCAGGTAGCTGTAAAGCAGGGCGGAGGTGCTACCCAAAGCTACAAGAAGGTCCATATTCCCGGTGCGTGCTTTAAGGGAGTAATAGGCTGACCTGTAAAATTTAAAACCACCCACTAACTGCACAAGGGTTGCCAAAAGGGCTTGCAAATAAACACTCCAAGGGTTATTCCAAAACATAGAAAGCATAACAGCTGCACCAGACAGCCAGCAAAAGGCTAGTATGTAAGGTTCATACTGTTTAACCTCCTCCCTTTCTACTGTGTAGCCCAAAGACTCTATGGTTTCCTTTATATTTTCCAAACTCAAAAGCTCCTCGTTAAATTCTACCCATACCCTTCCCAACTCAAAGGATACTTTTACATCAGAAACTCCGTGAAGTTTTTTAAGGGTTAGTTCTATTGCCCTGGCGCAGTTGGCACAGGTCATACCAGATACTTTTAAACTGACCTTCATAGGTTTGTATTCTAAGCGTGAGCTTGTGTTAATTCAATCCTTTAAATGTAATGATAAAATAAAGAAAAATGCTCAGCAGAGAAGAAAAGGATAAAGAAGCAATCCTTAAGTATCTACCATTGGTAAAGTCTATAGCCTACAGAATATACAAACATCTGCCCGACGCGGTAGATTTAAACGACCTTATAGGTTATGGCATACTGGCGGTGGTGGAAGCCCTGCCAAAATTGGATGAAAGCAAAAACCCGGAAGCCTACCTCAGACTACGTATCAAAGGTGCCATGTATGATTATCTTCGGAGCCTTGACTTTGGCAGTAAGTCTCTAAGAAAAAGAGAGAGGGAAATAAAAGCAAAGCTTGAAGAACTTACAAATCAATTGGGAAGGGAACCCACCGACGAAGAACTCATTAAAGCCCTCGGCTACAAACCGGATGAATTTTACTCGGACCTTCAGAAAATCTCCGCTTCCTATCTTCTTTCCTTGGATGACCTTTTCAGAGAAGGAAGAAGTTACGAAGAGGTTGTTTCTTCCTCAGTGGAAGAGAACCCGGAAGAGAAAGTAATAAAACAAGACCTGAGAGAAAAAATTCTCAAGGCCATAGAGGATTTAGACCACAGGGAAAAGTTGGTTCTACAACTCATCTTTTATGAAGAGATCCCAGCCAAAGAAGTAGCAAAGCTACTTAAAGTTTCCACCGCAAGGGTCTCACAGATAAAGGAAAGTGCCCTGAGTAAGTTAAGAGAAAAACTAAAGGATATGGTATAATAGTAGCACTATGGCTAAGGTGAAGATGAAATCAAACAGGTCTGCAAAGAAAAGGTTTAAGATAACCGCCACTGGAAAGATAAAGAGGTGGAAGGCGGGCGGAGCCCACTACAACACTAAAAAATCCAAAAAGAGAAAGAGGGCTCTGAGAAAGCCAGACCTTGTCCACCCGAGCTGGGAAGACAAGGTAAGGGGAATGTTGAAGGAGTTTTAAACTTTAGCCAAACAGTTCCCTCCAGAGCCCCTTAGCCCACTCTTCATACCTCTTTGCGGTTATTTCTTTCCTCCTTTCCTTATAACCGCCCAGAGCCAATTGCAACTTCGCCCTTTCTACTAACAGTGAATGACTTGTTTCACGTATTTACTCACCTCCATAACAACACATCTATCCACAAGTTCCCTTGCCTTTGCAATGCTACCGTAGGCTTCCCTTAACTCTCTTCTGTAAGTTTCAAAGAACCGATTGAACTGATCCACTCCCAAAATGCCAATGGCGTAGAATTTGCCACCTTCTTCCTGTATAACCACTGATGCCAGAGGAACTTCCGGTGGTCCATCAATAACCTTTCCCCCTTCCTTTGGGTCGTAAAGTCCCAAGTGGGCACAGCATTGTATTACACCAGATTTCTTTGTAATCTCGGAAGGTTTGTCCGGAGGATAGTAGTTTATAAAGGAGTACTGCTTCGTGGGATAGCTCCATTGGTGGGCACAGATGGCGGAGTATGCCACTATGCTCTTTTTGCTTCCTACTCCACCTTGCCATTTGTAAGTTTTGCCATCCTTTAGCTTAACATCCACTGGTTTTACCTCTTCCCCGAGGTTTATCAAATAGCAAGGCGTGCTTGCGTAGGGGTAAAAGAATATGTAGGCATTGTGAGGCTTAAGGTCTTCCTCCCTGAGAGGAGAACCATCCTCCTTTACAAGCAAGGCCTTTTTGTATGCTTTAAACATTCCCTCCTGTGCGGAGAGCATATTGGAAAACACAGAAGGGTCTATCATAGATGCTACAGCAACCGTACTACACACCTTTAAAAAATCTCTTCTGTCCATATCTAAAACCTCCAATGTGTAGTGTAAACGCCCCCAGAGGGGGCCTTACCACATTATGCGAACATATCTCTGTATATAGCCTTTGCCCACTCGTAGGTAGCGTCCGCCAACGCCTTTGAACGCTCGTTGATAACCTTTGGTTTGGGTTCGATCTTTCCGTCCTTTAGCTCGTATGTAACGCTTATGACTATTGCCTCTTGAGGATCGCCGTTTACCATAGAGTAGCACGTGTTGTCGGGAAGGGTGGGCTTGTACTCCTTGCCCTTGATCCTTGAAGCTATGATCTTGGCTACGATCTTACCTTGGGAGTTTGCCATGTGTCCGCTCTTGGGATAAGGAACGCCACCGATGACATCTCCCACCAAGAATACATTGGGGTCCGCCTTTGCTTGGAAGGTGATGGGGTCTTGATCTGCCCATCCGGTAGGCTTGCCGTCTTTGTCCTTTGCTATGAGGTCTGCCATCCACACTAAATCACCCGCTTGATGGGGTGGAACCAAGTTAGCATCTGCAAACTTGAAGTCTCCTGCGGTGGTCTTTATGATTTTCTTTACAGGGTCTACTTCTTTTATGACCGCATTTGGCACATACTCTACTATGCCGAGGTAGAGTTGCTCATAAGCTGCCCTAAAGCCCGGACCTTTGGGTGCTATGTCTCCCTTGGGATCAAGAATAATCACCCTTCCTTTTACCTTGTTCTTTTTAAAGACATAGGCGATCATTGCTGCCCTCTCGTAGGGTGCTGGTGGGCATCTGTATGCACCAGGAGGAACTGTAATTACAAAATCACCTTCTTCAAACTCCCAGATTTTCCTCTTTAGTGCAAGATGTTCAGAACCGGGTATGTAGGCAGGTGGGTAATGCACCCTTGCATACTCAGCCATCTGCTTGTCATCCTTGAACCATGCGGAGTAGTTGTATCTTATACCCGGCGCCAGTACCAAGTAGTTGTATTCAATGTAGCCCTGAGGGGTATAAACTCTCTTCTTGTCCCTTTCTATTCCTAATACAGTCGCATTGATGAACTTGTAGCCATACTTGGCGGCGGGTTGATTGTAATCGTGGGATAGGAAATCAAGGGAAACCAAGTCTGCAAGCCATTCGTTAGATATGGGGCAGGAGAAGAAGTTAGGTCTTTTTTCAATTAGGACCACTTCAATGTTGGGGTCTTCCTTTTTGAGGTATTTGGCTACTGTTAAACCTGCCCATCCTCCACCGCATACTACCACCCTGTTTCCTTTGGGTGGCGGAAGCATGGCTCCCATCTTACCCACCTTTTCGGCAGCGGCAAAGGAAGACTTTGAAGGCAATGCAGACACAAGGGCACCTACACCTGCAAGCTTAAAAAGGTCCCTCCTGCTTACACTCATATTACCACCTCCTTTATTGACTATTTCTTTTCTTAGTTTAGCTTTGAATTTTCAACCTTGCAATAATAAATACTTAAAAATCTATTAAGCTCCGTTATATAAGCCCTTTAAAATATCTGAATATTTTTATTTGCTACCACAAACGTAACAAACACCCTCCTGGGTTCTTGCCCAGTGGCGGGTGCCAGCCTTTATTTCCAGGCGGTCTCCCTCCTTCAGCTCAAAAATTCCTTCTTCTGTGCCGATCACGATGGAACCTTTATAAACCACCCTTATTTCATCCTCTGGGTGTGTGTGCCAGTCATAGAAAGTTCCCGGTGGGTCGCACCAGGTGTAGAGATTTTTATAGCCTTCCTTTCTTAGCTCCTCCATTATGGCTTTTGGGTCCAGCATAGTTTAAATTTTAACCAATGAGGGGTAAGGATTTTTTAGCCCTTACCGTGGGCTTTAATATTTTGGGTGGTGTTTTGGCGGGTCTGCTGGTGGGTTATGCCTTTGACATCTGGCTGATGGAGGGTCTCTTTGGGAAGAAAACCTTTCCCTTTGGACTCTTTTTCTTTTTCTTTGTTGGTGTGATCGCTGGCTTTAGAAACGCCTTTAGAGACTTAAAAAGGTTGTGAGTAGACTTTGGGTATGTCGTAAAGCAGAATGTATATTTTTTTTAAGAAAGATTATAATTTATTTGCTATGGACAAGTGGGAAAAATTTTTAATAGAGCTTTCAGATAGAGTTATTAAAGGGGAAAAGCTGGGTAGAGAGGAAGCCCTCGCCATTTTGCAAACGCCAGATGAATACATAGCCCTTTTGGTGTATCTTGCCCAAAAGGTCAAAAATCACTTTCATGAACCCAAGAAGGTGGAGCTATGCTCAATAATAAACGCCAAAAGTGGAGCTTGCTCAGAGGACTGTAAGTTCTGCGCCCAGTCTAAGTTTTATAAAACTCCCATAAATGTTTATCCTTTGGTGCCAAAGGAAGAGATTGTGGAAGGTGCCTACAGGGCAGTGGAGTTTGGGGCAAACAGATACTGCGTAGTTTTGAGTGGAAAGTCTGCTACACCGGAGGAGGTGGAAAGGATCAAAGAAAGCGTGGAGGAAATAAAAAAGGTAAAAGGTTTGCCCATAAATGTGTGCGTGTCTGCAGGCACACTGGATGAGGAGTCCCTCCTAAAGCTAAAATCAGCGGGTGTTAAAAGGATCAATCATAACTTGGAGACTTCCAAGAATTTCTTCCCAAAGATCGTCAGCACTCACACTTGGGAGGAAAGATATGAGACTATAAAGAGGATAAAAAAGGTTGGACTTTCCACCTGTTGTGGGGGTATCTTTGGAATGGGCGAGTCCGATGAGGACCGGGTAGATTTAGCTCTAACCTACAGGGAGCTGGAGGTGGATTCCATACCCTTGAACTTTTTGATGCCCATTGAGGGAACGCCCTTAGAGAAGGCACCGGGTGTGGAGCCATTGGAAGCCCTCCGTATAATTGCCATGTTTAGATTTACAAACCCAAGGGCGGAACTCCGGCTCTGCGGTGGGAGGGAACAAACCCTGAGAGACTTTTACGGCATGGCAATGTTAATGACCAACGCCATGATGGTAGGAGGCTACTTGACAAGGGCAGGAAGGGACATAAAGAAGGATTATCAGCTCATAAAAGACCTAAAGCTTGAAAGGCTTGAAAAGGTTTTGTAATGATCGAGGTCCTTGATGGCTATGAGAACATGCAAAAGGATTATGAAAACTTCCTGCGGGTTGAAGAGGGTGGAGGGCCTTTTTTTAGGATTTATCTTTGGAAGAAACCTGTAATCAGCTTGGGCTTTCACCAAGAATCAAGGGATTTTCCTGTGGATGTAGTAAAGAGACCTACCGGTGGTGGTGCCCTTCTGCATGGATGGGATATCTCCTTCTCGGTGGTGGACGCAAAGGAAATATGGGGCAAAAGCCCAAAAAAGATTTATTTAAGGCTTATGGGACTTTTAAAGGAGAGCCTTGAGCGTTTAGGTCTTTCCCTTGGGATTTCCAACTACGTAGGCTCTTACAGGGAATACTTTTGTATATTCCAGCCTACCTTTGGAGAGATTACACACAGGGGAAAGAAGTTGGTGGCCTGTGCTATGAGGATGGGAAAAAGGGGCTTTTTGCTCCATGGGAGCCTTTTCTGGACTTTGGACTATCTCAAGGCTGAGCAGATAATGGGTATCCCGAGTGAAAGGCTCAGGGATAGGATGATCACATTTAAGGAGCTATCAGTATCTTGGGAGGAACTCCTGAAGGCTGTTGAGGATTTTTTCACAAGGATTCTGGTCTGCAAAACGAGTTATAGCCTTTGAAAATTCCTCCCTGTTGGAAAGGATCTTTTCCAAAAGCTTTAGAACAGTGTTAAGCTCAGCTTCCTCTTGCCTTATAACCAATCCACCTCCAAGCCCTTCTATCTCCTTGGCGTTGTAATACTGATGGTCTCTGATTGCATGAGGAAAGGGAACAAACAGGGCAGGAACTCCGTAGAGGGAGAGCTCAGTTATGGTGCTTGCACCAGCCCTACTTAGGGCTAAATCGCAAGCCCTGTAGATTAGGCCCATGTTTTCGGTAAAGGGCAGGACTAAGACGGGCATGTTTTTGTAGGCATCTTTGAACCTTTCGTAATCCTTCTCTCCCGTTATATGCACACCTTGGAAATCCGTTTTTTTAAATATCTCAAAGGCTAAGTTGTTTAGAAAGACAGCGCCCTGACTGCCACCCATCACCAAGAGGGTTGGCTTGTCAGAAAGGTTTAACAACGCCCTTGCCTGTTCTTTGGAGAGCTTTAGCCCATCTATTAGAGCCCTTCTTACTGGCAAGCCCGTTTTTACGACCTTTTCCTTTGGAAAAAACTTTTTGGAGTATTCAAAGGATACAAACACCCTTTTGGCAAACCTGCTGAGAAGTTGGTTGGTAGTACTTGGGATAGAGTTCTGCTCGTGAAGAAAGAGGGGAGTTCCTCTTAGCACAGAGGCAAGACCAAGGGGAAGGCTCGCATAGCCACCAAAGATAATGCTAACATCCTTCCTTTCAAGCTTTGGCAGAAGAAACAAAGAGGAAGAAAAGATACTATAAAGGGACCTTAACTTTTCTACGGGGGACCTTCCAAAAAAGGGATAGACTTTTAAAAATTTTCCCTCCACCGGCAGTAAATGGCTAAGTTTTCTTTCTATACCTCTCTCCGCACCTACGAACTTACAGGGAATTTCCCTCTCCAAAAGGCACTCTATTAGGGCCAACGCTGGAAAAAAGTGTCCTCCTGTGCCACCGCCTGCAACGTAAAGCATTTCAAAGAGAATACCACACCAAGCCTAAGTATTCCCTTAGGGCTTTGTAGCTGTCTGCAAAGACGCTCATTTTTGGCAAAAGGCTGTAGAGATTATACCTCATGTCCCTCTTAAAATCGGTAGGGTATGGAACTACATCCAAGCCCGCCTTTTGAAAGGAAAGCACCGCCCTTTTCATATGGTAAGCTGAAGTCACCAATATAATTTTTTTACATCTCAGTCTTTCGCAGAGCTTTTTTACCTCTTGGGCGTTTTCTGCTGTGTCTCTGCTATTCACGTCTGTGTGGATTTTACTTTTATCCACACCTAAGGTTAAGAGAAGTTCCTTCATGACTTCTGCCTCGGGCAAGACACCAATAGAGGTACCTCCCGAGAGTATGATGGGAAGGTCTGTCTGTTTGTGAAGCACAAAGCCCGTAAGCAGTCTCTTTGTGGAGTCCTCTTTGAGGATGCCCGTGTTGTAGGCACCACCACCTAAGATCACTATGGCATCTCCCTCCGGTTTGGAGGGCACAGGGTAGGCTTCTTCCAAAGGTTTATAAAGCACATCCTTTATGGGCTCTATTGAAAGCAGATAGACGAAAAGGGCAAAGGAAAAGGCAATAAGTTTTGCGAGCTTTCTCTTGGTCAAAATCCCAAGAAATGCAAAAGCTATTACCAAAAGCCCGGGTGGAAGGATAAAGTGGGTGATCAGTTTTTTCAGGAAGAACATCAGGGTCTTCTTCTGGTGGCAATGAGCACTTCTTCCACCTGCTTAGCCTTTGCCATGTCCATCAAAGAGACCACAAACTTGTGGGCGGTATCCTCGTCTGCTTCTATTATCAGTCTTTTTGGCTTTTTTTCTTCAAAAACAGTTGCCAACTCTTCCAAAGTAGTTCTTTTACCTTCGTAAAGGTATTCTCCGTTTTTCAGAACCTGAACCCTAAGCACTTGCGTGATCTGTCCTTTTTCGCCTTCTCTGGCAAAGGGAAGTTTGACTGCCAACAGGGTTATAGGTGACTGAAAGGCAAGCACCGCCAAAAAGAGGAAGACAGCCAAAAGGGTATCCACCAACGGAACCACATCTATGTATGCCCTTTCATCAAAGCTTAACCTACGCCTCCTCACGGTAATAACCTCACAAATTCCAACAGTTCCTCCTCCAAGCGGTTCAGAAGGCTACTTCCCCATATTCTAAAGACCCAATAGAAAAAGAGGGCTGGAATGGCAACCGCCAAACCCGTTGCTGCAGCTACCAAAGCTTCACCAATGCCCGACGCAAGAAGGTTCAGAGCAGTTTCAGAATGGTTTATGGAAAAGGCGTTGAATACCTTTATGAGTCCTGTAATAGTTCCAAAGAGACCGATCAAAGGAGAAAGGCTAGCAATTGTTGAAAGAAGGGCTAAGTTCTTTTCCACCTTTGGCACCAAAAGGTCAATCTCTGTTCTCAGGGCTTCTGTTAGCCCGTTCTTGGGAACCTTTCCACTTTTGAAGTCTTCCAAAACCCTCAAAAGGGCTTTGCTTCCCAGGGATGTGTCTAAGGAAAGCAGTTTGATTGCACCCTCAAGGTCTCCGTTCCTCAGCAAACTTTTTGCCTCTTTTAGGTTCTTTGAAAGAAAGTTTGAATAGCGCAGGTTTATCAACCTTTCTGTGGCTACAGCCCAGGAAACCACAGAAAGGAAAAGCAAAGGATACATAGCCAATCCGCCCGTCTTCAAAAGGGCAAATACTCCCTCCATCATCGCACCTCACATTTTGGAAGTTCCTTTTTCAACCTCTCAATTTTAACCCTTTCTTCCCGAGAAAGGGTGTTGGCATCAACCCTTTCAAGAAAACAGCTGGCATCCCTTCTCAAACGTAGCTCCAAAAAGATCTGGACACCCTCCAATATGGCTGAGTTGTATACCTGGGCACCTTTGTTGTTTAGGGATATATCCACAAGGTACTCAAGGGCTTCCATTGGCTTTCCTTCCGCCTTTAAGAGTTTTGCCATCTCCAACTTGGCTTTGGCGGAGAGGTTAATATCTTGGCTTTTTGTGAGGGCAGTCAAGATGTTTCTCTCCTTGGTATTTTCGTATATTTTCCATAAGGTGTTATCAAAGGAGGGACTTTTGTAGCCAAGGCTGATCAATTGGTTGGCAATGGCCTGGGCTTTGTCCCACCTTTTAATGTCTGCATAAATCTGCATTGCCCTTTCTTTATCTGACAGGTCTCCGCCTTCCAAGAGCTCTGCCATGCTTTGTTGATCTCCAACCTCTTCATATAGCTTTACAAGCTCCCTCCTTGCAATGGCAGACTCTTCGCTGTTTCCTTCCTTATACACCTTATAAAGGAGCACCGCTTTGTTTCTTTTATCCTCTTCAATAGATGCCAATTTTAGCAACGCTTTGTATTTTAAGGGCGAGTTTCCTTCAAAAAGCTCTACCAGGATTTTTTCAGCTTCTTTCTTTTCTCCTCTCTTTATGAGCAGGTCTGCCAACTGATACTTAAGCTCTGGGGCATAGGGAGAGTTAGGTTCCTTTTGAAGATAGCTCTTTATGAGCTTTTCTCTATCGCCTGGGGGCAATTCTCTTTCTTCCATTCCTAAAAGGGCCAAAGTAGCTTGGCTCGCCAACGGGTCCTCTGGAAAGTTCTTTAATATCTCCCAATAAGCTTCCTTTGCAGACTCCACCTTCCCCAGGTTATACAGGGCATCTCCAGTTTTCATGAGTGCCCGTGCGCCAAAGGGACTATCCTTCGGAACTTTTTTAAAGTAATCTATAGACCTCTCATACTCACCTTCCATAAAATAGCTCAGCCCCAAAAGGTATAGTTCTTCGGGAGAATTTTGTGTAAGGAAGCTCCTTGCCAAGGCGGGTTTGCCCAAAAAGAGGGCAGACTTTGCCTTTAAAAGCCTTGCCCTTGGATGGTCTATACCTCTAAGAACTTTTAAAACATCCTCGTACTTTTTAAGGTTGTAGTAGCACAATGCCCTGTAGTAGGGGTCTTCAAAGTAGCTTAAGGCGGAGAGCCAATCTCCTTTTCTAAAAAAGCTCCAACCCAAGTATTCCTTATAGAGCTCAGGATAGCGTTCCTTTACAGCCTTCAGTGGTTCCTCCATGGGCAAGTTAGCCCAATAAGCACTTTCCAAAAGCCAGAGGTAATCTTCTCTATCCTTTTCCCTTTTGCCCTCCAAAAGGCTATAGGCGGTTTTGTAGTCGCCCATTCTAATGGCAGAATAGACTGCGTATTTTATGCTTTTAGCTTCAAGAAAGTTGGAAAGGGCAAGCTGATAGTCCCCTCTGTTGTATGCTATAATTCCCGCAAGCTCCAAAAAGCTGGGGTCCTTGGTTATGCTGTATGTGATCCTTGCCAAAAGCACATCCCTTTGGGCTATTTGGGAGTAAAGGGAATTGGCGTATTCTCTGTTTATAGTCTCAAGGAGACTGGCATACTGATAAGCCCTGTTGGTATCCTTCTTCTGCAGGGCTATAAGCCCAAGGTAGTACAGGGCGACACTTCTGTAGGGTTTTGTGGGTTTTGAGTATTCAAGGAATACTCTTTCTGCCTCATCCAGCTTTCCTGTCTGAAAAAGAAGGATAGCCCTTCTCAGGGTGGTGCTGTCTTTGTATTCTTCTCTAACCTTCCCTTTAACGAAGTCCAAAACATAATCGCAATAGTTTTTAAACACAACCTCCTGACAGTTGGGCTCCCTGTAGGTTTTTTTCTCCTTAATCTCGTAAACGACACTCCACAGGGGGTTTTCGTTTTTAGGAACACTGCCCTTTAGCCCAAAGTTCAGGGCGTAATAGAGCTCGCAGGCGGAATCTCTGTATCTGTGGGGAACCCTACAGGAATTTTCAAAGAATTTGAGGGCTTCTGACCTTTGCCCCTCTTTAAGTTTCATAAGACCGAGCACATACTCCGCCATAGGTCTATAGGGGGAGGGCATTGTTAAAATTGAGCTGAGTTCCCTTTCTGCTCTAAGAAAATCACCCTTAAGGTAGTAATCAACCCCAAATTTGTATGCGATGGCATCCTTGGGTTTCCCACAGCTCAAGCCATTTCCTTCCACTCTAGCAACGGGTATAAACTCCATCTCCTTTGGAGGTTCTAAAAGCCTTGGGGACAAATCCATGGGCTCGGACACCTTCAGTGGAAGGTTCTGAGGGGGGCTCAGTTTGGGCTTTTCCTCCACCTCTTTGGCTACTATCTCCACCTGAAGGTCAAACTCCTTCTTTATCTGCGAGAAAGCTATTAGCAACAAAGATAGACTAAAGAGCGTGATGAGCCTGAACATACCATTCTCCTAAGTGGCAAGTTATGTTTAACTTTACTATAACGTTTCTTTTTTCTTCCATATGCACCAAGCTATAGCTGGCGTTATCACAGCCAAAAACCCAAAACTTTGAAAGGTCTATGTTCAAGAGGGCACAGAGCATAGCCCTTATGGGAACCGTGTGGGAAACTATAGCCACCGTTTGTCCCCAGTGTTTTTCTCTTATAAACTCTAAAAAGTCCTTTACCCTCTTGAAAACATCTTGCAAAGATTCGCCCCCTTCAAACTTTACCCGGTGCGGTTCCTCAAGCCACATTCTGAAATCCTCCGGAAATCTTTCCTTTACCTCCTCCACAAGCATGCCAGACCAAACCCCATGGTCTATCTCTATGATCCTTTTGTCCTCTATAATCTCTAACCCATGCCTTTTGGCGATCTCTTGGGCAGTTTGATAGGTTCTCTTCAGGGGGGAAGAGTATATAACATCTATCTTTTCCTTCTCCAGAGCCCTACCCAAGAGCTCTGCCTGTTTTAGCCCGCGCCCAGAAAGCCCAGGGTCCAAAAGTCCCTGATACCTACCTATTGGGTTCCACTCGCTCTCTGCGTGCCGAATTATAAAGAGCTTTACCACAACCCGCCCTCTGTTAGCACCTCAGAGTAAGCCTTCACACCCTCACCCAGACCATCAAACAAGCCAAGCCTCTTTAACACCACCTCCAACATACCCACCAGCATGAGCCCATCCTTTGGGTCTACGCCCATATGGGATATCCTGAATATTTTACCCTTTAGCCCATCCTGCCCGCCAGCAACCCTCACTCCATACTTCAAAAGGAGCCTTCTTATGTCCTCTGCCATTGGGGAAAAGACTGAAGAAACTGAAATGGAGGGCTTTTCTGCAAAGGGCTTTAGTCCAAGCACCTCCACCGCCCTAAGCGTAGCCTTTGAGATCAGCCTGTGCCTGTTTTCCACCCTTTCCATACCCTCCTCCAGGAGCATGCTGAGGCTTTCCTTTAGGGCTAAGATCAGGCTTATGGCGGGCGTCCAGGCAGTCTGTCCCTCCATCTGTTTTTTTAGCTCCTTCTTTACGCTAAAGTAAAAGGCACGGTCCTTTAGCCTTCTTTCTGCCCTTTGAGAAAACCAAAGCACCGAAAGTCCCGGAGGCAAAAGAAGGGCTTTTTGGGAGCCACCAACTAAAACATCAATGCCCCATTGGGAGGGCACGATCCTATACACACCCAAGGCGGTTATGGCGTCTGCTACCAATAATACCTCCCGATCCCTACACAGCTCCCCGATCTCCTTTGTGGGATGGTAGGCACCAGTGGAGGTCTCTGAAATTTGCAAAAGGACACCCCTACAATCTGCATGCTTGTCCAAAAGCTTTTTTACTTCCTCCGGGTCGGCGGATTTACCCCACTCAACTTTATACTCTATGGGCTCTAAGCCCCAGTGTTTTGCCAGATGTAGCCATCTTTCCCCAAACTTTCCACCGTTTATAACCAGAACCTTTTCCCCCTGCCCGAAGAAGTTCAGAATGGCAGACTCCATGGCACCGGTGCCCGAGCTGGCAAAGAACACAAAGTTTTCAGAGTCCTCCTCCAACAGCCTCTTAAAGAGTTCTCTGACCTCCAGAAAGCTCCTTTTGAACTCCTCCGTTCTGTGATGGATGATCTGCTCCCCTAAAACCTTCCTTACCCTTTCGGGAATTTCCACAGGACCGGGTGTAAAAAGCCTTTCTTTCATCTTTCCCTTTCTCCTCTTATGAACTCCTCTACCATCCTCTTTGCCTGCCAGTCAGGATATTGGATGGGTGGATGCTTCATGGTGTAGGCACTTATGGAATACAAAGGACCGCCTATGCCCCTATCCCTTGCCAACTTACAGCACCTTATGGCATCTATCATAGAGCCCGCACTGTTTGGCGAGTCCTCCACATCAAGCTTCAGCTCCAAGGATATGGGCACATCACCAAATATCCTTCCCTCCAACCTTATGTAAGCGATCTTTCTATCCTTTAACCAGGGTACCCAGTCGGAAGGTCCTATGTGTATGTTTTGGTCTCCTATATCGTAAGGAAGCAGAGACTCTACCGCTTGGGTTTTTGAAACCTTCTTGGTTTTTAGCCTGCTTCTTTCTAACATGTTCAAAAAGTCTGTGTTTCCGCCAAAGTTTAGCTGGTATGTGCGATCTATCTTTACGCCCCTGTCCAAAAATAACTGCACCAGGGTTCTGTGTACTATGGTTGCACCCACCTGGGACTTTATATCATCTCCCACCACTGGTATGCCTTCACTTTCAAACTTCTTTGCCCACTCTGGGTCAGAGACTATAAAGGTAGGCATACCGTTTATAAAAGAGACACCCGCCTTCAGGCACGCAGTAGCATAAAACCTCGCAGCCTCCTCTGAGCCTACGGGCAAATAATTTATGAGTATCTCTGCACCGGTATCCTTTAGCACTTTAACCACATCCTCCAGTTCGTCTTCTTTTTCATCTGCAAGCACAAAGGTCCTGTCGGGTGGGTAATTCTTCATATGCTCCGCAAAGCCATCCAAGACCTTTCCCATACGCACCTTTACACCAGTCTTTGGCACGTTTGGTTCAAAAATTGTGGTGCAGTTGGGTGGAGAAAAGATCGCCTCTGAGACGTCCTTTCCTACCTTTCTTGCGTCTATGTCCCACGCAGCCACCACTTCAATATCCCAAGGTTTGTACCCTCCTACGTCCTCAAACATTAAACCGCTTACTCCTTGACCTTGATTTCTTTGGTAGTAATAGATACCCTGAATCAAAGCACTTGCGCAGTTGCCCACACCCACTATTGCCACTTTGATTTTTTTACCCATTCCAAACCTCCAAGAAGCTTAAATAACTATTATACGAAGACCTAACCCTTTGGTACACTATAAAATAAGCCTATCGCCCTCGCACCTACAAGAGCCACAATTCCCAAGGACCAAAAGAATACATCCATCCCAGAAAGCTTTCCTTCAAAGAGATGCAGCATAAACTCCCTTATAAGAAAGGCTATTAGGACTTCTAATAGTATAGCCACCCTAACCCTTTCGTGTTCAAAAAATTCTATAAAAGCCCTTATAAGCTCAAGCACTATAATCAAAGAGAGTACGTTGGTAACCAACTCTTTAAAACCCAATCTGACCGTAGCTTCTGTGATGGTAAGACCAAGCTCTGAGACAGTCCTGAATATACCTACAAAGAGCCCGATTATGAGGGTTATTATGGTTATATTAAAAGCCAGTCTAACAAACTGCTTGTATAGTTTAGATATGGTCTCTTGGAACATTTCCCACTGGTTTATTTTAATGTAGAAAACTTCCACAAGGGTATGTTTTCCTTATCTTATTTTTTATGCTGGTTAGGCTGAGCATAGATAAGTTCCTTCTCATAGAAGGGCAGGAGCTCTTCTTTGACAGAGGTCTCAATGTGATCACAGGAGAGACGGGAACAGGAAAGTCCATGACCTTTTCTGCCCTTTCGTTTTTGATAGGGGAGCAGGGGGATTACGAGGAAGGCACTGCCGTGGAGGCGGAGATAGTCTTAGAGGATGAAGAGTTCATCCTAAGAAGGGAGATAAACAGAGGAAGGAGTAGGTTTTACCTCAATGGGCTCAGTAGTACCCAAAAGGTGGTCAAGGAAATCCTCTCAAGGGCTTTACTTTTTCAAAAGCAGGATGACAGGCTAAGAATTTTAAGAAGGGACTTTCAGAGGGATGTCTTCGATAAAAGCATGGGAGCCATTGAACTGAGAAGGGAGTTTGAAAAGATCTATCAGCAATTAAAGGAGGTGGAAAAGGAGTTGGAGCAACTTGCCCACCTGGAGAGGGAAAAGGACCTCCGGCTTAGAATACTCAAGGAGGAACTAAGGGATATTGAAAAGGTGGGATGGTCGGAGGAGGAGTACAAGAGGGCTTTAGAGGTTCTAAAAAAGTACGCAGAAGGGGAGAGGATCAACAGGCTATCCCTTGAGGGGATTGCACTGTTGGACGAAGCGTTAATACCCAGTCTGAAGAACTTGGCAAAGCTCTTGGAGGGCTTGGGGTTGAGCCAAGAAAGAGAAAGCCTCACGCAAATTCAGGAGGAATTTCTTGAACTCAGAAAAAGGCTCTCCAACCTTTATGAAAGCTGGGACCTTGAGGAGATAGACCGACTCAACCAGAAGGTCTTTGCGGTGCAGAGCTTAGAAAGAAGATACAAAAAGAGCTACAAAGAAGTTTTAGAGTTTGCCAAAGAGCTCAAAGAGGAGATAAAAAGGTTAGAAAGTATAGAACTGAACCTTGAGGAGCTTCAAAGCAAGAGGGAAGGGCTAAGGGCTAAGCTCAGAGAGGTGGGGCAAAGGCTCAGTGCCAAGAGAAGGGAAGAAAAGTCTGTTTTTGTAAGCATGGTAATGGATAGCTTGAAGGAGCTTGGTTTGGAAAAGGGCGTCTTTGATGTGCTCTTTGAAGAGAGGGAGGGACCCTTTGGCTTTGAGGATGTAAAGTTTTTGTTTTCTTCCTCCGGGGGAACACCCAAGGATTTGGCAGAGGTTGCCTCCGGCGGGGAAGTCTCCCGTTTAGCCCTGAGCTTGTTTTTGCTATCTCCTGTAGCCCAGACTTACCTTTTGGATGAGATAGATGTGGGCATAAGCGGAGAGACTTCCCTCAAAATGGCAAAGTTTTTGAAAAGACTATCCTCAAAGATGCAGATTGTAGCCATAACCCACTCGCCCGCCCTCGCTTCCGCAGGAGACAAACACTTTAAAACTTATCGGGAGGGCAACCAAGTCTTAATAAAAGAGCTTGAAGGGGAAGAGCGCCTGCAAGAGGTGGCAAGGCTCATGGGTATAATAAACGACCAAACCCTTAAAGGTGCGGTGGAGCTTATGAAGGAGGTGTGTGGTGTTTGAGGATGTCCTTCTGGCAAAGGAAAAAGTTGGAAGCTTTGTCCGTAGAAGGCTGGAGGAGTTTGAGAACTTGGGAAGGTTTGGAGAGACCTACTTTAACTTTAAGCCCTTTTTAGATGCGGAGTATAAGGCGGACCTATTCTCGGAACTTTGCTTTTGCTTGCTAACTGCCAACTCCTCCGCAAGCCTTGGCATAAAGGCACAGATGCAAATAGGAACAGAGGGATTTAAAACTTTGAGCTTGGAAGAGCTAACAGAAATTCTCTCTTCCCTTGGTCATAGGTTTGCCCGCCAAAGGGCAGAAAGGATCGTAAAGGCAAGGGAAAGCTTTCACAGAACCTTAGAGCTTTTAAAGAATGGCTCAAGCCCGCAAGAACTCAGGGACCTTCTAAGTGATGCTTGCTCCAAATACAAAGTGGAAGGCTTTGGGCTAAAGGAAGCGTCCCATTTTTTGCGAAACATCGGCTACAAGGATGTGGCAATAATAGACAGACACATATTCAGGTTTTTGAAAGAGAAAAAGCTCATTCCAGACTACAAAACCGTAACGAGGAAAATATACCTTCAGTCGGAGAAGGTCCTCAAGGAAGTGGCACAAGGGCTTGGCATGAGCTTGGCAGAACTTGACCTTTATGTGTTCTATCTAAAGACGGGAAAGGTGTTAAAGTAGGGCGAGCTTTTCTATGGGGATTTTTTTGAGGTTTTCAATCCCGTAGGGGTCTTCTACCCTTGGGATGCTGAGCCCTTCTGTGGGTTCTTCAGAGCAGTTTATAACCCTCTTTGTTTTTATGAAAGTGTTCTTTTCTAACATCTGTGCCTCTTGGAGGGCTAAGGGTTCCTGCCTTGCCACCGCAAAGAGCAATCCCTTTTCCCTTAAGGTTTCCGCCAAGAACTTTACCTTTTGGAGCCTTTCTTTGAGAAGTTGGGGTAGGTTTCTCTTTCTGTTCATAAACCGGTCTATCTCCTCCTGCCGATGGCTGAGCTGAACCAAAAACTCAAGCCACTCTTGAACCAAGTTTAGAGAGTCAAAGAACCTGAGCACCTGTCCAGTGGGCGCAAAGTCCAAAACCACATACTCATACTGGGGCAAGAGCTCAGAAAGTTTGTCAAAGACTGCAGTTTCCAAAGAGGTGGGAGAGGAGGAGATCAAGGACGCAAACCTTTTTGCACCCTCCAAGACAGAGGGAGAAAGAATCTCCTCCAAGCCCTTTAAAACCCTATCCACATAGCTCCGGGCTAAGCTTTGGGCATCAAGCTCCACTGCATAAAGATTTGGGAGAACTTGAGTAATACTGCTTCCTACCGATGTTTTGAGTATGCCAGAAAGAGAATGTGCCGGGTCCAAGGAAGCCAAAAGGGTTTTGCCCTTCTCAGAAAGCCACAGGGCTAAGGCACAGGCTAAGGTGCTTTTGCCAACGCCACCCTTCCCTCCAAACATATAAACCTTTTTTAACAGCACGGTAGAAAGTCAAGCTTTGAGTGTTCTATGCCCAAGGTTTTGTGCCAAAGGTGAAATTCAGACAAGAGCTCCGGATAAAGGTCCAAAAGGTATATACCTAAGGGATTGTCAAGACCGAACCATTCTAAGAACATAGAAAAGAGGAGGGCAGACCTCAGGTCCCTGAAGTCCGCCTCCACGGGTTTTTTAAAGTGAAGTTGGACAAACTCCGAAAAGAGTTCTCTTACTTTACGCTCAAGATCCACTGGGCAAGTTGCTTGGCTTCTGCGTCAGACACGTTCTGAGGAGGCATTGGTACAGAACCCCAAACGCCAGCACCGCCCTTCTTGATCTTACCCGCCAAGTAATCCACCGCATCAGGCTTGCCTGCATACTTCTTGGCTACGTCCGCGAAAGAAGGTCCCACCTTCTTTGCCTTCAGGTCGTGGCATGCCATACAGCCCTTCTGTTGGGCGAGCTGTTGGCTGGCAAAGGATACGCTTACAAGACCTACTGCTAATAGCATGAGAGCCTTCTTCATGTTCACACCTCCTAAATAAGGTTATTCTAGTGTATTATAATAGGAAAACCCACATGAAAAAATCATGAAAATTGGCGTCTTTGACTCGGGCGTAGGTGGGCTAACCGTTTTAAAAGCCCTAAGGGAAGAGTTGCCTTCCGTAGATTTTTTTTACCTGGGGGATACTGCCCGAGTGCCCTACGGTGGCAAGTCCAAGGAGACCATCCAAAGATACAGCCTTGAGTGTGCAGAGTTTCTTCTGTCCTTTGGTATAGAGCTATTGGTGGTTGCCTGCAACACTGCCAGTGCTTACGCCCTGGAGCTTCTAAGGGAGAGCTTAACCATACCCGTGATTGGAGTGGTCCAGCCCGGCGTTGAACAAGCCCTGAAGGTCTCAAAGACCAAGAGAATAGGTGTAATAGGCACGAGGGGTACCGTGCAAAGTGCGGTATATCAAAACCTTTTAAAGGAACAGGGCGCACAGCCCGTAGCCAAGGCTTGCCCCCTCTTTGTTCCCTTGGTGGAGGAGGGTATAATCAACGGCAAGATAGCCCAAAGTGTAGTGGAGTATTACTTGGAAGAGCTGAAGGGTAAGGTGGATACCCTCATACTTGCCTGCACCCACTATCCCCTATTAAAAGAGACCATAAGGGAGTACATGGGAGATGTGGAGATTGTGGATTCTGCCCAAGCGGTTGCCCAAGAAGTCAAAAAGTTGGCAAAGAACGAAGGGAATGGGACCCTGAGGCTCTTTTTTACCGACAACTCGCCCAACCTAAGCCATCTTATAAAGCTGATCCTTGGAGAGGAGCAAAGCTACGAGATCATACCTGTCCTTTGTAAGCTCTGAACATGCGCGCCTTAGTGCAAAGGGTAAAGGCCTCTTGGGTGGTGGTGGACGGTAAAGAGGTGGGGAGAATAGAAAAGGGACTGAACATACTTCTTGGAGTCAGGGCGGGAGACACGGAGGAGAAGGTGGATAAGCTGGTGGAAAAGGTGGTGCATCTTAGAATATTTGAGGATGAAAGGGGTAAGTTTCAGTATTCCCTCTTGGATGTGAAGGGTTCCGCCCTTGTGGTTTCCCAATTTACCCTTTATGCCAACACCCAAAAGGGCAGAAGACCCAGCTTTGAGGAGGCAGAAAAGCCAGAGAAGGCAAAAGAACTTTATGAACTCTTTGTCAAAAAGCTTTCCCAATATGTGCCCGTGCAGACGGGCATCTTTGGTGCCCATATGGAGGTCTTCATAATAAACGACGGACCCGTAACTATCCTTTTGGAAGTTTAAAGTTCAATCTCCAAGAGCATACCAAAGGGCACTGCCAGACCACTCAGATATAGGGCTCCCGGTCTAAGAAGAGGCAATAAGTTCAAAAGCCCCCAATCCCTCTCTCCGAAGAACACGGACACCGCATCTAAGTCGTTCTTGGAAACCAAACGGAATATGGCTTGTGTGTTCATCTGGGAAAGTATGTATTTATTCAAGTTTGCAGGTCTTTGGGTTATGGCTATAAGGCCAACGCCAAACTTTCTACCCTCCAAGGCTATCCTCTTTGTCATCTGAAGGGCTATGTTTTCCCTTCCTGTAGGAATGTCAATGGCACCCCTCTCCGGTGCAAAGTTGTGGGCTTCTTCAAGGACTATGATCCGCCTCCTGCCATCCTTCATTGAAGAGAGGAATATCTCCTTCATGATTAGCCCCACTATGTTCAGGCGGGACTCTGGGTCTGCCAGATCGCTCAAATCACATATAACCAGCGGACTTTTAGAATTCACCACCTCCTTTGCCCTTTCCCATACTAGCCTTTGATTTCTTACTGCGTCCTCTCCAAAGTCCCTTGAGAGGAGCCCCAAAAGGTCCTCCGCCTGCTCTCTAATGTCCGCGGGTGCATCAAGGAGAATATCCTCCAAACTCCTTTCACTGTAGGCGATCTTTTCTAGGTCTGGCTTTAGGGACCTTCTTATTTTCCCAAAGAAAGCCCGCTCTTGGGAAGACCTTTCTCCCACTTCAAAGCCATACCTCTTAAACAGCTCCTTTATGTCCTCTGCACCTACGGGAAAGAGGGTATAGGGAAACTTCACATAATCTATGAATTCCTCGTTTTCTTTTAGCTTTTTGAAATACTCTCCAAAGAGGTCTATGACAAAAACTTGGGCGTAGCCTTTGTCCTTTATGTCCTTTAAAAGCCGAATCACAAAGGTGGTCTTCCCAGAACCAGTGGTGCCAAGCACCGCCATGTGCATGGTGGCGATCTTTGTAAGGTCCAAGTAGGCGGGTGTGCCCACACCAAAGAGCTTGCCCGCAAAGACCTTAACCTCCATAGGATAGCCAGACATGTTAGTGCCCATAAGTTCCTTCAATTCCTCCTCTTCTTCCATCCTTACAAACTGGGTGCCCACCTCCAAAGTCTTCAAGGGAACTCCAAAGAGGCTCTCCTTTTCCTTTTCCCTGTGCTTTATGTATTCACAGACTACATAAACCTTCCCTACCTTTATTCTTCCGCTTTCCTCCGCCATGCTGTTTATGAGGGCAACCACCCAGTCCTTTTGAAGGCTACTCAGCTTTAGACTGAGGCTATCGGGACCCAAGGTGCTAACGTTCCTGAGCTTACAGACCAAAAAGCCCTTATCTGTATTTACCTTCAAAAAGCTCTCCTCAGGAAGATCTTCCAAAAGCAAAACCTCCAACTCGGTGGAAGAGTATGCCCTCAGAGCAACCGCCACCGTGTTTTTGTCCAGCTTAATAGAGGATCCTTTTAAAAGCTCCCAAAGTGCCAAAAGCTCCTTTATCTTCTCTTCCTCCTCAACCAGCACCATCGCTTCCAAGTTGCCTTCCACAGTGCCCGAGTAAGTGAGGTTTGCAGACCCCACATAGGCTTTTCTTTCATCCATTATCAAAAACTTGGCGTGCAATCGTGGGTTTATGTATACTTCTCCTCCAAAGTCCCTTATGGCTCTGAAAACCCTGTAATCTGTGATTTCAAGGTCCCTTCTTTCTCCAGCCCTCAGGATAACCTCCAACTTTACCTGAGGTTTGAGGGCTTTTATAAGTTCTTCCAAGACCTCCCCTTTGATCCACGGAGAAGCAACCTTGAGGGAATTTTGAACTTGGGAGACCTCCCTTATAAGTTTGTCAATGAGTGCGTCCACAGGAATATTTTATTCCTTATGGAGCTTTTGCTCTATGTTCTATTCCTTATTTTTTTAACCCTTTTGGTTTTTGGCTTTCTTCGTTGGTATGGCAAGTTTATGAGTGGAGGCTGAAGGCTCAGAACCAAGTTTTTAAGCCCACCAGGAAGTTTATAAGGTCCCTTTCTCCAACCATTTCCTTAGTCTGTCCGAAATGTCTTTCCCAAGAGACGCCCACATAAGGTGCAAATTCCCTCTTTATTTCATACCTCAACTTTAGGGCTGACTCTGTCTTACTTAGACCGCTCCCAACTCCAAGGGGTTCTATCTTTTTGGTGCTTGCCAAAACCTCAAAGCTCGGTTGAAGGATGAGCCTCTGGGTTATCAAAAGTTCATACTCCACTTCAAGCTTTCCGTAAAGCTCTCCTTTGTTGGTTAGGTTTAGGTTTGCCTCCACGTCAAACCCGTAGGGTGCCAGACCATTCACACCCAGCACGAGCTTTGACCTTCCACCCTCGTTGCTACCCGCGTAGCCCACGCCCGCCCTTAGGTCCCAAGAGCCTGAGATAGCCTTTACAAACAGCAAGTCCGCCCTTTCAAGTAGCCACTCGCTATTTTTTAGCCCCCTTTCTCCCTCCACATCAACCCACAGCTTGTGGTGGTCTCCTCCGTAAAAGGAGTAGATGTGAAACTTTAGGTCTTTGTTTTTAGTTCTGTATTCCAACTTATCCACAAAGAAGCCACCGAACCTTGTTGAATGCATGGGCTTTATCTCTTCTCCATAGGCTATGGCAAATATCGGCAACATAGGGCTTAACGCCAAAAGGCTAAGGGCAATTAGCTTTTTCATGGCAAAACCTCTTTTTAAGGTTGAGTTTTTTAATTTTAGCCCAAAGGGAGTGTTAATTCAAGCCTTTTATTTAAAGTCAAAGTTTGTTAGAATTTGTTATTTTTTAAACAGTTCTTTTAGATTTTTCTAGCTTGAAAATACAGATAGGGTCCCCTGCCTATAAGGTCTCCGATGAAGACCAAGCTTAATGGCACAGAAAGAATTGTCCTGATAAATCCTTGCAACGAAGAAATGTTTATATACCTTTCTTTTATATAGGAGAGCCACTCCTTAAGTTTGAAGGAAAAGTCTAAGCTTATTACCTTTATATTGCTAAAACCCGCAACTTTCAGGGTTGTCTCCAATGATTTTTTTGAAAATCTTAAAAGGTGGTGGGGTGGATAATCCCATTCGGTCTCATCTATAATCCACCTGTCTCTGTTGGGCACGCTTCCCGCCACATATCCTCCTTTTTTTAGTATGCTCTTTATACTTTCAAGGAACTCAATGGGTCTGTCTTGGTGCTCAAGAACCTCAAAGAAAGTGATTACATCAAATTCAAGATTTCTTTCTTTAGCGAATTTAACAAATTGCCTCAATTCCATAAAGTATATGTTGTTTCCAAGAACACTTTTTGCTATTTCTACGCTTTGTCTGTCTATATCTATACCCCACACATCAAAGCCATAGCTTTTGGCTACCATTAAAAACTTTCCGTTTCCGCATCCCACATCTAACAGCCTCCCACTCCAAGGTCCGGGAAAGTTCTTAAAGAAAGCCCTGTGGTTTGAACCGAGTTTTAGGTTTGGTAGGCTGTGTAACTTTTCATATCCCGGAAACAACCCCTCTTCGTAAAGATAGCACTGCATCTTTAAGGGCTCCCACCACTCCATATCACAATTTTCACACTTGTAGAGCTTGTAGTCTTCAGGGCTATACTGCGAACGGTATGAAGATAACACCTTTTCACTTACTGCTCCACAAACGGGACATAGGGCTCTGTTCATCGGGAAGATTATAAACTCAAAGAAACCTCAACTTTGCTTATAATTAATATTAGTAGGAGAGGTGACCGAGTGGCCGAAGGTGCAGCACTGGAAATGCTGTGTGCGGGTTAAACCCCGCACCGCGGGTTCGAATCCCGCCCTCTCCGCCAAAAAGCTATGAAAAGAGCCATCTTAGCCCTTGAAGATGGAACCTACTTTGTGGGTTATTCCTTCGGTGCAGAGGGGGAGACCTTAGGGGAGGTGGTCTTTAACACTTCCATGACTGGGTATCAGGAGATCCTCACGGACCCCTCCTACAAAGGGCAGATCGTAGTCCTAACTTACACCCAAATAGGAAACTACGGGGTAAACGATGAGGATGTGGAGTCCGATAGAGTTCAGGTTAATGGGCTTGTAATAAAGGAGCTTTCTCCCATATACAGCAACTGGAGGGCAAAGAAGTCTTTGGACGAGTATTTGAAAGAAAACCAAGTTTTAGGTATATGGGGCATAGACACGAGGGCTCTGGTCAAAAGAATAAGGGAAAAGGGTGCCATAAAGGGCATCATATCCACCGTAGATTTGGACCCAAAGAGTTTGGTTCAGAAGGCAAAAAACTACGCAGACATTTCGGAGCTGGACCTGGTCCAAGAGGTTGCCACCAAGGAGATATACTACTGGAATGAAGGAGACTGGGACCTAAGGAGGGGATATATACTTAAGGAAAACCAAAAGCCCCTCATTGCGGTGGTGGATTTTGGCGTCAAAAAGAACATACTCAGAAGGCTCACCCAAGAGGGAGCAAGGGTGGTGGTGATCCCACCGGAGAATGCCCAGAGGACCATAGAACAGATTAAACCTTCCGCCATCTTTCTTTCCAACGGACCGGGAGACCCACAAAGGGTGGTGGAGGGCATAAGGTTGGTGCGCGCATACATGGAAAAACTGCCCATCATGGGCATATGCCTTGGGCATCAGATCATAGGCTTAGCCCTCGGCGGAAGGACCTACAAGCTGAAGTTTGGACATCACGGAGGGAACCATCCGGTAAAGGACCTGCGCACTGGGAGAATTCACATAACCGCCCAAAACCACAACTTTGCGGTAGATCCCGAGAGCCTCAAAGATGTAGAGATAACCCACATAAACCTTTTGGACCAAACACTGGAGGGCTTTAGGCACAAGTATCTGCCCATATACTGCGTCCAGTTTCATCCGGAGGCATCTCCGGGACCACACGACGCCTTTGACGTGTTCAAAGAGTTTATAAGCCTTGCATGTCAAACACAGTAAAGAACACAAAAATCTACCTGCTAGCGTTTCTTGTCTTCTTGGGTTTCCTGGTGGTGATCATAAGGTATGCCTACATCCAGCTTTTTGGAAGGACCGCATACATAGAAAGGGTTGTGGAGAAGTTTCCGAAGGCGGTGGTGGAAAGGGTGCCCGTTTACAGGGGAGCCATAAAGGATAGAAAGGGGGTGGAGCTTGCCATAAGCATGCCCACCTTCTCCATCTTTGCCTTTCCAAAGTACGTCCAAAACAGGGAAGAGTTAGCAAGAAGGCTTTCGGCAATCTTAGACCAAAGGGAGGAGGAAATACTAAGAAAGCTGAACACAGACCGCAAGTTTGTATGGTTGGCAAGGAACATAGACAAGGAGTACATAAACTATGTGAGGGGCGTTATAAGGGACACGCAGAATCAAAACTCAGTGGGCATTCAGGAGGATTACAAAAGGGTTTATCCACACGGTCATTTGGCGAGCAACCTTATAGGCTTTGTGGGTGCGGATGGAAGAGGTCTTGAGGGCATTGAGTATATGTTTGACAATAAGCTCTACTCAAAGGAGGCTAAAAAGGTCTTTTTGTATTCACCAAAGGGTGGAAGGCTTGTACTCAACTTGGAGGAGGAAGAGAGGGACTACAAAACCCAAGACCTCCAGCTAACCATAGACTTTGGCGTTCAGGTAATACTGGAGGACATAAAGGAAAAAATAGTAAAGGACTGGAACCCACGAAGGATCGCCATAATCGTTATAGACCTACAAACCGGAGACATTCTCGGTTTGGCAAACTACCCCCACTACGACCCCAATCACTACCAAAAGGCAAGACCGGAAAACAGGAGGAACTACGCAGTAACGGACCCCTTTGAACCGGGCTCTGTGATGAAACCCTTTTTTATAGGGCAGGCTTTAGAGAAGGGATACATAGGCTTTAACTACAGAGTAGATACAGAGGGAGGAAGGGCAGAGTTCTTTGGAAGGACCATAAGGGATGTGCATCCCTCCAAAGTTCTCTCCTTAGACCAAGTGCTCATAAAGTCTTCCAACGTGGGAACTGCCAAAATAGCCCGGTTCTTATCAAAGAAGGATGTGGAGGAGCTGTTTGAAAAGATGCATTTTAAATCCACCTTTGGGGTGCTACCCGGAGAGGCAAAGCCAAAGCTTCCAAACCTTAACTATCCTGCAAACATAATCTACGCCAGCATAGGGCAGGGCTTGAGTGCGAACCTTTTGAACCTCTGCGTAGCCTTTGGTGGGCTTGCCACTAACAAAATAATCCAGCCCCGCATAGTCTATGAACCAAACAGTCCCCCAAAAGTGCTAAGGGATAAGCTCTTTTCTGATAAGGTCTTAAATTGGCTACATAAAAACCTCATAAGGGTGGTAGAGGAGGGAACCGCAACCCAAGCCAAGTCCCAATACTTTACCATAGCGGGCAAAACGGGCACCGCCCAGAAGTTTGACTTTAGAACAGGCAAATACTCTATGGAAAAGGTGGTTGCCTACTTTGTGGGGTACTTTCCTGCCACCAACCCCAAATATGTGGCGGGCATAATGGTGGATGAGCCAAAGGGTAGAGCCTTCGGTGGCACCGCCGCAGCACCATACTTTAAAGAACTCGTAGAAAGAGTAGCCTTTTATGAAAGGCTAGAACCCGACAAGGCTAACAAGGCTATCTCGGAGGGAAGGCTCAAGGAGTAGCCCATCCACCCTCGGCACTTGGAGGGGTTTTATTCCCGTTAGCTCCTCCACTATGATTGGGTTAGTCCTTTCTGAGACATCCTTTCCCTCAAAACCGTTCATAACTATTCCCAAGATGTTAAGCCCCATGCTTTTAGCGTAAAAGTAGCTAAGGTAGGTATGGTTTAGGGTGCCAAGCCCAGCCCGAGCTACCAGCAGGATGGGAAGCCCCCAGTCTAAAGCCAAGTGGGCGTAGTTGTAATCCCTCTTTATGGGCACCGCAATGCCACCAGCTCCCTCCACCACCAAAAACTCATACCTTTCCAAAAGCCTAAGGTAATGCTCCTTTAAATCCGTAAGGGAAAAGTCCCTCTTCTCCTCCAAGATGCCCGCATAGGGAGAAAGGGGCAGAGAGTATCTAACCGGCACCGCCTCTTCCAAATCCTGCCCTGTAAGACTGCATAGCAAAGCCCCATCCTGGGGCACATCCTTCACGTCGGTCTCTACGGGCTTTAGGTAGCCCACCTTTACTCCCCTCTCTTTTAGGGCATAAACCAAGTTGTAAGAAATAAAGGTCTTTCCTACGCCCGTGTCTGTGGCAGTGATTAAAACCGCCCTCATTGCATAAGGTAGTATAGCATCAAAGGAGCATCCACACCAAAGCCTGCACCAAGACGGTTTTCAAGGAGCCTTCTGAGAAAGCCCTTTGGCTCCTCCACATAAAAGACCCTCGGCTTTTCTGCTTTAGAGAGCTCCTTTGCCTTCTCTATGGCATCCTGGAGCCCACCCAAACCATCCACCAGCTTGAGCTTTTGAGCATCCTCTCCCGTAAATACCCTACCGTCCGCTATCTCTCTGAGCTTGTTGGGGTCTACCTCCTTTCTGTACTTTAGTATGGCGTTCAAAAACTGCTCGTATGCCTTGTCTATGAGCTCCTGAAGGTATCGTTTTTCCTCTTCTGTGAGCTCCCTCGTGGGAGAGAGGGTATCCTTGAACTTTCCTGTCTTTATAGAGGTGGTTTTTATACCAAGCCTTTCCAAAAGCTCCTTTACGTTTGTATGCTGGATGATGACCCCTATGCTACCCGTTATAGTCCCCGGGTTTGCGTATATGTAGTCCCCCGCCATAGCCAGATAGAAGCATCCAGAGGCACAAACATTGCCCATAGACACCACCACCGGCTTTTTGGACTCTCTGAACCGCTCCAGAGCCCTGTATATCTCTTGGGATGCACCCACCGAGCCACCCGGACTTTCCGCCCTAACCACCAAAGCCCGCACGCTTTTGTCCTCTTTTAGGCTTTCTATCTTCCTAACGATGGGCTCCGAATTGATCAGAACCCCCTCTATTTTTAAAACCGCCACCCGCTCTCCCACCGGGAGCCTTGCCAACAAACTTCCCAGAAAACCAAGCACAGAGAGTAATATAACAAAAACAAAAAACCGCCTTATCCACTTCATGGCTTTAATTATATCAACCTACCTCAAACAGAGCCTCACTGCAAAATTGCAAAAAAGGACCCGAGCATCAAAAACCCACAAAAACATAGCTTCCAAGCACCCAATTGCAAGTTTGCATCTAAAAAAACCTCTTGACAAATTTTTTTCCTTATGCTATCATTAAAACCATCAAAAAACTTTAAAGGAGGGTATCAACATGAAGAAGAGCCTTTTAGCAATGGCAGCACTAATGGGTGTTGCTACTTTGCCAGCCCACGCCTGGAGAGTAAACATTGACAAGGAGACCTTCGCAGACATAGGCTTCTCCACCCAAATATGGGGAAGAAGCGAGGGCAAGAGGACAACTGCATCCACAGACCACAACGCCACGAACTTTTATGTGAACTTGGCTAACATCACCGCAAGCGGGCATGTGAACAAGCTGGTGTATTTCAGCATCAACGCAGAATCCACCGCTTTTAGGGGAAGCTTCATAACCAGGGATGCCTTCATCGGAATGAAGTTTGCGGATGAGTTCAGGGTTCAAGCGGGTGCAATGAGGGTTCCCTTCTCCAGAATAGCCCTAACATCCTCCTACAACTTCCTTATCCCAACCCAAGCACTTGGTGATGTGTTTAGGGGACTGCCAATAAACCCCACACACGCATTGGGTGTGCTTAATGATGGTAGCAGGGATGCAGGAATAGTCGTTTGGGGTAATGTGGCAGACGGTATGCTAAAGTACTACTTGGGTGTTTCTGACGGTAGGTTTGATAGGAGAGATAGCAATACAAACCTCTTTGGTGCAAACACTAAAGACTCCCTTGCCTACACCATAAGGCTTCAATTTACCCCCACCATGCTTGGCTTTAAGGGCGAAACCGGATATACCCTTGCGGACACATACCTTGGCAGGCAGAACGTTCTTACCCTCGGCGTAGGTTATAGGGTAGTTGGTGCAAAAACCACCGGTCTTACTGCTAACTACTCAAAGGATGTTAAGCTGTGGACTGTAGATATGCTTTACGAACAAAAGTTTGGAGATATCATCCCTAACCTTCAAGTGGGATACATAAACGCAAAGGATGTGCCTTATGGTTTTAATAATTCTGCCGTGTGTAATGGTGTAACAAATACCGTATGCTATGGCAAAGCAACCCAAATTTATGCCCAAGCACAACTCCTGTATGACCAAATGGTGGGCTTTGGAAAACCAGCCCTTGCAATAAGGTGGGAGCAAGACAAGAATAAAGATAGGTTCAACTTCTACTATACTGGTGCTAGTGCCGGTCAAACTGAGCCAATACCAGGCGAGCCCAGGAACACAAGGGTTGGTGTGTTTGTCCACTACTACATCAAGGGTCAAGCAGCAAAGGTATCCTTGGGTGTGGACTCTGTGAACAGAAACGCTGACTCAAGGGGTACAACTGGAAGGAGCTTCACCGACTACACCCTCCACCTCCAAACCCAATTCTAAGTGTTAGAAATTGCACCGCCCCGCCCTCTGGCGGGGTTTTTTTATTTTTGGCATGAGAAAGGCTTTTACTCTCATAGAGCTTTTGGTGGTTATTGTGATTTTGGGTATTCTTGCTGCCATTGTGGTCCCAAGGATCACGGGCAGGGTTGATCAAGCAAAGGTGGAGGCAACAAAGGTTCAGATGAAAGCTATAAAGGATGCCTTGGAGCAATACAAGCTTGACAATGGTTTTTATCCTACCACCGAGCAGGGTCTAAAAGCCTTGGTGGAAAAACCAAACACTCCGCCGGTGCCAACCAGGTGGAGGCAGTATTTGGACAAAGTGCCCAAGGATGCGTGGGATCGTGATTTTATTTATGTTTCTCCGGGGGTAAACAGACCCTTTGAGCTGAGGTCTATGGGTCCGGACGGAAAGGAAGGCACAGAAGATGACTTAGATGTTTGGAACCTGTAGGGGCTTTACCCTTATAGAAGTTTTAATTGCCCTTTCTGTTTTGGTGATCACCTTTAGCGTTCTCTTTGAACTTTTGCTTTCTGCACGCAAGGATTACGAGCTTGCCAGAAGCCTTTACCAAGATATGAGCCTTTTGAACAACAAAATTTTGGAAAACAGGCTGGAGGGTGTGCGGGTTAGGGAGAGGGAGCTAAGGGACTATCCGGGCATCAAAGAGGTGGAGCTCTCTTACGGTTCTGCGGTGATATACCTTTTCAAAAAATGAAAAGGGCGTTTACCCTTCTTGAGTTAATCGTAGTCATAACCTTGCTTGGGCTTGTCTTTGGGCTTTTTTCTTATGTTTTTAAGTCCAGCGTGGAATCTTCGGTGTTTCTTGCGGAGGATAGCCAAAGGCTAAAGGAGGAAGCCCTTTTGGTTTGGAACATTCAAAGGAAGGTCATTTCCGCAAAGGACGCATACATGGAAAGGGATAAGCTATTTTTACACACCTACGCAGGGGATTACTACCAAGGCTTGGTAAAGTGTGCCTTTATTTACAGGGATGGTGTGCTTTACTATTACGAGTTTCCTTATCCTTACGGGGATATAAAGTTCTACGAGGATGATCGGCTTATAAAGTTGGGAAAGTTTAAGGAACTTTCCTTTTCTGCGGTGAAGGGTGGTAAGACTGAAGAGACCTATAAGGGACTGCCAGACCTTTATCGTATAACCATAGATGGCAGGGAGTATCTTATAAAGCCATGAGTAGGATAAAGCTGTACAAGGGCATAGACCAGTTTGGAAATATCAGAAGTGGTAAGATTGAGGTGCCGGAGGGCATGTCCGCTTACGAGTTTTTAATCTCTCAGGGCATAAAGCCCCTAAAAATAGAGGATGTTTCCGAGGGCATCTGGAGTAGGGAACTCTTTAAAAGAAAACCCTCCCAAGAGGACGTTGCCTTTTTGCTAACGCAGATTTCTATGCTACTCTCTTCCGGGCTAAACTTACCAAAAGCCTTAGAGACCGCCATACAGCAGGCGGAGGATAAAAGAATTAAGCAAGCTTTACTTTCTGTAAAGGAAGCCATAGAAAAGGGAGAGCCTTTGCATACTGCCTTTGGCAGGGCGGACATATTTCCAGAGTTCTTTTTGGAGATGCTAAAGACCGCCGAAAGGGGCGAAAACTTAGAAAAGGTCTTTGAAATTGCGGGGGAGTTCCTCAGCAGGATGGCACAGGTGAGGGCAAAGGTTCTGTCTTCCCTGACTTACCCTGTCTTTGTGATCCTCTTTAGCCTTCTTTCGGTGTTTGCGGTGGTTAAGTTTGTGATCCCAAAAGTTGCCGGCGTGCTGGCTGGTTTGGGAAAGGACCTGCCCTTGATAACAAAAATTCTTCTCTTTTCCTCCAAGCTGATGGGTTATTTCCTTTATCTTTTCCCTCTGTTTATCCTGCTTTTTGTTTTTAAAGGAAAGCTCATAAGCAGGGAAAACATAGACAAGTACTACCTTATGCTTCCCATCTTTGGTAAGGTTTCCTTTTACTTTCAGCTTTCAAGGTTTGCGGGCAGTTTGCGTATGTCCTTGCTTTCTGGCATTCCCCTCGTTAGGGCGGTGTCTTTGGCAATAGATACCATAACCAATCAATACATAAAGGGTAAGCTAAAAGAGGTGCCCAAGGAGATTGCCAAGGGCAAAAGCTTGGCGGAGGTTCTCAAGGCTACCGGCGTATTTCCTTCCCTCTTTGTGGGTCTTTTGGCTACCGGTGAAAGGAGCGGAGAGTTGGAAAAGTCTTTGGAGCTTTTAGAAAAGCTCTACGACCAGCAAGCTATGAGAAAGATAAACCTCTGGATAAGGTTGGCGGAGCCCATTGCCATGCTCATAATAGGCATCTTGGTTGCCTTTGTAGTCCAAAGCGTGGTGCTACCCCTTACAGAAATCTCCAGTGGAGTCAAAAGGTAGTTCAAAGCTCCTCTTCTATATCCGTCAACAGGTCTTCCAGTCTTCTTTCTATCCAAAAATCTGCGGTTTCTATGGAAAACTCTCCCCTGTTTAGATGTTCGTCTTTTATAAGCTCCAACTGAACATCCTTTAGGTCCAAGGTTTTTAAAAACTCCTCCACCGTTGGCAAATCGTGGGGATTTACCCTTAGCCTTATGTATCCTTTCAAAGAAATACCACTGTTTAAAGCCTTTTGTAAAGACTGAAGGACAGCCTCCTCCTTTGGGAGCTTTTCCGTTAAATAGAGCCTTCTGGCTATGTTTAAGGCAATATCCTTTATCTCATTCCTTACCTTATCTTCCACCTCCGAGAACTTTTCCAAGAGGGTTTGGCAAAAACCTTCAACGTGCCCCTGAAAGGTTTTTAGCCCTGCGATCTTTTCCTCCAAGGCTCTCTTTTCAGCTTCTAAAAGTTTTTTCTCCTCCACAAGCTTGGAGTTCAGCCTTGCCAACTCTTGGTTTTTTCCTTTACACTCCAAAAGTTCCATTTCAAGCAATTTTACGGTATTTTTCAAAGCTTCAATCTGCTTAAGTAGTTGCTGTTTCTCTAGTTTTTCTTCTTTACTTTCCTCTGCCTCCTTCGGAAGAACGTACTCCACCGAGTGCAGTGGTTTAAAATCCTCATGCATAGTATTCTCCACCTGTGAGGTCTATTATTCCTTGGTCTGCTAAGTTTTTGATAACTTTTATAACCTCCTTTTGAGCCTTTTCTACTTCGCTTGCCCTAACCGGTCCCATAGCCTCCATATCCTCCCTCATGATCTCCGCCGCCTTTTTGGACATGTTAGACAGGAACTTCTCCTTTATATCCTCCGGCGCTCCCTTAAGGGCTATCATAAGCACGTTTTTATCTACCGCCTTTAGGATCTCCACTATAGCCCTGTTGTCCAGCTTCCTTATGTCTTCAAAGGTGAACATCTTTTCCTTTATCTTTTCCGCCAAGTAGGGATCTTCTTGTTCCAACTTTGCCAGTATGCTGTTGGCGGTATTTTTATCAAGCACGTTCAGAATGTTAGCCACAAGGGGTATGCCCTCCAACTTCTGCATAACTCCGCTTACACCCATACTCCTTATTTCTTCTGCTATAGCCTCAATTAGCTCTTTCATGAACTCGGGGGATATGTTTTCAAGGGTTGCCATCCTTTTGGCAACCTCCACCTTTAGGCTATCGGGTAAAAGCTTGAGAACCTCTGCCGCCTTTGCCGACGAAAGCTGAGACAGAACTACCGCTATTGTTTGGGGATGTTCATTCCTTAAAAGGTTTGCTAAAAGTTTTTCATCTACCCTTTCCAACTCTTGAAAGCTCTTTATGAGGTTGGAACTGCTGAGGAACTCATAAATCTTTGCGAACTTCTCTGGGGGAAGGACCTTCCTTGCAAACTCCAACAGGGCATCCACATCGGGATTTACAAAGGATGCTGCCTTATACTCTTCTATAAACTCTTTACCTATTTCTTCTATGTCCTTTAGTGTTATTCCTTCTAAGCTGGATGCAAGAACTAATATCTCTTGGATCTCGTTATCATCCAGCTCCTTCATCACCTCCACCGCCACCTGCGGAGGCAGAGCCATAAGTAGTATGGCTGCCTTTTGGGCTTTGCTTAGCTTACTTTTTGCCTCCGGCATGCTTTCTATATTAAGATAAACCGAGATTTTTTAAAATAAATTCCTATGACCATTGGTGAATTCCTAAGGGAAAACAAGCTGTCCGTAGGAGATAACTTTAAGTTTCTGTTGGAAAAACTTGGTGTCTACCAAGAGGAGTTTGTAAAGAGAGTAGAGTCTGCGGTGGGTGAAACCGCCAAAATGTCCAAGTCCAAGGCAAACACCGTAGACCCAGAGGATATGGTCAACAGCTACGGGGCAGACACGGTTAGGCTCTACATACTCTTTGCAGGACCTGTAGAAAAGGACTTTGAATGGACAGAAGAAGGTCTTCAGGGTGCCCACAGATTTCTAAAGAGGCTCTGGGGCTTTTTCCACGAAAACCTTGAAAGGCTTAGGAATCTTCAATATACAAGGGAGGAACTCTCAAAGGTGGAAGGTAAGGCAAAGGATGTACGAAAGAAAGCCCACCAAACCCTAAAAAAGTATTTGCAAGATATGGAAGAGCTCTCCTTTAACACCGCCATTGCAGGCATAATGGAGCTTTTGAACACCCTCCAGGACTTTAAACCGGAAACCCAGGCAGACTACAAGGTCCTGAAGGAAGCCCTTGAGCTAATTCTTTTTATGCTTTATCCAATTACGCCCCACATCTGCGAGGAGCTGTGGAACGAGCTGGGCAATCAAAGACTCATGGTCTTTTACACCTTCCCACAGCCAGACCCAGAGGCACTAAAAGAGGAGGAGGTGGAAGTAGCGGTGCAGGTCAACGGAAAGCTAAAGGCAGTTATCAAGGTTCCCATAGATGCCCAAGAGGATACTGTAAAGTCCATAGCCTTAGCCCAAGAGAAAGTTGCAAAAGCGTTGAAAAACAAAAAACTTCAAAAGGTCATATATGTAAAAAATAAGCTTATAAACCTGGTGGTTAGCGATGGATGAACTTTTGGCTTGGCTTTTGTTCTTTGGAAAGCTCTTTCTGCTGATGCTTTTGGTGGGTTTGCCCTTGCTTTTGATCATAATATTCCTGGCGAACGCCCTCTATAAACTGCTTTCGCCCAAGCTTGAAGAGTGGGAGAGGAAAAGGGATCAATCCAAGAAGTAGCTTATGACTAAAATCATACCTTTTAAACTTGACAACAGTGCAATGTATACTAACTTTATGATAACTCAATGTTGTAGGAGGTAAGGAATGAAGGTAGTCCCAGGACCCGCCGGTTATATACCTACACCACCCGCCTTTGAGGGTGTGGAATTGCCACCTCCGGGAAAAGCCCTTCTCTACGGAGAGATCGTAGATGAAGAGGTTGCAATGAGAGAGGCAGCCAAAGCTCTGCTTACCCGTAGGAATCCTACCATATTCCCTGGGCCTCTCGTCCTGTGGGGATGGAACGCCAGTGCTATGGAGAAGGCAAAGGCAGTGTTAGAGCTTGCCATGGAAATACCCAACTGCCGGATCATACCCATGCCCGACTACAGACCCAAGTATCCCAAAATAGACCCAGAGGCGGAGATAAACCCAAACCATCCTAACCTGACCATCCTTCACAACAAGATAGAAGTTTGTATATTTGTGGGTGTCCATTGCCATTATGCCAATCTATCTTTGAGAATGATCAGGGCAGGGACCAACTGCTTTACCATAGCCCTGTGTGCGGAGATGGGACACGAAGACGCTATGGTATCCCTCAGGGACGTGCATGCGGAGGAGATAAGAAGGTTTAAGGATGTTGTTGTACAAGTCAGAGAAGAGCTCGGTATAAAGTGGGAACCAAAGCTTCCCCCAGAGAATCCATCCCTGCCCAAAGAAAATTGGGAGACTCTTTCGGTGGTGGATTACGGAGAGTATTCATACTTGCTTATTCCCAGAAAGGGTGAGTATGTCCCTGAAAGTGAATAAAAAATTGGAGGTAATACCATGCCAGAGCAAAGGGTTGTAGATGCAGATTACCTTTTGTTAGAGGCTCCGAGGGAGCGCAAGTTTATCACAGGCGCCCAAGCTATGGCGGAAGCGGTAAAGCGTGCCAACGTGGATATAGCCATAGCCTATCCAATTACCCCCCAGTCTGAGGTTATGCACCTGGTGGGAGACCTGTGGGCTCAGGGCTACCTCAAGGACTACTACAGGGCTGAAGAAGAGTACGGCGCCATGTCCGCTATAGCTGGTGCGGTCAGAGGTGGTGCGAGAGCCTTTACCGCCACTTCTGGACCTGGACTTCTGAGGGGTCTTGAAGCTATAGCTTCTTGGCCTGGGCACAGAATACCGGCGGTCTTGGGAGTTCTCACAAGGGTCGTCAATGCACCCCTTTCCATACAGCCCGACAATGTAGAGATCGCATACCTTCTCAATTGTGGTATGGTTGTCCTTCACGCAGAGAACCAGCAGGATGTCTTTGACTTTACCTTGGCAGCCTTTGTAATCTCCGAAAAGGTGGATGTTTATATTCCCGTAGCGGTATGCACGGAGGGCTTTTTCGTTACCCACGCAAAGGGTTATGTGAACATGACCCCTGAGGATATGAAATTGCCTCCAAGGGACCCCTACAAAGCACCTGTTCCCCCCACCGACTGTGAAATACCACCCGCAAGAATTCAAAGGGACGCACCTGTGCAAAAGTCCAACTTCATGAGCTATCTGATTCACGCAGTATGGCAGCAGGAGGTTTGGTCCTCTAACATAAGGGCTATGAAGTACATCTACAAGTACTTGGGTGGTCCCATAGAGGTGGTCAACCCCGATGCGGAAGTGTTCATAGTGGCTTCCGGTTGTGCAGCGGCGCAGGGTAGAGAGGCGGTACGTTATGCCCAGATGGAAGGCCTCAATGTAGGTCTGGTAAAGGTAAAATCCATAAGACCCTTCCCAGAGAAGGAAATAAGGGAAGTGCTCAAAAAGGCAAAGGCGGTCATAGTACCCGAGCACAACATCGTGGGATGGCTTGCCAAAGAGGTAAAGGCAACCATTCCAGACAACGACAAGGTAATAGGTGGTCCAAGGGTCTACGGTGGTATGACCCTACCAGTAGAGCTTATAATGGAAAAGATATATGACGCCTTTGGCATAAAGAAAGAAAGGAAAGTTGTAGTATAAAAAAAACTTAAAAAAAGGAGGTGTTACCATGGGCTTGGAGTATGTAAGAATATCACCAGGCTTTGAGAAATACATGCCCAAGGACTATGTAGATCTAGTCAAGTATGGGCAGTTTGGCAGGCAGGTAGATGTCCAACAGCTTGGACAGTTCAAGGAGCTGGTGGAAGAGCATCCTATGTGTGCGGGTTGCTTTATGGCGTACTTCATCAGGATCTTCTACGCAGCCCTCCCCAACCCAGAGGATACCATAGTCATCGGTACCGCAGGCTGTGCAAGGTTGGCACTATCTCAGGCAGCGGTTCCCTTCATCTACGGAAACTACGGAGACACCAACGCGGTGGCATCCGGTCTAAAGAGGGCACTAACTATTAGGTTCCCCGACAAGGTAAAGGATGTGGTGGTTATCGCAGGAGACGGTGGTCTTATAGACATAGGCTTTGGAATGACCATGCACTCTTGGTTCAGGAGGGAAAAATTCACCACCATAATGGTGGATAACGAGGTTTACGGAAACACAGGTGGGCAAGAGAGCGGAATGTCTCCCAAGGGTGTTCAGCTAAAGATGGCTCCCAAAGGAAAGCAGTTTGACAAGATCAACGCGGTGGAGCTGGCAAAGGTTGCCGGTTGTGTCTATGTGGCAAAGCTTGCTCCCACCAATCCCAAAAGGATCGCAAAGACCATAAGGAGGGCTATCCTCGCCGCAAGGCACTTTGGACCCACCTTTATACACGCTTACACCTCTTGCAACATTGAGTACTCTATACCCACAGATAAGGTTCTTGAGGACGCACGCAAGAGGGAAAAGCAAGACTTTGCCTTTTACGAGTGGATGACCGATGAAGTAAGGGAATACTTTGAAGAAATAGAGAAGCAGTCTCAGGAGGTCAAAGTATGAAGCGTTATAACATCAGAATAGCGGGCGTTGGTGGGCAGGGGGTGGTCACCTCCGCCCACATCCTTGGAAATGCTATGTCCGCCGCAGGCAAGTATGCTACACTGGTTCCCTTCTTTGGCTCTGAAAAGAGAATGGCACCCGTAGAAGCCTATGTGCGTGTGTCCGACCAGCCCATCTACGAAGTGGGTGAGGTGGTCTATCCCAACGTGATCATGATCTACCACCCTCAGGTTATCACCCACGGCAAATCCTACACCATGCCCTTTTACTCCGGGCTGAAGGAAGGTGGCATGGTGATAATAAACACCGATGTGGACATAATCCCACCCGAAGATTGGCAAATTCTCAGGGAGCTAAACACAAGGGTCTATATGTTCCCCGCTACTAAGCTTGCCTTAGAGGTAGCCGGTACTGAGCTCGCCACCAACATGGCAATGGTAGGACTTTTCTTTGGTATAACCAGGCTTGTGGGCTTTGAACACATAGAGCAGGCGGTAAGGGAAAGGTTCTTGGGTAATACCTTCGTGGCATCCGGAGGAACCACTGCATTGGACAGCGCCATAGAAAAGAAATTCAAAAAGAAGATGGAACTCCTTGAAAAGAACATGCAGGTTATCAGAGAAGCCTTCAAGATCGCAGAAGAGCGCGGTTGGGTAGAAGAAGAAGCATACACACCATAAACATAAACAGGAGGTTTTTGGAGCATGTATTACGTGGCAGATGTGAATGAATCAGAGTGTGCAAAATACAACTGCAAGCAGTGTGTGTTATTCTGTCCAGAACCTAACACTTTGATGTATCACAGTACCAAACATACCGCTTGGGTCAATTACTCAAGATGCAAAGGCTGTGCCATATGCGTCTATGTTTGTTCAGACCTTTTGAAGAGAAACTGCATACAAATGGTTATGATGACTGCAGGAGATTGAGCCATGGAGGGTGGTATGAAGGAAAAGTTGGAAAGGCTGGCGGAAGAGGTCCAAAAAAATATGGCAAATCCTGATGTGGATATAGATGTTTGCTTTGATGAGGCTTGCGGAGTTCCCTACCTGACCGTTAGGTATGTGGTGGAAGGACACAGCGTCCATGAAAAGCGCATAGACATAGACAAAGAATACTGGGAAAAGGATGTGAATGATTTGGCTAACTTTGTAGCCTTTCAAATAGAACAGTTTATGGAGGAGATAGACTCGGTGGAATACGGAGGAGAGTAGCCTTGATCCCGGCTTTCATAATTACGGGCTATCTTGGAAGCGGGAAGACTACTCTTCTCCTGAATGCTGCCAGGGAACATTTTTCTGAGAAAAGGGTGGCGGTTATCGTCAATGAGCTTGGTGAGGTGGGCGTTGACGGGAAGATTCTGAAAAACGCATATTCTGAGGTTTTGGAACTTCCAGAAGGTTGTATATGTTGCACGATACACGCAGAATTTGAAAAGGCCATCAGGGAACTGAGGGAAAAGTATGAACCTGAACTGCTCATGGTGGAGACCTCTGGTTCTGCGGAGCCTTTTCCCGTTATGATAAGCCTTCAGAACCTAGGATGCATAATAGAAGGAGTAATATGCCTTATAGACACCAAGAACTTTCACCTATACAGTCAAGAGGATACCGCCAAACACCAGATAGGCAGTTCCAACGTGCTGGTTTTGAACAAAACAGACCTTGTGGATGAAAGCACGCTTAAACAGGTAGAGGATAGTGTTGTTGATATATGGAACAGGTATTTGCTTAGAAACCTCTTTACCAACGAGCCAGTTTTTAGGAGCTTTAAACTATACAAAACTTCTTTTGGAAAACTTCCCGCTGAAGTGTTTAGCGGTGTCTTTGCTTTGCAAGAAAAACTTTACCACCTTAACGGTGAAACGCACAGCCATAATCACGCACAACAAGTGATTTATCTTGACGAGCCTGTTGATTATAATGAACTTCTTGATATAATCAATAAACTACCACCGGACGTTATTAGGCTGAAGGGTATACTGAAGTTAAAAGACTTCCCTGAAGCGTTAGTTGTTAATTACTCCTTTGGCAATTTAGATACGAGTTATACATTACCCCATTACGAAGGGAAGTCCTTCCTTGTTCTGATACGCTCTTTTAATTAAAAACTCCTACACGGAGGGTCCGCATGGTTCTTGAAGCAATCATCGTGGCTATACCCCTGCTTTCCATAATAACTTCCCTGTTTTTGGAAAAGAGGCTTTACTCAAAGGTGAGCACCATTCTTACAGGCATTGCCTTCCTTCTGAGCCTGTATGTGTTTTTATTTACCAACAAAGAGGGTTCTTTTATCTTTCTCAGGTTTGATGGACTTGGCACCCTTCTTGCCTCCTACATACTCCTTGTGAGCCTTGTGATCCATAAGTACTCGGAAAACTATATGAAGGACGAGCAAGGGTTTAAAAGATACTTCATCCTGCTTGACTTGATGACTTGGAATCTATTAACCCTTGTGCTTTCAAACCACCTGCTCGTTCTTTTTGCCTCCTGGCACTTGATGGGAGTAATCCTTTACTTTTTGCTTACCTTTAACAACAGAAGATGGCAAGCGGTGGAGTGGGGAAGGCTCGCACTCTTTACTCACAGGCTTGCGGACGTTTCCCTTCTAATAGCAGTCCTTTTACTCTACAAACAGTATGGCACCTTTGAGATAAGCAAGTTAGTACAAATGGTCACCACAGAACCTTCGGATACCCTATGGATACCAACGCTCTTGATAATACTGAGCGGTATATTAAAGTCTGCACAGATACCCTTTCACGTTTGGTTGGTTTATAGCATGGAAGGTCCCACTCCTGTATCCGCCCTTATGCATGCGGGCATAGTAAATGCTGGCGCCATCATAGCAGGCAAGTTTTCCTTCTTGTTTGCTTACGACCTCTATGGACTCAGTCTTTCCTTCTTGGTAGGTATAATAACTGCGGTGTTGGGCTCCACCCTTATGCTGATGCAGAATGATGTGAAGAAGGCGTTGGGATACTCCACCGTAGGACAGATGGGCTATATGATGATGGAAGTGGGCGTGGGTGCCTTTGCCCTTGCCATCTACCACATGATGGCTCACGGCATATTCAAGGCTACCCTGTTTCTCTCCTCGGGTGGTGTTATACACGAGGCAAGAAAAGACCCTAACATTCCAAGGGACGAAGTTTACGACGCATTGATAAAAAAGGAGGGAACGTACAAAGATATGCCTACAGTGTTTTATGGAGCCATTACCTTGTTGGTGCCACTTATTTTAGTTTTGATTACTCACTATATATTTAAGCCGGATTTCTTTAAATACCAAGCTCCCCTCATACTTTTGTTCTTTGGCTGGATCACGTCCGCCCAGGTACTTCTGAACCTTTTCAAGGTGGGCAGGGAAAAACCTCTGCTTACTGCCTTCTTAGGTATCGTTTCCCTGTTTGTTCTTCTGAGCATATATGTCCTTATGTCCCATCTCCTTAGAGGCTTTGTCTTTCCTTACGAAGGTCTTCAGGAAAAGGTATACGAAAGGGCTTTTTCTAACCCTGTGCTTTTTATACTTGGCATAGCTATAAGCTTAATTTTGGTCTTGGTGGGCTGGATACTCATATACTTTGCCAACAGGGAGGAACCTTTGAAGGTTCACCTGAGCCTTTACGCTCATCTTTCTAGGGAGCTTTACTTCCCAGACCTTTATAAGCTTATAGGAGAAGGCTTTATGAAGTTGGCACGCCTTTTATCCTTTACTTCTCTTTCTGCGGTGTCTGCTTATGGAGTCTTCTACACAGGAGAAACTTCGGAGAATTTCCCTCTGGACGCACTCATACTTGCGTTCTTTATTCCCCTGTTTCCCATAAGTCTGATAACCTCTTACCTTATAAGAAGGTTCTGGATATACTCTTATCCGCTCATCGCCCTTTTGGGTGTGATAAGCCTTGAGTTCATAAAAATACCAAACTACGAGTTCCTCTACTACCTCGCAAGCTTTACGCTACTTTTCCACTCGCTAAGGGCTGTGGTAAGTCAGAGCTTTAAGGAAGGTATCTCGGAGCTGTATCCTGCACTCCTTAGCCTGATTTGGCTATCCAAGAAAGAAGCTTACTTTGCTTTCCTCCTCTTGCCTTCTGCCCTTCTCTATCTTCTTGGCATTTACACTAAAAGGGTGCTACACACAGACAGCTTTTATTACGCCGGTGGATTTATAGAAAAGATGCCTATCTACTCCCTTCTGTTAGTAATCGCCTCTTTGCAGGCATGCCTTACACCCTTTATGCCGAGCTTCTATCCATTCTTTGATGCACTCTTGAAAGCCAATGCCCTACAGGCAGCTCTGCTAATAACAGGATGGTTTATGCTCGGTGTAGCCATGGCACTTACTGCATGGAGCCCACTGCACGGACGACCAAGAGAGGATATAAATTATTCAGACCTTCTGAGGAGGTGAGCCCATGGAAAAGGGAAGAAAGCTGTACATAAGGTCTCTTGTAAATATATCTGCTGAACCGATAGCATATTTTTGGCCTATGAGAACTTTCATAACCCGGAATCCACTAAGGGAGTTTGAAAATAAACCCTTTAAGGACGCCCTAAAAGAGGGAGAGCTTTTATTTGGAGGCAGGGGTTATCTCAAAAGGGAGGACTACAGAGAACTTTATTCTAAAGGCTACATGAAGGAACGGTTTCTAAGGGAAGGCATAAGAAGGTTCCTTTCCTTTGTGGAACCTAAGGCGGACCTTCCCTACGAAGAACTGCTTTTTACCCTTTTGGTTGAGGACATAAAGGAGCCCACTTTAAACAACCTATACAAGGGGGAGATAAACAAGGATACAATGAACGCCCTATTGGAACACTTTACAGAGGACCCAGCCCAAGTGTGCAGGGAGCTTTTGCTATCCATAGGTTTAAAGCATACAATACAGGACATCATAAAACTACTAACCGGTAAGGACCTTTCCCAGACCATAGACGAGCTCACCATAAAGACAGCCTTTGACTTTTTGGACGAAGGACAATCCACCATAGACATGCCCGGTAGGAGTGCGGGCTTTTACAAAGCTTGGAGAGAGCTCGCAAAGAGGAACCTAAGGTTCTTCTTATGGGCAGGGAAGGGTTTAAAGGAAATGGTGGAATCCTTTGAAGAGCCCGAGCCCGCCATAGAGTATGTGCTAACTTCTTTTGAACTCCCCCAAGCCCTTTGGGAGGGATACATAACCCTTGAACTGGCCCGTCTAAAGGGTATAGTGGGTTTTATAAAATGGCGTTCTCACAACAAGTTTTACTACTGGCAAAAGGTACATCCTGTTGATGTTGTGGATTACACCGCCATAAGACTTTTGATAGCCAAGGCGGTAATAGATGCCAACAAAAAGGACCTTCCCTTTGAACCTACCTACAGGGCATTGGAAGAGTTTTTAAGCAAGGACTATGCCAGAGCCTACCTTAAATACGAGCTTGCCACAAAGAGATGCCCACCCCAACTCTGGGATCGTATAAGGGATTATCTAAAGAAGCCTCACGAAAAAGTAGAAGAATACACAAAAGCAAAGGCGGAAATTCTAACGCTTAGCTATTATCAGTTTCTGGCAAACTGGACGAAAAAGGTAGGCATAGACATAAACAGCATCAGCCCAGAGCATGTCCTTGAACTGGTAAAAGTTTATGAAAAGTTCAAAGAGGAAGAAGGTTACATATGCCTCAGGGCCCTTGAGGATACACACATAGAGAACCTGATAGAGTCCATAAGGTTATCCCAAGAGACGCAAGAAAAGCCCCTTGCTCAAGCTCTGTTCTGTATAGATGTACGTTCTGAGCGTTTCAGGAGGAACCTTGAGAGCTTAGGAAGGTATCAAACTTACGGTATAGCAGGCTTTTTTGGTGTTCCCTTTGCCTTAGTAAACCTTCAAAAAGGGCACGAAGAGTTTTTGTGTCCTGTGATAGTAATTCCAAAAAATGTGGTTTTTGAGATGCCCTACAAAAAGGGTGGAGTAGGAAAGGAGAAAGCCATACACCAGGTCCTCCACGGTGTAAAAGACCACATACTGGCACCCTTTGTGGCGGTGGAGATGATAGGACTTGCCTTTGGTTTTGACTTCTTGGGAAAGACCTTCCTACCAGAGAAGTATCTAAAGCTTAAAGAGCTCACCCTCAAAGACCACACAAGAACATCCTTAATGGTAAATAAGCTATCGGATGAAGAAATAGAACAGATAACAAGGACTTACTACTTTAACGTTATAAGGTCAGTATTGCAAGAGTACCTTGGAATGCAGGATATTGACGACAAGGTTGTAAGCCGGGTGTACGAAGCCTGTATAAACAGTGAGAACACGCTTGATGAAAACCTGAAAAAGGCGGTTGAAGTTTTGAAAAGCAAGTACAAAGTGGACCGCGGTTATGTGGAACTTTTCAAAGAAAGACTTAAAAGCGTAGGCTTTACAAAGGAAGAACAGGCATTTCTAGTATCCACAGCCCTAAAAAGCATCGGTTTAACCAAAGACTTTGCCCCAATAGTTTTTGTGCTTGGACATGGGAGCAGGTCTGAGAACAATCCTTACGAGTCCGCCTTAGATTGTGGTGCCTGCGGTGGTGCTTCAGGTATTTATAACGCAAGGGCATTCTGCATTATGGCTAACGACCCTGAGGTAAGGCAGATAATGGTCCAAAAGCACGGATTGGAGATACCATCAAGCACTGTGTTTGTACCCGGAATCCATAACACCACTACCGATGAAATACTCCTTTATGACCTTGAGTTTTTGCCTGCGAACTACCTACCACTACTTGAAAACATAAGGAAAGACTTTGAAAGAGCCAGGGAACTCACCCTTATAGAAAGAGGGCAGTTTTTGGATGCAAAGAAGCCGGAGGAGGTTTACAGGAAAGCCTACGATTGGTCTGAAGTTAGACCAGAGTGGGGTCTTTCTGGCAACTATGCCTTCATTATAGGCAGGAGAAGCCTTACGAGCTCCGCCAACTTGATGGGTAGAGTATTCTTGCACTCCTACGACTATCGCGTAGATAAAAAAGGTTTCTTGCTGGAAAACATACTGGCAGGTCCAGCGGTTGTAGGTCAATGGATAAACTCTGAATACTATTTTTCAACAGTGGACAACGAAGTTTACGGTAGCGGAAGCAAGGTCTATCACAACGTAGTGGGAAGAATAGGTGTCATGACTGGTAATTACAGCGACCTAAGAACAGGTCTGCCCGCCCAAACGGTGCTAAAGGAGGGTAAGCCCTTCCATGTACCCGTAAGGTACACGCTTTTTATAGAGGCTCCCTTTGAGTTGGCAAAAGGAGCAATCAACAAAATAAGGAAAATAAGGGAGCTTATGCAAAACGAATGGATTAACGTGATCATCCTTGACCCAGAAAGCGGAATCTTTTATAGATACTTAGAAGGCAATTGGGTTGAATATCTTAAAAAGGAGGAGGTAAAGGTATGAAGAACGTAAAGCTTCACGAGATGAAAAAAGTAGAGATAGTTGTCAGAGGAGAAGACTTAGACTTTGTAATTGACCTGCTTGAGAGGGCGGGCGTCAGTGGCTACACTATAATACACAACCTTTCCGGAAAGGGTAGCCATGGTTTCCACGAAGGACATCTCCTATTCAACGAAGAGGATACCCTTGTGATGGTTATCTCGGTAATGCCAGAAAACCTTGTTGAAGCGGTGCTTGAGGGCATAACTCCTTTTCTAAACAAGCACTCTGGAGTTGTGTTTGTAAGCAGTGTTATGGTAAGCAGAGTAGAAAAGTTTAGTGGTAGTATATCAACAAGCGCAGGTGGAGGGAGTTGAGCTAACTTTTGGGGCTTACCAAAAGGTGCATAACTACAAAAGTGGTTATAGGTGGGATTTTTACTTCCACTTTGCTTACACTACTCATTCTACCCTCAGTCTATGAAAAGTTTGGTGTTAAAATAGAAAAGCATGAAGATAGGCATTAACTTCAATCCCGCACCCTTTCTTTTTTGGTTGAAGGACTACAACAGAGATAAGTTTATTAAGGATCTTATAGCTGGGCTTACTATAGCAGCGGTTTTGGTACCCCAGAGTATGGCTTACGCCCTGCTGGCGGGTATGCCACCCATCTACGGGCTCTACGCATCCTTTTTACCGGTAGCTGTGGCTGCCCTCTTTGGCAGTTCAAGGTTTTTGGCAACTGGTCCAGTGGCAATAATTGCCCTTCTGTCTGCCTCTGCGGTGCAAGGGCTTGCAGAACCGGGCTCCCAAAGATGGGTAGAGCTGATGGCAATCTTAGCCCTCATGGTGGGCTTTATAACGTTTTTTGTAGGACTTTTTAAGTTGGGTTTTGTTGTAGAACTCATATCCACCAGTGTAATAACGGGTTTTGTAAGTGCGGGTGCCTTGGTTATAGCCCTGTCTCAGGTGGGGCACTTCTTGGGTTTTAGCGTGGCTAAAACTACTCATATATACACCGTGATTGCGGATATAATCCAAAAGATAGGGCAAGCTAACCCATACACACTGGCAATAGGAGTCTTAGCCTATGCCATTATTTGGCTCTCAAGGAAGATTCACCCTCTTGTGCCAGGAGCGTTGCTGGCGGTTATAATAACCTCCCTTCTATCTTACCACTTTCAGCTAAAAAACTTTGGTGTTTCCATCGTGGGAGATGTGCCTCAGGGCATACCAGGTCCATACATTCCATCAGTAGATTTTGAAACTTTGGCATCCCTCTGGGGTGGTGCCCTGGTGGTAGCTGCCGTTGGCTTGATGGAGGCTATGTCTATAGCTAAACGTCTAGCCTTTCAGGCGGGGGACAGATGGGACGCAAACCAAGAGCTGATAGGTCAGGGGCTCGCCAACATCGTGGCAGGAATATTTAGAGGCTTTCCGGTGGGAGGCTCCTTTTCAAGGTCTGCCCTGAACTTTCAGCTGGGTGGCCAAAGCCCCCTGGTAGGCGTAATAACTGCCTCAGTTATTGGTCTTACCCTTTTGCTTATAGCCCCCGCTTTCTATTACCTTCCCAAGGCAACCCTGTCCGCCATAGTGCTTTCTGCGGTCATAGGCCTTATAAAACCTCAGGAGATTTTCAAGCTATATAAAATCAATAAAATGGATGGTATCATTGCGGGTATAACCTTCGTCAGCGTTTTCTTTATGGACCTGTGGGTTGCCCTTACCCTCGGCATTGTAATATCGCTCGGCTCTTTTGTCTATAAAACCATGTATCCACGTATTGTGGTGCTAACAAGAAATCCCCAGTCTCATACCTTTGTAAACGCAGAAAGAGAAAGATTGCCCGAATGTCCCCAGATACTATACATAAGACCTAACATGTCTATATACTATGCCAACGCAGAGTATGTTTACGAATACATTCTCCAAAAGGCACAGGAAAGACAAAAAGACAGACCATTAAAGTATGTGCTGGTAGATTTGGAGGCGGTCAATTACATTGATGCCACCGGTGGTCAGACCCTTATGAGGCTCTTTGATGAACTAAAAAGGATGGGCTTAGAGCCTGCCCTTGCAAACATTGGCTGTGATGTCTTCCCCATATTGGACAGGCTTGGTTTTGACAAAAAGGTTAGAGAGGACCTTGTCTTTGACTCAAAGGGTCAGTCCATAACCGAACTGTTTAAAAAGCTAGACCATGAATACTGTGCCAAGGTTTGTCCCTACGCGGTCTTTAAAGAGTGCTACAGTGTTAAGCCCGCCGATTTCAAACCTATAACGAGCTTGTAATATAATATTAAGTCTTTTAAAAAGCGGAGGTAAAGCCATGGGTGGTTTGTTGCAAGAGGTCCAAAAAGTTTACACCCCCCAAAGGGAATTTCCCGAGCTAAAGGTGGGGAACACAGTTAGGGTGTATTACAAGATAGTGGAAGGTGAAAAGGAAAGGGTTCAGCCTTTTGAGGGTGTGGTTATAAGAATAAGGGGCTCAGGGTTAGATAAGACCTTTACAGTCCGCAAGGAGTCCTACGGAGTGGGTATAGAGAGGACATTTCCCTATTACAGTCCTAACATTGAAAAGATAGAGCTCGTGAAGTATGGAAAGGTGCGTAGGGCAAGGCTCTACTTCCTGAGAAAGTACAAAGGTAAAGAAGCCCTAAGCAAGATAAGGGAGATCAAACCCTGGGAACTCAAGAAAAAGTAATGCTTGACTTTGAAAGGTCCCTTTGGGAGAAGGGACTTGTGGTGGCGGGTGTAGATGAGGCTGGGCGGGGTCCTTTGGCGGGTCCCGTGGTTGCCTGCGCGGTGATCCTCCCACCCTTCACAGAACCCTTTTTAAAGGGCGACTCTAAAAAGCTCTCCAAAAAAGAGAGAGAAGAAGCCTACGAACATATTAAAAAAATAGCCATAGCCATAGGCACAGCGGTGGTTGATAGCACGGTGATAGACAGGCTAAACATCCTGAACGCCACCAAGTTAGCGATGGAGAGGGCTTTGGAGGATCTAAAAACAAGGTTTGATGTGGTGATCTCGGACTATGTGAAATTGGAAAAGTTTAACTGCATTCCTTTGGTTAAGGGGGACGAAAGGAGCTTAAGCTGTGCTTGTGCCTCTGTGGTGGCAAAGGTGCTGAGGGACAGGATTATGGAACACTACCATGGATATTTTCCGGACTTTAACTTTCACAAAAACAAGGGCTATCCTACCCCAGACCACCTGAGGGTCCTGAGGGAGTTAAAACCTACCCCAATACACAGAAAAAGCTTTTTACCTTTAAGACAGCCAGAGCTTTATGCATATTCCCGTTCTGCTTGAGGAAGCGGTAGACCTACTTCTGGGAAGCGGAGGAAGGCTTTTTGTAGATTGTACAGTAGGACTTGGGGGACACACAAGAAGAATTTTAGAAAAGAACCCGCAAGCCTTTGTTATAGGCATAGACAGGGATCCCTTTGCCTTGGAGAAAGCGGAGGAAAACCTGAAAGAGTTTGAGGGAAGGTTCAGCCTATACAAAGCAAACTATTCGGACCTTGACTTGGTCTTAAAGGAAGAGGGCGTAGAGGCGGTAGATGGCTTTCTCTTTGACCTTGGCGTGTCTATGCTACAGTTAAAGAGCCCACGAGGTTTTTCCTTCCAGAGGGATGAACCCTTGGACATGAGAATGGACCCAGAAGAGAAGCTAACTGCCTTTGATGTGGTCAACAAATACTCGGAGAAGGATTTGGAAAGAATACTTAGAGAGTACGGAGAGGAGAGAAAGGCAGAGGCAATAGCAAAGGCGATAGTTTTGCAAAGGAGCAAAAAACCCATAGAGACCACCGGCGAGCTTGTGGATGTGGTACTATCTGTGGTAAAAAGGACTGGAAGAATTCATCCAGCCACAAAGGTCTTTCAGGCAATAAGGATAGAAGTAAACAAAGAGTTGGAGCATTTAAAGATTGCCCTCTGGAAGGTTCCCCGTTATCTCAGAAAGGGTGGAAGACTGGTGGTAATATCTTTCCACTCCTTGGAGGATAGGATCGTTAAAAATTTCTTCAAAGAGCATGCCTCTCAGTTTAAAATTCTCACCAAGAAGCCGATTACTCCAAGTAGAGAAGAGGTGATGAGAAACCCAGCCAGCAGGAGTGCCAAACTTAGGGCGGGGGAAAAGCTATGATGTATATAGTTTTGTCTGTCCTTCTCATAGCCTTTAACCTTCTGTACTCTGCCTACGCCATAAAGTTCTCAAGGGAGTACGTGCAAAAAACCATGGAACTAAAGAAAGAATCCGAGAGAAACCTACTTTTGAAGGTAAAGTATGCCAATCTAATCAACTACACGAAGGCAAAGAAGTGGAGCATTGAAAGGGGCTTTGTTCCCGTAGATTGGGGAAAGGTGGGTTTTGTGGATTAAACAGCGTTGTCAGGCTTTGCGGAGCGGATAGCTAAATAATTCGGACAAGGCGATGTTGATTTAAGACATGGTGAGAGCTCAATAGGTGAATTATTTTTATCTTCTGAGGAGGGAATAGCCATGATAGAAAAACTTTTAGAAAAACAAAACCTAAGCAGGAGGGAAAAGCTCGCCTTCTTTCGCAGTATGCTAAAGCGGGAAATGGATGTTATGAACGAGTATTGTGCCATGAATCTTCCACCCGAATACCGGGCAGAACTCTGCCACATTGAAAACATAAAAAAGCTCAACATAGCCCGGCTACTTCAAGTAATAGAGTATTACGATCCAGATTTTATCAAAATCCTTGCCACTACAGACCCAAGGGTCAGAACCTTCATAGGATACTACTTTGACTTTCTCAAGGCTAACCCATACCAATACGAAGCCCTGGAGCACAAAAACCTCTTTGGCAACTGGGACTTTATAAAGTATAAACTCCGAATACTTTTCCCAAAGCTGACTCTAAACGAAATAGAAAGCTTTAAGTTCAAAAGAAAAGAGTTCATAGACTATGTGATGAAAAAGACGGGAGAGAGCAGGGAATCTATAGAGATGAAGCTCAACAACGCCACATGGTATGAATCGGTGCCTTACTTGGAGCTTGAAGAGGAAATGTCCAAACTGTGGCATCCTGAACCCATTATGACCGACGAGGAGTGGGCATTCATAAAAAGGCACATAAGGGGCAGGAAAAACATATTCATAAAGGAAAACGGTACAGAAAAGTTCGTCTATGTGGATGTGGATATTCCTGATGAGGAATTGGACAAATACAGAAAGGACAGAGAGGGACTAAAGAGGTTGCTTATGGAAAGGCTAAACATTGATGAGAGCGGTGCGGAGCAAATTCTGCGCAAAGCAGGCTGGGAATCGGAAACTTATCACATAATGCCACCCGTGCATACGGATGTGGTCCTTGACTACGGAAGCACGCAGGCGGTAGAAGAAAAGGTGGAGGAAGAAAGGCAGGAGTTGTATTATGGGAACGTGGCAAACTTCATAAGGCATATTGGAGGTCTTGAGCTTGAAACACTAAACTACTACGACCTCATATACGAAAAGGTGGAGGAGGATGTTCAGTTGATCCTTGATAGGATAATTCTAACCCACAGGAGGGTGTTAGGAAAGCTTTTTGGCATCTTCTACACCGCAGACCCTCTCATGGCGGAGGCTATACTGACTATAGATCCCCAAAGGTTGGAATTTCTTAAGGAACTAACCGCCAAGATAACAGTAAAAGACAAAAAATTTGACCTTTATAGCAACACTACCGCTTGGAAAATCGTCAAGCAGAGGATAACATCAAGGCTTCCAGAGGTCTCTGAGGAAGAGATAGAAAACTTTAAGGGCAAAAGGGCAGAGTTTATAAAGTATGCCTCTCAAAAGACAGGAAAGCGTGAAGAAACCGTGGATATGATCTTGGAGGAATGCGGTTGGACAAAAATGGAAGAGATTCCACCTTTCCTCAGACAGATAGGACCTTGATACTGTTCTGAAAATACGAACTGAGGAAAAGTTTTTGAGAAGTGATATAATTTTTCCTGTGCAAAGCTTTCAGAGCTTGCTGGATGCCCGTTGTGGGACCAGTGGAAGGAATCTTGCCCGGCAGGTTCTGAAGGTAGCCCTCATTTTCCCTGTTCTTGAGAGGAAGACATTCCTCTCCTCCCGCAAGGGAGCGTGGGACAAAGTAGGGAAAGGGTTAGTTCCCTTAGAGGCTGGGGGGACGGTCCCGATAAGGGATTTTTAGAACAGCCTCGATAGGACCTTAGGCGGTATAAGGTGCTTTATGGCTTGGTAGATAAGCAGAGTTGCCCTTGATTTGTTGAGGGTGTAAAAGTGAAGCCCGGGAACACCGTTGGCTATTAGGTCTTCGCACTGTTTTATAGCAAACTCTACACCCCTTTTTGTGGTCTCCTCCGGATCCTCCGCGTAGGGCTCCAAGATATTCACCAAGCTCTGTGGTATGGTTGCCCCGCACATGCTGGCAAACTTCTTGATCTGGGAAAAATTGGTTATGGGCATAATGCCCGGTATTATGGGTATGTTTATGCCTTCCTTATGACACCTTTCCACAAACCTGTAATAGTATGAGTTATCAAAGAACATCTGAGTTATGGAAAAGTCAGCACCTGCCAAGACCTTTTCTTTGAAAAACCTTATTTCCCACTCCATGTTGGGAGACTCGGGATGCTTTTCTGGATAGCTGGCAACACCCACTGAAAAAAAGTTGTCAAAATTTTCCCTTATAAACTTTACCAATTCCACCGCATACTTGCAAGCACCTTTTGGAGCCTGGAAATCTCCCTTTGGCATATCACCCCTGAGGGCTAATATGTTTTCAATGCCTATGTTTTTGTAGTCTTGAAGGATCTCCAAAAGTTCTTCCTTTGAGTGGGCTATGCAAGTTAGATGTGCCATAACGGTGAGCTTTGTTTCTGTGTGTATTCTATAAACTATCCTTCTTGTTCTGTCCCGAGTACTCCCACCTGCTCCATAGGTAACCGACACAAAAGTAGGCTTGAGTGCTTCAAGCTCCTTTATGGTTTCAAAGAGTTCTTGCTCTCCCTCGGGAGATTTTGGAGGAAAAAACTCAAAGGATATGCTGAACTCACTCTTGAGAAGCTCTCCGATCTTCAATGAGCACCTCCGAAAAGTTTATTAGCCTTATTTTACACGGAACGGGAGACTTTATGAATAAACTTAAAAGCTTTATAAGGGTTTCCACATCCTCCGGATGCTCTTTAACAAAGCTAGCAAACCTTTCCAAAAAAGCCTCAATGCCCGAGCTAAGTTCCTTGTTTTTCTTTACCTTCTCTAAATCCTCCTCCCTAAGAGCCCTCAGGGCTTTTATGGACCTGCTTATGAGCTCGTCCTTACTCCTTCCAAAGGTAAGGTCAGTATATTCCTTTGCTACGCTTAAAAAGAGCTCAAGGGCGTGGCGCATAAACTTATAGGCTCTTGAGGTCCTCTATTAACCTTTCCACCTCTATGGCGGGCATGGTAAGGGTCCTTATGGTTCCCCTGGAGCCAAGCTCTATTGCCATCTTTACCACCGTGTCGTTATCGGGCGCTTCAATGATATTGACAAAGTCATAGGGTCCCATCAGAGCATACTGGGCGATGATCTTAACTCCAAACTTTTCCATCACCTCCCTATCCACCTCTTTGATCCTTTCGGGCTTGTGCTTTAGGGTTTTCATACCTTCATCGGTTAATGTGGTTAGCATTACAAATATTGGCATGGCACCACCTCCTTAATTTAAATTATAACCCTAAGCTTTTCTGATTTTCCTTAAGTTTTTTTATCCTCCACAGTGCCCGGCTGTCTTCGGGCGTTGCAAAGCTGTAAGCTTTCCCGTAGTTCCCAATTCTTCCAGTTCTACCTATGCGGTGGATATATACCTCTGGGTCTTCGGGTATATGGTAGTTGATCACCACACCTACACCCTTTATATCTAATCCTCTTGATGCCACATCGGTAGCCACCACAATTCTTACCTTCCCATCCTTAAAGAGCCTAAGGGCATTTTCCCTCTGCCTTTGGGTCATATCTCCATGCAAGGCAACCACTTTAAAGTTCTTGGCTTTTAGCTTTTCTGCCAATTCCTTTGCATCCTTGCGAGTTTTAACAAAGATGATCACCTTCTCCAAAAGATGTTCCCTTAGAAGCTTTTCCAACTCTGAAAGTTTTTGCGCAGGAGAGCTAAGCCTTATTAACCTTTCCTCTATCTTTGGCTTTAGTTCAGCGTTTATCACTCTCACCAACTTGTAGTCTTCCCTTAAGTATTTTCTCGCAAGCTCTTCCACCTGCCTTGGTATGGTGGCGGAGAACATAAAACTTTGCCTTTGGGTAGGGATATGGGAAATTATCTCCTCCACATCCTCAATAAAGCCCATATCAAGCATAAGGTCCGCCTCGTCAAGGACAAAGTAAGAAACATTGCTAAGGTCCAAAGCGGAACGGTTTATAAGGTCCTTGATCCTGCCGGGCGTTCCCACCACTATGTTGTGGGTGTATTTTGCTAAAAACTCAATGTTGCCCGCCACGGGTGTTCCACCGTAAAAGACAGATACCCTCAGACCCTTATACTTGGCAAGCTCTTGCAGTTGTTCCTTTACCTGAATGGCAAGCTCCCGGGTGGGAGTAAGTATGAGCGCCTTTAAACCCTCTTCCTTTTTTACCTTTTCTATTATGGGTATGCCAAAGGCTGCGGTCTTGCCTGTGCCCGTTGCCGCCTGTCCCAAAATATCGTAGCCCTTGAGTGCTAAGGGTATTGCTTCCTTTTGTATAGGTGTGGGTTTCTCAAACCCCAAATCTTTAAGCGCCCTCCTCACTGGTTCGCTCAGTTGCGAAAAATCAAATTCCATAAAAACCTCCACCCTTAATTATAAGCCTAAATAGGAAGATAAAGCAATAAGGTTTTGAGTTATAATTTTTGCACGAGTGTTTTACAGGAGGGGGTTGTATGGTGAGGCAGGAACTTTTATTGAGCGGTTTGATATTCTTGGGATCGCTGTTAGTTTTGCTGTTAGTTAGGAGTCTGTTTTTTGGCTTTATAAAAAGATCTTCCCAAGACTATGCGGTAATGCTCCTTCGGGTACTCCGTCTGCCCTCTTTGTTTTGGGCAATTGTTATTAGCCTTTACCTTACGGTAGAGCTCAACCCTGGGCAACTTTCGGGGTACTCCTCGGTAGTAGAAAAGGTTTTAATATCCCTATTGATCCTTTCTATAACCTCGTTTTTTCTAATCTACTTCCTGAACTTTTACAGGTTTATATTTCAAAGGCAAACTTAAAATTTCCCAGAACTGGTATTGTCTTTGTGATAATTAAACTGTTCGTCTTTATTTTGGGTGTTATAACCCTCCTGTCCTATTTTGGCATTCAGGTAGCCCATTTTATAACTACCCTGGGCATTGCTGGACTTGCGGTCTCCCTTGCCCTTCAGGGCACGCTTTCTAACATCTTTTCCGGGCTTAACCTAATTGCCAGCAGACAGATTGAAGTGGGAGATTTTATTAGGTTAGAAAACGGTGAAGAAGGTTATGTGGAAGACATAACATGGATGAACACAGTCATTAGGAGGAGGGACAACAACCTTGTGGTGGTGCCAAACTCCCGTTTGGTTAACTCCATAGTAATAAACTACGGAAAACCAACGCCCTCAATGAACATTACAGTTTCCGTTGTGATCCCATATTCTTCGGACCTTGAAAAAGCAGAGGTGCGGACCCAAGCTTTGAGCCCTCTGTGCGCTACAGTGCCTTTATAGAGCTTGGAATCACCTTAAACATCACGCTCAGAGTTCTTAACCCAGACAGTCAGTTTTTTATTCGCCACGAGTTTATAAAAAGGAAGTGCTTAGAGCTTTACAAGTATCTGTGGGCTTCCTGGGCATCCTTGAGGTCACAAACCTTGTCCACCACTGACTTTAAAAGCCCCCTCTCAAAGAGTTCGGTGATCTTAAAGAGGTCTGCCCTTGGTCCCATGTAAACACCCAAAAGTTCAATTTCCCTAACAAAAACATACCTTATATCTATGTCCGCCTAAAGCAATAAAGTTTTGAGTTATAATTTTTATCATAACTTTTTGACGGAGGTAGAGTATGAACCTGTACGAATACGAAGCCTACGATAAGATCTTCAAAAAGTATGGCATACCTACTCCCAAGTATATATTTACAGACCATCTGAACGACGAAGTGGTAGAGTTTATCAACCAACTGGGTGAGTGCATGGTAAAGTCTCAGGTGCTGGTGGGCAAAAGGGGTAAAGCTGGGGCGGTCAAGCTGTGCAAAACTCCCCAAGAAGGTGTGGAAACGGTGGAAGCTCTTCTGAAATACCCCGTGTATGGCGAAATGCCCGTTGGTGTTATAGTTTGCGAAAAGGCAAACATACTTAAGGAACTTTACGCATCCATCACCTACTCCACAGAAGTGCGGGCGCCCGTTTTGACCCTTAGCTTAGAGGGCGGTATGGACATAGAGGAAGTGCCACCGGAGAAGGTAAAGAGCTGGCCCATAGATCCTATCAAGGGGCTCTATCCCCACATGGTAAGGAACTATCTTTTGGGGCTGAACTTTCCTCAGGAGTTTATGGGTGTTTTGAGGGAACTCTCCGAAGTTATAACCAACATGTGGAAGGCTTTTTGGGAGGTGGAAGCGAGGCTTTTGGAGATTAACCCCTTGGCTATATGCGATGTGGATGGTAAGCAAAAGGTATTAGCTTTGGATGCGGTGGTGATCATTGACGATGATGCGTCAGTGCCACCCGCCAAGATATATGGCCTGAGGACAGCCCTAAAGAGACCACCTACAGAAAGGGAAATAGAGGCCTCTTTAATAGACAGGGATGACCATAGAGGTAAGGCAGGTTCCTATGTGGAAATGGATGGCGACATAGCCATGATGACCTTTGGAGGTGGTGGCTCCACCGTAACCATAGAGACCGCCTACGCAGTTGGTTTAAAGCCCGCTAACTTTACCGACATTGGTGGCAACCCACCGGCGGAGAAGATGTATAAGATCACCCGCATCATCCTCTCCAAGCCCGGTATAAGGGGTGTGCTGGTGTGCGGTGGAACTGCCAACAACACACGAATAGACGTCACCCTTGGAGAAGGCGTAGCCAACGCCATAAGGGACCTCTACAAGGAGGGCAAGCTGGACCCCAACTGGATATGGGTGGTCCGCAGGAACGGTCCGGAAGCGGAAAAGGGCTTGAGAATGCTCTATGAAGCCTTCAGAGAGTGCGGTGTAAAAGGGGAAATTTACGATTCCACACTGCCCTTAACGGAAGCACCAATAAGATTAAAGGAGCTTTTGGATAAGTGCCAAGGTTCCAAGAAGGAAGAGGGGACCTTAACAGAAGAGCAAGCGAAAGACTTAGGTATTTAAGGAGGAGAAACTATGAAGGGAACAGTTTATCTTAACGAGAACACAAGGATAATAGTAATGGGTATTACCGGAAGGGAAGCGTCTCAAGTGGTCACCGAATCGGAAGCTCTCTATCCGGGCTTTGTGGTGGCTGGCGTTACACCCGGGAAGGGTGGCACTCAGGTGGCAAACAAGCCTGTTTATAACACTGTAAAGGAAGCCCTGCAGAAACATCCCGAGATAAACACGGGACTTGTCTATGTACCACCCACATCCGTAAAGGATGCAGTCATTGAGCTGATAGACGCAGGTATCAAGCTTATATACATAGTAACGGAGCATGTGCCCATAAGAGATACGGTGTATTTTTACCATTATGCCAAAGAAAGGGATGTAATCATAGTTGGACCCACTTCTTTAGGTTGCATTGTGCCTGAAATTCCTGCAAGGATAGGTGCCATAGGTGGAAAGGACCCGACCATAGCATACGCACCGGGTGGTCTTGTGATCCTGTCCAAGTCTGGTGGACTTACTACCACCACTGCGGAGATGTTTAAAAGAAGAGGGTGGGGTGTTTATATGGCGCTTGCCCTCGGTGGAGACGTGATCTCTTGCACCACCT